>JAAVAE010000059.1 GCA_014804245.1 Lachnospiraceae bacterium | reverse complement strand
TGCTCTTCTGTGGGAGAATAAATGGCAACCTCCATCTCCTTCCCCATAAAGAAAGTTTTATGTTCTAATGTATCAATAATAAGAGCAAGCACTTTCGCATCCTGTCCACTATATTCTCTTTCATCAACCTCCAGACTTTCTATAAAATCATAATAAACGGTATCCTCAATAAACTGGGCATATATTGGTATTTCCAATACTTCCCCCGCATTGTCTCCATCAACGTTCTGAAGATATCCGCTTACAAAATCATCAGAAAGCCCGCTCACCGTGCCTGAATAAAGCACATTTGCCTGCCATGTGCCTTTGCTGACCCCATCAACGTTTCTCAATCTGTCGCACAAAGTAAGCAATTCGTCTCCGGACATTTCCTGCGCATAAAGAGAAATGTCACCATCAGCTTCCACAGTCAGTTCTTTTGCAATTCCTTTCAGGGTACTGCCAAAGGCATTGCCTGTTACAAACAACACAACGCTTAATGTCAGGGACAGTATCACACTGCGGTAACGGCGTTTGTTCCTCCGGAAATTTTTTAGAGCCAGCATTCCCTCCAGTCCATAAACACATCCGACAAATCCGGAGGTTTTGACATCCTTTGCCTGGGTCTTAATCTCACCAGTCTGGCGAATGCAATCCATGACAGGGACAGCAGCAGCTTTTCTCGCTGGAATATACGCCGAAATTAAAATAGTAATCATGCTGACTGCTATGGCTGCTGCCAGTGCTGGAACAGACACAGACAGACCTAGCGGTACATTACTGGCGGAAATGGTAGCAAAATTTTTTTCGACAATCGGCAGCACCAAAGCAACGCTTCCAATGCCGGCTGCCACACCAAACGGGATGCCAAGCACGCCAATACAAAGCCCTTCAAACAAAACAGAACTTTTTAGCTGTCTGGCAGTTGCCCCTACCGACATAAGAATACCAAACTGGTGAACACGTTCATTCAGCGAAATATTGAACGAATTATAAATCAGGAAGACTGAACCGATCATAATAATTGCGGTTAATATTCCCCCGACTGCAAACATAATGACATTAAACAGGGTATTTTCCGACACGCCATAAAAACGCAGTACGTCTTCATTCAAAACGAAAGGAACCGAATCTGCAAAACGATCCGCATATGCATTCACTTTTTGCGGACCATCCAGTGTAATAAACAGGCTGTACCGTCCTGTCGTATTGGAAAAATTTGTTCTCGTAATTACCGTATAGCCCGGTGAATCATGTTCTTCAAATCCGGCTCTTTCATAAGTTCCTACGACAGTATAGGTTTTCTCTCCCACAATATCCAACATTTCACCTGGGTTGTATGGATCATGCTGCGTCAGTATGTTCCCATCTGCCGCGCGGCTGCCGACTGACAGCCTTAGCGTCTCTCCTACCGGAATCCGTACATCTGCTTTAATGGAAACATGATTCGGAATTATGACTTCCGTATCATTTTGGGGAAGTCTGCCGGAAATAAGTGTAACCGGTAATTGCTCAAATGCCTCATCTGTGAAACCTGCAATAAACAGATAAGGTTTTTCAACACTTTTTGCCCCGTTTAACAAGGCATAACCAATATTTTCAAAAACCACTGTATCCGTAACCTGAGAATCGCTTATCCGTTCCTGCACAAAGCTTGAATCCACATCCGCAAAATCAATGTACCAGTTGCCACATCTGGCTATCGAACCGTTGATCAGATATTGCAAAAGCGATGTCCCAAAAGTAGCAACTGTGGTAAATAATGTAGCCGACAATGCCACACCGATTACCGTCACAAATGTACGGGTGCGGTTTTTTTTCAGCCCCTGCAGAGCAACCTTGTGAAATATATTCATGACTGCGCCACCTGCCTTTCATCCCTTACCACTTTTCCATCTGCAATACTGATAATGCGATCTGCCTGCAAGGCAATGTTTTCATCATGCGTGACAATAATCAGTGATTGGTGATATTTACGATGACTTTCTTTCAGGAGACGAATTATTTCCTGTCCATTACGGCTGTCCAGACTTCCTGTAGGTTCATCTGCCAACATCACTGCCGGTGCATTCATTAAGGCACGTCCAATAGCAACACGCTGCTGCTGCCCGCCTGAAAGCTGGTTGGGCAGATGTGTTTTTCTTTCCTGCAGCCCCAACAGCTCCAACAGATCATCCAGCCGCTCTTTGTTGACTTTCCTTTTATCCATGAGAATGGGCAGAGTAATATTTTCTATCACATTAAGCGTAGGAATAAGATTGTGGAACTGATAAATCAGACCCACCTGCCGCCTGCGGAATACGGCGAGTTTTTCACTGTTTTGAGCATATACGTCCTGTCCGTCCAGGTAAATCTTCCCGCTTGTCGGAACGTCCACGCCTGCAATCGCATGAAGCAGTGTAGATTTTCCGGAACCAGAAGTGCCTATGATAGCAGTAAAATCTCCCTTCTCGATAGTCAGAGAAACATTGTCTAATGCTGTAACCATATTTTCATCCTTACCATAGACTTTAGACAAATTTTCAATTTTCAAAAATTCCATTTTATGAGCCTCCTTTAACTTGCTATACCCATATCATAGGACTTTGAACTTACTTTTCTGTGACTTTTTGGTGACTGATCCGTCACATTTCTGTGAGAGATCTGTCACTTTAAAAAACGGATATAAAATACGGCTCCTCCCTGAGGATGATTTTTGGCAGTAATGGTTCCGCCCTGCTGCATAATAATGGTTCTGCAAAGAGCAAGCCCAATTCCATACCCCGTAGCACCTGCCTCCTTTCCGCGATAGAAACGCTCAAATAAATGCGGTAACTCTTCTTTCTCAAATCCAGTTCCATCATCATGAAATGTTATTTCTGTAAATAGCAGATTGTCCTCGCACGCAATTTCAATTTTTCCGTTATCCCCCACACTCTCTATACTGTTTTTAATAATATTTTGGAATGCTTCTGACAGCCACCTGAAATCACCTGAAATTTTTGCTTTCTCCGGTATGTCAGTTTGTATCTGAATATTATGAAGTTCCATTGAAATTAAGAAAGGACGGAGCGAAACCGATACTAAATTGCTTATATCTATCTGCTCCTTTTTGAAAACCACAATACCTGCATCCAGACGGGAAAACTTTAACAGGGATGTAAGCAAAAAATCCATCTGCCCAAACAATTCCCCTGCTTCCCTTATCATTTCCTTCTGTTCCATTTTATCCGTGTTCTTTTCTAACAGAGACAGGATAATATTCACTGATGTAAGCGGAGTCCGGAGCTGATGGGAAATATCGGCAAGGGAATCTGCAAGATGCTTTTTCTCGTTTTTTAATGCATCATTTTGCTCTCGGATGCGCAAAGTCATTTTAACAATCTCGCTCCGTAATATAGCGAGCTCACCCTCATCCTCTTCGTTGATATATAAGTGTTCAGTATTATGCAGCACCTTGTCAATCTGCTCTGAAAGCTGCGCAATACTCTGATAGCGTTTCTTTGTGAATATATAAAATACGGTTCCTAATATTGCAGCCAAAACAAACTCCAGTATTCCCGCCGTCGGACAGAGCATAATTCCCACTACTGTAAAGATAAATGTTATGATAAGAAATAATATGGCTGCCTGCCTGATCTCTTTATTCCGAAACATAACTGCCTCCCAGCCGGTATCCCGTTCCGTGAACTGTCAGGATGATCTTTGGCTCCGCTGGATTATCCTCAATTTTTTCCCGCAGCCGTTTAATATAGACTGTCAGTGTATTATTATTGACAAATTCCCCTGCTGCATCCCACAGTTCATCTAACAGCTGTTCCCGAGTAAGAATATTTTGGGGATTATTGATAAATACCAGCAGTAAACGATATTCCAAAGCAGAAAGAAATACCTCTTTGCCATTTTTTTTCACAATACCACTGGCAGCATCAACAGAAAGCCCGTTTATATCAAAAACAGCGGGCGAACATCCTGTTTTCCGTAAAGCGGCTCCAATCCTTGCAATCAGTTCCCGTGGGCGGAATGGTTTTGTAATATAGTCATCTGCCCCCATATTCAGCCCTGTCACAACACTGGCCTCATCACCGGATGCTGTCAAAAAGATAACAGGAATATTCTGTGTCTGTTTGATTTCTGTACAAACAGCAAAACCATTTCCGTCAGGCAAAGAAATATCTACCAATGCCATGTCAAATTTGTCTTCTGCAAGCATACTGACTGCTTCTTTCTGCGTGGAAGCAAGGCTAACTGCAAATCCCTCTGACTGGAGCAGAAGCATCAGATTTTTAGAAATTGTTTTATCATCTTCTACCAGAAAAATTTTTTTCATCCTACTATCCTCCGTTAATCACTTGGCAGTGTTCTGAACCCCAAATTTGTTTTTGCTTCTATTATATACTTTATTAAACGTGAAAAGACAACTAAATTTCTGCGGGAATCTCACCCTGCCCTTTGAATGAGATTACATTGTACCGGATTTGTAATGCGTTAGAACCGGATTTTCTCGTCAAATTAATTGGGGTCCACCCTATGCCTTCTCCCCTGTGTCCGGTAGGAAAAAACATTCACAGCGTTTTAAATACCTCCTATGCGAAAATCCATGAAGATCTGCGCAGCAACCTGCAAAGCATCTCCATGAAGGAGATTATGGATAATTACAATAATCTACAATTTTGATAAGATGGCTGAGTTTTCTACCGGAACTGTTTCCTCACAATCTTGATAATACGCTCCATATCCTCTTTTGTATTTTTAATATCACTTGGCAGACAAAGTCCTCTGTTAAAAATATCTTCACTTACACTCAGCCCATTCTCTACCTGAATAAAATCGTATTCTTCAAATACAGGCTGCAAATGCATCGGTTTCCATATTGGTCTGGTTTCAATATTTTCAGCTTCTAAGGCATCCATAACCTGCGTTGGCGTCACATCACTGTCCGGTGAAATCGTCATGCAGGAAAGCCAATTATTATCAATCCCTTCCTTGTTAAGCGGGTTCATTTCTATTTCCTTTATATCAGAGAAGGCTTCTTTATACATCTTATAAATCTTATGTTTTCTTTCTATGTGCTCATCAAGATGTTGCATCTGCCCACACCCTATTCCGGCAACAATATTTGACATCCTGTAATTGTAACCAATTGTAGAATGCTGATAATGCCTGGCCGGGTCGCGGGCCTGTTTTGATAAAAATCGGGCTTTAACCACATCTTTTTCCTGTTTTGCAACAAGGATGCCTCCGCCCGAAGTCGTAATAATCTTATTTCCATTAAATGAGTAAATTCCATAATCTCCAAAAGTACCTGTCATTTTCCCTTTATATGTTGTACCTAACGATTCAGCCGCATCTTCAATTAAGGGAACATTATGTTCCCTGCAGATAGCGCATATTTCATCCATATTAGCCGATGTGCCGTACAAATGCACAGCCATGACAGCCGCCGGATGCGGATATTTTTCAAATGCTTTCTTTAATGCTGCGGCATCCATATTCCATGTATCACGCTCAGAATCGATAAAAACGGGGATTGCCTTCTCATATCTGACCGGATTGACACTTGCCGCAAAGGTCAAGGATGGAACAAACACAATATCATTTTCTTTCACACCCGCTAAAACAACAGACAGATGCAGCGCCGCTGTTCCAGACGAAAGAGCAGCACAGGAAGATGCTCCCACATAAGCTGCCACTTTATCCTCAAATTCATCTACATTTGGTCCTAACGGTGCTATCCAGTTTGTTTCAAACGCCTTTTGAATATACTGCTGCTCCTCCGTATGCATGGTAGGAGTTGCTAATAGAATTTTCTTCATAATCTTTCCACCTCAACAAAACCTTCTTCATTTCAACATGCTATATACACACTCTAGCAAGGTTAACGCAAGAATAATATTAATTACCTTGTAATACTTTTGATATGCTCTCTGTATCAGTACCCCCATTCCAACCCAGGTAAGAGTTGCCATCGTTCCGATCGTAGCTATGATAATTTCAAACAAAAGCAAAACCCATAAAGAGGCGCTATAATCTGTGACATACCCTGTCAATGCAGTAATTCCAAATAAATAGATTTTTACATTGACAAACTGTAATAAAAATCCTTTCATAAATGATGCCGATTTTTCTACATCATCTGTAGCTGGTTTACTTAACGCAATATGAACCGCCAACCATAAAATATAAGCAGCTCCTATGTATTTCATCATACCGAGCATATTCGGCAAAAGGGTACTCACCCCAAATACGAAAACTGCGCATATAATCTGTACAACATAATATCCTGCAAATATTCCCCAAAAAAGCGGTCTCCCTTTTTTATATCCATAGTTTGTCACTGTATTCAACGCTAAAATATTTCCCGGTCCCGGCGTAAATGCATTGATGAGAGAATAGATAAAAAAATTACC
>JAAVAE010000058.1 GCA_014804245.1 Lachnospiraceae bacterium | reverse complement strand
ATGATTCCATTTATTTCACTATTGGGATTAAATACGTTTGCAATCCGCATGCCGCAGGTTATTATTGCATGCTTTACTTTATGGGTTATTTTTCTTCTCACAAAAAAAATTTTTCAATCTGCCATCTGCTTTATATCCCTTTTTCTGACTGCAATCATGCCTTGGCATATAATGCTTTCGCGTTGGGGATTGGAATCCAATTTAGCCCCTGCATTCTTGATTTTTGGATTATACTTCTTTGTATTAGGCTTAGAAAAACCTCTTTTTTATCCTTTGTCCGCTCTTTTCTATGGTCTTTCCTTATATTGCTATGCTACAATCTGGCTAATTGTGCCATTAATTCTTTTTTTGCAAATCCTTTACTGTATATGCTACAAGAAGATACAGCTGTGTAAAGAAACTGTAATTTCCGTATTAATTTTGTTCATCTTGGCTCTGCCTCTGTTGCTGTTTTTACTTATTAATCAGGGAATATTACCCGAGATACAAACTTCTTTTTTTTCTATTCCGAAATTAGTTGTAATGCGTTCGAACGAAGTATCTCTGAATAATATTGGAAGTAATTTAAAAAATCTTTGCTATATTTTATTTTACCAATCAGATCATTATATTGTAAATGCCGCCGATTTTTTTGGTATTTTTTTTCCTATTACCCTTCCGCTTTTTTTGATTGGATTATTTCTTTTATTATGTGACATAATCAATCATTGGAAAGAAAAGCATTTTGACGCAGGAATTTTTATCATGATTTACTTTGCCGCTTCTTTCTTGTTAGGACTCTTGGTCGAAGCAAATATAACCAAAATCAACAGTCTTATCCTTCCTATGATAATCATAGTATCCTATGGATTATATAAAATGTCACTGCGGTTCAAAAAAACAGCTGTCTTGATTTTTACTGCTTATTTTGTCCTTTTCATCAGTTTTACGAATTATTATTTTACAGGATACAAAGAAAAAGTAAAAGAATATTTTTATTATGGTGCCGCAGAAATGATAGAAAGGGCGCTGGATTATGATACGACAATTTACGTCACCCAGAAATTACCCTATCCTATTGTACTATTCTATAGTAAAGAAAATGTAACCGCATATATTGACACTGTGCAATATAATAACTACCCAAGCAGTTTTCTGGATGTTGATGGCTTTACTAATTATTCCTATAACATAGATTTGAATCATCTGGATGAACAGGCACTCTACTTATTAGATGATTCGTATGATACCTCCGTTTTCACAAATGCAGGGTTCACCATCATTCATTCAGACGGCATGTTCTATCTTGCATATAAGCAATGAAAGGATTTACAATATGTTTATACTTGAAAAAAAAATAATAAAAACAATTGAACAGTACAAAGATATCTTCTTCTTTCTTATAATTACAGCCTTAGGCGTCGCTATTCGTATTTTGGGAAGAAATTTTATATCCAAGGATATGTTCGTCTTCCTGAATCCCTGGTTTCATACAATGAAGGAACTTGGAGGTTTTAGTGGTTTATCAATACAGGTTGGAGATTATAACATTTTATATCAGACAATCATAGCGTTTCTGACATACATCAACATTGATCCTGTCATATCCTACAAAATTGTTTCCTGTATTTTTGATTTTTTACTGGCCTATTATGGTGCCATATTTATATGTGAATTATCCGGAAGATCCATGTGTAAACTAACCTTTAACTGTGCTTATTGCCTGATTCTTTTATTTCCCACAGTTGTTTTCAACTCCTCCTTTTGGGGGCAATGCGATTCCATATACGTATTTTTCTGCATCCTTACTCTGCGAAACCTATATAAGGGAAAGTATGTTCTCGCATTTGTCTTTCTGGGCGCAGCATTTGCATTTAAACTACAGACAATTTTTATTGTTCCTTTTATTATCTGTTATTACTTCTACAAAAAGGATTTCAGCATTTTAAATTTTCTTATTTCCGCCCTTGTCTTAGAGTTATCAGGAATACCTGGATTTTTAGCTGGACGCAGTTTATTGGCTCCATGGGACATTTATTTATTCCAGACGAAAGAACAGCCTGTAATGTATGCCAATATCCCCAATCTATGGGTATTGACCGGTGGTGATTATGAAACCCTTGGGAAATTTGCAGTTATTTTAACTATATGCCTGTTAGGTGCAGGATTATATCTGGTATTATCATCAAAAAAAGAATTACTTCATCCTGAGGATTTTCTCAATTTTGCATGCTGGAGCTGCTGGACCTGTGTTCTGTTTTTACCCGTGATGCATGAGCGCTATACCTACGGTCTGGACATCATGCTACTCCTGCTATGTTTTCTAAGCAAGATTTATATTCCATTTGCACTTGTTTCAGGAACGTTAAGTCTATTATCCTATAGTTACTTTTTATTCGACACAGCCTACATGGAGAGACCTGCTGCTCTGCTCTTTCTTATTTCTTATCTGCTTTATACCTATATCATCTATTTGCGCCAGTCAGCTAAGCAAGCACCTAAAAATGTACTGCATATAGAGCAGCATTCATCCTAAACCCAATTGCGCTGGGGCACCTACAAAAAAGGACCACAGAAATCAGTCCCCTGTGATCCTTCTTTTACGCCTCCTGCCATAGACAATCACCAAAGCTGCCAAACTAATGACGGCACATATACATCCCGGAATCAACCCTGGTGTCACATACTCCAGTACAACCGTATGGCTTCCTTCATCTAACTCAATCGCCAGAAACCCTATATCTGCTTTGTAAACAGGCTGCTCCGCACCGTCCACATAGGCTTTCCATCCTTCACCATATGGTATGGCAAACAGCGCCAATGCACTTTCTGCGCAATCTGCTTCCCCGGAAATTCTATTAATTCCTACTTCCAGATGAGCCAATGCATTTTCTTTTCTCTCTTCAATTGCATCATAATTTATTTCATGTTGATATACTTTTATTTCCTCCAAAGAATACCCTTTTCCATCAGGCAGTCTGATATCAAAATATTGTCCCCGATGGTCGCTTTTCCACTCCGTAACATTAATCCAGAACTCATCAACTCCCATATAGTAATCATCATTTACATTCCTTAATTGGATTTTCTTATTTCCAACGCCTATATCTGCTGTTCCCTGGTCAAGCAAAAACATTTCCCTCAGCTGAACATATAGTTCACTTTTAGCCGGAACTCCCCTTTCGCAATCGCAAAAGTCCTCCAGATATACTCTGATAACCGCATCCTCTTTTGCATAGAGCATCTTCCCATCCTGCACGATATTTTGCAGTTCAATCGTATAGTTTTCTTCCTTGTCTGCCTCCAGAATACTTTGATCCAATTCGACTTCCTTCGGCACGGATATCTTTGATTCTCTTTCTTCGTTCTCCTCCAACACCACGTATTTTATCAATGCTGCTTCTTTTTCCATTGGACTTAGCTGTTCAAATTGTTCCAGACTGATCCATGACTGGTAGGTCACACCCATTGGCAGATATGCCGTGTTATACCTGTACACGGATTCCAGTTCATCTTCTGTGTACTCCATAACCTGTCTGACAGAAAGCAAAGCATCCAGCTCCACCCTTCCATCCAGCCCCTTTAATACCCATGTCGCGCCAAATGTTCCGGGGGATATACACAGATTCCTATAAAATTCAAATGTATTACCGTTTAATGTACTAAAATATTCTGTGGTGCCATAAAAATTTTTCATGAGAGAAGCCCCTAGAGAAACTGCATACATGTCCCTTCTCTCAAATTCTCCTTTTACCTCCTCAATACTGTCAACTTGCCGGTCGATCTCCTTTTTTACCGTCCCTCTTCCTTTAAACCCAAACACATATCCGCTGCCGCCTAATTCCCTCGGGCAAAATACCAGCAATCCATTCAGAATAATCAGACATACAGCAAATGGAAGTATTAGTCTGGAATACTTCTTTCTCTGATTCCAGGCAACCGGCAGCAAAATTCCTATCCCGCCATAAATCAACGCAGACAACGATTTTCCGGCATAATAGTCACCGTCTGTCAAATATAAAATAATCAGTACACAAGTACATAGATAAAATAATATTTTTTCCTTCTTGGATAAAACTGTTTCCGCATCTAAACCCGATGCCGCCAGCACGGTTATAATCAGTGTAAACGCAAAGAGCCATCTGTCTGTATGATAAGAAAATCCATTCATTGCACTTCCCCACAGAGGAATACAGTATAATAGCGAAAATAAAAGTAATAGATATCTGTGGACTCTATTTCTACTCACTCTATGAAAGAATACTGTAATAATCGCAATTAACGGAAGATATCCCAGTGTGAAAATGTTCCTGTAAATATTGGGAATAAGAAGATAGGACAGCACCCCCCGATAAAAGTCAAGTGGATATACAATCATTTCCCATATACTCACAACCTGCCCGCTTCCGGTGCGGCTGCTCTGCAAGTATCCTGCAATAGATGGAATCAACAACGGTGCTCCCAGGCTGACGGCTAACAGTGCCACAAAGAAAATTCTTATTCCATCCCGAATAAGCTTCTTCAACCTATCAGATATCTTATTTCGTAATATGACATATTCCTTTACTCCAAAATACAAAATTGCCAGAAGTGTTTCCATATATAAAAAATAAAAACCATTTAAGGTCTGTACCAGAAGCCCCGCCAGCAGTGCATTTGAAAAGTTGTCCTCTTCCTCACAGATTACATCAATTCCCGCTAATATTAACGGAAAAGTCATCATAGGAGCAAGGAACATCCAGCAGTTGAACCCCCACCCTAATGCATATGTGCTGCAGGCATAAAGTAACGCACCTATTACTCTATACTCCCCATGTCGAACATACCTCCTTATGTATATAAGAAAGGAAATCCCACATAGCCACAATTTCAGTATCATCACAAACGCATATGCATATTCAGCATACCTATAAGGAACTGCCATTGACAAAATCTGCGTTACATCCCCAAACCCATGCCAGTTCAGTGCATGTATGACATCATCCCCCAACCCCAGCCTGAAATCAAACAATCGTATCTCGCCGCGCAGACACGCTCTTAGCCATTGCCCGATATATACAAATAAAGGAAACGACTGATTGAAGCTGTCTCCATCCTGAATCAGACTTTTATCATGCAGAACAAAAGGGAATAATATTACAACAATGCATAAAATGAACCATAGCGTAAACTTTATATATTCATTTTCTCTGTATTTGTAATTAGTATGTCTCATATACTTTACCAATAACAATGATTTTCAACTACCTTACAATTTTTTGGTGTTTCGCTTTCTTTAGGATATATCCATGCCTCATTAAACTTTATTCCGGATCTTGGATTATCAATCCAGCGTCTTCCCTTGATGCCAAAAAGAATTTGTGTTACTCCACCCATATGCACTGCTTGTTTTCCAGCATTTTTCAGCTTTACCGCTAACGGAAATCCATATGCTCCGCATCCTAAAATCGCAACATCAAAATCGATCTTCAAGGCTTCCTGATACATATAGTCCAGAGCATCAAACCACGTTGCAAAACGCTCATCCTTTTCTCCTGCAATGGTCTGAACAGCTTTTAATGTCTTTAGCTCAAAATCAGGCAGAACCTCCGTCCCGGGGAACAATAGGTCATGCTTCCGATACTGCTCTTTAATCGATTCTTCAAATGGATGAATTACCAACACTTTTTTTCCTTTAAGGGCGGCGGTCCATGGCTTCCGGCACCTCCATGGCTCGATATTATTTAGAAAAGAGACCCTTGTTTTCGGCATATATTCAGTAATTACATAATCATCCATGTAACAATGATACATTGCCAGTATATCCACATCCTTACATGAATCCAGCATCAAATCCGTAAATTTTTCTGCCAAAACCGGATCTTCTGGAAAAAATCCTGATAACTCTCCCAGATTATGAAACCATTCCTCAAAACGCTCCTGTATTTCCGGTTCATCTCCAAACATACGTCTTTTCAAAACGCTTGTCATAACCGAAAGTTCTGTGTTGCCAAATCTGCCTGCCATGAAGGGTGTTCCTTCTCTAATTTTATCTGCAATCCAGCAATTTGTCTTTTTTTTACCCATAACCCATTGATTGGCATAAAAAGGAATCACCGGATCTATATCAAAGTATTTTTCAAAAATATGTCTTCTTATTACTTTATGAAAATAAAAATTTCTAAATTGAGAGCGTTTTTCATATAACTTCCACTTAAACTTCTTATTCATATCTGCATCTATACTCCAATATTTTTTAAATCTCATCCAATTTCACTAAATGCACTGTTCCGTTTTTTACTTCATATTTTATATCGCAATTCTTTACTGTGGTAAGGCGATGCGCGATAATGATCAAGGTCTTATTTCCTGATAAGGATTCAATAGCTTCCATTACCGCTTTTTCTGTATCATTGTCTAATGCTGATGTAGCTTCATCCAGTACAAGAACCTGTGGATTGGAATAAAGCGCCCTAGCAATTCCGATTCGCTGCCTCTGACCTCCAGACAAGCGGATGCCTCTCTCTCCAATTTCTGTATCCAGACCTTCACTTAAAGTCTCAATGAATTCTTTCAGCTGCGCCTCTTCCACCGCTCTCATCAGCCGTTCATCATCCACATCCGTTTCTGCTCCATAAATGATGTTGTTGCGGATGGTATCATCCATCAGATAGATGCTCTGGGGAATATAACCTACATTTTTTTGCCATGCCCAGAGATGTTCAAAGGCATTCGTCTCATCAATATAAATAGTTCCTGATGTAGGCTCCAATGCCCCCAGGATTAAATCAGCAAGAGTGGTCTTTCCAGCTCCGGAAGGACCAATAAGCGCCACCGACTTATTTTTCGGAATCTCAACATTCACATCACGAAGTACAAAATCCTCGCCTGAAGGATATTTATAAGAGATATGTTCCATGCGAATACTGTTGTTCAGAGATAGAACTGCTTCGTCTTCATTCATCAGCTCATAGCTTTCCTTAGACACTTCATCAATCTTCTTTAGATCATGATAAACTGCCTCAAACGCCGGGAAATTGAACAAAATAACGCTTATATAATTGGTGATTCTGTTAAATGAGGGAAGCAGTCTGAACGCAGCAACTGCAAATGCTGATATCGTAGTCACAAAAGATGCCCCTTCCGCTCCATTTAAAAGCTTTAGGATAATTGCTATCATAATCGCTGTAATACACAATGTTTCCATAATAGGCTTGGGTATCATCTGGAGGTCCCTGTAGATCTTTTCCAGATCAGCCCACTCCCCATATTCTTTCTCAAACTTTCCTAGGAAAAATTTTTCCCTGTGCATAATTTTTGTCTCCTTCAATCCCCCGAAGGACTGTTGGAGCCATTTAACGATTCCTGCTGCATATTTGCGGTCTTCTTCCCCTATGTAGCTAAGGTAAGATTTAAACTTCTTTGCAAAGAAAATAACAAAGGCAATCATAAATATAATCAAAATCGACATAATTTCCGGGTCTCTGACAAATAGGTATGCCCCTAAGACAACACAGACCAGCATTTCTGCAAAGAACTGCAGGATAGAAAGTATCCCCTGGAACATCATAACGATATCTGTATTGATACTCCTTATCAATTCCGCACTGTTATGAGAAAGGTGGAAAAAGTAGGGCTGATTCAGGTAGCACTCAAGCATTTTATATGCCATTCTTTTCTGATTACTAAAGGTAAATTTGTATTGCAGATTGTATGAAATTGCAACAAAAATATTCTTCACCCAGTAGACCACAATCAGTACCGCGGATAAAAAAATCAAAAAACTGGTAGGACTGTCAAAGCCAAAAAACTGATAAATCGCGTTTAAGTAAGGGGTCGTCTGAATACTGTTGACATCCATCATCACTTCTACAAGCGGCATAATCGCCGATACGCCCAAAAGTTCTATAAAGGTAGTAAATATCACTATGAAGAGCAAGGCCAATAGCTGGACTTTCTGCCTGCCGTCAAAAATATATTTTACCTGCTCCGTAAACTTTTTCACTTTGTTCATCATAACGTCTCCTAAAAATCACTTCCTGAATCTGCCGTCCGCGTGTCAATCAGATTCCATTCTTTCGGGTAAAATTCATCCGACCAAATGCCCGTATGAGGGGCATACACGATTCCGCCCTTATCCTCTCCAAGATAAGCTGCCCACCAGCTGAACGTACTATTTGCAACAATATGATGGTTACACTGACGCATCAGCTCGAATTCATCCAAGTCACAAACTCCCTCCACCAGGATAAATTCCCGAAGCCGAAAATTTTCTTTTACAAAATCTTTATCATCTGTAAAAATAAATAACTGAAAGTCGCTCACCTGGCTGCACATTTTATGCAGTGCCTTGCTGTAAAAATCAAGTTGAAGCGTTACATTCCCTTCCTCCCGCACATAGTCCGTACGCCGGATATGCATCGCTACGCTGACTCCGCTTTGAATCTGCCGCTGATATTCCATCCCTTCGGATGAAAGGTCCTTCTTACGAGTGAACTGGGATTTCAGTTCGTCATAATACTCCTCAAAATATTCAGGAGCCTGCCAGAACCCCATGTAAAAACTGGATTTTTCCTGATTTCCCATGGCTTCATCATAATGCATAATCTGCTTTTCTTCTATCAACTGATACTTTTTCTGAATCAGCCTCTGCCGGTATTTATCCTTAAATCTTCTGCCATTTCTTGGTCCAAAGCCCAAAATATAATCCCATGCTTTACACACTAGGCGCTCCGTGTTGGTCACCTTGAATTCTTCCAGCTGATATTTCCTCAGAGATGTCCCCCAAAATAAGGGATCAATCAAAACCCTGACACCGGTTTTTCTTGCCAACGCATAGGCAAATGCATACTGAAACATCTGGTTTCCCAATCCGTCGCTGATCCTTACAACATGCTGTATCATTGCTCTTTCCTCACTTATTGCCCCGATTTTTCCTGTTTCCATCTCCTATATTTATGAACAAACGGGCGCAGTACTTTCTTTACCATAAGCCATGGAAGATAGATGGGATTCACAAACCTTGGGTAGCCCGCATTTCTTCCATACCATTTATGGAACAAAAAGGGCGCATCCACATCCTCAATTTCCGGTATGGTCATTTCATGCCCAAAGTATTTTGCCACCTCAAGGGGTGCTATTTTCATGCCTGCTGCCTCAATATCATGCTTGTGGCGGCAACATAGAAAAATATCCTCATTATAGAGACCTTCCTCATCCCTTGTCCACTCAAGATTTGCCTTCCTTGGAAATTCCAGCAGCTGTTTGCTGCGAAGACCTACACTGTTCCCCACTCTCACCCAGTTTCCGTACACATCATGGAAGCAATGCATCTTTCCATCTGACGGAATCGGCCATGGAGAACCAATATAATCATATTCGAAAAATTCATCTCTCCACTTTTCCGGATGAATCACAAATCCATCATGATGCACCAGCAATACATATTCTGTATCAATGAAATCGCATAAATCATATGCGATCTTGTAGTTGAAGTCGTCAATGTTCGTCAATTTATCTGTGTGCTTATAGGTAATCTCTTTGGGAAGATACCAGGGTTTCTTATGGGTAATCAGCACCACTTCTCCAAACTCAATCCCCCGCATGCTGTACTGCAGCGCCTTTACGGTTTCATACACACTGACGCTGGTCATTGCCGCCAATGTCACGTTGTGCAATTTTAATTTTTCTTTTACGTTTTTCATTTTGATACCTCATATTCATTTACAGTCATGCCATGAAAAGCTTCCATCTGTTCCTTTGAAGAAAACACAATTCTTATTTTTGAATTCACTTCACATGTATCCTCCATGACTTCAATAAAGTCCAGTGTAAAATCATTGTTCCATCCAATCTCTTTTTCACAGATTCTCTTCTCATCTGCATACAACGTAATCAGATTTATCCCTTTAACCGTTGTGTAATCTATCCCCAGCCTGCCTGCGGGAAGCCTCATTTCCAGTTCATATGCATATTCTTCTGTTTTCTTAAACTGCTCTGCCGGATAATATCTGAAATTTTTAAAGCCTGCTATCTCCGGATTGACCGGATTCGGCCTGCGCACTTCCGGCATATCCCTCTGACTGTAAATATCATCCATCACCATTTTTACTGTCTCATAATATATCTTCTGTCCTGCATCGTTAGGGTGCGTTCCGTCATCACACAATTCCTCGTAAGATTTTTTACTGTCCTTAAAGGCTGCAATAGTATCTGCTACATATGCCCCATAATGAGCACTCAGGCTTTCAATGGTTCTGATTTTTTCTGTATAGTCCCGCTGGGAACTTTCCAGAATCGTTATGAGCCTGCAGGAAGGATCACTTGCACCGGCGCCTTCTCCAATAGAATCCCCTACGATAAGAACCCGCAGTGTATGGGCATCTGACCGCATTGCTGCCGCTAATATCACTCCAGAAATAATCAAAATGACCGATAGGATGAGTAGGGTTATCTTTACTTTTTTAAATCCTGCATGCATATCTCATCCCTCATTTGATCTCCATACTCCGAAACTGCTTCAATTGATAAACGTCCGAAATACTCTTTACTTTAAAACGCAGTACATTCCCTTGTAAAAATGCTATTAGTTTATTGCTGGAATAAATTTTCTTCACACTGAAAGTTATTCCATAATCCTTCAATTGTTGGCGGCTTTCCTCAATCTTTGCCAGATAGGGTCTGTAAATTGCATCCTTCGTCTCTTTAGAATGGGTTCCTGAACTTATATTTACCATATTCTCACTTAAATAACGAATATTCTGAAAGTGATAAAATATTAGCGGGAATTCCTCTCCCGTCTTCTTCTCTATTAAAATCGGTCTGTCATTTCCGGCTCTTCTTAATTTATACTGCCCCAGATTCCATGGCGCTACACCCCCTCCAAGGTGCTTAAGCTCATGCACGCCTTGAAATAGCTGCGGGAATTTTTCCAGATACTTCTGATCTCCCATTCGTTCAGGCTCATACAAATGAAAGCACCATTCAAAGCATTTTTTCTTCCACCACGTAAGCGCTTCCCATGCATTTTCCGACTGGTCAAAGTAATTGAACTCTACACAATATCTGCCGCTCCTTTTACATAACCTTCTGCCATTCCAGTTATCTTTGAAGCGATGCTCCGTGATTACAATATTTGCCCCTGCGTCTTTCATTTCATCGAACAAAACCTGCGGATTCTGAAAGAAATATAAATCTGCATCAATATAAGTGCAGTCCGGCTCTTTATAATGTTTCAACACATATTCAATAATGACAGGCGTACAGGTCCAGCAGTACTCCGCTTTGGAACGCTCTTTCTTCAGCCGCAGCAACTCTTCATCTTCTATCTCAGAGTGATGCGTAATCACTGCATGCTTCAGCTTAAGTGCGTTAAGAACCTCATAAGATTTATCATCAAAACAGAAAATATATAACCGAAACTCTTCGCTACAATTCTCCAGCGAGCGGTAAAGAGTTAATCCCTTATCCAGATAATAACTGTCAAACAGCGTACAGAATGTCATCATTTTTTCTTAACCTCTTTCAGATATTCCTCATAATTGCGGATATACTCAGTTCCGTCATAGTGAGTGCTTGCCAATACCAAAAGAATAGAATCCTCGGAAAAATCATACATATCCTTCCAGATCATCTTCGGAATATATACGCCCGTCATGGGACGGTCAAGTTCTACCACAAATTCTTCCTCGCCATCCGTAATCCGCACTTTACTTCTGCCCGCCACATTAATCAGAACAAATTCCGATTCCCTGTTTGCGTGTTGCCCCCTGACCACCGTGTCATCTGAATCGTAAATATAGAACACACGCTTCACATCAAAAGGAATCGACTGTCCGCCTTCAATCACGACCAGCTTGCCCCGCTCGTCTCCCAGGTCATCAAAATGTATGATTGGACACTTTTCTCTCAAATTCATATGTTTAACCTCATTCAAATTCATTCAGAGCCCGAATCACATATTCTTGCTCCTCATCTGTCATTCCATTGTACATGGGAATGGAAAGCACCGTCTTTGCCAGATGCTCCGTCTTAGGCAGAAAACCTTCTCCATGACCTAGGTACGCATATGCCTCCGACAGATGCGGCGGAATCGGGTAATGGATGATTGTCCCTATTTCCTTTTCATCCAGATAATGGATCAGCCTATCTCTCTCCTCGCATCGAATTACATACTGATGCCACACGCAGCTTGCCTTCTTTGGCAACTCCGGCAACAGAATCCTAGGATTATGGATTTCCCTAGTATATCTGTTGGCAATCACGATCTTTTCCTCCGTCAACTCTTTTAAATGCTTTAACCTGACTCTGAGCAGCCCCGCTTGTAATTCATCCAGCCTGGAATTGGCACCTACTATTTTATTGCAATATCTTTTTTCGCTTCCATAATTACGGAATATTTTAAACGCATCGGCAAGCTGCTTATCCTTTACCACTACTGCCCCTCCGTCTCCAAAAGCTCCCAGATTCTTGGAAGGGTAAAAAGAGAAACAGCCAACATCACCAAAGGTACCTGTCATCTGACCATCATAACATGCTCCATGAGACTGGGCACAGTCTTCCACCAGCTTCAAATGGTGTTTTTCGCATATTGCTGTGATTTTATCCATCCGAGACGCGATTCCGTATAAATGCGTCACCAGCACGGCTTTCGTCTTATCTGTTATTTTCGCTTCTATCTCATCGGCATCCATTCCAAAATACTGATCTGGTTCCACAAAAACAGGCGTCGCCCCATTTATGGTGATGCCCATAACGCTGGCAATATAGGTATTTCCCTGCACAATGACCTCGTCGCCTTTTCCGATTCCTAAAAGTCGGAAGGCAATCCACAAGGCATCCAATCCACTGGCAAGCCCTACACAATAATTTGCTCCTGTATATGCTGCAAATTCTTCTTCAAATCCGCTGACCTCTTTTCCCAGCACATACCATCCTGAGCGAAGTATTGCAAGCGCTTTCTCCTCAAATTCTTCCTGATATTTGAAAAAACCCCGGTCCATCCGGTTTGGCATAATTCTCATGACCATATTCTCCTATATCCTCAAGCGTCCTGTGACTGCCATTCCTGCTGCTTTTTATTAATCACAAATCTATCATCACATTTCCCGATTGGTCTGGCAGGTATGCCGCCCACAATGGTATGATCCTCAATATCATGCGTCACCACAGCATTTGCTCCCACTATGACGGTATTGCCGATTTTTACTTTGCCGATAATCTTTGCCCCCGAACAAAGAAGCACCTCATCTCCAATCACCGCCACCTCATCTCTTGATTTCATAATGTTATTCCCAATCGTAACTCCCTGCATGATTTCACAATTATTCCCTATGATTGCTTTTACATGTATGATAATGCCACCCTTATGGGGCAGACGGAGTCCGTACCCTATCTCTGTACGCTGGCTTAATTCAATTCCACATCTCTCCTGCAGATGCCTGAAACGGATATAGCAAAAAGAATGAAGCAGGAACTGCATCACATTTCTTTTCTGAAGCCCCACAAAGTAACGGCAGAGTCGGTAATAAACCAGTACACCCATCATAGACTTCCCAGAGCACAACGCTTTTAACACATCTTTTTTCGTACAGGATTCCAGATTCCGGTATAAATCCCACCTGATATACTCCTTTGTCTTCTCCCATGTCATCTGCATACACTATCTCCCAAGTTTCAGAGCCACCCAGCTCTTCAGCATCTGTGTCCAGTATTCTCCATTGCCAATCAAATGATATTCATGCCGTAGCCGCAGCGTATCCCTATATGCCTTAACAGAGCCGGATGCCCCGTCAAGGGAAAAATTTGATATGATATGATAAGTCTCTGTAAACCAGACTTCTTTCTGCTCTCTCATTCGCAGCATAAATTCATAGTCCGCTGAATAAGGATATTGAAGAGAATACTTTCCGTACTTATCATACACTTTTTTGGTGACAAAACATGCGGGATGGGCAATCATATCCTGATTCAGAAATTCATGGTTCTTCAGATAAACCATGACCTCTTTTCCCTCTGAGACAGTTCTTAGAAGACCGTAAATAATGCTGTAATCCTCCCCTCCATAGACCTGGGAAATCTTTAGAAGCGCATCCTGCTCATAATAATCATCGCTGTTCACGATGCCAACCAACTCTCCACTGGCCATGCCTATCCCTTTATTCATGGCATCATAAATTCCCTGATCTGGTTCGGAAATCCATTTCATCCTCCCCTCAAACAACGGTTCATACTGACGAATAATATCCACGGTCCGGTCTTTAGAAGCCCCATCCACGATAATATACTCGTAATCCTTCATCCCCTGCTGCAATACGCTCTGTATAGTTCTCTCAATTGTCCTCTCGCTGTTAAAGCATACCGTTATAATAGAAAAAAGCATGTCCAATCCCTCTATTTTACTCTATATAAGTTCATTCTGCTGAACAAATCTTTCACTCTGCATTTCCATTCGGTATAGCCGTATACACTGCCTCCAGATCCCGACACACCCACAATTCTGGGATATCTGGGGAAATTAGTCACTTTAATCCGATTTTCCTGTATCACCTGCGTGTAAACTCGTTCCAGAAAAATCCCCTGTTCATCCATTACCTGCTCGTAAGCATCCAGAAATAATTTTTTAAACTGCCTCGCTGGCATACCGTAAATCCTAGTATCGTAAAGGTCCCTTCTGGTCCGGTTGGGAATATTGAAGTACGTCTTTTCCTGATTAAGATGTGCTGTAATGTCCTTAATATTATCTACTTTCAGCCTTCCTGTTATCTTGACAAAGTATGGTTCTTTGGAAGCAATCTCACTATGTGAAAAGACATAATCCATGATTTCTCCCTCTCCGTATCCTTTTCCATGAATGCAGGCTTTCTCGATATTTCCCTGAAATGACAGCAGCTCTAATATTATATCCTTACGTTCGGCAGCATCCACCAGATGCAAAAGTTTTTCTGTGCCATAGCTGCTATTCTCGCAAAAAACGATTCTAGAAAACGCTTTGCTGTCTATTATAGAACAAAGACTCTCTTCATACTGCCTCAGCCGCTCTTTCTCGTCCCGCAAGATCAATTGGCTCATTTGAAACGGCGGTTTAATCGTTCCTGTTATAATCGCAAGCATGCTGCCCCTCCCCATCTGATTTTTCCGCATCTACCTGCACTGATGAGATGACCATTCCTGAAAACAAAAGAGGGAACCAACTCATCTGAGTAGCCTCCATACTGTTGACCGTAACGCCGCTTCCAAGAAGAAGCACCGCCATGATCACAGCCAGATAAAAGGTCTTTCGGTCATCTACCTTCATCACATAATACATAACGCTGATAATCATCATCAATCCTAAGACCAGTCCCACATATCCCAAAGAATAGAAAGTTTTAATATACAGGCTCTGAATACTAAGTCCGGCGCCCATTCCACTGCCAAATAAATGCGCCCATATTCCTTCCTTGCCGCAAGTGTCCAAAACCATTTTCCACTCTGCATATCTGCTGTACATATTACTATTGTTGAAAAACCTTCCATTAAATAAACCCAAAATTAATTCTGGATTTTCAAACCCCAGAACAGGCATATAAATAACGGCTACAATTCCCAGCAGTCCAAGAATAATGACAGTCAACAGAACACCCGTCAGTTTTTTATTGTTAACCACCAATTCGGTAAGATAAATGGCCATGATCGCATAGATTGCAATCATCAATACCATTTGTATACCTGCATCCGAGAAAAAAACCATATAAGGGCAAACAACAAAAATAGTAAACAGCTTAAAAACTGTATTTCTGCCAAACATAGCTATAAATACCATAGCAAGAACCATGGCAAATGCCATATCCGTATCATAATAATATAAATCTCCTCCGGCATCCTGTACCTTTAAAAAGGCAGTTCCAAAATGATACAGGCGCACCACCAGGTTAGCATAAATCACCAGATAGGCTGCCAAGGTGAGCACCCCATAACATTCCTTGATTCTGTCATAGTACACCCTCCCTACAAAGTAAAGAAGAAAGGCCGACATCACCTTAAAATAAATCTGATACCCGTTCCCTGACCGGAAAAAAGTAACCGTCAGAAGAGCACTGAGTAAAACTACGATTCCATCCGTCAGCATAAATCTCTTGCGTATGTTCGGACGCACCAATGCAATCTGGTAAATCAACAGAAGAACGACCAGAATTACCATCATATAATCCAGTGTATGATATTGATAAAGCATATCTACCAACTGCTTTGCAAACAGAAAGAACGTCATACATATCCCTCATTTTCTAGCAAGACAATATTTCGTCGCGATACTTTTTAATCGACACATCTTTGGTCAGATGATTGACCAGATAGTCCCTTCCCTTTGCCCCCATTTCTTCCAGTTCAGGGGAACCTTTCAAATCAATAAACCTTTTAATCAGATGTTCTATGGCTTCATAATCTCCCGGATCTACACTAATTCCGCATCCGGCTTCTTCAACAATGAGCCGCGCTTCCGATCCTTTCTCTAAAATCCCCAGAACCGGCTTCCCCGCTGCCATCACCCCATACAGTTTGCTCGGAACCGATACCCCTTTGATGCCCTTTGCGTTTACCACAAAATGTACATCTCCGGCGTTCAGACTATAAATCAGCTTACTCTTGTCCTGATAAGGAATGAGTACTACATTGGAAAGATGCTTCTTTTCCCGATAATCTCTTAGTTCGTCAAGCACGGAACCTTCGCCAATAAAGGCGAAAACCACTTCAGACTGACTCTGAAACCTTTCAATTACCTTTACAATATTCAGCAAATCGTAATATAAACCAATATTTCCGGAATACATTATGACAAATTTATCCTGTAATCCATACTTCCGTTTAAATTGTTCAACCTGCTCGTCCTTCTTATGAAGGGGAAAAATTTCTTTTTCGTTGATCCAATTATTGATATAGGCATAATCGGGAAGAGACTCGAAACGCTTTTGTAATGTCTCGACCATATCACGCCCCACCACAATAACCTTCTTCGCCTGCCGGCAGCTATACTTGTCCAACAGCATCATCATGCCAAGGAGCAGTCTGTTGTGAGAAAAATCCACGGCCTGCACCTGTTCTGGATTAAAATCCTGTATATTGTAAATCAGCTTTGCCTTTTTTACTCTCTTTCCAATTACCCCGAGCATGCCGCCCAAAATCGGAGGCTGTGAAATCGTAAAGATATAATCCTGACGCTCCACCCTGAAAGTAGCCGCTATGGCCGAAAGAAAATAAGATAAAATATTGTAAATCCGGCTGGGCGTAAAATTCTTCCGAAATTCCGGCACCCGAATCCGTAGCACATTCACACCATTAATGTTCTCGAAATAATATTTATGTTTCCGATAATATTGGGGTATCTTACCCGTATAAGAAGGCACTGTACAAATTACTGTGGTATGAAACGTATCTTTAAGTCCCTCTGCTAACTCCGTCAGAATCTGACCAGTAGATGCCACATCCGGATAATAGTAGTGCGCATATATAAGCAGGTTCTTTTTGTCGGAATCCACATATTTTTTCCACGTAAAAGCATCCTTTACAGACAACAGGAGAAATTTCCCGTTTGTCCCCACGTAGCGTTTCCAAAGTCTCCGGGGATCCTGTATCAGACGATAGAGCCATTCCATATAGTGCCTGCGCATCCAGCCCGGCGCCCGCTTTACCGTTCCCGCATGAAAATCAAAACCTGCACCCACCCCCAGCATCAAGGCGTTTACTTGATTACGGTGTGCATACATCCATTTTTCCTGTTTCGGTGCACCAAGCCCCACCCATACAATGGAAGCTCCTGATTCATTGATTCTATTTACGGCATCCTGATCCTCCTCTTCTGTCAGCGAACGAAAAGGCGGCGATTCCATACCGGCTATTTTTAGCCCTGGATATTTTTCCTTGAGATTTTTCTTTAAGGCATCAATGGTCTGCTGTGAACTTCCATAAAAATAATGAGAAATATCAGTATTTTCCGTGGCTTTCCATATACTTGGCATCAAATCTGGCCCTGCCACCTGCTCCGCTTCCTTAAAACCCCTGAGCCGCTGCAACAGCGCAAGGGGACTTCCATCCGGAAGCGCAAGAAAAGCAGTGTTCTGTACTTTCCTGTATTCCTCATCTTTCTCCGCCATTACCGTCGTGTGTACATTGGACAGGCAGATAAATCTTCCCCGCAATTCCTCAATATGGGTTATAATTAAATTGACTGTATCCTGCATATTGGTGACTGCAACGTTGACACCAAGTATACGACTGGTAAAAGGCTTTTTCATAAATTTATATCCTTTTGATTATTCTTGCCGGATTGCCCGCTATCACACAATTCGCTTCAAACTTTCCGCTGACAACGGCGCCGGCGCCTATCACACAATTGTCTCCGATTTCGCTTCCTTTCAATATTAACACATTGCACCCTATAAAGCAATTTTTGCCAATCCGGATGGGAGCAGTTCCTATTTTCTCCTTATCATCTGCAAGTCGTGCGTCGGCATCCACTGGATGAAAATCATTATCCAGAATTTTCACATTGCCTCCAATATTGGTGTGATCTCCAATCGTGATTTTACTACGAGCATAGATGGTCGCACCCGAAATTCCCACGTCATCACCTATTTCTATGGAAGCTCCCGGAATCCTGGTGAGAATAATTGTTCTGGAATACAGTCCAACAAGATTAGACAAAAAGGAGCTTTTCACGACACAATTATCCCCAATACTGATAGAAGCTCCCTTTTTATTATAAATAAGCGGTACGCCCTTTAAGGAGAGTGACCTCCCGTATTTTACATGAGTCAATTTTAAAAATAATTTATACAAGAAACTAATCATCTGCCTGCTCCTCCAAGAGTCGTCTGTACACTTCCGGGTACACTTTCATCAATTGGTTCCATATAACATCATTATTCCCTCTATGACCGGTATTGCTCTTCCACAAGCCAGATTTTTTCGTTGATAACAGGTTAAAATAAATCAACACCGTCTCGTTACAGTTTACTGCCTTCTTTCCATGCAGGATTTCCATGCATTTCAGCCACAAATCATCCGTATTCAATGCATATTCCATAATCTTATGTTTTGAAAACGCTTCTTCCGGAAGACTTCCCGGAGGATACAGCACGCCATTACATCCCACTGCCAAAGTAGAATATGCAGGTATAACACCTGTATCATCAATCCACTCGTCATAAGGAAGAAAGCCTCCCTGTCCATCAAATGTAATCTGATGACTCCAATTACAGATGATGGCTTCCGGATTTTCCTTATGTCCTTGCCATAATTTCGCGATATGGTCTTCCGGATACAATATGTCATCATCAGCCGTAATCACATAATAATCCGGGTATGCCCTCATGGCACTATAATATTTCTTATGGGGCTTTAAATCCTCACAAAAACGGACTTCCAGCCCACGTTTTTTTAATTTCTCAAGTCGTTTCGGAATTTTCTTATCTGCAAACTGCTCTTCTGCAATCCATAAAATCACCTTGTATGGTTTCATAGTCTGCTGCAACAAAGAGCTGACGGTCATCCAGACGCTGTCGATCCGCGCAGGATATGTGGTCATTGAAACGATCACCCTGCTTTTCCCATCTACACCGCTGTCTTTTTTCCAACATTGGGAAATGGGAAAGAGCCCGTTTGCCAACACTTTATTTACTTTATAAAAAAATTTCCAATAAGGTTTATTTTCTTTTTTCAGTTTTCTTACCGATTCATAAAAAAAGGCTATCATCATTCTGTTAAACCTACTGATTTTCTTGCAATTAAGCGGTATGAAAATGCATTTCTTCCATCGCTTCCAGCACTTTTTTTCATTTGCTCATATTTTTCCGGGTGATCCAAAAGCTCTAAGATTTTTTCTTTTATCACTTCTACGGAATCTTCCATCAGAAATTCAACATTTCCTCCAATATCCACATGAGTTGTCCCCTCCCAATATTTACAGATCATCGGAATTCCCTGGGCCGCTACCTGCTCCCAATAGATGGAATGTCTTCCCGGAAAAACTACCAGATCCGCGGCGGCAAAGTACTCATAAGATTGTTCCCCCTTTGCCCATCCAATATATTGAATTTTCTTTCCGTCACACAGTGCAAGCAGCTTTTCCTTTAACTCTTCCTCAATTGATCCGAACACCAGCAGTTTCAGATGCTCCCGCGGGATTTCCTGTACAGCCTGCATAAGCAGCAAGGTCTGGGTTTTAAACGCGTCAATCTTTCCCCCTGTGACAATCAAAAAATCTTCTGGCTGCAGACCATATTTTTCCCGTACCTCCTTATGAATCTCTTTCTTAGCCGCCCGCTCTACGCTTTCATCATCTGCTCCCATAATCAGCAAGTCGGTTTTATCCGCCGAAATCCCGTATATGTTCTGTAAAAAATCCACCCTAGAGGGCATTACCCCAAAAAATTTCTTTACATACGGTTCCACAGCCTTTGCGCATGGTTTCCACCAGAAACGATAAAGGGTGTTCCTTGAAAACCAGTTTCGGGCACTGTTGGAAAAGTCACTGTGATTATCTGCATAAACAACTACCTCAGGATGTTTTCTTTTGTAAGAAGCTACTTTGCGGTTATCCTGAAACTGGAGGTTATGCACAAAAATAATGTCTGGTCTAATCCTTTCCAAAGTATCTTTGAAGCCCTTAAATATTCCAATCTGACGATTCACATTGTATGGCAATGGAAATGCAAAAGGCAGCCGGATAATGTGGACACCGTCCGGGTTGATATAATCCGTTTCTGTCGTGCACAGTCCCCACACGCCCTCCGTATAGCAGTGATCCGTAGTTATCAGACTAACCTCATGTCCGTCTTTTGCCTGATATTTAATAAGATTATTTTCTTGATAATTAAGTCCTTCCGTATATCCACCGACCAGACAAATATGTGCAATTTTCACAGTCGCTCCTCCTCTTATTCCTTACCGTCAAGAAGTTTTTTTCTCAAAACAATCATATAAACTGCACTTGTAATCATTACAGTAACAATAAATCCTAGTGAAAAAACAGTCACCACAACCCTGATTCTTTCAAAGACGAGCAGATTTTCCTTCTGCACTGCCAAAACCTCCGGTCTTACCTGATAAAAGATACCTGTAAGAATGCTGAGTCCAAATGCTGCAACTGTTCCAATGCCTAAAATCACGCTCTTATACGCGCACCACATATTCCGCAGACCGTCCTCCATTTTCCGCAGTCCATGAAGAGGAATGGCAATCTCCTTGTCCCAGTTCTTAAGAATGGCCGTCTCCTTCCTTCCTTCTTCCTTATCCCGCAGCGCTGCAAAGAGTCCTTCCCCAATGAACAAGAGGGTAAGGTTCTTAAAAGAAGTATTGAACAGAAAAGGCTCCGTAATACCTGCTAACAGTAAGCAGCAGATCATTGCCAGTTCAATATTTTTCTTTTGCTTTACATAGCTTGACACAATCGTCAGATATCCTGCACAAATCAGCAGGAAAATGGGAATACCGTAAGTCACCAGCGCAAAGATATATGCATTATCCATGGTGATCACATCCGTGGTGATGGCGGCCAGATTATTTCCGAACAGAGACATACTTTCAAGTGTGAGGAAATGCCTCGCCAGATGAATTCGATTGTTAAAAATCTTATCTGCTATTTCAAATGCTTTTCCTTCAAGTATGATTGGAAAGATAATTGAAAACAGAATACAGACCGGAAAGACAAGCCTGACCAGAAAATACTCTGCCTTACTGATTCTTTTTTTCCTAACATAGTAGGATAAAAGAATATATGCCATTACAGTCAATGCCCCCGTGAAGCTATAGGAATAAAAGAATAACAACAGATTTCCGGCGGATAAAATCAGAAGATGCTTCCAATTATAAGTCTCTTTTACACAGTAAATAGAAAAGGCCGCCAAAATCAGATAGGAAATATGGAGAACATTGGGATGCGGGTATCCCATAAAATACCGCAGCACCGCTCCAGAAATGTTCTTTGTCTGGACAGCAGTCTGAACACTCTCAATACATACAAGAGAAGCCAAAAAACGCCCTCCCATTGCAGCAGTCCACACCACAAGACCAACTCCAAACGCCCTCTTTACCGATACATTCTTCATTGCTGTCACCGTCACCATGCAGATTAAGACGCCCTTTTCACCACTGACACGGTAAACCACTGTCGACAGTGCCAGCAAAAAAAGCATCACTACCCATTCCTTATAAGAATATTCTGTGATGCACATCTTACCTATAATACACATAAATGATGCAACCAGAAAAATCTTATAGACGTTCTGTCCATCATACAGTCCAATTCCCTTAGCAAAAAGCATCAGACTCCAAAAACATAGATATAATAACTCCGAAAGCTTTATTTGCAAACAACCTGTTTTATTTTCTCTTATATCCAGCATTTTTTCTCTTCCCATCAACCCCTACTTCTACCTGTTCCTACAATCAAAGTCATTATAGCCTAGCGCCGTTTTTCTTTGTATTCTTTGGGCTTTTCCAGCCGTCTGAAGCAATACATTCCTATTATAAAGAAAAGATAATTCCTTGCAAGATAAACGGAAATGATATGCGCTTCAATGACCGTATACAGGGCAAACATCGAGAAAAATATCATCTCTTCCATTTTTCCCTTTTTAGCAAAGTATATCATAAATCCGGTCAATACAGCTATTGCCAGAAACGCCGGTATGATTCCATACCAATAAAATAATCTGACCCATCCCATATCAAAATAATAATTGTTTTCCGGTCGTGAAAATAAACGCCATGTTTCCATGATTCCTTCGTGATTATCCGTCTCAATCAAAGAATGGAGTCTTCCTGTCAGCATTGTATCCAGAAACAGGTAAAAGTTAATCTTCCTACTGGTGGTTCCTTCCCAATAATAATGCCAGAGACACATGGCATCTTTCGCGGACATAATGGAAATAAGAATACTCCCTGCAAAAATGCCCATATTTCCAATCATGAAAACCCTGATCAAATTCTTATTTTTGATTATGCCTGCTGCAAAAAACAATAAAATCCCACAAGCTGAAACCAGAAATCCTGTTTTGGAATCTGTCAGCAGGAAAAAGCCCCCATTGACGAAAAGCATCAACACATAATGATACCACTCCCATTTTGCATGATATAAATACATACCAAGCAGGGTCAGGACGAATACCATGCATTGGAGTGCGTTCGGATGCCCCATGCCAAGCACATATCGTGTTTCAATACTGCCGCGTCCATAATCCTGAGTCAAAGACAGCGTTCCCAATATTCCAAACAAAGACAGCAGAATCAAAATCAGACACCCTGTCAGAGTCATCCAGAATACCAGCTTCAGGCATTTGCGCATATCCACATCCTTGCAAGCTGCCATGAGCATAACTGCTCTGACAATCTCATTTCTCCCTGTAACAAAGTACGATACAGCGCCTATCACCAGAAAAAATGCAAGAAGACCATATTCCCTGATAGAATATTTTGTCAGACATACCTTGGCAAAAAAAAGTAGGAAAGTCAGACGGAAAATCTGCCCTTCTATCGGATTCGTATAAGCGCTCTTATCAATCAGCACAAGAAGAACCTCTATAACCACTCCTGCATAAAAAAGACAGTACGCTGTTTTTTCTCTTAATGTTCTGTCAATTCCCATTCTATACACCTTATTCCGGCTTCCCCGAAGGGCTGACAAATCTCCACCCCTTCCAGAGTTCCTCCATCTCTTCTTTTACAAAAGTCTGACTGTTCTTATGAATCGTGGGACGGATCATAATTTTATCATCATTTCCATTCAGCCTTGCTCCCCAGAAGCTGAAAGTAGAGTTCGCACAAATATTATGCTTACATTGGCTCATCAGCCACATATCATAAAAGCTGTCCTTTCCATGGTTGATATCTACAATCGTATATTCTTCCCCTTGATATTTCTTACTCACATAAGAAATATCATCAGAGAACAAATAGAAATGCACCCCGGGCACTTCTTCCTTCACAAGCCTTATTGCTGTTTCATAATATCTGTCTGTACAGATATTGCCAAACATAGCTGTATTTTCCGGGTCCAGATAGTCTCCCCGCCTTACATGTACACTGACTGACGCTCTGTCCTTCATTTCCTGTGCCATCACCTGATTTAAGGGATTACCGCTCGCCGGAAATTGTATTTTCTCTCTTAAGTCATACAAAATATCACCATAATATTTTTCGCATGCAAAATATCCGCTGATATACATATCCTCAAAGTCAAAAATTTCTGGGTGATACATCCCGCTCTCCTTAAACCAATATATTGTAAATGGCGTCAGTTTCCTTCTCAGCCTGCCCAAAAAACGGTCATTTCCAATCAGTCTTATCTTTTCTTCCGGTCTGCATTCTTCATAAATCAGCCTGTCAAAATAGTTCAGCTCAAGCTCCCGCCTTTTCAGAACCCCCTCCTGATTTCCCTCAGAAAACCATGAAAAATCCAGCCTCGCTTCCTTTCCCATTCTAACAAATTTCCTGTACAATGCATACTGCTGGAGCTGATTTCCCAGACCTCCCGCCACCTGAATAATGATCATATCTTCTATTCCTCTTCTTTGTCACAATGTATCACTTATATTTATTTAATATAGAGGGTAACTGTGCATTTCTTTCTGAAAAAAAGTTTTGCAACACTTCAATTTCATAATTAAAATCCGATAATGAATCATCACCAAAAAACCGTCTGTCATTCTTTCTCATAGGTTCAGCAATAAAAACCTGATATTCATTTAATTTTTCTGTCATTGATTCGGAAGTGAAAACTGTATCTGCCAGTTCCTCAATCCGGTGGATTAGCTGTGCGCGAAAAGTATCGTTTGTCATCAAATTCTTAAACATTTCATCATTATCCATGACGTATTGAATTGAATCTGTATCAGCATAAAATCCGGAGGAGTTTAAATCATAAATCATCCAGCGCCATTTTCCATCTCCAAATGGACCAGCTTCATTTTTCCTTACCCGCCACAAAGCATAATTCGAGTCTGGCCAGTCCCCACATCTGCCAATATAGAGCATAACAGCATAATAGTCTATATAACTTTCAATATCAATCAGTTCACATACTTTCTCATAATTATCTTCTTTTGTCACGTCGCTTTGTGAACAAAATTCTATCATATTAGAAAAGTATTTATAATCATCCTCTTCACCTTCAGCAAGCTCTGTGCCTTTCATCATAATTACGTTATCCTTGTCCACATCGTAATAATATTCAAGATAACGAGCATCATATTTTTCATTCAGCCAGTAAATTCCCCAATATTCTCCATTTAAAAACAAAATATAGGGCTTATAATTCATAGAGGAAATATCCAAGTCCTTTATTGCTGTAGATATCAGATAGTCTTTAGCTTTGGTTCTTACATCATTTCCTCCTTGAAAAAGGGTTATCGTCGAAGCATAATAGCCTGTTTCAAAAAGATCGCTTTGGAATTTTTTATTTCCATCATACTCTTTTCGGGCATATATATTTAAACTTTTTGGATTATATCCTCTGCTAATTCCGCCGTGGATGCGAATACCGCATTCTTGTTCCAGAACAGGCTGCTTTGAAGCGTCAAAAAACTGGCAGCTAGCTTTACGTTCCCAATTGATGCCACGCTTTCTGTAATTGGCATACCACAATGACCAAAATTCCTCCCGCCAATAATATTCGCCGCTGCCTCTATATTCTTTTACATATTCATCATAAGCCCTGCCTGTGACATAAATACCCGTCTCATAGTCAAATAAATTAGAAGGTTCTGTGATAATACTAAGAACGTTCATTCCATCGTATCCATTTTTTTGCGAAAATCCCACAAAATAGGATGCTGTTTTCACATCACTGCGATGCCCCATTTCATCATAAACTACAGCACGAACAATGGTAGCTTTATCAATTTTATAATCGGGAACCTGATACCCGGGAATATGCTCAGAGCTTACTTTTTCAATTGCCTCTATATCAAATCCAGTAGAAAAATCTGTCCTCATTGAGTATGTGTTATCGTTGGAAGAGGCATCTGTTATCAAAATGGGGGCTTCATACTTTATGGCACTTTTATCTGGAAGAGTACCATCCAATGTATAATAAATGGTTCCAGACTTTGAAGTTAGTTCTAATTCAAATGACGTATCATAAAAACCAGATTCTCTGGAAAAAGTCAATTCATTTTCACTGGATGATATCCTATTGTTTAACCGAGGTAAAATGCTCTTAAAAGTAATGAAAAGAATAACTATGAATATGCTAACCAGCAGTAAAGCACTTCGTTTTCTTTTATAAAATATCATCTGAATCATACTCCATTAGGGAAAAGCGTTCAATATCTGCGCTTTTTTCCAAGTCATTCGCTAAAGCGCCTATTTCCCGGGTAAAGATTTCAAACACATAATCCATTCCCTTTTCGGTATAATTTCTGCTTTTCACCCGGTATCTCCGTGTATCCTTTTTTAGTAGGCTGATAATTTCAGATTCACAATCTGATGATTTGCAATGCAAAACCAGAATATGTGATCTCATGCCTATGTTAAGCCGATTTAGTACAATCAATACTGCTGTTGCTAAAATCGAGGTTAAAATTGCAATTTCATACAATTGGCATCCACAGGTAATTCCGATATGGATTGACCACAGAACAAAAATCAAATCAACCGGATCCTTTACCGCAGTTCGGAAACGTATGATAGCTAAAGCACCTATTGTGCCAAGCGTAATTACAAGATTTGACTGTAGGCACAGAATAATTGTGGAAATAAAAAAAGGAAGTACCGCAATACTCATATTAAAAGCCTTATTATACAAAGAACGGCGCAATACCACCTGGTAAACAATAAATTCATATAGCGCCAGAACTCCTGTCATAATAAGCACTGCCAACAATACCGACGTGGTGATTTCCTGATTTTGAAAGCTGCTGGCAATAGCATCCTTAATTGCCCAAATAATTCCCATTATTAGTTTCTCCTCACATTCTTTTGTTATATTTTTTTTTATCCTGCACAGCAATCCTGCCCAAATAGTATTTAGAGAAAGACTGCTGTATAAGTACATCGGCTTGGAGTGCTGTTTTAATATAGGAGGGAAGCATGTCATCAAACTTTACTTCTAAAATATGCTTTTTTTGCTCAAGAACCGGTATATTAAAATAGTTGCCGCTTAAAAAAAACTCTGTTTCGTCTGATGCTGAAATATTATAATCTAAAGTAATCCGGACATTTGAAATAATTTCTACAAATGCTTCCCTTTCATAATCAATGATTATTCTTGGCAAAAATCTTCTTGTCACAGTATCTATACAAAATTCCTTTAACAATTGTTCATCCGTATTCCAAAAAACATCAAATGCATTTCCGTCAATAATTGACTGAAATTCTTTTGGTGAAATGGAACATTTTCTTTTATAACAGTAGCTGTTTAGTTTTTCCTTTTTTTCCAGCCATAGCTTCTCTGGATTATTGCCATAGTATCTGACACGGTATTTGAATCTTCTGCCCTCACCTGCCACATTTTCTTTTGCACATGTATCTTTATAATCATCAAAATAAAGGCTATGAATTGTATATTTCCCGTTTTCTTCCGCATAGGAATCATATTCCAATAGCGCAGTCAGTTTTTGTTTTATGGCAAGCAGGTCAGCTTCTTCTTCGCAATACTTCCATTCGCTCCGATATTTTTTAATAACCTTTTCCTCCCCTCTAACTATTCTCTTCCGCCATCGAAAATAATGACAGTGCCGGTCCAAGTGACCATGGATATGTCCCATATATCTGAGGATACATGGAAAATCCCTGGCATTCGGCAAGGCAGCTATCTATCCTGCCATCTTTCACAGTTCCCCATAAGGCCTCTCTTCCGCGTATCATTCTTGACTTATGAATGCCAATCAAAACCTTCGTTTCCAAAGATCTGGCAATCGCATAGAGAATCATGGCGGTTGCTGAAGTATCAATCGGTCCTTCTTTTGCCCCCAACTGCCAGCTATAAAGACCGCCTTCCAACTGGTAAGCCTCCACCTTATCCACAAGACGCCTGTAAGACTGCTTGATCATCTCATAGCTTGGTCTGTCGTTTTCCATATAAGCAAGGCATTCTGACATTCCGATCATCAGCCATCCTACTGCCCTGCCCCAACCGATAATGCCGTATTTCACACCGGTTTCATAATGATATCCATGGTAAGGCAGCCCGGTTTTTGCATCCATTCCATATTCAATAAAATTTTGTATCTGCGTGACTGCAAGGTTAATCGCATTCATATCTCCATATGTACTGCCGTATTTACACAAAAACGGGCAGACCAGCCCTATTCCATCCGCAAAAACATAGCCGTTTTTCTGTTTCGGACGATAAAGAAGACTTCCTGCATGGTCTGTTTCATGGTCAAACAGATATCTGACCATAGCATCAGCTGCATTTTTGTATTTTTCATCCCCCGTCATCTGATGAAGATCAATCAGAGCCATTCCGCTGAAGGCATCATCCAGATAATACATTTTGCACCCGCGGCTGATCCATTTATCATAGTATTTCTTTAAACGGTCTAAAATAATCCTTGCTTCCTCTGAATTTTTGTTTTTCATATAATAGTCTGCAAGGCTCTTTGCTAACAACCCCGTTGGCCAATTTATTTTGTCCAGAGGCTCTACCTTTCGTCCTGTCAGCATTTTCGCCGTTCTTTTTAGATAATATCCTAAACCTCGCTTCGGATAACGGAGCAGATCCTTCTCCGCTGCTTTTACCATTTCAAGCATAATGGTCCTCCTTTCCATTCGTCTTCAGTTTTCTTCTGATGATTCCCCATAAATATGCAAACTCCTGTGTTCTTCCAAACAACAACAAAAAGATTCCGTTGAACACCAGGCAAATAACCACGAACATGACTGCAAAGGACCCAATCGTCACTTCCGGCATAATCACTCTTCTGATACCGGACAAAATTACCAAGATACCCGAAAGAACCACCAGATATTTTACCGAATCAATAAAATAGGATTTCACATGTTTGTCGAAACATACCTTGTAAATGATAAACGGCTTGGTGATGTTTGCAATCAGCCCCGATATTACCGTCCCGATATAAACGCCTGTAAGACCTATTTTCTGTACCAGTACAATAGAAATAACCAGATTGACTGCTCCCTGTATCAGCGCCAGATACTTGTCCTGCTCAAAGACGCCTGCCGCCGTCTTAAAGTTCGATAATATAATTCTATCACCTTTGAAATAATAATCAATCAAAATGCAGGATACCACACTGACTGCCAGCACACTTTCCGATCCCTGCCATAGGATAATAAACGGCGTCAGCAAAAGAAAAAATCCTACCGCCGAAAATCCGTAGATCCAGCAGGCAAAGAACCGATACACCTGAAAAATACTATATTGTTTTTCTCTTGATTCCGTGGCAATCAGGTTGCCAAAGCTGGAAAGCACAGAATTAAATATGATATTTACAAAATTAGACACCGAAGTCAATATCATATTATAGTTTCCCACGAAACCGACAAGCGTGACGTTGATGAAGGCTGATATGATCATGCTGTCTGTCTGCAGCCTCGCTACATCTCCCACCTTATGAAATACCAGCGCCTTGGTCTTGGTTACAATCTCTCCCGTCTCTTCCTTCGACAGTTTTGCCACATTCCTGTCAAGAAGATACGGATAACGTTTATCCAGATAATGGCTTACGAACACCTTCTGCACCAGTTCCACAAAAGCTGCCGTAAGCAGATATAAATAAAAGTTTTTCGTCGTAATAATCACGATTATCTGCAAAACAACCGTAATCATCTTGGTAATGGTGATGATATTGGTCTGAATATAGTTGTTCTGTTCTGCATTAACCAGACTATACTTATATGCCACAAAGTAAGAGGTAACTGTATTAAATAAGAAAATAAAATAATACAGCGTCAAATCCCTGACCGTGACTCCCTCCGGCTGCTTTACAAGATAAGGTAAAAACGGTACAATCAAAAGCCCGATGACTGCAATGACAAGCCCGATAACCCTATATGCCTTTTTATAAAGCAGCATATAAGACTTGACTTTTTCATAATCCTTCCTAGCCACCGGTCCATACAAGCTATAGTTGAGCGCTGTTCCCACTCCCAGTTCCGCCATAGACAGAACTGATAGAATACCGGTATATAAGTCATTGATACCTGTCAGGGTATCGCCCAGGTGTGCAATAAAAATGGTACGCAGAACAAATCCAAGCAGCTGTGTGACAACATTCCCCACATACCCGAAAGCTATATTTTTTGTGGCTGACTGAATTCTTCCCATAATCTGTCTACTTCTTTCCCTGTCAAAAATGCCCTTTCTTTATATGCAGGCATGACCTCTCTCAAATGTTCTCTGATAGACTCTTCCTTATCCAAAAGCCATTTGAACCCCTCCGTCAAATCATCCGGTCTGCTAAGACTTTGAACAGGAATTACATAATGCTCTTCCTCTCCGAACAAGTCTCTGGCAATGCCCCTTGCCTTCACTGAATAACCCACTACCAGCGTAGGGACAAGGGCGGAATATGCCGCTATGGTCGCATGGGTCCTTGCCCCTACGAACAGCCGGCACCTGCTGATGTATCCCTTAAGTTCTTCACAGGTTCCATCTCCGATTTCCACTACTCTGCCTGTCTCTTTAAAAAACTCAAACAACTCGTGAATCGGTCTTCTGTCATCATTCTGCTCCCATACCACGTGAGGAATAAGTGCAATCTGCATATCTGTATGGTCTATGATATATTGAATCATCTCCTGATAGTTTTCCATGGTAATGCCTTCACGGCTTTCATTATCCTGTATCATGGGACTCACATTGATGCCCACTGTATTATCTTGTGCAAACCCTTCCGGAAGCGGAAGTTCTTTCTTTTCAAGTGTAAATGCGGGATCAGGATAACAGTATAATTCCGGAACTTTCTCCTCTTTCTTTAAAGTTCCATCATTCTGCGCCATCCCACAGAAGGTCTCCTTTAGCGCATGATGAGTAATAGATTCTCTGGCAATAATCATATGATATTTTGACAAATCCTCTACTATCTGCTTATTTTCCAACAATTCAGGCTCTATGGAACATCCAAGAAGAATCGTCCTTACTCCTTTCCTGTTAAAAGCCGAATTGGCAAGACGTAAATCGCTCAGCATGTTATCATAACAGTAATTGTCGCCGCCTATGGAAATAGCCAGCGGTATCTTCTTTTCCTTAAAAATCTCCTGATAGCGGTATCGAATAAAGCTTTCCCCATCACCTGTCAGTCTCCGGTAAATATAAAGCAGAATATGAATCAGCTTCTTTTCCTCTATTTTCTTTTCCTGTATGATTTTGCACAGTTCTTTTAAAGAATACGCCTGATCCTCTGCCCCCCGGTAGCTGACGAGCACCGCTTTTTCTTTTATCATGCGGCAGATGCTGTTGACAATTGCCTCACATCCATGATTTTTGCTTCCCGCATGCATATACATCACTAGTTTTTCTTCCAAACCTGCCTCCTTACAATCAGACGACGCAAATATTTCTGTCACCTCTTATCCTTCCAGAGATGGTACAGCCCTAAATAAACTTCAGGCAGCGCTGCAAATATTGCTGACTTGACCCTGTACCCCTTCGATAGTGCCTTAACAGCTCCCGGCACCTGCATCTCAACTTTTATCTTATCATGACATATTTCAATATAATTCCTCTGTCGCTTTCTTTCCCGGGCAGAAAGCCGGGCAAGCTTTCCTGCCGTCAGCATAATCGCCATAATGAGAATTGCCGTAACACGGCTTTTTAACTGCTCTTTTCCCTGCCTCTCCTCATCCATCCCCGGTATGTTCATGCGGCCGATTTCTTCCCGGGCAAGCTCCCAGCAGGTAATCTGGTCCATATATTTGGGACGGAAATCCCTGTTCATGGTACCTGTAGGATTTTGAAAATATCCATATCCTTTATACGGTATCTCCGCCACCCGGCACACCCCAGGCATTAAATCCACAAGAAACAACATATCCTCTCCAATAGTAATCTCCTGTCTGAATCGAATTTTTCCTATTGAAGCACATTTATAGAGCTTGCTCCAGCATCGGCTGTTTCCCTCAAGTATTCCTTCGGTCAGAAATTCTGCAGGAGTATAGGTCTTCCTGCTATTACCCTCCGCTGCAGGGGTAAAGTCCTTCATCTCCTCTTCCTTACTCCATGTGAAAAAACCGCAGCCGGCAATGTCACTGTCCGTCTCTGTTATACAGGAGTATAGCACGCTTATCATATCTGGAAAAACTCTGTCATCCGCATCCACAAAAGTCACGAACTCTCCCGTCATCCGCTCAAGTCCCGCATTTCTTGCCACAGAGACCCCCTCATCGTTTGTCAGGATGACCCTGATATTTTCATATTCTTCCTGAAGATGCCTGCATATTTCTCCGGTTCCGTCTGTGGAGCCATCATTGACGATAATCACTTCTAAATTATCATAAGTCTGACTCTCTATACTATCTATACATTTTTTGAGATAATTCTGTCCGTTATAAACCGGAACAATGACGCTGATCAGCGGTTTTTCTTTTAGCAACTGGCTCATCCCGGCTTTCCTTTCCTGTTTTCGACTGTACTATTTTCCTTTTATTATATACTATCTTCTGTAATAGAGAATCATCGCCAGCCTAAGGAGGCTTATCGTAAATCCGCCCGGATGCCGCAGTACCAGATACAGCAGCCGGTTAGACTTCTCCCTAACCTCTACTTTTGTATTCCGGCATATTTGTCTGGTTTCTGTGTCCGTGCAAATTGCTGCGATATTCTTTCTGTATCCTCCCGGATTGCCCCTTGCCTCATTCTTAATGGCAAGAAACAACATGAAAATATGCTCCTGATCTGCCTTTTTCAACATTTCTTCCTGCTTTTGACCTTGAAACTTATCACAAATGATCTGTTGTGTGATCCGGCGCAGCAACCTCATATTCTCATACATTCCCTTATCATATTTATGAATCATGGAACTTGTCACGTAAAGATAATGATAATAGGCTTTATGGTCCATAACTACAAGACGTTCACAGTCAATCAGGGAGGGTAGCATGATCGTCGTGTCCTCGGCTGTACGAATGACAGGATCACTATATTTATAATTGTCTATAATCAGTTTCCTTGCAATCAATTTCATGCAGCGTGATATGGTTATATACCGCCATTCTTTTCCCAAAAGATTCGGTATTACTTCCCTCTCCATCGCTTCCCTGTCATATTCCCCCGGTGAAAGCTGCTGCCAGATATATTGTTTACCGCCGCCTTCCCTTTCAATCACATAGTCGCTGGCAATGATTTCTCTTGGATTCCCCGTAAGATAAGCTGCCATCTCCTCAATCATATTAAGCTCCACCCAGTCATCGCTGTCCACGAAACTGATATATTCCCCTGTGCTCTCCTCCACGCCCTTTTTCCACGCGGAAATCAATCCTCCATTCACCTTATGAATGACCTTTATCCTCTGATGGGCGTTCGCAAGTTCGTCACAGATCTTTCCGCTTTCATCTGTAGAGCCGTCATCCACAAGCAGGATTTCCAGATTTGCATAACTCTGATGAACCAAAGTGTCCACACAACGTTTCAGATATTTTTCTGTATTGTAAACAGGCACTATAATGCTGACCTTATATTCCTTCATGATAGTTTTAAAACCTCTCTGTAAATCTGAAGCAGCTTTTCCATGTTTTTTTCAATGGAAAACTCTTCTGACACCTTTCTCCTTGCTTGCCTTCCCAGCCGCCTGCATAATTCCGCATCCGCCAGAGCTCGTTCCAATCCATTCTTCAGGGAATCGGAATCCTTAGGTTTGACCAATATACCTGTATAATCCCTCACAATCATCTGAGGAATTCCACCCGTTTCTGAAGCCACTACGGCACAAGAAAATGCCATTGCCTCAAGAAGTGATACGGATTGTCCTTCAAAATAAGATGGCAGTACAAAAACATCGCACATCTCCAGATATTTTCTTTTTTCTTCTCCCGTAATCCATCCCAGCCAACTAACATATTCCTTATATTTCCAAGCTTCCGCCCTAAGACTTTCATCTTCCCATATTCCCCCCAGATAAAGCATTGTTTCCGGGTATTTTTTCTTTATTTCCGGCATAATCTGCAGCAATTCACCAATACCTTTTTCTTTGCACAGCCGCCCTAAAAACAAGATCTTATGCTGACCATATTCCTTGGAAACAGATTCCGGTATCCCAATTGCATCCGGCAGTACCGTAATTTTGTTCTTGGACACTATGTGACCGAAAAACTCCTTCCAGACCGGCGCCAATACTAAAAATGCATCCCCCATGGAAAGCACACGATCTATTCTTTTGCGCCCCCGGTCATCCTGCTCTTTGTAGTAAAAACTCTCAAAATCACCGCCATGCTGATGAATCACGATTTTCTTTCCAAAAAGCTTTGCCGTCCTTATAAAAAAGGACTTTCTATAATAACTGCTGTCAGATGCCATATTGACATGAACAATCTGGTACCCCGGCACCTTCACGCAAAATAAAGCAAAAGCTTCCACTGCCTTAATCAGCTTTCTCAGCTTACTTCCTTCAACCATGGTTCCAATGTAACATAAGCCGATTTTCTGGTCCAGCCCGGCGTCATAGTAATTGTTCACCACAGCGGATATCCCTCCGTGCACGCCCCTGTCCGGTCCTACCATGAGCACCTTTATTTTTTCCTGTTTTTTCACCTGCTGCCTCTTTTCTTCCAATCGGTTACTTTGACCCGCGTCCTGCAATTACCACCCATATGGTGCGAAGCAGAATCTTCACATCCAGTGTCAACGACCATCCGTCTATATATTCAAGGTCATATTTTACCACATCATCAAAATTTTCAATCTCACTGCGCCCACTGACCTGCCACAATCCGGTAAGTCCGGGGGTCATGCTGATACGCCTTCTATAGTACTGATTGTATTTTTCAAATTCATCTGCGGTAGGAGGTCTCGTACCGACCAGACTCATGTCCCCTTTCACCACATTATAAAACTGGGGCAGTTCGTCAATGCTGGTCTTTCTAATAAATTTCCCTACCCTTGTAATGCGCGGATCGTTTTCCATCTTGAACATCAGACCCTGCATTTCATTCTGCTTCTCAAGCTCTTTTTTGCGCTCCTCTGCATCAATGTACATAGAGCGGAATTTGTAAATCTTAAATCTACGACCGTTGCGTCCAATTCTAGTCTGTGAAAACAGAACAGGACCCGGAGAATCAAGCTTGATGGCAAGTGCAACAAAAGGAAAGAAAACCAACGTAATCAGCATTCCTACCAGTCCTCCCAAAATATCCATCACCCGCTTGATCAAAAGTCTCTTATAACTGCTTTGAAATCTTGTATAGGTAATAACGGAGTAGCTTCCGAAATTGTCCATCTTGCTTCTCTCTGAATGGGTTCCGGGAAGTTCCAGACAATAATGACAATCCACCCCCATCTCATCAAATCCGTTAATCATAATCTGAATCCGTTTCTGACTCAATTCCGGCGCATAAATAAACACCTCATCCAGCGCCATATAGGTCACATCTTCCATAAACCCCTCTTTCAGAGGTATTATGGAAATGCCGCCTGTCTCCTCCGGCATACTGCACTCCGGGCAGGCAACCTGTACAATCTGGAAATTCATATCCAGATTGTCCTTCAGATGTTTTACCACTTCCTCTGCCATTGCCCGCTGAGTAATTACCAGAACTTTAATTCTGGATAAGTCCGAACGATAATGCATGCGCATTCCTTTTTTTATCAGCAAATGTACGAAAACCGTCAGTATCACATTGATGACAGTAAAGTATACCGTCACGAGACGCGAAAATGGATCCGCCCACTTTAAAAAGGTCATAATGGTCTGTACCACCAGAATCATAATGACATTATATTTCAAAATCTCGTAAACTTCCTTCTTTATTCCTCTTTTTACAAAGTTTCTGTTCCATGAAATAAAAAAGGTATAAATGGTGCAGAAAAGCAAAAGAAGCAGACACACTTGAAAGTGTATCCCCTTATCTTGCATATCACGGAAATTACCGTACCGGATATAGGTTGCCAGAACAAAAGATATTCCTATCGTCACCAAATCAGCAAACCACAGCCCGTATTCTTCTATCACCTTGTTTTTCTGATTCATTCTGCACCTCGAAACTGGATTATCGCTTCCCCAACGTGCGCTTTATTTTCCTTACCGCCTTCCTGAAAAACCGCTTCACCTTCATGGAAACCTTTGTATAGATCTGCCTTCCCCTGCTTACCGGCGGCATAATCAGATACTGATATTCTTCTATATGTTCAAGGAGATATTCCGGGTAGCTCTCATCCACCTCCACCCGTTCAAATCTTGCATCCCTGCCGAACATGTCCTGTCCTAAGATCAGTCTGTCTCTGGCTTCCGCCAGAATATCCTGATTATTGTATTCCTGATGGGCGGCTGCCACCACCTTTGTTCCAATCCGCTTGGACACATCCCTCTCCTGCCGGCTTCCCATATAGCCGAAATGCCAGCCTCCGTCTGCAACACGCACTGCATTAGGCGCCGTGGTAGAAGCCTCCCTCAGCTTAATGATTCCCTTTTCGGGAATGCTTTTCTTACTGAAGATCTTGGTACCCAGCCACATTTTTCTTTCCACTCCCGGGAATTCCCCAGTAATAGAAAGAAGGCTTCCTGACACTTCCTCCATATTAATAAAGCAATAGAACATTCTCTGAGCAAGATGATAGACCTTACCAGGATCAAATCCGGCGATAATTTCCTTTAACACTTTGGGATTGGGTATCTCATCCACATCGCTTAAAATGATTACATCATCCTCCGCAGCGTCTTCCAGCCCTCTCACCAAGGCGTTCTTCTGAAAATTGTCCCTGAAATGGGTAGTGGCATCTACCGGAGAATCATCCACCACAATATATTCAATCTTGGGAAGAAATTCCTGGAACATTGCCTTATTTTTTTCAAAGCATAGCTCTTTGGGTTCTCCTGAGAAAGTCACCGTTGCTTCTTCTATAAGAAACTTGTCCACAATAGGATTTAAGATATTCAGCCGCAGCTTTAAGATATCAAGTTCATTGAAAAACGGAATACAATCATATACCATCTGTCCATCTCCTATTTCTAACAGGAAACATCCTGCCAGATATTTTCTTTGCCCAAATCAGTGTCTCCAGAAAACCAGCGGTCTTACCGCCGCCTTTAGTGTGCGCCATCTTTTGGTCCAAGGATTTTCAAATCTGGGGTACTGTTCATTTCGTCCCCACCACTTGTGAAAAACAAAAGGGGCATCCACATCAAGAACCTCCGGCACAGGGTGCTCATGTCCGAAATATTTTGCCACTTCCACCGGTGCAATTTTCATTCCCGCTTCTTCAATCCTATGTTTATTCATACAGCATAAAAAAGCATCCTCGTTATAAAAACCATCCTCATTCTTTTCCCAGACAAGACCTGCCTTTCTTGGAAAATCCAGAAGCCTTTTGCTTCGCAGAGAAACGCTGTTCCCCACCCTGCAGAGATTACCGTAAATGTCGTGGTAGCAATGCTGCTTTCCCGGTTCGGGAATAGGCCAGGGTGAGCCAATATAGTCATAGTTAAGAAACGTATCCTGCCACTTTTCAGGATGAACCACAAATCCGTCATAATGAATCAGCAGAACATAATCTGTCTTGATATAATCGCCCAACTCATATACCATTTTGTAATTGAAACTGTCAATATCTTTTAGTTTCGAAGTATGTTTATAAGTAATGGAATCCGGCAGCATCAAGGGTTTTCTGTGGGTGATCAGCACCACCTCCCCAAATTCGATTCCCTGCATACTATACTCCAAAGCTTTAATCGTTTCATACACTTTGACGCTGGTCATGGCTGCCAGCGTTACATTGGGCAGTTTTCGCTTGTTTGTATTTGTCATCTTAACCTCATATCATAATCCTATGCCTTTCGCTTCAGCATAAGTTTTAGTCTTCTTTTGATACTGCGCAAAATCCTAAGCATCCAATGTCTTCCATAGCGGATTTTGGTTTTCATCTCTTCCTGCAAAAGCGCCGCTCCCTCTGGCTTCTTATTTAACGTCCGATACAGGGGTGATTTATTTTTATATTCCTGCAGTTCTTCAAGGCACTCTTCATAAGTAAAGACCTTTCCGCTTCTGTCCTGATAATGCCATCCCTCGTAAATATTTTGTTCCGATGCCCAATACCCATCCGAGACATTATGCCTTGCCCAATATTTAGGAGCAAGTATATATTTAACCGTAGTGCTGGTGAATGCCGGGAAGTATGCAAAGGAAGAATTGGAAAGAAGCAGATACTTTGCATTCTTTATAATGGAATAATCCTTCGCCAGATCAAAATTATATGCTGGAATCCCCGGCAGAATCTTACTTGCTTCCTTGACGTCATTAGTGATGATCATAAATTCCATATCCGGATTGATCTTCTTCATATTCCGGATACCGTCCTTCCAATACTTCTTTCTCAGGTAGAGTTCGGGACAATCCAAATAATCACTGCACCGCAAATGAAGAATACACAGGTTGTCCCTGCTGTATTCCATGCAGTCGTATTCCTCTTTCACCTTGAGCCACTGGCGGATCTCTTCTTTATATTTTATATAATAGCTTTCCGCCTGCATATTTCCATAAAGTAATGTATTATCTTCCGGATGCATGAGTTTTTCATCCACTCCAGTAACATAGCAGCCATGTGTTAGGTCATGTCTGGAATTGCCAGTATAGATACGATCCTCTTTTTCATAATATACCTGACGATAATCCTCCTTGGAAGAAGGAATGCCATAATCCAGCTCCATAAAATACATGCCGCAGTTGCTGTGTATATTGTTTGCTACCGTTTCACTTCCCAGAATACTGAAAGGTAGGTTGTTATCCATGGCAATACATCTTGTCGTGACATAACAGAACAGCTGATTGCCAAGTCCCTGTCCTTTTAACAATTCCGTTCCAATCATATGAAATCCTCCAACCGGCTTTTATAATGTAGTTTCCACCAGTTTTGCATCCTCTACCTTATATATAATATCACACTTTTCAATGGTATTTAATCTATGGGCAATAATGATCATCGTCTTTTTCCCGTGGAAGCTGTTCACTGCTTCCATGACTGCTGCCTCTGTGTCATTATCAAGAGCGGATGTTGCCTCGTCAAACACTAATATCTCAGGATCATTATAAAGCGCTCTGGCAATACCGATGCGCTGTCTCTGTCCTCCCGAAAGGCGCACGCCTCTGTCACCTATGGTAGTGTCCAGTCCTTCGGGCAGTTCCTCGATAAATTCCCGCAGCTGGGCTTCCTCCAGCACTTCCCATATTCTCTTATCGTCAATTTTATCGGCATCAATTCCAAACGCGATGTTGTCCCTGATGGATTCATCTATCAGATAAATGGACTGTGGAATATATCCCACCTGTGCCAGCCAGGATTCGTAATTTTTGAAAATATTCACACCGTCACAGGTTATTTCTCCCTCCTGCGCATGCAAAAGTCCCAAAAGCACATCCACAATCGTGGATTTTCCTGCACCGGAAGCACCGATGATACCCACAGATTTTCCTTTAGGCACAATCATATGCGCATCTTTGAAAATTGCCTTTTCGGAATCAGGATAGTGGAAACTGATATGATTCAGTTCAATCTTATCCTCCAGCTTCAGCTTTTCTACCTGAGAATTTGCCTTTCTCTCAGCTAACATAGCATCTGTCTTCATGCCCTCCTGCAGATTTTCATATACAAAATCAAGGCTGGGCTGAGTATAAGCAATTTCCGTAATGTAAGTGTTAATCCTGTTCACGCTGGGCAACACCCTGATTGCCGCCACACCGAAGGTCGCTATCGTCTTTGAGATTGCCCCGGTATCACCGCCTCTGCCAACAAATATTGCCACGAAGGACAATACACTGACAATAAACACCGTCTCAATCAAAAGCCTTGGCGTGTTATTCAGCACTGCGTAATTCCTGCCTACATCTGCCCCAATTCTGCCGGTTTCATAATAATTTCTCACAAAAAATTCTTCCCTGTTTAAGACCTTGACATCCTTAAGACCATAAGTCGCCTGAATCCTCCATTTGGCAATGCGGGACTGAATCGCCTGATTCTGGGCACCGATTCTATTCAGTGCAGGCTTGAACACTTTGATGATAAACAAAGTCAGCACTCCGAATACGGCGATGATGAACAGCGTCATGGATACACTCTGCCAAAGCAACACAATAAAAATAAGCAAAGATACCACTATTTCACTGGCAAGCTGGAGCATTGCCAGCATCAGCGAAAAAGTCTGCGGGATATCACTGTCGGTGATACGGAACACCGTCGGAATATCTGCCCCCAGATATTTTTCATAAGGTCTGTTTAAAAATTCCGCCATAACGCGACTGATCATTTTATTTCTATTCTGGGTAATAAAGGAGTTCTGTTTATAAGTCAGAAATAAGATGTACGAATTCTTAATTACATAAACCGCCATAAGCAAGATGATCAATGCCAGTGTAATCTGACCGGTATCCTGAATATGAAAACGTTCACAGAGCGTCTGCAGGATTTCATACCTGTTAACATATTCCATCAGTTCCTCCGGGGTGAGAAGCGCCGTCACCACCGGAATCATACCTCCCACGCCCAATGTTTCCAAAAGTCCTCCGAAAAAAATCATGACACCAAGTATCATCAACTGCTTTTTCTGCTTCTGGTCAAAAATATATCTGATTTTGCCAAAAAGATTCGTTTTCTTCATATGTCTCCTTTTTACGCTTATTCAGCCAAACGCCCTGCGGGCTTATTGCACCAAACGCCCTGCGGGCTTATTGGTATAAAATTATATCATACATTACTTTTCTAGGCAAATTTTCATTGAGATTCTATTATTGCGGGTATTATAAAAGTATGCTAATATGTTCCATGAAAAGGAGAAAAATGCCAATGAAACTAAAAAATTTATGCATATATTATATAGACAGGATTTTATACAAATATTACTATAGGAAACTGATATCTAAGGGGCGGAAAACCAGTATTTCGGATGATAACTCATACCCTGTGGTGTGTTATATGGCATCAAAGAGTGAGCATTTTTTCAAGAAGTTCAAAAGAAACCCTACTTATAACGATGTTTTAGAACATGTCTCCGAGAAGCAGGGACAGGAATATCTGGATATCATCAATCAGAATAATAAGCTGACATTCACAGATGCTGACTGGAATAATTTTTTTGGGAATGATCTGTACGGCAATCCGGTGACATTTTCCTATGAAATCAATGGACGAACTGTGGATGTTTCACCCACCACCCTGCGTTATGCCAAAGTATTGCAGGATATCGTAACCTTATTTGACACCCATCAATTTAAATCGATTGCTGAAATCGGTATTGGCTATGCGGGGCAATGCCGATTGCTGACAAGCTATTTAAATAAGGTTGAAACCTATTCCCTCTTTGACCTTCCGGAAGTTTTGGCATTGGCCAGAAAATTTCTTGGCAAGTTCGGGAAATCTACCACTGATAAGGTTCGATTCGTGGACGGCACTCAGATTGATGTAGATGGGAATTATGATTTTGTAATAAGCAACTATGCGTTTTCGGAATTAGTCCGCGATGTTCAGGATGTTTACCTGGAAAAGGTCATCTTAAAGTCAAAGGCAGGCTATATAACGTGGAACACACTCTCCCATGATGTATTGGACGGCTATAGCCTTGAAGAACTGTTAGAAAAGATTCCCGGCTCCTCTACAATCGCGGAAGAGCCGTTAACCAAAGAAAATAACTGTATCATTATCTGGGGGAATTAAGCATCAATCCACATGCTGTCTCAGCGGTATGATGAACTTGTCATAGATCTTCACAATCCGATAGTAACCCCCCGGCCAGCACAAAGCCAGTTTCATTCTGGCTTTGTCCCCTGATGCTGCGAAGTCCCTTCGATAGATTCTTTTGATTTCACTCTTTTCCTTCCGCAAAAAAGTCATTAATTCCTTCGCAGAATCTTTCATCTTTCTGTCCTTGAAATCAATAAAATAAAAAAGCATTTTGCGATAAAACTGATAGGCAGATTTTTCTGCCAGTTCCTGCATGCCCAGCTTTTTAAGGTAGTCCGCCTGTTCCTTCCAGAAAGGAATCTCATCCTGAAAACGGCGCTCATGCAGCTGACTGTTCATGATGCTGCCGCTCCGGTCCACGGTATAATTGTAATAAGGTGTGTCTAAAAAGACGCATTTTGATGCCTTGGTAAGCGCCCATGTAGTATACATGATATCTTCTGATTTGCGCCCCTCCGGAAATCGGATATCTTCAATCACTTTTCTTTCAAAGAGCTTGCTCCATACAGAATGATAAATATGATACTGGGGATCGCCATTTATATATAATTCCAGCGTTTCTTCACGACTAAGTTCCAGTATATTGCCTGTAGAATGATTTTCTTCCGCACCTTCTCCTACCTCCCTGTAGGCACATATGGCAATCTGCGCACCTGTGCGCAGGCACTCTCCCAGCATATTTTCATACATGTCTGCTTCTACTTTGTCATCTCCGTCCACATATCCGATATAGTCGCCCTTTGCAATTGCAAGTCCTGCATTTCTTGCCGCAGAAGGTCCCCCGTTCTCCTTGTGGATGACATAAACAGAATCATTCTTACAAGCATATTCATCGCACAGACGGGGAGTTTCATCCGAAGATCCGTCATCTACCAGAATAATCTCCATAGGGCTATAGGTCTGCGCCAGAAGACTGTCCACACAGCGGGGCAGGTATTTCTCAATATTATAAGCGGTTACAATAACCGAAATCAGCGTGCCATCCTGTTTCATTTTTCCATCAATTCACCTTTCGGGGAAATCTTAATCATTTCTTCCATATAAATATCCCTGCAGTCCTGATTGTTGAACCAGACGGACGGGGCAATCACCAGCTTATCGTCCGCAGGGTTCAGGTATGCCCCCCACCAGCTAAAGCTGGAATTTGCCAGAATATAATGCCTGCACCGGCTCATCAGCAGCATGTCAAGATAGCCTGTATCTTCCGTGGTGCCTTCTATCACCACGAACCGGTCCGCCTCTTTTATCTCTCCCTCTTCACACAATTCCGGAATCCACTCCTTCACCCATTTCGTATCATTGCTGAAAACGAAGAACACTGCATCGGGAACGTCCTTAAGCACCCTTTTGATTGCCCTTACATAATATTCCTGGGTACAGATTCCTCCGAATACCTCACTGGTCGTTAAGTAGTCTCCTCTACGCACATGCATCGCTACCGCTGTAGTGCTTCCTATCTGCCGAAGATAGCTTTCCATCCTCCGCTTTGTATCCGGATCCGTCCCTTCCCATATTTTATCTGAAAAGACAAAGGCCTTTCGCACCTGCGTTTCTATATCCTTGAAATATTTTTCACTTTGAAAATAACCGGTCAGATAGGCAGGCTCCCTCTTCAGCACCTGCTCGTCAAAATTGCAGTCTTTTTCATGATATTCAAGGGATTTCCTTCCAAACAACTTTCTTCTGATCCTGTGGGAAAGCTTTAAAAATCCATCTGTAATCTGATTGACTTCCGCCGCGCTTGCTTTTGGATAGGAAATGTCAAATACCCATAGCATGATGGGTCTTGCATCCGGCACTTTATATTCGGCAACATCATCAAATTTCACTTCTTTCCCCATGGAGCAGAGTTTTAGATATAGTGCATACTGAAACATCTGGTTTCCCAGACCGCCTGTCATTCTGATTATATTCATAACTGGAATCTTTTCCTCATCTCTATTTTACGGTACGGCTCACCCTTCCCTTTGCGCCCACAAGCACCATGCCTTTCGTATAGACGTCCTCACTGTCCTTGTCATTCACCCATTTATCCGGCGCAACCACCAGCTTGTCCTCATGCTCATTGATCCAAGCTGCCCACCAGCTGAAACTGGAATTGGAAATGATATTATGCCTGCACCGGCTCATCAACAACATATCCAGATACCCGGTGTATTCGGTATTAGCCTCTACCATGACGAACCGCTTCTCCATGGCGGCAATCTCTTCTCTGCTCATATCTTCTCTTATCTGACTTTGAATCAGATTCTCTACCCAGCCCTTTACCCATTTAGGCTCGTTGCTGAAAATATAAAAGACAGCTTCTGGGCATTTTTCCTGAATAAACTGTACTGCGCCTTCATAGTATTTCTCTGTACAGATTCCATCATACAATTCCTCTTCCCTGCGGGAATCACTTCTGTACATGTGAATCCCCACTGCCTCCGTGCTCTCTATTGCATCCAGACATGCCTTTGTGCTTGAATAAAGCTTTTCCGGCAAGTGCATCTCCTCAAGAAGCGGAAACTTATACAACTGCCTGATTTCATCCTTTATATCTTCAAAATATTTCTCACTCTGAAAACTTCCTCTCAGATACATGGAATCAAAGGTAAGGATCTTCGGGTCATAGAACCCCTCTTCATAATATTCTATCGCACGTCTTCCAAACAATTTTCTTCTGATCCTTTTAACAGGCTTCATGGATCCGTCTGTGAATTCTACGATTTCATCCCATGTTGCCCTAGGATAATCTATGCCAAATAATGCCAGCATGATTGGACGTGCTCCTTCACTTCTGTATTCATTTATATCATCAAATTTTACTTCTTTTCCCAATGAACGGAGCTTCAGATACAAGGCATACTGGAACATCTGATTTCCCAGTCCTCCGGACATCCTGATTATATTCATAGACTGCACCTCTTATCTGGTATACTTAACTAATGATTTTATCATATTTTCCTTACCCTCACAAGTAACAGTTCCCTTTAAAAATTTATTGCCAAACGGTAGGCAGTGGCTTATAATAACATTGATTTTCTCAAAAAACAGTTTTTAGGAATCCGAAAGGGAAAGCGCATGTTATTTAATTCCTACATTTTCATATTTCTGTTTTTTCCACTGACATTAATCGGATATTACGGATTGAATCATGCCAAAATGTACAAGGCTGCCCTTGCTTTTCTGGCTGCTATGTCCATGTGGTTTTACGGCTATAATAGTATTTACTATCTGGTCATTCTAATTGTCAGCATTCTGGCAAACTACTGCCTCTCGGCATGTATGACACGTACCTCCAAAAAGCGCCTTAAACGGACTTTTTTAGGTATCGGCATCTTTCTGAACATTGGTATTTTATTTTACTTTAAATATTATGATTTTTTTATATCAAATCTGAATTCTGTATTTAAATCCAATCTTCCTTTACTAAAGCTGATCCTTCCTCTGGGCATCAGTTTTTATACGTTTCAGCAGTTATCTTATGTCATTGATTCTTATAAAGGCGAATGTGAAAACTATAGTTTTCTGGAATATGCAGCGTACGTCTCCTTCTTTCCACAGCTGGTCGCAGGTCCTATTGTCTATCACAGCGAACTGATTCCCCAGCTTAAGGATCATGCCAGCCGGAAACTGAATTTTGAGAATCTGAGCAGAGGATTTTATGCTTTTTCGCTAGGTCTTGCTAAAAAGGTTCTGATTGCAGATACCTTTTCCCAAGTGGTTTCCATTGGCTACGATCATATAGCAGAACTCAACACGCCCAGCGTCATTCTTGTGATGGTTTGTTATTCCCTTCAGATTTATTTTGATTTCAGCGGTTACTGCGATATGGCATACGGCATGAGTTACATGCTTAGCATAAAGCTTCCCTTTAACTTTAATTCCCCTTATAAGGCTCAGTCCATCTCAGATTTCTGGGACAGATGGCACATGACCCTGACGAGATTTTTTACCCGGTATGTCTACATCCCTTTAGGCGGAAACAGATGCTCAAAGGCAAAAAACTACCTTAATGTATTGATTGTCTTTTTTGTAAGCGGTCTGTGGCATGGCGCCAACTGGACTTTCATTATCTGGGGACTGCTGCACGGTATCCTCACCGTATTGGAACGGATTTTTCATACTGAGTCCAAAAGAGCACCGCAGTTTTTAAGGATAGGCATGACTTTTGTGCTGGTCACTTTTGCCTGGAGCCTCTTTCGGGCGGATTCCTTAAGCGATGCGGGGATGCTGTGGTCACAATTATTCCGCGGCGGATTCGGTCCCATATATCAGCCTATCACAGATAAATTTGCCGATCTGTTAGAAATGAATCTGCTATATAAAGCGGGGCTTAGCGGCATCATGACGCGCTATCCCTGGATGCCGGTCACCGCTTTTACGCTCGCTCTTCTGACTGCCTGCTTTACAATGAAAAACACCCAGGAGAAGGTGGCTCGGATGAAACTTACCAACCGCAAAATCCTGGCGGTGGTCATATTAATGCTGTGGAGCATCGTATCCTTATCAGAAATAAGCGAGTTTTTATACTTTAACTTTTAACGGATCAGAAATGTAGGAATGGAGGAAGGCATGGAACATATGGATCAAAAAGAAGCCAGAAAATGGTTCCTGAAATGCATAACACTTTTGATAGCAGCACTGCTTTTCATAGCTTTTGCTGTGGTTTTCGTCGACCCTTATTTTCATTATCACAAACCCTATTCTTTTTTATCCTACCGGCTGCACGATGAACGCTATACCAACGATGGCATTTCCAGATATTTTGACTTTGATGCCATCATCACAGGCACCTCCATGACTCAGAACACAAAGCCCAGCGAGATGGATGCGTACTTTGGAACCCATTCCGTCAAAGAGCCTTTCCCCGGTGCCGGCTACAAAGAACTTGCCGAAAATCTGGATCGCGCCCTTACAAGAAACCCAAACGTGAGCACCGTTCTCTGGGCTGTGGATTACAATGGACTTCTTCGTGACGGCAACTGGCAGCAATACGATTCCTACCCCACTTACCTTTACGACGATAATCCATTTAATGACGCTTCCTACCTGTTCAACAAATCCATCCTCTATCACGGCGTACTGCCTAACCTCGCCATGACTCTTTCGGGAGAAGCCTCCACCACCATGGACGAATACTCCTCTTGGGAAAGGGAAACCGGCTTAGACCAGATCCTCGCCTCATACGACAGAGATCATGTCAACTTAAACGTAACCACAACCTTTGGGGCTGAAGAATACGAGACCGTCACCGACACTATCACCTCGAACATCACGCGGATTGTAAACAAATACCCCGACACCACCTTTTATATCTTCTACCCTCCATACAGCATCTGCTACTGGGACGCCCAAAACCTCAAAGGAACCATCCCTAAGCTGCTAAAAGCGGAGCAGACCGCAACAGAATTATTACTGGAATGCCCCAACGTAAAACTATACAATTTCTTTGACCAGTACGACATCATCTGCAACCTAGACTACTACTGCGACGACGGTCACTACAGCGCCGAAATCAACTCCCTAATCCTCAAATGGATTTCCGAGGGCACCGGTCTTGTAACAAAAGAAAACTATCTGGAAAAAATAGAGACAGAAGAAGACTTCTTCTTAAACTACGATTACGAAAGCATTTACGAATAATTTCAACTGCATAGGTTTTCCTTTTCACATTTTGACCAGCGGGACGCTCTGAGAGGATAAATAATCCAACGTCGCCGCGCTCCCGCTCCGCAAAAAGCGTAGCAGGCACTAAGCTCGTGAGGAACCTCGCTAAGTGCTGACGCTTTTT
>JAAVAE010000057.1 GCA_014804245.1 Lachnospiraceae bacterium | reverse complement strand
TTTTGACCAGCGGGACGCTCTGAGAGGATAAATAATCCAACGTCGCCGCGCTCCCGCTCCGCAAAAAGCGTAGCAGGCACTAAGCTCGTGAGGAACCTCGCTAAGTGCTGACGCTTTTTGAGGGGCTCCTTATGGATTATTTATCCTCTCAGAGCTGTGCATTGGCTACCTGGTGAAAAATAGTGAACATTAGTTACTTTGCAGGCTGTCCGATAACGTAGCACAGGATAGGTAAGTATACCAAAAGGAGTCCTTATAAAAACGTCAGCGCTTGACGAGGTCCTTTCGAGTCTAGCGTCTGTTACGTTTTTATAGAGCGAGAGCGCGACGACGTTGGTATACTTACCTATCCTGTGCGGACTATTAATAGACCAATGATGAATTTATGAAAAAGTAAAACCATCTTTTATTGTGTGGAAAAATAACCTGTGCTATAATGAAAATGGTCTATTTACAGATAGCAATTTATTTATCAAAAAGAGTATAAGAGGGAATCATCATGGGAAAAGAAAAATATGTAGCCTACGTATCCACTTACACATCAGGAAATAAGAGCAGTTTCGGAATAAAGATTTATGACGTGGATATAGAAAACGGCAGATTTTCCGAGAAGGATCAGGTGGAAATAACGAATTCTTCTTATGTGACAATATCTCACAACCGTAAATATCTGTATTCGATTACGGATTTCGGGGTGGAATCTTACAAGATACTGGATGATGGAAGTCTTAAAGTGATTAATCATGCGTCGATCAACGGTATGCGGGGATGCTACTTATCAACGGATTATGACGATAAATTCCTTTTTGTGGCAGGATATCATGATGCAAAGCTTACAGTTCTGCGGGTAGAAGAAAACGGCGCCATAGGAGAGATTACAGAGGAGATTTTCCATAAAGGTCTGGGAAGCATTGCAGAAAGGAATTTCAGACCCCATATCAATTGTGTGAAGATGACCAGGGACAACAAGTTTTTATGCGCAGCAGATTTGGGAATGGATCATGTGGTAGTTTATGAACTTAATCATGTAAACGGAAAACTCCGGCAGGTGGATATTATCAGAAGCGAACAGGAATCTGCACCCCGCCATTTGAAATTTTCAAAGGACGGCAGTTTTTTGTACATTGTGCACGAACTGAAAAATTATATTGATGTGTACACTTATTACGTTGATGAGCATGGAAATCCGGTTTTTGACAAGATACAGAATATTTCCACTTTAAATAGGTACCACGCCGGTGGGTCAGCAGCCAGCGCACTTAATTTTTCGGAGGACTTCAGATACCTTTGCAGTTCAAATGCAGGGGACAACAGTGTCATTGTTTATACCATCGATCGGGACACGGGACTGCTTATCAAGAACTTCTGTCTGCCGGTCAGCGGTGATTACCCTAAAGATGCAGCCTTGTTCCCAGATAACAGACATTTGGTTTCTTTAAATCACGAATCTAATTCAATGACCTTTTTCAGTATCGATATGAAAAAAGGAACCATGGTCATGAATGGAAAGGAAATGAAAGTGGATCAACCGAATTGCATTATTTTTTACCGTTTGAAATAGGCTTAAGAAGTGACCTCCAGACATTAGATCCGAATCTGATGCCTGGAGGTCAGTTTTGTTTAACATAAGAATGTTTCGCGAAGCGCGGCATTCGTTGTTTTAGTTGTAGAACTTTGTAAGATAGTCAAGTCTTGCTGTCATATTAAGCATACATGCATCCAGAATCGTGAGTGCAGTCATGGCTTCCACCACGACTACGGCTCTGGGGACAATGACAGGATCATGGCGCCCTTTGATGGCAATTTCTATATTTTCCATGTTCTTGTTTACGGTTTCCTGGGTGGAAAAGATAGAGGGAGTGGGCTTTACATGTGCTCTTAAAATAATCTGGGAACCATCGCTGATACCGCCCAGGATTCCTCCCGAATGATTTGTTTTTTTGGTCACGGTTCCGTCTGTATTTGTAAAGGCGTCATTGTTCTTAGAACCCACAGCCGTTGACACGGAATTTCCATCACCGATTTCCACCGCTTTTACTGCGCCGATAGACATAATAGCTTTTGCAAGATTGGCATCCAGCTTTTCGAATACGGGATCGCCGATGCCTGCAGGAAGCCCCGAAGCGATACATTCAATGATTCCGCCGCTGGAATCTTTCCTGGTCATACATTCTTTCAGGTAAGCCAGAGCCTTTTGGTCCGCAGCTTCGTCCGGCATACAGGTAGCGGTATGGTAAATCGTCTCTTTATTGAAATGGGACATATCTATGGTGACAGGACCGATAGACTTAGTATAAGCCGTGACCGAAATTCCCATTTCCTTTAAAATCTTAATGGCAACAGCCCCTGCGGCTACTCTGCCAATGGTTTCCCGCCCCGAGGAACGTCCGCCTCCGGTATAATCGCGGAAGCCGTATTTGGAATCAAAGGTATAATCAGCATGCCCCGGTCTATAATAGGAAGCAATTTCGCTGTAATCAGATGACTTTTGGGATGTATTGGGAACCATCAGCGAAATGGGGGTTCCGGTGGTCTTGCCTGCAAAGACGCCGGAAAGTATTTCCACCTGGTCCGACTCTTTTCTGGGGGTGGAGATGGAGGTCTGACCGGGCTTACGGCGGTCAAGATAGGGCTGGATATCCTCCGCGCACAGCGAAAGCCCGGCAGGACAGCCGTCAATCACAACACCTAAGGCTTTCCCGTGGGATTCTCCCCAAGTGGTTATTTTAAATATCGTTCCAAATGTAGAACCTGCCATAAAAAACTCCTTTCAAGAATAAATTTACTTAAAAATTATAGCTGATATATATTTATTTTACAAATATTTTTATATCAACTATTGTAGAATCGGAAAGATTTGTGTAAAATATTATGTAAATCGCTTTAACGATACGTTTTAACGATACGCTTGGGCGATAAAATTTTAGGCAGGGAAAGATGAAAAGAAGTTTAAACGAGAGAGCAAAGGCGTATTTTATTAGCATGGGACGCCACAGCAGGATATTAAGAGTGCCGGCAATTATCGGACTGGCAGTGACCATGCTTTTACACAATATTTTTGATTATCTTAGAAAAGGAACCAAGCGGTTTGCATGCACGGTTTTTATACTATGTTGCTTTATGGTGGGCAATAGTTTTTCTTATCCCGTATTTCAGGAGGAAAACGGTTTCGTATCCGGCAAGGAGAAAGAGACTTTGGTCACAGCGGCGGTAACCTCCGATATAACATTGGCAGATGCGCAGCAGATTCAAATTGATGAGTTGGAAATACTGGAAGATGAGGATGTTCTTGAAGGTTATGAAGATGCAGAACTTCATGGCATGGACGGAGCGGACAAGTATCTTCTGGATGAGATTCTAAATGATGATGCGCAGATTGGCGCGCAGACCGAAGTTGATACGGATGAGGTAGAAACAAAAGAGGAGACAGAGTCTGCAGCAGCAGCGGAACCTGTTTCTTTTGATGCAGATGACTGGAAGTTGGTGTTGATCAACAAGCAGCATCCGATTCCTGATGATTATACATTTTCACTTGGACCAATCAAGACGATTAAGGGAACAATGAAGTGTGATGATCGGATTATTGAGGAATTGCTTGCCATGATGTATGCGGCAAGCGAGGATGGCGTCAACCTTGCCATCTGCTCCCCCTATCGGGATCTGGCATGGCAGGAGGTTTTATTTAACCGTAAAATCAAGGCATATATGAACAAAGGAATGTCATATATGGAGGCATACAAGATTTCTTCCCAGGCAGTGACCGTTCCGGGGGCAAGTGAGCATCAGATCGGACTTGCCATAGACATTGTTTCTGATACGTATGTGACACTGGATGAGGGATTTGCGGATACCAATGCAGGGAAATGGCTGGAAGAGCATTGTGCGGAATATGGATTTATCCTTCGTTATCCGGAGGGAAAAGAATACATCACCAGTATAGAGTTTGAACCCTGGCATTTCCGTTATGTGGGGAAGGAAGCAGCTACGATTATTATGGAAGAAGAACTTTGTCTGGAAGAATTCTGGGATAAATATTTATAAAATTGTCTGGAGGAAATTATGTTTCGGTTGTTAAAGCAGGAAGGAAGAGCAAAGCGCGGAGAATTTGCAACCGTTCATGGCGTGATACAGACACCTGTATTTATGAATGTAGGGACGGTTGCTGCAATCAAGGGCGCTGTTTCCACGGAGGATCTGGAGCAGATTCATACGCAGGTGGAACTTTCCAATACCTATCATTTGCATGTGAGACCCGGGGATCAAATCATTAAGCAGCTTGGAGGACTTCACAAATTTATGTCCTGGGATAAGCCGATTCTGACGGATTCCGGCGGATTTCAGGTTTTTTCCCTTGCAGGACTGAGGAAAATAAAAGAAGAGGGCGTTTATTTTAATTCCCATATCGACGGACGCAAAATATTCATGGGACCGGAGGAAAGCATGCAGATCCAGTCAAACTTAGCATCTACGATTGCAATGGCGTTTGATGAATGTGCTCCCAGTAAGGCGGATCGTTCATACGTGCAGGCATCTGTGGAGCGGACCACCAGATGGCTTGAACGCTGCAAAAAGGAGATGCAGCGTCTGAATACCTTGGAAGATACAATCAATCAGAATCAGCTTTTATTTGCCATTAATCAGGGCGCTGTCTATGGGGATATCAGGGTAGAACATGCAAAACGAATTGCCGATATGGAGCTTGACGGTTATGCCATCGGCGGTCTTGCAGTGGGTGAAAGCCATGAGGAAATGTATTATATTATAGAAGAAACGGTTCCCTATCTGCCGGCTGATAAACCAGTCTATCTGATGGGAGTGGGGACGCCGGCGAACATATTAGAGGGCGTGGAGAGAGGGATTGATTTCTTTGACTGTGTTTATCCAAGCAGAAACGGGCGTCACGGTCATTTGTACACCAACCATGGCAAAATCAATCTTTTCAATGCCAAGTACGAACTGGATGAAAGACCTATTGAAGAAGGGTGCGGATGTCCGGCATGCCGAAGATATTCAAGAGCCTACATACGGCATCTGTTAAAGGCAAAAGAGATGCTGGGAATGCGTCTGTGTGTGCTCCATAATCTGTATTTTTACAATACAATGATGGAAGAAATCCGCGATGCGCTGGATAAAGGAGAATTTGCTGCTTACAAAAAACAAAAGCTTGCAGGTATGGCACAGGGTACAGCCCAGTGACGGAAGACACAAAAAAAGCAAAAGGACTTGTTTTTAGCCGTTTAATTGTGTATTATATTTGTTAGGCTTATCTACAAAGTGGAAAACAGGAGGAAATTTGAATGGGTATTCTATTAGATGGATCAGCGGAGGCAGCGGCAACAGGCGGTCTTGGCATTGGGATGATTTTATGGCTTGTACTAATTTTTGCATTTATGTACTTCTTTATGATTCGTCCCCAGAAAAAGGAACAAAAGAAAATGGCAGCCATGCTATCCGCACTTGAAGTTGGTGACTGCATCCTTACCAGCAGCGGCTTTTACGGAATCGTTATAGATATTACGGATGATACAGTAATCGTAGAATTTGGTAATAACAAGAATTGCCGTATTCCTATGCAGAAATCTGCTATAGCGCAGGTTGAAAAGGCAGATGCAGAATAAACATGAATTTGGAAGTAAGGCGCATAATATGCGTCTTATTTTATGTACAGTCGATGCAACGGATTTATAAATATGCGGTGTATTTAAAACATAATATAGGAGGTCGAAATGAAATTAAATATTGCATGTATTGAAGGTGACGGTATCGGACCCGAGATTGTTACAGAAGCAAAAAAAATCCTTGACAAGGTGGCTTTAGTTTATGGTCATGAGATTGTGTATACAAACGTATTATTGGGCGGAGCTTCCATAGACGTTCATGGTGTGCCGCTTACAGATGAAGCGGTGGAGGCAGCTAAGGCAGCGGATGCGGTGCTGATGGGATCAATCGGCGGCGATACGACTACATCTCCCTGGTACAAACTGCCTCCTAATTTAAGACCGGAAGCAGGACTCCTTGGTATTCGTAAGGCTTTAAATCTATTTGCAAATTTAAGACCGGCTGTTTTATATGAAGAATTATCCGATGCCTGTCCGCTGAAAAAGGAAATCAGCAGTGCAGGATTTGACATGATGATCATGAGGGAACTGACCGGCGGATTGTATTTCGGAGAACGTCATACTACGGAGGAAAACGGTATCCGCAAAGCGGTGGATACACTGACTTATGATGAAAATGAAATCCGCAGGATTGCAGTGAAGGGCTTTGATATCGCCATGAAGAGGAAGAAGAAGGTTACCAGCGTGGACAAGGCAAATGTGCTGGATTCTTCCAGATTATGGCGTAAGGTGGTAGATGAGGTGGCTGTGGATTACCCGGAGGTTACGCTGGAACATATGCTGGTAGATAACTGTGCAATGCAGTTGGTAAAAGATCCTGCGCAGTTTGATGTGATCCTGACAGAGAATATGTTTGGAGATATTTTGTCAGATGAAGCAAGTATGGTTACCGGATCCATCGGAATGCTTGCATCCGCATCGTTAAATGACAGTAAATTTGGTCTTTATGAGCCAAGCCACGGTTCTGCACCGGATATTGCAGGAAAGGGCATCGCCAACCCTATAGCAACGATTCTTTCAGCCGCTATGATGCTTCGCTATTCCTTTGATCTTGATAAAGAAGCAGATGCAGTGGAGAATGCCGTAAAGAGTATCCTGAAAAAAGGATATCGGACAATCGATATCATGTCCGAAGGGTGTACACAGGTTGGATGTAAAGAAATGGGTGACTTATTAGCAGATGAAATCAACTAGCGGGGCAAAGCAGTTTTTGGGGAATCAGAAACAGGAAAAACGGGAGAAAGCAGCATTTCTGGTATTGCTTGCAGTTATGGCTGTCTATTACGGCTACAGGCTGTTTGCGCTTACGCCATGGTATGATGAATTGTACACCTACTATTGGTTCATCAGCAAAGGACCGGTATATGCTGCCATTCACTGGCCGCTTCCCAATAATCATGTAGGATATTCGGTACTTTCTGCATTCCTTGATTATCTGGGAAATGCTTATATTGGTCTGCGCGGGGTATCCTATCTGTGTGCGCTTTCGAATATGTGTCTTTTATATAAAATCATGAAAAGATACACAAAAGGCTGGATTCCCATGATTACGGTTCTTTTGTACATATCCATGAATCTGGTGAATCAGCTTGCGGTGCAGGGAAGAGGCTACACGCTTGGCATTACCTGTTATCTCACAGCGTGGCTGTGCATGATTCGGATATGTGAAGAAAAAAGAGCTGCCAAAAAGATTTATTTTATCTATATCGTGTCTCTGGTGCTTGGATTATATACTGTCAGCAGTAATGTGTACTGGGTCCTTCCCCTGTGTATGGCAGGCGGTGTTTTTCTTCTGGTCAGGGGAATACAGGAAGGCATGGCGGAAAGCGGAAAAAAGCTTACTAAATTAGTTCTTGCATCTGTGAGCGCGGCAGTGGGAACAATTTTTCTGTATGCTACTATCTGGCTTGCAATCGGCTCCAATCTTCTGATGAAGGATGAGACTGGCGCTTACTATGGCGTAGGGCATATGAAGATTATTTTAAGCGCCCCCTTTGCTGCAATCGGCAGAGGAATGGAATATATGCTGGATACGCCCTATATCCAAAGTGAGGAGAGAGCAGGATTTGCCGGAAGGCTCTGGGACTTTTTTGTGACGCTGTCCGGTTATTATTATCATTCGCTTGCCGTGATGATTCTATGGGGGATAGGGATCGCATTTCTTGTCTATAAGATCATAAGCTGCATCAGGAAAAAGGAAAATGCAGACTTGCTGCTTTATCTTTTTCTGTTTACAGGAATCGTGATGGTGCCGGTCTGCCTGATGATTCAATGTAAGCGGCCTTACTACAGAGTGTTTACTTACGGAGGTGTGCTGCTGGCGGTTCTGATTGGCGTACTTTTAGAGCAGGTTATTAAGATTATCGGCACTAAGGCAGCCGATGAGCATCATAGAAAGAGTATTTCTGCCTTAATGCTCATCCTGACAATTGCATTTAGTGTGAAATGCATTGGTTTCTCAGGATATAATGAGCAATATGGCGCAAATGAGCATGCCATACAGGAGGCCTTTTCTCAGACAGATATGAGCAAGTGGAGCCGATTTTGTGTCACAGATTGTAATCAGGAATATCTGCTGTACTTTCTTTATGGCATTCGCTGTGAAAACAGAGAAATAGAAGGGGCTGATGTGCTTCTTTTAGATAAGAGGATGACGGATCCGGATTTCCAGGAGATGGTCTGGGAGTTTTATCATTATTATGATACGATTCCATGGGAGTATATGGAGAAGAATATGCTGCCTGTGTATGAAAATGATAATTATATTCTTTATGTGAGTAAAAATGAAACGAAAATAAGTCAGGAGGAAACAGATGAGAAGTGATAATGTAAAGAGCGGTGTACAGCAGGCGCCGCACAGAAGTTTGTTTAATGCGTTGGGATTTACTGAAGAGGAGATGAAAAAGCCCATGGTCGGTATTGTCAGCTCCTACAATGAAATCGTTCCGGGACATATGAATCTGGATAAGATTGTGGACGCAGTTAAGATGGGAGTTGCCGAGGCAGGCGGTGTACCGGTGGTATTTCCGGCGATTGCAGTATGTGATGGAATTGCAATGGGGCATATCGGTATGAAATATTCTCTTGTCACAAGAGATTTAATTGCAGATTCTACTGAATGTATGGCGCTTGCTCATCAGTTTGATGCATTGGTCATGGTTCCGAATTGTGATAAGAATGTTCCGGGACTTTTGATGGCGGCAGCAAGAATCAATGTGCCTACCGTATTCGTTTCGGGAGGTCCCATGCTGGCAGGCCGCGTGAAGGGACAGAAGAGAAGTCTTTCCTCTATGTTTGAAGCGGTAGGATCACATGCGGCAGGTACCATGACGGAAGCGGAAGTAAAGGAATTTGAAGAGAAAGTTTGTCCTACCTGCGGTTCCTGCTCAGGAATGTATACGGCTAATTCCATGAACTGCCTGACAGAAGCGCTTGGAATGGGGCTTAGAGGAAACGGAACGATTCCGGCGGTGTACTCGGAAAGAATCAAGCTGGCAAAACATGCCGGAATGGCAGTTATGGAAATGTATCGTAAAGATATAAGACCGAGAGATATTATGACAGAAGACGCAATCTTAAATGCGCTTACAGTGGATATGGCGCTTGGATGTTCCACCAATTCCATGCTTCATCTGCCGGCGATTGCCCATGAGATCGGATTTGATTTTGATATTGCTTTTGCAAATGAGATCAGTGAAAAAACGCCCAATTTATGTCATCTTGCACCGGCAGGTCCTACCTATATGGAGGATCTGAACGAAGCGGGCGGTGTTTACGCCGTGATGAAAGAGCTTGCAGATGCCGGACTTCTGCATACAGGATGCATGACTGTGACAGGAAAGACGGTAGGAGAAAATATTCAGGATGCGGTCAATAAAAATCCTGAGGTAATCAGACCTCTCGATAATCCATACTCAGCAACAGGCGGTCTTGCCGTATTAAAAGGAAATCTGGCGCCTGACGGCAGCGTTGTAAAGCGTTCTGCAGTGGTTCCGGAGATGATGGTGCACGAGGGACCTGCCAGAGTGTTCGAGTGTGAAGAAGACGCTATTGAAGCAATCAAGGGCGGAAAAATCGTAGCAGGAGATGTTGTGGTGATCCGTTATGAGGGTCCCAAGGGCGGACCGGGCATGCGGGAGATGCTCAATCCCACCTCAGCGATTGCGGGAATGGGGCTTGGATCAAGCGTGGCTCTGATTACGGACGGACGTTTCTCGGGTGCATCCCGGGGCGCATCTATCGGGCATGTTTCGCCGGAGGCGGCGGTAGGCGGTCCCATAGCGCTGGTGGAAGAAGGAGATATCATCAGTATCAATATTCCGGAGATGAAATTGGATGTAAAGGTTTCTGAGGAAGAAATGGCGGCAAGAGCAGCAAAATGGCAGCCGAGAGAACCCAAAGTTACCACAGGCTATCTTGCAAGATACAGGGAAATGGTTACAAGCGGAAACAGAGGGGCAATTCTGGAGATTCCCAGAAAATAATTGTAGACTTGGAGGAATGGATAAGATGCAGTTGACAGGTGCGGAAATCGTAGTGGAATGTTTAAAGGAACAGGGAGTTGATACCGTTTTTGGGTATCCCGGAGGTACCATTTTAAATGTTTATGATGCTTTATACAAACACAGCAGTGAGATTACACATATTCTGACTTCTCATGAGCAGGGGGCAGCGCATGCGGCAGACGGTTATGCACGTGCCACCGGAAAAGTGGGTGTGTGCCTTGCTACCAGCGGTCCTGGTGCAACCAACTTGGTTACAGGTATCGCTACTGCCTATATGGACTCTGTTCCGGTAGTGGCAATTACATGTAATGTGAATCTTCCATTGCTTGGAAAGGACTCCTTTCAGGAGGTGGATATTGCAGGTGTGACTATGCCGATTACAAAGCATAGTTATATCGTGAAAGATATTACCAGACTGGCAGATACCATCAGAAAGGCTTTTGCGATTGCAAAGGAAGGAAGACCCGGACCGGTGCTGGTGGATATCACCAAAGATGTGACGGCTGTTTCCTTTGAATATGAAAAGCAGACGCCAGCTGCCATTTGTTCTTCCTGTAAGTATACGAAGGAGGATATTGAAAAGGCAGTATCCCTGATCAAGGAATCTAAACGCCCCTTTATTTATGTGGGAGGCGGAGCCGTGATTTCGGGTGCTTCCAAGGAAGTAAGGCAGCTTTCAGAGCTTATGGATTCGCCTGTCTGTGATACTTTGATGGCGAAGGGCGTCATGGACGGTCATCATGAGAGATATACCGGAATGATCGGTATGCATGGTACGAAGGCTTCCAACTTAGGGGTCAGCGAATGCGATCTTCTTGTAGCTCTGGGTGCAAGATTTTCTGACCGTGTTGTGGGAAATGCAGCAATGTTCGCTTCAAGGGCAAGGGTGCTTCACATCGATATTGATGCGGCAGAGATCAATAAGAATATTAAGACAGAGGCTTCCGTTGTGGGTGATCTTAAGGAAATCCTCACTTTAATCAATCAGGAACTGCCCAAAATGGAACACAAAGAGTGGAATGCGCATATAAAAGAACTAAAAGAAAAGTATCCGCTGAATTATGATGAGAGTGCTCTGTCATGTCCTTATATTATGGAAGAGATCGACAAAGTCACAGGCGGAGATGCCGTTATCACAACGGATGTGGGGCAGCATCAGATGTGGGCTGCACAGTATTATAAATATTCACATCCCAGAACCTTTTTATCCTCGGGCGGACTTGGCACGATGGGGTATGGGCTTGGCGCCTGTATCGGGGCGAAAGTCGGAAACCCGGATAAAATCTGCATCAATATTGCCGGTGACGGGTGCTTCCGCATGAATATGAATGAATTGGCGACTGCCTCCAGATATCAGATTCCTATTATAGAGGTAGTGATCAATAATCATGTTCTTGGCATGGTAAGACAATGGCAGACGCTGTTTTATGAGAAAAGATATTCCCAGACGGTACTTGATGACGGTGTGGATTTCTGTATGGTGGCTAAGGGGCTTGGCTGTGAGGCGATTCGTGTAACACGCAAGGAGGAAGTTGCAGATGCACTTACCCGGGCCATTGAAATGAAAAAGCCCGTGCTGATAGAGTGTGTGATTCCGGAGGATGACAAGGTATTTCCTATGGTGCCCGCAGGAGCTCCCATCAGTGAAGTGTTTGATGCAACGGATCTGGAAAAGAAAAAATGAGTCATCCAATTAGTTGACTAACTGGTAAAATAAGTTTAAAATGTTTTGCAGATGTTTTTTGCTATAAATTTTGAGGGGAAACCCATAAACAGGAGGAGATAAAAGTGTCCAGAGTGTATAACTTTTCAGCAGGTCCGGCAGTTTTACCTGAAGAAGTATTAAAAGAAGCTGCAGATGAGATGTTAGATTATAAAGGTTCGGGAATGTCAGTTATGGAGATGAGCCATCGTTCCAAAGTGTACGATACAATCATCAAAGAGGCGGAGGCTGATCTGCGGGAACTGATGAATATTCCTGATAATTATAAAGTGCTGTTTTTGCAGGGCGGTGCCAGCCAACAGTTCGCCATGATTCCTATGAACTTAATGAAAAACCGCAAGGCTGCATATATTGTGACAGGTCAATGGGCGAAGAAGGCTTATCAGGAAGCTAAAATTTATGGTGATGCAGTAGAGGTTGCATCTTCAGCGGATGAAACCTTTTCCTATATTCCAGACTGCTCAGACCTTCCCATTCCTGAGGATGCTGATTATGTTTACATATGTGAAAACAATACAATTTATGGAACGAAATTTAAGACCCTGCCTGATACAAAGGGACATATACTTGTTTCTGACGTTTCATCCTGCTTTTTGTCAGAGCCTGTGGACGTATCTAAGTACGGCGTCATTTATGGCGGCGTTCAGAAAAATATCGGTCCTGCCGGTGTTGTAATCGTGATTATCAGAGAAGATCTGATCACAGAGGATACCCTTCCGGGGACCCCTACAATGCTGAAATATAAGACCCATGCAGATGCAGATTCACTGTACAATACTCCTCCCGCATATGGTATTTATATCTGCGGTAAGGTATTCAAATGGATCAAAAAAATGGGCGGGTTATCCGCGATGAAAGATTATAATGAAAAGAAGGCAAAGATTCTTTATGATTTCCTGGATCAAAGCAATTTGTTTAAGGGCACTGTAAGAAAAGAAGACAGATCTCTTATGAATGTTCCTTTTGTGACAGGAAGCGAGGAACTGGATGCAAAATTCGTTAAGGAAGCCAAGGAAGCCGGATTTGAGAATCTGAAAGGGCACAGATCAGTGGGCGGTATGCGTGCGAGCATCTATAATGCAATGCCCATCGAAGGTGTTGAAAAACTGGTTGCTTTTATGACAGAATTTGAAAAAAAGAATGGCTGATAGTCAGTTGAAGGAGAAAATAAAATGTTTCAATATTATTGCTTGAATCCCATTGCGCAGGTGGGACTTGATAAATTTACAGATGAATTTGAAAAAACGCAAGACGTGAATGCGGCAGAGGGAATTCTGGTAAGAAGCGCTGCCATGCATGATATGGAGTTATCCGATAATCTTCTGGCAGTTGCAAGAGCCGGTGCAGGTGTCAACAACATTCCGCTGGATAAATGTGCAGAAAAGGGAATTGTCGTATTCAATACGCCCGGGGCAAATGCAAACGGCGTTAAGGAGCTGGTGATTGCAGGCATGCTCCTTGCATCCAGAGATATCGTAGGAGGCATCAACTGGGTAGAATCCGCGAAAGAAGATGAAAATATCGCCAAGGCAACAGAGAAGGAAAAGAAACGTTTTGCAGGCACAGAGGTTCAGGATAAAAAACTTGGTATCATCGGACTTGGTGCGATCGGAGTCAAGGTTGCCAATGTTGCAAAGCATATGGGAATGGAAGTATATGGATATGATCCTTATGTTTCCGTAGATGCTGCATGGAACTTAAGCAGGGACGTAAAACATGTACTCAATGTGGAAGATATATATGAAAATTGTGATATCATCACGATTCATGTGCCCCTTTTAGATTCCACCAAGGGAATGATAAATAAAGAAGCCATTGCTAAGATGAAAGACGGCGTCATTCTTCTTAATTTTGCAAGAGATCTGCTCGTAAATGAAAAGGATGTTTTAGAAGGCATCAAAGAAGGAAAAGTACGCAGATATGTGTCCGATTTCCCCAACACAACTACTGCAGGGCAGGAAGGCTGCATCGTAATTCCGCATCTGGGAGCTTCCACAGAGGAATCCGAGGATAACTGTGCAAAGATGGCAGTCAAGGAAATGATGAATTATCTGAAAAATGGCAATATTGTAAATAGTGTGAACTATCCCAACTGTGATATGGGTATATGTACACAAGCAGGACGTGTGGCGATTTTCCATAAGAATAAAGCCAATATGATCACCAAGTTTACAGCATGCTTTGGAGATGAAGGAATCAATATCACAGATATGATGAATAAATCCAAAGGAGAAGTGGCATATACGCTGCTGGATATCGAAACGCCGGCCGATGCTGAGATCATCAGCAAGCTGCAGGCAATTCCAGATGTGTTCCGCGTAAGAGTGGTAAAATAATGATGGACGGCAGCTCTTTGCAGCTGTCTTGATATAAAAAGGTGTGCGATTTAACGCACACCTTTTTAAAATTCTGTAAAATCTGTTAATCCTGCTTCGCTTAAATCTTCCTTTAGAACTGCATTCTGTTTGGCAGAAACCATACTGGCAAGATCCATATACCTGATAAAGATATCCTCCAGGGGAACACCTTTTTCGTCGGCAATTTCCTGCATGATGGGCTTTAACTTGTCTAACTGGAAAGAAATGCGGGTCTTCTGCGGATCGATATCACCGAGCACCTCCTCGGCATAGGCGTCAATGCGGTCAAGCATGTTCTTATCTTCGTCCGGAAGGGCATCATATTGGGCGGAACGATTTGGTTTATCAAACATATTTTCACATCCTTTATCATAAATTAATCATGTTATGATTGTAACACTTGATGCTTGTGTTGTATAGATATCTTTGTTAAAATAAAAGATATATAGCGGAAGAAATCCGCTGTTCAATTATATGGAGGGATGGAATGAACAACAAACTATATAAGTTAATGAATTGGCCGAGAATTGAAGGAATCATTTATTCAGAGGAGGATAATCCACATGAAGTTTTGGGACCCCATGTGACGGGAAAAAACGTCCTGTTCCAGACCTTCTGGCCGGGAGCCAACAAAGTAAGTATTCTCATTCATGGTGAGAACAACAAACATGAAATGGAAATGGTAGATGAATCCGGTTATTTTGCGTATCTTCTTCCCGGAAAGATTCCGGATGAATACGAGTATGAGGTACAATACGAGGAAGCAATTGTAGTCCGTGCAAAAGATCCCTATAGATACAAGATTGGACTTACGAAAAACGACATTGAGAAATTTAATGCAGGAATTCATTATTCAATATACGAGAAACTGGGTGCACACTTCATGGAAGTGGAGGGCGTGCAGGGTACATTGTTTGCTGTCTGGGCGCCGAATGCAATACGGGTCAGTGTAGTGGGTGATTTTAACCATTGGGATGGCCGTGTCCACCAGATGAAGAGGAATCAGGAAAGCGGAGTCTTTGAACTCTTTATTCCTGATGTCATGCCCGGAGAATGCTATAAGTTTGAAATCAAAGTGAAGGGAGGTCTGACCTTCTTAAAAGCAGACCCCTATGCTTTTGGACAGCAGCTCCGTCCGGAAACAGCCTCGATTGTCCGGGATATTTCTTATGGGTGGAAAGACAGTAAATGGATGAAGGAGAGAGGAAAGCACCAGCAGAAAAATTCTCCAATCAGCGTGTATGAATTATATCTCGGCTCCTTTAAGAAAAACAGAGATACAGACGGTTATTTAAATTATAGGGAACTGGCGCCCGAAATAGTGAAATACATTAAAGAAATGGGATACACCCATGTGGAACTGATGCCGATCATGGAGCATCCGCTGGATGCATCCTGGGGATATCAGGTGATTGGTTATTATTCACCCACCGCGAGGTATGGAACGGCAGAAGATTTCATGTATTTTGTGGATACTCTTCATCAGGCAGGAATCGGTGTGATTTTAGACTGGGTTCCGGCCCATTTCCCGCGGGATACTTACGGTCTTTCAAACTTTGACGGCACATGCCTGTATGAGCATGCCGATCCAAGGCAGGGGGCACACCCTCATTGGGGAACATTGATCTATAATTACGGAAGACCGCAGGTAGCCAATTATCTGATTGCAAATGCTCTTTACTGGGTGGAAAAATATCATGTTGACGGTATCCGTATGGATGCAGTGGCATCCATGCTCTATCTGGACTATGGAAAGAACGACGGAGAGTGGATTGCAAATATTTATGGCGGCAAGGAAAACCTTGAAGCAATCGAGATGCTGAAGCACTTAAACTCCATTATGAAAAAGCGCAATCCGGATGTGCTTATGATAGCGGAAGAATCTACAGCATGGCCTAAGATTACAGGTCCGGTGGATGAGGATGGATTAGGTTTTGATCTTAAATGGAATATGGGATTTATGAATGATTTCCTTTCCTACATCAGCAATGATCCGTATTTTAGAGCACATCATCATAATGAACTTACTTTTAGCATGATTTATGCATACAGTGAGAACTTCATGCTGGTATATTCCCATGATGAAGTTGTCCATGGAAAAGCAACTTTGATTGGTAAAATGCCGGGAGTTCTTGAGGACAAATTTGCAAATCTGCGTGTCGCATACACATATATGATGACCCATCCAGGAAAGAAACTTTTATTTATGGGACAGGATATCGCAGAGTTCCGTGAATTCGACGAGACAAGGGAAACAGAGTGGGCATTGTTGCAATATGATACCCATAAGGGAATCAACCGGTTGATGAAGGATTTAAATGCGCTCTACAAAGAGAAACCGGCATTGCATGCGCTGGATACAGAACCCGATGGATTCGAGTGGATCAACTGTATCTCTCCGGAAAAATGTATGGTTTCCTTTATGAGGAAGTCAAAGAAAGAGGAAGATCTGCTGGTGGTTGTCGTAAACTTTGCGAATGTAGAGCAGGAATTTACGGTAGGAGTTCCCTTAGAAGGAAAATATAAAGAGATTTTAAATACAGATGCCAAGTGCTACGGCGGCCTTGGCAGGGTAAACGGAAGACCTATATATGTGGAGGAAGAAGAGGTAGATGGAAGGGAATATTCCTTTAAGATGACCAGTGCACCGTTGTCTGCAAGTATTTATTCTTTTATCCCTTATACCGAAAAAGAAAAACTGCAGGTAGAAAAGAAGAAAGCAAAGATTGAGGCACAGGCAAGGGCGGAAGAGGCAGAAAGAGAAGCCGCGGCAGCCAAAGAAGAAGCAAAAAGGGCGATGGAAGAAGCCGAAGAGGCGAAACGACAGGCCGAAGAAGCGATGGAAAGAGCCAGAGAGGCAGAAAAGAAGGCTTTAGAAGAGATTAAGAGGGCACAGGAAGAATTAGAAAGAGTAGAGCAGCTGCGCAAGGAAGAAGAGGAACTGAAAAAAACTGCTGATACAAAAGGAAAAAATAAGGAGAAAGCTTAATGGGAGCAGAGGCGCTTGAAAAAGAAGTGGACCCGGGAGTAATCGAGAAGTTTTTACAGCAGCTTCCGGAGCACATTTTTCATCTCGGACTCAGAGTGGTTCTGGCAGCATTAGCATTTTTAATCGGCGTACAGCTGATTGGTCTGATAAGACGCATACTGAAAAAGACACTGGACAGAAGTCATGTGGATGAGGGCGCAGTGCGCTTCATAGACTCCTTTGTAAAGTTCGGACTGTATTTTGTCCTGATTCTTATGATTGCATCTGGTATGGGCGTGGATGCTGCCAGTATCCTTGCCATACTGGGATCAGCGAGTGTTGCAGTGGGGCTTGCCGTACAAGGGAGCCTCAGCAACTTTGCAGGAGGTGTATTGCTTTTGGTGCTGAAACCCTTTGTCCAGGGAGACTATATTAAAGACGGACTTGGAAATGAGGGCACGGTTGATGCTGTAGATATATTTTACACGCAGATCATCACCCCCGAGAACAAAGTAATCGTACTGCCCAACGGCACGCTGGCAAACGGCACGATCACCAACTATACAAAGTGCAGTGAGCGCAGAATAGACATCCCGGTAGGCATTGCCTACGAGGAAGATATCAGAAAAGCCAGGGGGGTCATCGAGAGTGTCATAACACAGACCCCTTCCGTCATCAAGGAACGGGAAATCAGAGTCTTTGTTGATTCTTTAGGGGAGAGCAGCGTTAATCTGAACGTCAGATGCTGGGCACTCCAGTCAGACTTCTGGACGACCAAGTGGGAGATTACCGAGCAAATCAAATATGCATTGGATGAGGCGGATATTAGGATTCCTTATCCGCAGATGGACGTTCATGTAAATAAGGGATGAGGGTTGTGGTGGAGATAAACCAGCAGCACAGCGCCTGCAAAGGGCAAGCCGGAGGATTGGGTCAATATTGCCCTCGTCGCCGCGCTCTCGCTCTGTAAAAACGCAGCAGCGCTAAGCTCGAAAAGACCTCGCTAAACGCTGGCGTTTTTTCAAGGGCTCCTTAGGCAATATGGACCCAATCCTCCGGCTTGCCCTTTGCAGGCGCTGCGCTGCTGGTTTATCCGCAACGCTTTTCCTATATTTAAAGATAGTGTTTTCTATATTTGCTAGGTTTGATTATACCCGATAATGTTGATAGTTACAGCATTATCGGGTATATTTTTAGATAATTTGAGCGGTCATATCTTTCCGGGTAGGAGGGTATGGAGGGGCGGCAAGGGGGAAAGAGGAGGGGGAGATGTGCAAGGGTTTCAGGGCTATGGCGGAAAATCGGCAATTTCACTTACGGAATAGTGAACGCCCAGGGGAAAATCGCCATGGATGGCGATTTTAGGAGCCACAAGGCAGGATGCCGCCGGCTCCGCCCCGTCCGCCTTGCAACACCTACATCCATTCCGTTAGTGAAATCCGATTTGAAGACCAGCCCTGAAACCCTTGCACATCTCCCCCTCCTCTTTCCCTCTTGCCGCCCCTCCATACCAGTACCGCATCCACCATATCGCCCACACTTTTTTAAAAATATCTTGCAAAATACAGACAGTGACGTTATAATGTTCTTTGTGATGCTACTGTGGCTCAGTTGGTAGAGCAGCTGATTCGTAATCAGCAGGTCAGGGGTTCGAGTCCCCTCAGTAGCTTTAAGCCGGCGTTATGAGCCGGCTCTTTTTTTGTAAAGATGCTCGACCCATTGGATACACTGGTATAATCCCATTGCAATCACGCATAGAATGATAATGGAAGTGATGACCATATTAAGCTGGAACACCTGAGAACCATAAATGATCAAATATCCCAATCCGCGTCTTGCGGCAAGAAATTCGCCGATGATCACGCCCACCAGCGCCAGCCCGATATTTACTTTCATATTGCTTAAAATGATTGGAATGCAGGAGGGCAGGACGACTTTATGGAAGGCATCAAAGCGATTTCCGCCGAGGGTATAAATGAGTTTCAACTTTTCATTGTCCACATGCTTGAAACCTGTGTAAAGGCTGATGATGGAGCCAAAGATCGCCACAGAGATTCCCGCAACGATGATGGTGCCAACGCCTGTGCCGAGCCAGACAATAAACAGTGGTGCAAGGGCAGATTTCGGAAGGCTGTTCAAGACTACCAGATAAGGTTCCGAAATCTCTGAAAGTGTTTTGGAATACCACAGCAAAGTAGCAATAATGATGGAGATAATCGTAATCAGTAAAAAGCTGAGTAAAGTCTCTAACAGTGTGATTCCGGTGTGGGTGAAAAAGGATCCATCCATCACCATTTTGAGAAAAAAGGAAACGACCATGCTGGGACTGCTGAAAAAAAATGTGTCAATGATTCCATACCTTCCTGATACTTCCCAGACAATAAGGAACAGGAACAGGACGAGCAGACGCAGAATTGTGACCGTGTGATGGTGACGATGATGGTTTTTGACATAAAGCTGCTGTGGAGTAAGTATTTCCTTTTGATGTGTGGTATGTTGGGAAGCCTGTTCAGTTTTCTTCATGATATTCATCAGAAATCTCCTTCCATAATAAAGTAAATAATTCCTGAAACTCAGGAGCGCTTCTTGCTGCAAGAGGTGAATTCTCATTCAATGTGAGATGGACGGGAATTTCTCTTTTTATGGTAGCAGGGCGTTTTTTTAGTACAAGAATTCTGTCTGCCAGGGATATGGCTTCCGACAGGTCATGTGTGATCAGTATGGCAGTGATGCCGGAAGCACGGATGATATTCCCGATGTCGGCAGATACCATGAGCCTGGTCTGATAGTCCAGTGCACTGAAGGGCTCATCTAAAAGAAGAAGCCCCGGTTCCATGACCATCGTTCTTATGAGTGCAGCACGCTGCTTCATGCCTCCGGACAATTCTCCGGGTTTTTTATCCTTAAATTTCAATAGTCCATAATCAGACAACAGTTTTAAAGCAAGTGCTTCTTTTTCGGGACTGAGTGTTTTCGTGATTTCCGGTCCCAGAAGGATGTTTTTCCAGATGGTACGCCATTCCAGCAGATGATCCTGCTGGAGCATATAACCAATCCGCACGGTATCCGCGTCGCTTAAAATGATTTTACCGGACTCGGGGCGAAGGAGTCCGGCAATAATGGAGAGCAGTGTGGATTTACCGCAGCCGCTTGGTCCTACAATTGCAAGAAATTCTCCCTTATCAACCTGAAAGGATATATGAGATAAAGCATTTGTTTCACCATTTAAGTTATGATAAGAGAAACAGATGTCTTCACACGCAAGAATAGGCTGATTCATAGTTCCTCCCTTTATTACCTTCCTTATACATATAATCTATGTGCGTTCGACATTTATGTGTATAAAAAGATTGAAATGAGTACTAAAATGTGATAGTATCAAATTCAGATTTAACATTGGAGGATGATACGATGGCTCAGCTATGGGGAGGACGTTTTACCAAAGAAACAGACAGGCTGGTTTATGAATTTAATGCGTCTATTACATTTGACAAGAAACTTTTTGAACAGGATATAGAGGGCAGCATTGCTCATGTAGTTATGATGGAAAAACAGGGAATCATCTCCTGTGCAGAAAAAGATGCGATTGTAAAAGGATTGACGGGTATCCGCAGCGATGTGGAAGAGGGAAAGCTTTCCATTACAGATGAATATGAGGATATTCACAGCTTTGTGGAAGCGGTCTTGATAGACAGAATCGGTGATGCAGGCAAAAAAATGCACACCGGAAGGAGCCGGAATGATCAGGTTGCGCTTGATATGAAGCTGTATGCAAGATCAGAGGTAGTAAAGGTCACAGAGCATCTTGAGGAACTGCTAAAGACGCTTATGACGATCATGGAAAATAATCTGACCACTTATATGCCGGGATTTACACATCTCCAAAAAGCGCAGCCCACAACGTTGGCACATCATATGGGTGCTTATTTCGAAATGTTCAAAAGGGATGTGCTCCGGCTTGGAGATCTTTATAAGAGAATGAATTTCTGTCCGCTGGGTGCAGGTGCTTTTGCAGGAACAACTTATTCACTGGACAGATTTTATACATCATCGCTTATGGGATTTGAAGGTCCCACGCTCAACAGTATGGATTCGGTGGCAGACAGGGATTATGTGATAGAATTTTTATCTGCACTTTCTACTATTATGATGCACTTAAGCAGATTTTCAGAGGAAATCATCATCTGGAATTCCAACGAATATCGTTTTGTCGATATTGATGACGGATTTTCAACGGGAAGCAGCATTATGCCGCAAAAAAAGAATCCTGATATTGCAGAATTGGTGCGAGGAAAGACTGGAAGGGTTTATGGTGCGTTGATGTCCATTCTTACTACCATGAAGGGACTGCCTCTTGCTTATAACAAAGATATGCAGGAAGACAAAGAAGTAACTTTTGACGCTATAGAAACTGTTAAAAATTGTCTTGTACTTTTTAATGGGATGCTTGCCACCATGAAGTTTAACAGCAGGGTCATGGAAGAAAGCGCAATGAAAGGATTTACCAATGCCACGGATGCGGCGGATTATTTGGTAAATAAGGGAGTTCCCTTCAGGGATGCCCATGGCATCATCGGCAGGCTTGTGCTATACTGTATTGAAAAAAACAGCAGCATTGATGCGCTTAGCCTTGAGGAACTAAAATCAATCAGTCCAGTATTTGAGGCAGATATTTATGACGCAATCAGTTTAAAAACCTGTGTGGAGAGGAGACTGACTGTGGGCGCGCCGGGAGCAAGGGCGATGGAAGAGGTCATTAAAATCAATAAGGACTTTCTGGCAGATATCTGGATCAAAGAAAATAAATTATAGGAAACATAAAGAGGAGATTGGAAAAATGAGTGAAAAAATGAAAGTAGGTATTTTAGGCGGAACAGGTATGGTTGGACAGAGATTCATTTCTCTGCTTGAAAATCATCCATGGTTCGAGGTGACCACAATTGCAGCCAGTGAACGTTCAGCGGGGAAAACTTATAAAGAGGCTGTGGGAGATAGATGGAAAATGACAACGCCTATGCCGGAGGCAGTAAAAGACCTTGTGGTCATGAATGTAAATGAGGTGGAGAAAGTAGCGTCTGAAGTGGATTTTGTCTTCAGTGCAGTGGACATGACCAAGGAAGAAATCAAAAAGATTGAAGAGGCATATGCAAAGACAGAAACCCCTGTGGTTTCCAATAATTCAGCACACCGCTGGACGCCTGATGTTCCTATGGTGGTGCCGGAGATCAATCCAGAGCATATGAAAGTCATTGATTTCCAGAGAAAAAGACTGGGTACCACAAGAGGTTTTGTTGCAGTAAAACCGAACTGCTCAATTCAGAGTTATGCTCCTGTTCTTACCGCGTGGAAAGAGTTTGAGCCTTATGAAGTAGTTGCAACCACTTATCAGGCAATTTCCGGCGCCGGAAAGACATTTAAAGACTGGCCGGAAATGGTTGAAAATATTATTCCGTATATCGGCGGTGAAGAGGAAAAGAGTGAAAAGGAACCGCTTAGAATCTGGGGTGAGATAAAGGATGGCGTTATTGAGCCTGCTTCTTCTCCGGTGATTACCTGCCAGTGTATCAGAGTCCCGGTTCTGAATGGACATACAGCAGCCGTATTCGTTAAATTCAGAAAACAGCCGACCAAAGAACAGCTGATCGAGAAGCTGGTTTCCTTCAAGGGATTGCCGCAGGAACTGAATCTTCCCAGTGCACCGAAGCAATTCATACAGTATATGGAAGAAGATAACAGACCACAGGTAAAACTGGATGTTGACTTTGAGAACGGAATGGGAATCAGTGTGGGAAGAATCCGCGAGGATAGCGTATATGACTGGAAGTTTGTTGGACTTTCCCACAACACGGTCCGCGGCGCAGCAGGCGGCGCAGTGCTCTGTGCAGAACTCTTGAAGGCACAGGGCTATATCACCAAAAAATAAGATACAGATAGTCAAACACTCCGTTTAAGGTACGGAGATAATTGTGCACGGGCCGAAAGGTCCGTGCACGTAGTCAAAAGAAGGAGCAGCTGTTTTATGGATGAACTGCGTTATCAGGTAGATCTGCTGAGTGCAATGAATCAGAGGTTGAAGAATGATGAGAAGATGTATCGACTGATTTGTGATACATCCAGCAATGCATTTTTATATGTCAATTTTGTAGATAATGATGTCAGGACGCTTGCCAACTGGGAATTCTTTTTCCCTGAGGTAGAAATAAGGGATATGAAGGATCTGGCAAAGTTATATTCCCAGGTAGAAGATAAATATGTACTTCCGCTGCGTGATCTTTTGTTTCTTGAAAAGACGGAAATGAATGCCGACAGCGGAATCATTAAGCTTAAGGATGGCAGGACATGGGTGGAATGTGAATCTGCTATTTTATATAACGAAGAGGGAGAGGCAACCGATAAGGTTATCCGTTTTAAGGATATATCAAAGTTTAAGAGTCAGAATGAAGAATTGACCTACATGGCATACTATGATGCGCTTACAGGTCTTTATAATAGAAACTATTTTGTAAGGCTTTTATCGGATTACGTCCGGAAGGCAGAGGAAGAAAATGCCATTGTGGCAGTCATGTTCGTTGATATTGATGATTTCAGGAAAATCAATGACGGAATGGGATTAATTGTAGGAGATGAGGTGGTACAGCAGTTTGGACAGTTTTTATCCTGCTTCCAGAATGAGAATGTTCTGGTATCTCATTTTAATGCAGACGTTTATTGTATTGCGATTTATAATCCGGGCGGAAACCGGAGTGTCGAGCATATTTATAAAACGATACATGAACGCGCGAAAACGCCGTTTACCTTAAGCACCGGTCAGGAACTCTTATTATCTGCCAGTGCAGGTGTTGCAGAGTATCCGGAAGCGGCAAAGACAACGCTGGAATTGATCAATTGTGCAGAAATCGTCATGTTTAAAGCAAAAAAACTCGGCAAGGATACCATTCAGTATTTTGATGCACCTATTCTGAAGGAGTTTTTACAAAACGTCAACATAGAAAACAAACTGAAAGAAGCTGTCTTTAGCCAGAACTTTGCTTTGAATTTTCAGCCCCAGTATTACGTGAAAGATAAGAAAATGCGGGGAATGGAAGCGCTGATTAGATGGCGGGACAGTGACGGAAAGATGATAAGTCCTTCTGTCTTTATTCCGATAGCGGAAAAGAACGGCACAATCGTTCCGATGGGGATGTGGGTGATTGAAGAGAGCATAAAAACCTTTTCAGCGTGGAAAAAGAAATATAATTGTAATGTTATATTATCGCTTAATATTTCGGCGATTCAGTATATGCAGAATGAATTTGTGGACAATATTCTCATGATTATCAAGAAATATGATGTAAATCCTGAAGAATTGGAGCTTGAGATTACAGAAAGTGTCTTGATTGAAAATTTTAAAGAAATTACAGAAAAAATATGTATTCTCAGGGATTATGGTGTCAGGATTTCCTTAGATGATTTTGGTACAGGATATTCTTCCCTTTCTTATCTGATGGGACTTCCCATCGACACCTTGAAAATAGATAAAAGTTTTATAGATACCAGTATCACAGATGCAAATACAGGCGTGATCATTGAATCAATCATAGTTATGGCTAAGAAGCTTGGATTTGAAACGATTGCTGAAGGTGTGGAGACGAAGGAACAGTTTGATTATCTTGAAAACATTGGATGTGAATGTGTTCAGGGATACCTACTTGGAAGGCCAATGCCGAAAGATGAGATAGAGCAGATTTTACTTAACCAGAAATGACAGATGGCAGGGAGATCATAATGATTTTGGGGCGGACATCAGAATTAAAATATTTGAATACATATTATGATCGTGCCGGGAGTCAGATCATGATAGTTTACGGGGAAAGGAATGTGGGTAAAACTTCCTTGCTGCGTCAGTTTGCCAAAGACAAGTCCTGCTTTTATTACAGAGCCAGATCATCTTCTGAGAGAGAACAGAGATACCAATGGCGATGCGAACTTGAAAAGGAAGGGATTAAAATACCGAAATATCCCTCTTTTACAGAGATATTTAACTCGATTGCGCATGATAAGGATGAAAAAGTAATTATTATAGTGGATGAGTTTCAGTATATTGTCAAGTCAGGCGATGCATTTATGAAGGAGCTTGCTGGCTATGCCAATCGTATGCCGCAAAGCACACCAGTCATGTTTCTTTTATGCAGTTCTTCAATTGGATGGGTGGAGAACAGCATGGTCACAAGGATTGGGGAAGCCGCATATGGGCTTTCTGGGTTCCTTAAGGTGAGGGAACTTGACTTTGAAATAATGACGGATTTTTTCCCGGCTTTTTCCATGGAGCAAAGCATTGAGACATTTGCTGTTCTGGGAGGAGTGCCGGGATTTTGGAAATGCTTTGATGACAGGCTGGGTGTAAAAGAAAATATATGTAGATTTATTTTAAACCAGGATTCTTTTTTATATGGAGAAGGACAAAGAATCGGCAGGGAGGAGCTTCGGGAGACTGGTGTATATAACACCATTCTTGCGTCTATTGCCGCCGGGCATCATAAACTGAATGATTTATATCTGCATACCGGGTTCTCCAGAGCCAAGATCAGTGTCTATTTAAAAAATCTGATGGAACTTGAACTGGTGGAGAAGATTTTTTCCTATGATGTGGGAGGAAAGGCCAATACACAGAAGGGCGTATACAGAATCAGCAATCACTTTGTACATTTCTATTTTACGTATCTATATCCCAATCTGAGCAGTCTGGAAGAGATGACGCCGGGAGAATTCTATAATAAGTATATAGAACCTACTTTTAATAGACATGTGGCAGAGTACTATAGGAAGGTCTGCAGGCAATACGTAGAAAAATGGAACAAATGGGAAAGGCTTCCTATAAAGGTAGAGAGAATCGGCGAGTGGGTCGGCAAGCTGGGTACGATTGATATCATTGCCCAGAGCAAGAGCGGCGAGACGATAATAAGCATTTGCAACTGGGATAAACCCATGATGCGTTATGATGATTATGAGTGGCTTCTTTTCTGCGCCGAAAAAGCCAGGATCCGGGCGGATTATATTTATTTGTTTTCTGCCCACAGCTTTGACGAGCGGCTGAATCAGGAAGCAAAATTGAAGCATAATCTTAGATTGATCAGTATGGATGAGATGTGATGGGAAAAAGTATTTATATAGCTGAGAAACCAAGTGTGGCACGGGAATTTGCCAAGGCGCTGCAAATCAGTGCGAGCAACAGAGATGGATATATGGAATCTTCTGATGCTGTTATCACATGGTGTGTAGGACATCTGGTGACTATGAGTTATCCGGAAGCCTATGATGAAAAATATAAAAGATGGTCGTTGGAAACAATTCCGTTCATTCCTTCCGAATTTAAATATGAGGTCATTGACAGTGTAAAAAAGCAGTTTGGTATTGTCAGCGGACTCTTAAATCGTGAAGATGTAGAGACCATCTATGTATGTACGGACTCTGGGAGAGAAGGAGAATACATATACCGTCTGGTAGAGCAACAAGCCCATGTTACAGGTAAAAAGCGAAAGAGGGTCTGGATCGATTCCCAGACTGAAGAAGAAATTCTCCGCGGAATCAGGGAAGCGAAGGATTTGTCAGAGTACGATAATCTGGGCGCTGCTGCATATTTGCGTGCAAAAGAAGATTACCTTATGGGAATCAATTTTTCCAGAGTATTGACATTGAAATATGGGAACTGCGTCAAATCATACCTGAAAGCGGATCGGGCAGTCATCAGTGTGGGGCGGGTCATGACCTGCGTGCTGGGTATGGTTGTGAACAGAGAGCGGGAAATCAGGGAGTTTGTAAAAACTCCTTTTTATCGTGTGCTTGCAGATGTATCTATGAGCGGTAAATCCTGTGAATGTGAATGGAAGGCGGTGGAAAACAGTCCTTATTTTAATTCGCCGCTATTGTATAAGGAAAATGGTTTTAAAGAGAAAAAAGATGCCCAGGCGCTAATAGATTCACTTATGGATGCACCTCCAGTACAGGCGGTGGTGGAATCAATCGAGAAAAAGAAAGAAACCAAAAATCCGCCTCTTTTGTATAATCTGGCGGAATTGCAGAATGACTGCTCTAAATATTTTAAGATCAGTCCGGATGAAACGTTAAGAATCGTTCAGGAACTATATGAAAAGAAAATGACCACCTATCCGCGTACGGATGCAAGAGTTCTTTCAACGGCAGTTTCCAAAGAAATATACAAAAATATAAAAGGACTTGCGGGTTTTGGAATCGTCAGTGAACTTGCGGCGGAGATTTTGGAAAGCGGCAGTTACAAAACAATTGCAAAGACCAGGTATGTGAATGACAAGCAGATTACGGACCATTATGCGATTATTCCCACGGGACAGGGACTTAACAATTTAAATTCTGTCAATCCCACATCGGCTAAGGTTTATGAACTGATTGCGCGCCGGTTCTTAAGTATTTTTTTCCCGCCGGCGGTATATCGAAAGGTGTCGCTGGGAGTCTCCATCAAGGAGGAACGTTTTTTTGCCGCATTTAAAGTTCTTGAGGAGCAAGGGTACCTGAAAGCGACAGACTTTTCCTTTGGAAAAAAGAAGGAGAACAAGGACGGGGAAGAAGAGAACGGCACCGATCAGAATTTTATGGAGGAATTAAGCCGCCTGAGAAAGGGTATGACTCTTCCTGTTTTGGAAATGCAGATCAAGGAAGGAGAGACCACGCCGCCCAAACGCTATAATTCCGGAACAATGATTTTAACAATGGAAAATGCAGGGCAGTTCATTGAAGATGAAGAACTTCGCGCCCAGATCAAAGGAAGCGGAATAGGAACATCGGCAACACGTGCTGAAATCTTAAAGAAGCTCATAAATATTAATTATCTGGCGCTCAATAAAAAGACCCAGATCATAACGCCTACTCTGATGGGGGAAATGATTTACGAGGTAGTGAATAATTCCATTCGTCCGCTTCTAGATCCTGCGCTCACCGCCAGCTGGGAAAAGGGGCTTACCATGGTGGCGGAGGGAACCATCACGGAGGAAGAATATATGAGAAAACTGGATGACTTTGTATCCAGGAGAACAAATATCGTAAAAGGCTTGAACAATCAATGGGCATTAAAGCAGCAGTTTCACAAAGCTGCCGGAAATTATAAAAATAGTGGAAAGGCATAGGTATAATCATGGAACAGTTTACAATCAGAAACTTATACAATTTGGAGGAAACCATAGCGGCACCCCTCTTTGAGGGCGCTGTATACCCATGGGAGCTGCTTCCTAAAATCAGCAGCTTTATCGTGGAGTTGGGGAAGAAACTTCCGAAAGACCGCTTTACAGAGGTGAAAGAGAATGTGTGGATTGCTTCCACGGCAACTGTTGCGCCCACAGCATTTATAAGCGGTCCGGCAATCATCGATGAGGAAGCGGAGGTAAGGCACTGCGCTTTCATACGTGGAAATGCCATTGTAGGAAAGGGAGCAGTGGTGGGTAATTCTACGGAACTCAAAAATGTCATATTATTTAATAAAGTGCAGGTACCTCATTACAATTATGTGGGGGACAGTATCCTTGGTTTTAAATCCCATATGGGAGCAGGCTCCATCACTTCCAATGTAAAAAGCGACAAGACCCTGGTGGTGGTGAAAAACAAAGAAGAGCAGATAGAGACAGGGCTTAAAAAATTTGGGGCGATGCTGGGCGACTTTGTGGAAGTTGGATGCAACAGCGTCTTAAACCCAGGGACCGTGATTGGAAGAAATTCCAACATATATCCCACCAGCATGGTACGCGGATGCATTCCTGCAGAAAGCATTTATAAAAAGCAGGGGGAAATTGCTGGAAAGTATAACAGATAATGTAAAAAATCATCAAAAGTACTAGATTTTTTGCGTGATATATGCGAAAATATAAGTTGTGATTATGACAAAATATTCACATACATTATCTACATATTGAAAGGAGTTTTCACATGATTTATTCAAAGGAAGTTGAAGAAATGTGTACAGTTGCACAGGGTGTTCATCATGGCTGTGCTCCTATCCCAGAAGAAGCAAAATGGGTTCAGGCTAAAAAAGTAGAAGACATTTCAGGGTTGACACACGGTGTTGGCTGGTGTGCACCTCAGCAGGGTGCATGCAAACTGACCCTGAATGTTAAGGAAGGTATTATCCAGGAGGCTCTGGTTGAGACAATCGGATGTTCAGGTATGACACATTCCGCAGCTATGGCATCTGAAATCCTTCCCGGATTAACTGTAATGGAAGCGTTAAATACAGACCTTGTATGTGATGCAATCAATACAGCTATGAGAGAATTATTCTTACAGATTGTTTACGGACGTTCTCAAAGTGCATTTTCAGAAGACGGACTTCCTATCGGTGCAGGTCTGGAAGACTTAGGAAAGGGTCTTAGAAGTCAGGTTGGTACAATGTACGGAACATTAAAGAAAGGACCCCGTTACCTTGAAATGGCTGAAGGATATGTTACAGGCATCGCACTTGATGCAGATAATGAAATCATTGGATATAAATTCGTAAACTTTGGTAAAATGACAGACTTCATGAAAAAAGGTGATGATCCGGCGACTGCATACGAAAAAGCATGCGGACAGTATGGTCGTGTAGATGATGCTGTTAAGATCATTGATCCAAGAAAAGAATAATTATAGGAGGAATGTAAAAATGGCATTATTTGAATCATATGAAAGAAGAATTGATACGATCAATTCCGTTTTAAATTCTTACGGCATTTCTTCTATCGAAGAAGCTGAAAAAATCACAAAAGATGCTGGGCTTGATGTTTACGAGCAGGTTAAGAAAATCCAGCCGATCTGTTTTGAAAATGCTTGCTGGGCTTATACAGTAGGCGCTGCAATTGCAATCAAGAAAGACTGCAGAAAGGCTGCTGATGCCGCTGCAGCAATCGGTGAAGGTCTTCAGGCTTTCTGTATTCCGGGTTCTGTTGCAGATACACGTAAGGTTGGTCTTGGACACGGCAACCTTGGTAAAATGTTACTGGAAGAAGAGACAGAGTGTTTCGCATTTTTAGCAGGACATGAATCTTTTGCAGCAGCTGAAGGCGCAATCGGTATTGCTGAAAAGGCAAACAAGGTTCGTCAGAAACCCTTACGCGTAATCTTAAACGGACTTGGCAAGGATGCAGCAAAGATTATCTCCAGAATCAATGGATTCACTTTCGTTGAAACAGAGTATGATCCTTATACAAACACAGTAAAAGAAATCGAGCGCAAATCTTATTCCGAAGGACTTCGCGCAAAGGTTAACTGCTATGGTGCAAACTCCGTTCCGGAAGGTGTTGCAATCATGTGGAAAGAAAATGTAGACGTTTCTATTACAGGTAACTCTACCAATCCTACAAGATTCCAGCATCCTGTAGCAGGTACATATAAGAAAGAAAGAACAGAAGCGAATAAGAAGTACTTCTCAGTTGCATCAGGCGGCGGTACAGGACGTACCCTTCACCCTGACAACATGGCAGCTGGTCCTGCTTCCTACGGCTTTACAGATACTTTAGGACGTATGCATTCTGACGCACAGTTTGCAGGTTCTTCTTCTGTACCGGCTCACGTTGAAATGATGGGACTGATTGGAATGGGAAATAACCCGATGGTAGGAGCTACCGTTGCAGTTGCAGTTTCTGTTGAAGAAGCAGCCAAGGAAGGTAAGTTCTAAATATATCTTGTAAATTATAAATGCCGGAAGGCTTGAAAGTACCGTAATCTTAAGGGATGCGGTACTTTTTTTATGCCCAAAACAAGAAAATGGAAATTTGGTGTGGAGAGGTATAATAAGCGGTAAAAATTGGTGAGTAGGATACTGGTAGGTAACAAGTAGGTAACACGGCACAGGTAACAAAAATTTGGGAGAAGAAAGCATAAAGAAAGCCGTAACCACAAGGATTACGGCATCTTTTCCAGTTCAGTCCTAAGCCATTCAATATCGCGTTCTGTATAGGTTCCCTCTGTTATGTCTGTGATGCGGTGACCGATAAGCCGCTTTATTACATATTCGTCAACCTCGGCTTTTTTGGCCATAGTGATGAATGTCTTGCGGGGGTCATGCGGTCTGTGGTCCTCACGGAATTTTAGGGCAGACATAATTTTTGCGAAGCGCCCGGCATATTTGTCATAGGTTATTTGCATTCCACCCTTTACAGCAAGAGGGTCATTAAAGAGATATTGACTGCCAAGTTCTATTGCTTGGTCATAGTTTCGCTGTATGAGGTTCCTTATACGTGGATGGATTGGAACAGTTCGATCCTTACCGGCAGAGGTTTTCATCCCACCGACGATGTACTGTTCGTCAAGATGGACGTTCTCAATCTTCAGTTTGGAGAGTTCCTGAGGGCGCCATCCCATGTAGCACTGAATGAGAATCCAGTCTACAAAACGGAGAGAGTCCACATTATCCCAAAGAGTCTTCATTTCTTCATCTGTGAATATAATATGCCCTCTGGTTGCAGCTTCTTTCTCTTTGATGATATCATTGGAGAGGTCAAAAGTCCGGGCATAGTTTTTGTCTACAAGTTCATATTCGAGCGCATAGTCCAGCATAAGATTAAACATGGATTTGATTCTTGCTTTAGTACCAGGTGATGCAGGCACTTTTTTTCCAGCATCCCTGCCATGGGAAGGAATAATATAGCCATCCTCCATAATACCTTTAATGTGTCTTGCACGAAGATCTTTCACACGCATATTATGAATAGCATGACAGTACCGCCATGCTGACGTGATGGTCCTGGCAGAAGATTCACTTTCAAGGGTAGGAAAGTAAGCCTCGGTCCATTTCTGATAAAGCTCGGCAAGAGTAAGGTTGTTATTCTGTATATTGTAAGGGTTGGCTCCATATTCAGCCAATGCTTGCAGAGCTTCTTTTTTGGTCTTAAATGTACCTATCGGTACACGGTTTTGCACCGCTTTACCTGTATGTTCGTCCATGGTCCATCCTAAGGTCACACGGGCGAGGTATGGTTTTCGTCGGTTTCCAGATAATTTTGTCACACTTCCATAACCGTTGGGGAGTTTCATGTCATTCTGTCCTTTACACTTTTATTGATTCTATTATTTTGCTAAGGTTAGCATAACTGGTCTTGGTTGGGTCCAGTTTGATAAGCGATGAAAGGGAAATGGTTTTCTGCGTAGGGGCTTTCTCGTTAAGGACAGAGGCAGCCAGAACATAAAATTCCCAATTATCCAAGTCAAGTATTGGCTTGTCACGGGTAAGGGCAGTATAAAGGCAGAAAATGTAGAGGTCACAATTACGTTTTGCCTCGGAAGCATAGACCTTCCCATCCCAAGCACATTTTGGTGCAATGTCATATTGTATCTTGGAGGGAAGATCATCATCAGTCCATGATTGTAAGTAGGCGGCAGATTTTACCTCAATCCGTCTTCCGGAAGGGCTTATGATATCACAAGGTAACCAGTCGGACCTGACCTGTTCTTTGATTGTTGTAGGGTATAGTGACGAAAAAACAAGAAACTCAGCCATGACCCCGCGGTATGTATTGTTCAGCAAGTCGGAATATGCCCATCTCCAATAGTCATTGATTGTGACGCCTGTGTAGGCACCTTCCAGAATAAATTCTTCATTTCCTGTCAGTTGTTCCATGTTTTCCTCCGTATCGTTCTAGGAGCACCTCTTTCACGCGCTTATGGGCGCTAGATGCGATTTAATAGGCAACAGTGGGTATGAATTGCATCATAGCCACTCCGGACAATTTTGAGCCATTTATCATCCATAGACGCATCCAGAAAGAGTAGTCTTGATTCCAGATAGGCAGCCATGGATAGAATAGGATAAAAGTTTTTGGCACTCAGCATCCGTGAGAGGACCATAGGAGTGTACCAGTTCCATAAGCTGCAGATCAGAAAGTGAGATCCGGTTCTGTATGTTCCGGATTTTTGCAATAGTACCACAAGGGTAAGCCTTAACGTCAGAATTATAACTGGCGCAGAAAGAAGAGAGATAAAGCAACAGAGCGGCACACTCATTCCCGGTTACTTCCTCAGTTCGCGCCAGCTTAAAGTATTGGGCAGCATTTGTCATAGGAAATCCTCCTGTCTTAGTACCGACCATAACGCCGGAACCATTCTAAACTGATAATCTTTTTTCCTCGTCAAGATATTTTTGTGACTCTGTATAGGCTTTCAGAAATCCTTTGAGTTCTCCGATAAATTCATATTTTTTAGGCTCTGGGAGAGAGCGGAACAGTTCCAGCAATTCGTCCTCTTCCGTGGTAGTGGTCTTACGTACTGGTGCTTCCTGACCAGTCATAAGGTAATCCAGTGATACTCCTAGAAAGTCAGCAATGGTTTTCATGTATTTTGCCGGTGGATCACTGGTTCGGGTCTTCCATGTTGACATTGTAGAGGTCCGGACATCCAGCTTCTCACAAAGGGCATAAGCCCGCTTGTTTTTTTCGTCCAACAGTTGATAGATTCTTTCGATTATCTCCATATAATTTCCTCCATATTAAAAAATAATTCGCATTTGAGAGTAAAATTATTCACAAACTTGCAAATACGTGGTATAATATATATATGAAATACAAATCAATTCAAAGTTGCGAGCAGAGAGTGATACGTATTTCAAGGCATGTTTGCAAACTTGTAAATAGATTTACTTCTATTATAGCACGCAAATACGCAAAAATAAATGATAAATAGCAAGCAGATGCGAGAAAGGAGTGATACTCAAATGAAAAAGGAAACATCACAATGGAGTAAGGATGTCCGGAAAGCTGTAATTGACAAAGATATGACATTAAAGCAGCTGGCAGAAAACATCGGTTACAGTTTTACCACAGTTTCCGCAGTTATCAACGGACGGTATTCAAACGCAAGCTACCAGGAAATTGCAGAGAAAATTAACAAGGTGCTTGGTACAAAGGGATTACCAAAACGAATTAATACTCCATCAGACGAATGGTGCGCTTCGGTGGCGGCAGGACTTAAATTGAAACACATGAATGTTACACAATTGTCTGAAAAACTAAATGTTTCGAGAGACCGTATTTCGTCGATTGTTAACGGAAAACTGATGGATGAAAAAATTGTGAATGACATCAATAAACTGTTGAACATCGAAATACCGGCAGTACCCTCTGGTGATGATTAGATTATAGCGAAAGGGTAGGTAACATGAAATGGGAAGAGGTCCTATAAACGAGAATAATAATGTGTATTTTAAGGCAAGGAAAAAGGCAGCATCATACAATGAGAGACTATACAGTCGGGAGGGAGCCGCAGAACTTTTAGGAATTTCGGTTTCAACGCTGGCAGACTACGAGCTTGGAAATACGAAAGTTGTCCCGGTAGACAAAGTGGTTCTCATGGCTGACCTTTACAATTCTCCAGAGCTGATTACAGGGTACTGCATGAGAGAGTGCCCGGTACATGGATTTCTGCCATTAGCAACAGAAGAAAAAAGCATACAAGGTATTGCATTACGGCTTTTGAGAGGGTTCAACGAGGACGAGCTGAAGCGCATGAAGGAAGATTTAATTGAAATAACAGAAGATGGGATCATCAGCGATGCGGAAATTCCAAAGTTGAAAGAAATTCTTGAAAAGTTAGAAAAAATGGCAGAGGTCATAAGCGAAATGAAGATTACCGGGGAGAAATACATCAAAGGTGTGTGAGACCTAGGCGGTAAAGGAAAGGAGATTTTGATTGTGGACAGGGAAAGCAGGAAAAAGCAGTTGTTTAGGCGCAAGGTCATAGCAATATGCGGTGCTGCTGTATTTATTGGATGTGGTGTAAATAGATTACATGTTGATGCACAAGATACCGTCAGTATTGAAGAAATGAAGTATGCCTGTATTGAGAAAATAGTACACGACGGTGTTCCTTCAATACCTGCAGCCGTGGAAGAGAAGAAAGATCAATTTCCGGAAGAATGGAAAACTGCGAGTGATAAAGAAGAATGTCAGGAGACGGACAGTGACATAGTATTGGATTCAACAGATGAATATCTTTTGCGCAAAATAGCAATGGCTGAGGCAGAAGAAGAAGACGTTGAAGGGAAAGCTTTGGTGATGTTGGTAGTTCTTAACCGTGTTAAGAGTGATGAATTCCCAGATACAATCTCAAAAGTCATATTCCAGAAAAATCAGTTTAGCCCGGTGCTTAATGGACGTTTTTTCAGTGTAGAGCCTGATAGGGAATGCCGCGAGGCTTTAGAGTTGATCCAGATGGAGAAATGGGATGAAAGCCAAGGGGCATTATATTTTGAAAGTGAAGGAGAGTCAGACTGGCATAAGGACAACCTTGACTACCTCTTTCAACACGGTAACCATTATTTTTACACAGATAAAGAAAAGGAGGATTGATAGTATGCCAGAACAAGAAGTTAAAAATATGGAAAATATGATGAATCAATTGGTGGAATATAACGTTGGAAATGAAACTGTTAAATTGACACCTAATGTGGTTAAAAATTATTTGGTAAGCGGAAACAAGGATGCTGTATCGTTACAGGAAGTTGTCATGTTCATAAATCTTTGCAAATACAACCAATTGAACCCATGGGTAAATGAAGCATATTTGATAAAGTTCGGAAATGAACCGGCAACAATGGTTGTGGGAAAAGAAGCGTTTCAGAAAAGAGCTGAGGAAAATAAAAATTATGATGGCAGCGATGCTGGGATTATTGTTATCACAAAGGAGGGTAAAGTTATCTACAGAAAAGGAACTTTAAAACTACCCGATGAACAGATTGTTGGAGGATATGCAGAAGTATGGAGAAAGGATCGTGGTAAAAGTACAAGAATAGAGGTGTCATTTGATGAATATGTTGGCAGGAAAAAAGATGGATCAATAAACAGCCAGTGGTCAAAAAGACCTGCAACAATGATAAGAAAAGTAGCGCTTGTACAGGCGTTAAGAGAAGCGTTCCCAGGAAAACTTGGAGGGATATATACAGCGGAAGAGCAAGGAGTGCAGGAGCCGAATTTGGATTATAGATATAAACAAATTGATACAGTGCAGGCGCAAGATGCCTTTATGGATGCGGATAGTCAGCAAGATGGAATCGAAAGGGAATCGCAGGAAGTAGGAGGCTTAGAGCTGGAAGAGGTAGAAGAATAGGAGGAAAGAAGAAATGCAACTGACAAGTGAGAATTATTACAGCCAAGAGGCAAACAAGAAATACATGAGCGTATCCCAGTTTAAGGATTTTGCGGGTACATATGGGCAGTTGGCCTGTGAATTTACGGCAATGGAAAAACTGGAAGAAAGGTGGGAAGAGGAAGAGACGACGGCCCTTCTTGTAGGAAGCTATGTTGATGCTTATTTTGAGGGAACGCTGGATAAATTTAAGGCAGAGCATACTAATCTATTTAAAAAGACGGGTGACAAAGGTCTGTTGAAAGATTATGTAAAGGCAGATGAAATTATTGCAAGGATTGAGCGAGACAGCTATTTCATGAAATATATGTCCGGGCAGAAGCAGGTGATAATGACGGGTAAACTGTTTGGGACGGAGTGGAAGATAAAAATTGACAGTTACATCCCGGACGTAGCAATCGTGGACTTGAAGGTCATGGCATCCATTACAGATTTGAAATGGGTAAAAGATATCGGCTATCTTGATTTTGTCCGTTTCTGGGGATATGACATCCAAGGGGCAATCTATCAGGAGATTGTGCGGCAGAATACTGGTAAAAAGCTGCCTTTTTATATTGCTGGTGCAACAAAGGAGAAAGAGCCTGATATCCAGATTATTCATATTACAGATAATTATCTGCAAGAAGCGCTGTATAAAGTGGAAATGAACATGCCACGAATCCTCAGGGTAAAAAGTGGTGAGGTAACGCCAGACAGATGCGAGCTGTGCGATTGCTGCAGACACACAAAGGTATTGACAAAGCCCATTGCTATAACAGATTTGACGGCAGCTATATAGGATTAAGATGGAGATAGACGTATGGCAGACAATGAAAAATATTACTACTTGAAGCTGAAAGAAGGCTTTTTTGATTCAGATGAAATTAAGATACTGGAAAGCATGAAGGATGGGTACATATACAGCAATATTCTTTTAAAGCTATATCTGAGAAGTCTTAAGAACGAAGGAAAGCTTATGTACAGAAATGTGATTCCATACACTCCGGAAATTTTATCCACCCTCGTTGGGCATCAAGTTGGTACTGTTGAAAAAGCATTGGAAATGTTTAAAAGTTTAGATTTAATAGAGATTTTGGATAATGGGGCCATATATATGATGGATATCCAAAATTTTATCGGGAAATCATCCACAGAGGCGGACAGACAGAGGGAATATTACAACCGGGTCAAGAAAGAAAAAGAAGCTCTGGCAGAGAAAAGCGTCATAGCATTGCAGGAAAAAGGGACAGATCAGACAAAATCCAATAAGGCAATAAGCAATTATTCTACGGATTTTGAAGAGTTTTGGAGGATATATCCAAGAAAAGCGGACAAGGCTCAGGCATATAAAAAATACCAGGCAAGGATCAAAGACGGATTTTCACACGAGCAGTTATGCGAGGCAGCCAAGAAGTATGCAGATGAGTGCCAGCGTAACAGGACAGAAGAAAAGTATATCAAGCATGGAAAGACATTTTTAGGAGAGGCGACACCATTTCTTGATTATCTTCCAAAGAACGCTCCTCAAGCCAGTATAGAAATGACAGACGATGAAAACCCATTCAGGAAAGGATGATGTATATGCTGGGAGAAATAGTGAAATTACCGCAAAAGGATGTAGAACTACGAATGGAGATAGGCGATTACATAGGGAAGGATGGACTTGTGTATTGCGGAAAATGCAGAGGAAAAAAACAGACCATACTCCCGGCATCTGATTTTACGAAGGGGAAGGAAATGATTGTCAGATGTCTATGTAAATGCCAAGTAGAGGAAAGGCGCAACCAAGAAGAGGAAGAAGAACGAAGACAGGCTATGAAACGTATTGAGATGCTGAGAGACAGCAGTCTAATCGATGATAATCTGAAAAGGGTTAGGCTTAGTACATTCCAACAAAATGCTTACAACCAGAAAGCCTACGCATTGATAGAAAAGTATATAAATGCATTTGATGAAATGTACAAGAACAGGCAGGGAATCTTGTTCTGGGGACCAGTTGGAACAGGGAAAAGTTACACAGCAGCTTGCATAGCGAATGAACTGCTTGACCGTTCAATTCCGGTAATTATGACCTCGTTTGTAAAAATCCTGCAGAATATATGGGGAAATCAAGAGGAAGAAAAACTTATTATGAACCGATTGAATGACGTGAGCCTGCTGATTATTGATGATTTGGGTACTGAGAGAAGCACAGATTATGCGTTGGAAAAGGTCTACAACATCATTGACAGCAGGTATAGGGCAGGAAAGCCGCTAATCCTCACTACAAATATGACAGTGAATGAGATGCAGGAGAATACAGACATCCGGTATAAGAGAATTTATGACAGGATATTTGAAATGTGTTTTCCGGTAAGAATAGCTGGCAGATCATGGAGAGAGATGGAGGCAGAAAAACGGTTCGACAAAATGAAGAGTTTAATGGAGGATTAACAGGATGGCATTGGAAAAGGTGGCAGAAATCAGCATTAATAAGCTGGAGGACAGAAAGACGGTTACAGCAATACTGCATGAGAATGGATATACGGTTGGACCGGGGAAAAGAAAGCTGACACCAACAGGAAAGCAGATGGATTATTACTTGAAGGTGTACAAGGACAGTGAACAGGATGTCTCTGACAGTAAGTAGGAGGTAATATGGAACTGACAGAGGATGATGTTATGAAACAAATTAAGTTTTCGATACCAGGACAGCCGTTTGGTAAACAAAGACCGAAGTTCTCTAGAATGGGAGAATATGTGAAAACCTACACTCCGGGAGAGACGGTAAGCTATGAGAATTTAGTCAAGGTAATGTACCAGCAGGCGGCGAAGGGTAAAATGTTCAGCAATGATGCAATGCTGGATGTGAGAATTATTGCCTACTATGGCATTCCGATGTCCGTAAGCAAGAAAAAAAGGAAAGCTATGCTGGAACATAAAATTCGACCATCCAAGAAACCGGATTGGGATAATATCGGAAAGATAATATGTGACAGCTTGAATTTGATAGCATACCATGATGATTCAGCTGTTGTAGATGCGCAGGTAAGGAAGTTCTATTCAGAGAATCCAAGGGTGGATGTGACAATCCGTGTAATAGGATCAAATGAAATATAGGAGGTAGACAGATGGCAGGAAGAAATAAAACGGCAACGGAAACGGTGGAAGCTGAGGTTGTGAACGAAGTAGCACAGCCTGCAAAAATGGAGTTCCGGCTTATCAATCCTACGGAAGATGGTTTCCTTCGGGTGATTAAGTGGAATAAGGAGGAACTGGAGGCGGCAGTAAGGCAAAAGATTGCCAGCTATGAGAATGTTGTCTATACAGAAGACAATATGAAACAGGCAAAGGCAGACAGGGCAGAGCTAAATAAACTCACAAAGGCTATTGAGGAACGCCGAAAGATGGTTAAGAAGATTATCAATGAACCGTATGATGTATTTGAATCGGAGCTGAAAGATATTCTCGCACTGATTGAGAAGCCAGTAGGCATCATTGACAAGCAGGTAAAGGAGTTTGAGGACCAACAGAAGGAAGAAAAGAAGAAGAACATCCAGAAATCCTATGATGAAGTAATTGGGGATTTAACGGAGGTTCTGCCGTTTGAGAAGGTATTTGACAGCAGGTACCTCAATCAGACCTATAAACTGGCTACGGCGCAGGCGGAAGTGAAAGAAAAAGTTGAAAAGGTTCGTACTGACTTGGAAACAATCGACAGTCTGGAAAGCAAGTATAAGCTGAATGCAAAGGATGTTTATATCAAGACCTTAGATCTCAGCAAAGCATTGGCAGAGAATAAGAGACTGTCTGACTTGGAAGAAAAGCTGGAGGTTGAAAAGAGACGTAAGGCGGAGGAAGAAGCAGAGAGAAAACGTCTGGAAGAAGAACGCCGCAAAGTCGAAGAGGAAAGAGCCAAAGTGGAGGAAGATAAGAAGAAGGCACTGGAGGATCAAAGAAAGGCAGAACAGGAAGCTGTTTTCAAACAGCAGGAAAGTGTTGAGGAATCTGTAGAAATCGTATCAAGTGGGAGCGAAAATGTATCAGAAGATATGAAAAGCGTATCTGCACCAGTATCTGAAATGGGAAAGGTAATCCAGAGCATAGAACATCAGGCATACGAAGCGGTAGTTGATCCGTTTGCCCCAAAGCAGGTGGAGAAAAAGCGGTACCGAACGAAATTCTGTGCAGTAGGTACCAGAGAGCAGTTAAAGAAGTTGATTCAATTTATGAAAGAAAATGAAATTGAATACGGGAGGATTGAATAATGGGAGAAGAATTTGAAAAGAAACTGGATTTTGAAAGTGATACCTTTGAGGAAATGAAAAAAGATATGAACTTTGTTCTCCAGAGACTTATTGGAAATATGCAGGAAAAGGGAACTAATGAGGGCAGTATGACATTGAGGATTGATGTCACGATGGTAAAGGAATTTATTCCAAATTACGATCCGGACATAAAAGGAGAGACAAGAGAAATCAGCAAGCCTCAGTTTAAGCATAAGGTGACATCAGCCGTAAAAATTAATGATGAGAAATCTGGAAATTTCAACAATGAAATGGAGCTGGTAATGGATGAAGAAACCGGAGTGTTCAAACTGGTACCGATTGCCAATACTTCACAGAGGAGTATTTTTGATTCGGATTTCCAACAGCAGGATAAGAATGCAGAAATCGAAGATGAAGAATCTGCCAGCTCAAATTCTAGTGAAAGCAAGAATATTCCGATGTTGCCGGGACCAGATAATGGAGGAGAAGTAATTGACGGAGAATTCAAAGAAGTGGATGCCACAGAGGGAGAGACAAGTGAACGTGAACCAGAAGGAGAAACAGAGCCAGGAGAAGGACTGGAGGACATCACGGACGAACTCTTGAGGGACGAAGAGTCGGAAAACAGCGAGGACGATGACTATAACTATGAAGAGCCGGAGGACGATTCGGAAGAATAGGAGGGTATCATGGTATTTGGAAAAGAGAGAATGAGTAGTTATGTGGACCGTGGGAATAAGTTGATTGCCGATGGAAAAACACCTGAGGCTATGAAACTTGTGGAAAGAGGGTTGCAGCATTATTCTGAGAAGATTATTAATGCCATATCTCCATACGCAAAAGCAGACGCAGGACTGATTGTATTGGTCCTGCGGCACATAGCAGATGAAGTAGAGAAAGGCAATCCGGGAGCAAAGGAATTGTATGAGGGAATGAAGGAATGCGTCAATACACCTTCCCTCACTGAGATTGAAAAGGTCAGAAAGGCAAACAGGAGGTAAGAATAGTGCCAGATGAAGAAAACAGCGTGTTAGTAGGCATACTTGCCGATTTCATTTTAAAGAATTCTCATTTCTGTCCTATACCTATTGAAATGAAGTGTGAATTTGGATTTAAGAAAAGTGGCTGCAAGGAGTGCTTAATCAAGCACGCACATTTGCTCAACAAGCCAAGAGAGGATTAGGAAGAGGTCTATGAGAAATTTCATGTATGTGTATGAAAGGATATATAAAGAGCAGAATGCTATGCAGGCAAAGTTCTGTAAAATTCCAATAAAAGGAAAAAGGACAAGCGCCGCTGATATAAAGAGAGTGCGGAGCATAATAAGCAACTCGAATTACCAAGTGGCACAAGAATGTTCTGTAATTGTGAGTTATCCTAAGATGCACATTGAAGGTACAAAGGTAGTGTTAGGGGAACCGCTGATAATGCTACCTGATTGCAGACTTATTTCAATTAAGGAATTAGAGGATATTGAATTAGGCAGGAAAAAGTAGAAGGGAGGGATCAGGAAACCATGCAGGCAAATAATTCGTTCGGAACATGTGCATATTGTGGCAGTCATATTATGTGGATTCGGACAGTGACAGGCAAGAATATGCCGGTCAATCCTAAAATTATAAATTATCGTAAGCCATTAGAAGAAGAAAAAGCTACGGACAGAGTGGTTACTACAAAAGGAGAAGTGGTAGCAGCAATCCCCATATATAATAATCTGAATTTATCGGACGGTTATGGGTATATATCGCACTTTGCCACTTGCAAAAAAATTACCACCTGCAAAAGAAAACACAGGTAAAAAGAAAAGCCGCCCCTTGCGAGACGACTCAAACCCTAAAAAGATTATAACTCGTATTTGCGAGAAAATCAAGGAGGCGACATTATGGCAACAGATAACAAAATACCTATGTATGTTCTAACGCAGGAACAGATCAACCAGATAGCAGCCGTAGCAGGAAAAGAGGCTGTGCATACCTTCAGATTGGAGCAGGTCAAGGCAGAGAAGAAACGGGCTAGGGAAGAGAATAAAGTAAAGAAAACCAAGAAGATGCTCAACTCGTACCGGAGGATAAAGGCAACACTGTCAGACGAGGCCGAGTTTACGGAAGAGGAACAGGTTGAGCTTAGATGGAAATTTATACAGGACCTCATGGGGAGCGCCAAGGAGACGGTAAGTAAGTCAGACAGGGTGATTCAGGATGGGGAGAAAAGGAGACAGGAGGATTTATATTGTGTTTACCGTATAGAAAAAGCGATTGAAATGTACCGGGAAGAGTGCGAAAAGTCCGGAAGTGAAGAGGCGAAGCGCCGTTATAGGGAGCTGAGCATGATGTACATGGAGGAAAAAACGTACACGGTACAAGAGATTTCGGAAGTAGAAAATGTTAGCGATAAGACGGTGTATAAGGACTTAGGGATAGCTTGTGGAATTGTGGCTGTTTACCTGCTCGGAATATGATTTGAACGCTCCCTGTGGCTGCAAAAAAACATAGGTAGAAAAAGAGTAGATAGACATTAGAAAATAAGAATGTTATTCTGGTATCAGCCAATAAACCATATGTCACCCCTAAAAAATAACCAGTTGCTTTTCTTCTGGAAGGCAGGCGGCAGGTCAAAAAAAGGCTTGTCGCAATGCCTGAAAGATATATAAACAATCGGTTAATTAAGGCTATTTCAGTGTACTTAGAACCGCCTGTACAGTATAATTATATTATGGAAATACAGATAAGGAGTGAATATAATGGCGATATGGGTAAGCAGATACAGCAATAAGGAATTGCTGAATGATAAGTATTATCCGGTGGGAATTAGCATAGGGCAACCGAAATTTCCACTAGGCTATAAACTGAGAGAGCAGTGTTACTCCCTAGCTCCTAAAGGACATATGTTGAATATGGATTTGGAGAGTTTCAAGTCGGCATATTATGATAAGCTGGAAGGGATTGGCACAGAGAAAATCATCAGCATGGTTAATCGGCTAAATGAAAGGGCACAGAGCGAAGGGAAAGACTTGGTGCTGCTGTGTTATGAAGATGTGAGGGTGCCGGAATATTGGTGCCACAGAACAATCTTTGCAGAATGGTGGGCAGAGAACACGGGAGAAGAAATCAGGGAGTTGCCCAATCCGACACCGCCGAAAGAAAAGAAGAAAGAAAAAGCAGACAGTAAGAGGCCTGCCAAAGAGGTAGCAAAGGAAGAGGATAACGGCTACCAGCAAATGAGTTTATTCGGTATGGCAGGTTTTTAACATAATCTCCGGAATTGGTTGTAAGTAACACGTTCCCCTTCCAGGGGAGAGTTCCTGCTCATTGCAGGGTTCCGGTCCAAAAACAACGGCATCGTATTCAGAGAGTACGATGCCTTTTTTGTGCAATTCGCCAAGACGGTATTAAAAATCCCCGGGGTTATATCGGGAGAGCCGCCTTGGTTTTTGTTAATTTTCAACAAAACAAGGGAAGGAGTGACAGGCAAATGGCATTTTTTATGAATCCGGGAGCAATGTTCTTGGGATGCTTGGGAACACCAGAGCAGCGCTTTCTTGTGAAGCTGATTGAGACAGCAGCACAGTCCGGATATACCAGGTTCGTGGAGCCGTGTGCTGGAACATTCGCTATGGCAAATCTGGCGGTGCAGAATGGGTTCAAGGCAGTGCAGATTGAAACCAGCGATGTCAATATGATGTCTACGGTGCTTGGGTATGCGATTACCGGACAGTCATTAGAGCCTCTGGAAATCCATGCACAGGGCTTTGATGATTCGGAGTTACTGGACCCTGCAACCGCATTGTATGCTCAGTTATACCTCCGTACTTCAAAGAATGCAGGCAACGACTATTTCTATCAGATGCTCACAGACCTACGCCTCAGGCGGCAGGAACATATTGACAACATCAACCGGCAGATAGAAGTTATTAGAAATCTGCTGAAAGGAATGAGTTACCGCCCTCTGGATATGTGGGTGCATTTGCAAGAAGTACTGGATGATCCCCATGCGCTGGTTATTGCCAATCCGCCGACATACTTTTCCGGCTATGAGAAGTTCTACGACACGCAGGGTAAAATGACATGGAAGGAACCGGAGTATCAGCTGTTCGACCCGGAGACAGGACACCAGCAGTTCTATGATTTGTGTATGAATGCAAAGGCGTTAGTCCTCTGTTATCAGGAGAAGAAAGCTGGAGAAGCAGTAGGCTACACGATATTCGGCAGACCAGGAACCAGGGCAGACTTGAACGCCTATATTACGACAAACCGGGAGGAAGAGGCTACGGCACTTGCCAATGGGAAAAAGATAAAGCGCCCTTCCGAAAGCAAGTTGGAGCCGCTTGACTGCAGTATGCTTCCTAGGGATTACGAAATCAAAGAGGACAGCAAAGTACAAGTAATTCAGATTAAACCGGCACAAGCTCAGTATTATAGGTTATTGTGGACGCATAATATTGTAGGTTCATTAGCTAAAAATAATTTTGCACTGCTAATAGATGGATATGTTTCGGGTGTTTTTGGAACTTTTATTGCTGATAATTATGTAGCAAACAGAGAAACAGTATTTCTGTGGTATGTGATGAAAAATCCGCATAAGGAATATAGGATTGGAAGGCTTATATATA
>JAAVAE010000056.1 GCA_014804245.1 Lachnospiraceae bacterium | reverse complement strand
GAGTGGAAATAATGAGCCATGAAACCATAACAACTGGGAGTTTTCCAGAAAAGCTGGTCATGATTCCACAAGACTATTTTGTAGAATCAGAGCAGCAGGGAAAGCTTGTGGAACTTGCGTATGACACATTTGAATCCATGACATATGAGCAGAAAAACACAGTGTTGCATAAGCGGGCTATTGTATATTTGCCATATGGGTATTCTGAGGATACAAGGTATAACGTGTTTTATCTGATGCATGGAGGTTGGAGCAATGAGACTGCTTATTTGGGAACACCGGATAACCCGAGCGGATTTAAAAATGTATTGGATCATGCAATGGAAGATGGGAAAATTCAGCCTATGATTATTGTGTGCCCAACTTATAACAATGAAAGTGGTGAAGATAGCTCAGATTATTCACTGGCAATTCAATTGACCGATCGATATCATAATGAGCTGATTAATGACCTGATTCCGGCAGTGGAAGGAATTTACAGTACCTATGCGGAAAATACCACTTTGGCTGGGATACAGGCATCAAGAGACCACCGGGCATTCTGCGGTTTTTCCATGGGGTCGGTTGCAACATGGCGGACGTTCCAGTATTGTCTGGACTATTTTCGTTACTTTATGCCATCCAGTGGAAATTTGACTTCTGATGGAGAATATATGGCATCTATTGTGCGGGATTCCGGTCATGAATGGAATGATTTCTTTATTTTTGCGGCATCCGGTACAGATGACTTTGCATATTCGTCATTTAAATATCAGATTCAGGCAATGGCTGATGTGGGTGATGGAACATTCCGCTATGCAAACAATGAAGCAGAGGGAAATCTGTATTTTTTAGAGCAGGAAGGCGGCACCCACAGTGGTGAATATGCTATGGAATATTTTTATAATGGATTATGCTGGATCTGGCAGTAATGAAGTATATAAGGAGTATAAAAAGATGAGTATTTTATTTATTAATGGGAGCCCCAATAAGGACGGTAATACGGTAAGGCTTGCAGAAAAACTGCTTGCCGGAAAGGAATATGAGACACTGCACTTGGTAGATTATAGGCTGTACAGCTATGGGCAGAAGTTTGAAGAAGACCAGTTTGCTGAGATTGTGAAAAAGATGAAAGAGGATGAAATAGTTGTGATAGGGTCGCCGGTTTACTGGCATAACATGAGCGGCGCTGTCAGGAATCTGCTTGACCGATTTTACGGACCAGTCAGGGCAGGCGAATTATCCGGAAAAAAATTTGTATTTCTATTCCAGGGCGCCGCACCGGAAAAATGGATGATGGAAAAGGCAGAGTATACCATGAGTCGTTTTGCTAGCATGTATGGTATGGATTATGTTGGAATGGTAACAGACAGTAAGGAAGCGGAAAGGATTTCAAATAAGCTTTAGGTGGATGCGATATAGGAGGAGAATGATGGATAAACGTTTATTAGGAAATGGATTGGAGGTTTCGGCCGTAGGGCTTGGCTGCATGGGGTTTAGTCATGCCTATGGCGCGCCTACAGACCGGAAAGAAGCTGTTTCTATGATCCGCAGTGCATATGAAATGGGATACACCTTTTTTGATACTGCAGAAGTTTATGGAACACCAAAAGATCCTCACCAGAATGAAGAGCTTGTGGGGGAAGCACTCAGATGGGTTAGGGATCAGGTGAAGATTGTCAGTAAGTTTGGAATTCACTTTGATATGAGCAGTTCTCAGGTAAATCATCCATTGATCCCGGATGCCAGAGCGGAAGTGATCCGGGCTTCTGTGGAAGGATCGCTGAAACGTCTGCAGACTGACCATATTGATTTGTATTTTCAGCATCGGATCGACCCGGCAGTGAAACCGGAGGAGGTTGCCGGTGTTATGGCACAGTTGATTCAGGAGGGAAAGATTCTGCACTGGGGCATTTCAGAAGCCAATGAGGAATATCTCCGCCGGGCTCACACGGTCTGCCCTGTAACTGCTGTGGAAAACCGTTATTCCATGATGGCAAGACAGTACGAAGAGCTTTTCCCTGTGCTGGAGGAACTGGGTGTCGGTCTGGTGGCATTTTCGCCAATGGCAAATGGGTTCCTGTCAGGAAAATATGGTAAGGGTTCGCAGTTTGACAAAAAATATGATTACCGCAGCAATATGCCTCAGTTTACAGATGAAGCTATGGAGAAGAATGCGGATTTGATCATGCTTCTTGAACGGGCTGCAGAGAGCAGAGACGCAACACCGGCTCAGATTTCCATGGCATGGATGCTTTGTAAAAAACCATGGATTGTCCCCATACCGGGAACTCGTAAGCGGGAACGTCTACAGGAAAATGCGGGGGCAGTAAATATAAAATTATCAGCAGAGGAAGTACAGGCATTAGATGATGCACTTGACAGGATGGAGATGTCAGAGGTGTTTGGCGGCTCCCGTATTGTAAAAAATGAGCGAGGAGGAAACAGCGTATGAAAAGACCATATGTGATTTGTCATATTTTAAGCTCTTTGGACGGAAAAATAAACGGACCCTTTATGGGGACGGAGTCTGTCAGCATGCTTGGAGCAGAGTATGGGAAATTTCGGACAAAGATGGCTGCGGATGCATGGATGTATGGAACTACTACGACGAAAGAATTTATTAATTTCCGCAAGCCGGTTCTGGCGGAAGAATGTGAAGTGCCGCAAGGCGATTTTATTGCAGATAACCAGGCAGAATTATATTACATTTCGCTGGATGTGGATGGCGAAATAGGGTGGGAGTCAGGAATTTTCAGCAATAAGGGCAGAACACCGGCACATGTCATTGAAGTGCTTACGGAATCTACGCCGACAGCCTATAAGGATTATTTGAGAAAAAGAGGCGTGTCTTATATTATTGCAGGCGAAAAAAATCTGGATTGTAAACTGGCAATGGAAAAGCTATATGAATATTTCCAAATAGAAAAAGTACTGATCTGCGGCGGCGGTGTAATAAACTGGAGTTTCTTACAGGCTGGTATGATTGATGAGCTTAACCTTTTTCTGGCACCGGTATCGGATGGGAGTAGCGGAAAGGCATCTGTTTTTACACAAATCCCTTCTTTAAGTGAAGGTAAACCGGTGGAATTTTTATTGAAGGATATGGAAAAAATTGGAGATGGAGGTCTGCGCCTGAATTATCTGGTAAAGAATGTGGAACAGAAATAAAAAATCATTACTGACTATACTCTCTGACACAGGGGAAATTTATATGGTTATAACCTGAAGGTATACAGTGATTAACAAAGAGAAACTTCTTTTTGGAAGTTTTTTAGGCTATGATAGAACCATAAAGTAAAATCATTAAGGAGATGGCAAAATGAGTAATCAGACATATGTAAAATTAAATAATGGTGTGGAAATGCCTATGGCAGGTATCGGAACCTTTATGCTCAGCCCGGACGAGGCGGAAAATTCTGTGATCAGTGCATTACAGGCGGGTTACCGTTTGATTGATACTGCAAATGCTTATGTAAATGAAAAAGCAGTGGGACGTGCCATGAAGAAATCCGGTGTTGCCAGGGAAGAAATTTTTCTGGAAACCAAGCTGTGGCCTTCTTTTTATGAGCAGGAAGATGCGGTGGAAAAGACGCTGGAGAGGCTGGATACAGATTATATTGATCTGTTGTTGATTCATCAGCCTTCCGGTAATTATATTGCAGGATACCGCCTGATGGAAAAGGCATATAAAGAGGGTAAGGTAAAGGCAATTGGATTGTCTAATTTTACGGGTCCCCAGATTCAGGAGATACTGGAGGTCTGTGATGTGAAGCCTACGGTTTTACAGACGGAGGTTCATCCTTATTCTCAGGAAAAGGAGCTAAAAGAGTTTCTGGAAAAAGAGGAAATTGTGATTCAGGCATGGTATCCGTTAGGACATGGGGATAAGGCTCTGATTGAAGAACAGGTATTTACCGGACTGGCTTCAAAATATGGCAAGAGTAATGCCCAGATTATTCTGCGCTGGCATATGCAGGCTGGAAATATTGTGATCCCCGGATCTAAAAACCCTGAACACATCCGTGATAATTTTGACCTGTTTGATTTTGCGCTGACAGAGGAAGAAATGGCACAGATAGCATTAATCAATAAGGATAAGAGATATTATCACAGCACGCCGGAGATGCTGGAGGGCTATGCTAAGATGGTGCCGCCGGTGGATGAGCAGAAATAAATGTGGGTACGATAGAAAGAAATTCTGAAGGAGAGAAATATTATGAAGAAATGGATCTGTTTTATGATGACAATTATATTATGTGCCATGACGCTTACTGCATGCGGAAACAGTGACAGGCAGCAGGAAAGTGTAAGTGTTCAGGAGCAGGAGGCGGCTGAGGATACAGAGCAAATCCCGGAGGCAGAGGAGCAGGAAGATGTGGAAGAGCTTGAGGCAGAGGTGCAGCAGGAGACAGAAGCTGAGGACAGCAAACAGCAGGAAACCTCCGGCAGTGCAGAGGAACAGGCGGGAAAAGTCCTGGTGGTTTATTATTCTGCATCCGGAAATACCAAGGCTGTCGGGGATATCATTGCGCAGTATACAGGCGGCGATGTTTTTGAGATTATTCCAGTAAATGCTTACACAAGTGAAGACCTTGACTGGACAGAGGAAGGAAGCAGGGTCAATCAGGAGCATGAGAATGAAAGCCTGCAGGATATTGAACTTGTTTCCACCACAGTAGATGATTTTAGTTCCTATGACACAATTTTCATTGGATATCCTATCTGGTGGCATGAGGCGGCCTGGGTTGTCAATCGTTTTGTGAAAGACAATGATTTTACCGGCAAAACAGTGATTCCTTTTTGCACTTCATCTTCCTCGGAACTGGGAGAAAGCGGAACACATCTTGCAGAAATGGCGGGTACCGGAGAATGGCAGGAAGGGCGGCGGTTTAGCAGCAGCGCCAGTGAAAATGAGGTTACCGGATGGCTTGCCGGTCTTGGATTTTGAAGGGAACAACAGGCAAAGTCACAGACTTTGCCTGTAGGAAACTCTATGGATTTAAAGAAGGCAGAGCAAATTGGAACAGTAACAGCAGGAACGGAATATTATGAGGATTTCTGTATAGATAATGTGCTGGCTTTTGAAAATGGGTCGGAATATCTTTCCGCAGAGGAACTGCATTACCACATTTATATACCGGATGAGTATGACGGAAGCAGACCCTATGCGTTATATATTACGCTTCCCGGATATGGAGCCTACTATTTTCAGGGAGTGGCAGTCAATCTTCGGATAGAGCGTTTTGCCATGGAGGCAAAAAAGTATAATGATAAGATGATCATTGTGGCACCACAGCCAAATGACTGGGGTGAAACCAGCAAAAGGCAAATCACAGGATTGACGGAATATATGCTGGCGACCTATAACATTGATCCTGAAAAGGTTTATATCAGCGGTTATTCCGGCGGTGGTGAGACCTTATCTCTTGTTGTTTCCGAGAGACCGGAGCTTTACACAGCAGCACTTCAAGTGAGTTCTAAGTGGGATGGTGATTTAAGCAGGGTCGCAGAAGAAAAGACACCTGTCTATTTCGTGATTGGCGAGGGTGATGAGTATTATAGTTCTGAACCGGCAAAAAAAGCTTATGAGGAGCTTGTTGCATTATATGAAAGGGCAGAAATATCCAAAGAGGAGGTTGACCGGCTGGCTGTGCTTGATGTAAAAGAGAAAAGTTATTTTTCTGACAGGGGCGCATTGAATCAGCACGGCGGAGGCGGGCTTTTTGCAGAAGATGAAGAAATTATGGGGTGGCTTTTTGGGGAACATTTTTGAAGTAAGAATAGTGAAATGGAACAGGAAAATGAAAACAGTAAGCAGTATATTGATAGTATTTAGCCTAATTCTGGTAATTTCAGCCTGTGGAAGTAAGCAAATAAATGGTGTAGAAAAGCCAGATGTAAAACCGGATGCAGGAGCGGAGGAAATCGTAGTGGAAAAAGAGGATGATAAAAAGACGTATACGTTGTCCTCCACGGTAGGGGATGTGGTAAGCGATCCTTATTTTGAGAATTTTGGATATCTCTTGTTTCCAGTGGACCGTTCCGTGTCAGAGGATATGACACTGGAGGAGATCAGCAGCAGTAGCGTATATGTCTGGTATAGTTACATCGACCCGGATAAAACAGTGGAGATTATACAGGGGCTTCATGACCAGGCAGAGGCAGGAGAACAGATCTTTTTTGATATTTATTCAGAAGAGGAAAGGACGGCTGATCCGTCAAAAGAAGATACAGGATTGTTTTTCTTTAAGGGAGATCCCGGTGAAAAATTTGCGGTGGTAAATGCAGGCGGTGGTTTTATGTATGTGGGAGCGATGCACGACAGTTTTCCCCATGCGCTTGAACTTTCTAAAATGGGATATAACAGCTTTGTCCTGATCTACCGTCCGGATGACCCTTATACAGACCTTGCAAAGGCGATCAGTTTTATCTATGACCATGCGAAAGAGCTGGAAGTAAATCCGCAGGATTATTCCCTGTGGGGTGGGTCAGCAGGCGCAAGGATGGCTGCAACTCTTGGAAATGGGGATGCACTTCCTTTTTTTGGAAGAGAGGATATTCCACAGGCATCAGCAGTAATCATGCAGTATACAGGTTACAACACTGTTTCAGAAAAGGATGCCCCGACTTATGTATGTGTTGGCACCAGTGACGGTATTGCCAACTGGAGAACCATGCAGTCCAGGTTACAAGGACTTGATGCACTGGGCATTCCCACGGAGTTTCATTCCTATGAAGGGCTTCCGCATGGTTTTGGCATTGGAACCGGAACGGTGGCGGAAGGATGGATCGATGATGCGGTATCATTCTGGGAAACACAATGTGAGTAAAACTTTTTGGAGCTATAACCTTAAAGTATAAACTGATGAACCATTAGAGACTACTGATAAGGACTCTGACCGACTATAATATAGTTAACAGGAAATACATGGAGAATTGGATATTTACATAGATTCCATCCGGAAAGATTAGTGGACAGGGATGATTGTTTTAAAGAAGATAAATAACAATGTTGCTATCTGTAAGGACAATAATCAAAGGGAATTGATTGCATTTGGCAAAGGGATAGGTTTTCCGGCTACGCCATATGAATTGACTGATTTAAAGAAGGTAGATCGCACATTTTATGATGTAAGTGAACAATATCTGTCGCTTTTGAATGATATTCCTTATGAGATTATTCAATTTACCGCTGATCAGATGCTATGGGTGCAGGATGAACTGCCTTATGAGACAGGAGTTAATTTTGTATTTACTTTGGCCGACCATATTGCTTTTGCGATTGAGCGGGCCGGAAAAGGGGTTTATGTCCATATGCCCTCAGTTTATGAGATGGAAATAAATTATCCCTTAGAGGTAAAAATCGGAAGGAAGTTTGTAGCGGCGGTCAGAAATAAATTTCAGGTCAAGCTGCCTAAAAATGAAGTGCAGGGGATTGCAATGCATTTTATCAATGTGCAGGATTACTCAAAGGCAGAGAATGCTTTTGGCATCGAGCAGCATTATGAAGAACTTCTTCAAAAGATGACAGACCTTATTGAACAGGAGCTGGATATCCGTGTAAAGAAGGATACCTTTAATTATGCCCGCTTTGCGACACATGTGCAGTATCTTTTAAAACGTATATTTGAAAATAAACATATTGACAGCGATAATTTATTGATGTACAAGTCCATTCAGGAAGAGTATCCGGAAATCGCAAAGTGTGTAGACAATATTTGCAGCTATTATAAAAAGGAATGGGCATTAGAACTAAGTGAGGAGGAAAGACTTTATTTAATCATGCATATTAACCGTGTATGCAGTAAGGAAACCATATAGGATATTCAGGATTGTAACCCCATTCGGTTGGGGGCATGACCTTCGATGTGCAGGACAACATTTGTGCGCGCACAGGAAGGTCTTTTTTGTATTTATTTAGAAGTATGTGTTCCAATATCCGCGGCATCTGGACATTGCTTCTTTGAATAAATCAGGCAACTTAAACAAAACAAAATAAAAAATCTTAAGGAGGGTTCTTATGGAGTACTCAGTAACAGCAAAACAGATTTTAGAAAAAGTCGGGGGAAAGGAAAATATTGTGAATGTCAGTCATTGCATGACACGTCTGCGGCTGACATTGAAAGATGAGAGCATCGTCCATGATGAAGAAATTAAGGCAATCAAGGGCGTTGCGGGAGTCATGAAAAAGGCTGGACAATATCAGATCGTTATAGGGAATGAAGTGGCAAAATGCTATAAGGAATTTGTCCGCCTTGGAAATTTCGGAGAAGATAGCGGAAATGCACCAGTAGTAAAAAAGGGCGGTAATCCTGTTTCTATTATTTTGGATGCAATCTCAGGAAGCATGTCACCAGTTATCCCTGCCATTATCGGTGCAGGTATGATCCAGGTATTGAATATTATTTTAGGTTGGATTTTGCCGGCAGACAATCAGACTTTGCAATTGCTGGGTGTTATTGGAAACACTGCTTTTTATTTCCTGCCTGTGCTGGTGGCCTATTCTGCAGGGCGTAAATTTGGCGCAAATCCGGTATTGGTTACCGCAGTAGTAGCAATTTTAATCCATCCGAATTTTGTTGCTCTGACAGGTGCAGAAGGAGGAATTAATTTCCTTGGTATCCATGTGACCAGCTTTGATTATTCTTCCAGCATTATCCCTGCAATTTTGACCGCATGGGTGATGAGTTATATTGAACGTCTGATCGAGAAGATTACACCTGCGTTTACCAAGAACTTCTTAAAGCCGATGTTGATCCTTTTAATCTCTACACCGATTGCGTTTGTGATTCTTGGACCGCTTGGTTCTATTATTGGTAATGGTCTGGCTTCTGCATTGGTGTTTGTACAGTCACATGTAAGTATCGCAGCTTATATCATTATGGCGGCTGCTATGCCTTTTATTGTTATGACTGGTATGCATTGGGCGTTTATCCCTGTAGTGTTTGCTGCATTGGAAACACCGGCAGGAGAGTCGCTGATGCTTCCTGCTATGTTGATCAGCAATCTGGCACAGGGAGCAGCCTGTGCAGCGGTTGCTGTAAAATCCAAAAATGGTGAAATTAAGCAGCTTGCCGGTTCCTCGGCGGTATCCGCTATTTTTGCAGGAGTAACTGAACCAGGGTTATATGGTGTAACAATGCCCCTCAAGCGTCCATTGGCGGCTGTATGTATTTCCAGTGGAATTACCGGGCTGATTGCAGGGATCATGCATGTATCAGCCAGCTCCTTTGCTTCACCGTCACTGCTGGCGCTGCCAATCTTCGTTCATGCGGAAAAGAGCAGCAATTTTGCAATGGCAGCTGTTTGTGCAGTAATTTCTATCGTTCTTACTTTTGCAGTAACCTGGATCATGGGATTTAAGGATCCTGAAACAAAGAACAACTAATTAAAGTAAAAACAGGGGAGGTGTGGAACATGGATATGCGATTTCCAAAGGAGTTTCTATGGGGAGGCGCTGTGGCAGCCAACCAATGTGAGGGAGCTTACAATGAGGATGGGAAGGGGCTGAGCGTCCAGGATGTATTACCTCATGGAATTAAGGGACCGGTGACTAAGGAGCCCGTCTCTGAAAATATGAAGCTGGTGGGTATTGATTTTTACCACAGATATAAAGAAGATGTAAAGCTTTTTGCAGAAATGGGTTTTAAAGTGTTCCGTACATCGATTGCATGGAGCCGCATCTTCCCTAATGGAGATGAAGAAACACCCAATGAAAAGGGCCTGCAGTTTTATGATAATCTTTTTGATGAGTGCCTCAAATATGGCATAGAGCCATTAGTGACAATTTCTCATTATGAAACACCCTTACATCTTGCAAGGGAATATGATGGGTGGACTAACCGGAAAATGATCGGATTTTATGAGAGATATGTGCGTACGCTGTTTTCACGTTATGGGAATAAAGTCAAGTACTGGCTGACCTTTAATGAAATAAACTCAATTCTTCATTCTCCATTTATGAGTGGCGGTATTTGTACACCAAAGGAGGAACTGAGTGAGCAGCAGTTATATCAGGCAGTACACCATGAATTGGTAGCCAGTGCTCTTGCGACTAAGATTGCGCATGAAATGATGCCTCATGCGAAAATAGGGTGTATGATTCTCAGTATGCCGGTTTATCCGCTGACACCGGCTCCGGATGATGTAATCGTTTCTCTAAAGGAAGAGCATAAAAACGATTTCTTTGGGGATGTACATGTCCGCGGAAAGTATCCGGGTTATATGCTGCGCTATTTTAGGGAAAAAGGCATTTCAATTCAGATGGAACCGGAGGATAAGGAGATACTGGAGAATACGGTTGATTTTGTTTCTTTCAGTTATTATGTGAGTGCCTGCGGCAGTGCGGACCCGGCTCAGAAAGCCGGTCCAGGAAATATTATCGGGGGTGTGCCGAATCCCTATTTAAAGGCATCGGAGTGGGGATGGCAGATAGACCCACAGGGGCTGCGCTATACGCTCAATCGGTATTATGACCGTTATCAGCTGCCATTGTTTGTTGTGGAGAACGGACTGGGGGCAGTGGATCAGCTGGAAAAGGATGACCAGGGCGAACTTACAGTCTTTGATGACTACCGGATTCAGTATTTGCGGGATCACCTGATTCAAATTCGTGAAGCGATAGAGGATGGCGTTCCGGTCATAGGATATACTGCATGGGGATGTATTGACCTTGTAAGTGCTTCTTCGGCAGAATTAAAGAAACGTTATGGTTTTATTTATGTAGACAGGAATGATGATGGTTCAGGCTCATTAAAACGGTACAAAAAGAAATCTTTTGCATGGTATCAGAATGTGATTCATACAAACGGAGAGAGCTTGAACGAAAATTAGCAGGATTGGAGAATGAAAGCGATGGGTTTATTAGATTTTGTAAAAGGAAAAGTCAGTGCGGAGACGACAGAGGTTATCACTTTCCCTGCCATTTTAGGTGCTGCATCAAAAGGAACGTTTGTGGGTATGGAGCAAATTCCTGATGAGGTATTCTCGGCAGGTGTACTTGGCGTTTGCTGTGGGATTGATCCCGATGAGGGAAAGGTATATGCCCCCATCAGCGGAAAAATCAGCCAGGTTGCGGATACATTACATGCCATTGGGATTGAAGCAGCAGGCATAGAGTTGTTGATCCATGTGGGGGTTGACACTGTGGAAATGAATGGGGATGGCTTTCAGCCTATGGTAAAAGCCGGACAGAATGTGAAAAAAGGAGAACTGCTGCTGACAATGGATCTGGATAAGATACATAAGGCAGGTTATCCAGCGACAGTTATTATGGCAGTCACTAATTCCGATGATTTTTCTGCTGTGGAAAGTGTTGCTGATGGTCAGGTAGATATGGGTGACGATGTATTACGTGTCAGTAAATAGTGATTAGCTATAACCTTTAGGTGTAAACTGATGAACAAAGGGAGACTTCTTATGGGAGTCTTCTTTTGTTATTATAAAGACAAACAACAAAAAGGAGAGAGGCAGTATGAGAGATTTTATTTATTCGTATCCAACCAAGGTTTATTTTGGAGAAAAAGCGGCAGAAAAGGCATTGCCTATAGAGCTTTCCAAAGTAGGAAAAACGGTTATGTTTGCTTATGGCGGTGGTTCCGTTAAGAAAAGCGGCGTTTACGATGAAGTTTGTGGTTTATTAAAGGAGGCAGGCAAGGAAATTGTTGATTTTGCTGGTATTATGCCCAATCCTACTTATAAGAAAGTACAGGAAGGTGCAGCTCTTGTCAGAGAAAAGAAGGTTGACTTCATTTTAGCTGTAGGAGGCGGTTCCGTTATTGACTGTTGTAAGATTATTGCAGCCCAGGCAGTAACAGACCGGGATATTTGGGAGATGGAGTTTAAAGATCATGTATATCCTTCTGAATTTATACCTATGGGAGCGATTGTTACAGCATCCGGAACCGGTGCGGAGATGAACAACGGTGCAGTAATTACTAATGAGGATACCATGGAAAAGGCAGGTGTACTGGGAGCATATGCCAGCTTTGCAGTTCTTGACCCGGCTTATACCATGTCGCTTCCTGCAAAACAGGTTATTTCAGGTGCTTTTGACACGTTGAGCCACAGTATGGAAACGTATCTTGGTTCTCCGCGTGACATTACCCTGTCCGATGAGATTGCAGAGGCGGTTATGCGTAATGTAATCCGTAATATCCGCGTACTGCTGAAGGATATGAACAATTGGGAGGCAAGAAGCGAGCTGATGTGGGCGTCAGCTATGGCGGAAAACGGAATCTTAAAGATTGGGAAAGTGACAGATTTTCAGGCACATCAAATCGAGCATCAGCTTGGGGCTTATACGGATTGCAACCACGGACAGGGTTTGGCGGTCATTCATCCGGTACTTTACCGCCATCTTTATAAAGATGGTGCGAAGCAGTTTGCACGAATGGCGGAAAAGGTATGGGAAGTTCCGGCAGAAGGAAAGTCCAGGGAAGAGCTTGCCGCAGCAGGGGTGGAAGCATTGGCAGATTTTGTACGTGAGATCGGGCTGCCATCTACCTTTACGGAAATGGGAATTACCGATAAGAGCGTTCTTAAGAAGGTTGCCGATACCTGCAATTTGACAGCGGGGTGCTGCAAAAAACTTTCCAGGGAAGAGGTTCTTGAGATTCTGGAGGAATGCTGGTAGTTTAGCAGGCAGAATAGATGGAAGGGACAGATTTTGCTGGAAGATCTCTGACCCAGTCCAGCACGGTCATAGCAGATTATGAAGAAACTGCAGGTGCAAGAAGAATAGGAAAGGATACTTCTCACGGAACACAGCCGGGCAACCCGGATAAGGGGGCGGAACTGATCATTGAGGCAATTGAAGCGGAGGATACACCGTTCCGTTTGCTGCTTGGCAGTGATGCAGTGAAATTTGCAGATGAGGTTCTGGAAAGCCGCCGGAAGGAATATGACAAGTGGAGAGAGTTCAGCAGCAAGTCAGATTTTCAGGAGGGATAAAAGTTTGAAAGTTTCTTTCAAACTATCTATTAACGCAGTATCGCAGGCATGGTCTGCGATATGCAGGAGGTATATGGATGAATTTTCAGTATTATAACCCAATAAAGTTTCAGTTTGGTACGGAAGTTTTTGAACAGATTCCCACACTCTGTAAAGGACATAAAGTCATGCTGGTCTATGGAGGCGGCTCTGTGAAGGAAAATGGTGTTTACCATAGGATAACAGGTCTTTTGAGTAAAGATGATATTCCATATGTTGATTATGGTGGACAGACTACAGCTTCTTATCAGAGCATTCTTGAAGGGATTGACCTTGTCAGGAAGGAAAAGGTTGATGCAGTAATAGAGATTGGCGGAGCAAGTGCTATGGATACAGGAAAAGCTATTGCATTTGGGGCAGTGCACGAGCATCTGGAGGAATATATTGAAGGAAAAAGGACTTCAGATAACAGTCATTTATTTAACATTATTATTCCTACTTATCCCTCCACCGGATCGGAAGCAAACGGTGTCTGTGACATTATGGAGTATAAGGGCGGAGGAGCGGAATTGTTTGGGGCATGGCCAGACTATTGTCTGATGGATCCGTCCGCTACCATATCTCTTGACAGGAAAAATACAGCGTATTCTGCATTGGTGTGTTTCATTCAGACCAGTGCATGGTATATCGGAAACCACCAGAATGACATTGCAAAAGGGTTTGCAAAGACGGTTTTACAGGTTCTGATAGAAAGTTTAAACAAACTTTTGGAAGAACCCAAGGATCAGCGTGCGCGTGAAAATATTATGTGGGCATCCTGTGTCAATACCATGGGGGTTTTCCGTTCAGGAGTCGATCATTTTTATCCATGGACTTTATATTCTGTAGGATATATTCCCCGTGTTGCCCATCAGGTCCCTTATCGTGAGGCGCTGGTGATTGCTTATCCAATCTGGTTAAAAGGAATATCAAAATACCATATGCAGGATATCTGTACTCTCTGTACGGAGGTTCTTGGTATTTCTGCGGCACTGTACAATGAAATGATTGTGGATAAAGGATGTGACAGACTGAAAATGCTGTTTAAGGAGAGCGGTGTTTCTACGACGTTGTCTTCTTATGGGGCATGTCCTACAAAAGAATATATATTAAGCGCATTAAGTCAGGAGGATTTTGGCGAGTTTACACAGGAGGAGATGTGCCGGATGGTGGAAGAGTGCTATAAGTAAAAACCTTTAGGTTGTAACTGATGAACAAAGAGAGACTTCCTGGAGAAGGTTATGTCAGTTATGATAGAACCATAAAAAGAACGGAGGAATCATTGATGGAATATGTAACATTAAATAATGGAATTAAAATGCCGGTGTTAGGATACGGAGTTTATCAGGTAAAGGGAGAAGAATGTGAACGCTGCGTACTGGATGCAATCAGTGTGGGATACCGGGCAATTGACACTGCACAGTCCTATGGAAATGAGCAGGAAGTAGGAAACGCTATTACGAAATGTGGTATTTCCAGAGAGGAATTGTTCCTTACAACCAAGGTGTGGATCAGTAATGGCGGCTATGAGAAAGCGAAAGCATCTCTTCATGAATCTTTGCGGAAGCTTCAAGTAGAGTATATTGATCTGGTGCTGATCCATCAGCCTTTTAATGATTACTATGGAACTTACCGGGCAATGGAAGAGGCTTACAAGGAAGGCTGGCTGCGCGCTATTGGTGTTTCTAATTTTTATCCTGACAGGCTGGTTGACCTGTGCAGTTTTGCAGAAGTAGTTCCTGCGGTAAACCAGGTGGAAACCCATGTGTTCTGCCAGCAGCAGGGGGCTCACGAATACATGGTAAAATATGGTGTCCAGCACGAGTCATGGGGTCCCTTTGCAGAGGGGAGAAAGGATTTCTTTACCAATCCAGTTTTAAATGATATTGGCAAGAAACATGGGAAAAGTGCTGCGCAGACCGCACTTAGATTCCTGATCCAAAATGATGTTGTTGTGATACCGAAATCGACCCATAAAGAACGCATGATCCAGAATATAGATGTGTTTGACTTTGCTTTGGATGAACAGGATATGGCAGCAATTCGGGAATTGGATGAAAAGGAAAGCCTGTTCTTTTCTCATTATGATCCGGCTACGGTAGAAATGATGGCAGGACTTCACAGATAAGGAGGCTGAGAACATTATGAAGCGTTTACTTGCATTATTTTTAGCAGTCATATTAGTATTTAGTGTTACTGCATGTGGAGATAAGGGCAGACAAAATGAGATATCTTCGGCGGGTAGACCGATGGATCAGGAACAAGAAACGTCCGGTGGTGGAGAGACAGTGCAGAGCGATGAAGTATTTTCAAATGACGAAAACGCAAACAGAGAGGGTGCAGATAATGAAAGTGGGATCCTGATTGCCTATTTTTCAGCGGCAGAAAATAGCGGTGTAGATGCAGTTTCTTCCGCCAGCTACTCCATGGTAAATGGAGTAGCAATGGGACGTCTTAGTGCAGTGGCAAATATGATACAAAGTGAAACTGGCGGGGAGTTGTTTTCTATCCAGACTTCTGTGGTATATCCAGCAGACGGAGGAGAGCTGATCGAGTATGCAGCACAGGAGCAGGATGAAAACGCAAGACCGGAACTAATCAGTCATATCGAAAATTTGGATCAGTATGACACAGTTTTTATCGGTTTTCCAACATGGTGGTATGATATGCCTCAGGCTCTGTACAGCTTTTTTGATGAATATGATTTTTCAGGGAAGACCATAATTCCATTTAATGTTCATAATGGCAGCCGCTTTTCGGGAACTATTGAGACTATTCAGGAACTGGAGCCGGAGGCAATGATTATAACAGATGGATTTACGGTTAATGAGAGAGATGTTCCCGATGCAGCCGGAGATGTAGCAGACTGGCTGGAAGGGATCGGTTATTGAGTTTTAGATAGTACAGGCAGGGAGAGGTTTGTATGAAGCCTAAGATGATGATGAAAATAATTGTAGATGTTGGAATGACAGTTTTGCTGCTGCTTTTGATGACTTATGAATTGATCGGTCAGGAAGTTCATGAGTGGCTGGGTGTTGGAATGTTTGTATTGTTGCTGCTGCATCATGTGCTGAACAAAGCCTGGGAGCAGAATGTGTTAAAAGGCAGGTATTCCGCTGTCCGTATTTTACAGACTGGACTTGTGATTGGCGTTCTGTTAGCCATGATGGGTTCTATGATAAGCGGAGTGATTCTGTCACGTTATGTATTTTCGGCTCTTCCCATTCGTGGTGGACGATCCTTTGCCAGAAGCCTGCATATGGTTTGTGCATATGGCGGTTTTGTACTGATGAGTCTCCACTTGGGATTTCACTGGGTGGTAATGATGGGACCCATAAATAAATATATTAAAAAGCAATCAGTAATCCATAAATGGCTATGGCGGATTGTTGCAGTTATTATTGCAGGCTATGGCATCTTTGCATTTGTGAAGAGAGATATCGGAAGCTATATGTTCTTGAAAAATCAGTTTGTATTTTTTGATTTCGAAGAACCGCTGATTCTGTTTCTTCTGGACTATGTTTCTATCATGGGATTGTTTGTATTTATCAGCCATTATTCTGTGGCAGGATTAAGGCAGATACAGAAGAAAAAGGTAACAGGAAAGATTTGAAAGGAGTTGGAGCAATGAGAAAGGATTTTGGGGCAAAGACATGGATGTATCCGTTGCCGGTATTAATTATCAGTACCTATGACGGGGAGGGGAATGCTGACGCTATGAATGCCGCATGGGGAGGAATTTATGAGACTAATCAAGTAGTTCTCTGCCTGAGTGCAGATCATAAGACCACAAAGAATATCAAAGCAAAGGGGGCATTTACTATCAGTTTTGCAGACGAGAGGCATGTTGCGCCTGCGATTATGTTGGTCTTGTTTCAGGAAACAAGGAACCTGATAAGCTGAAAAAGGCGGGATTCACCGTAACAAGAAGTACTCATGTGGATGCCCCTGTTGTCAATGAACTGCCGATGGCTTTGGAGTGCAGGCTTGTGAAGTTTAATGAGGATGGAAACGTGATTGGGGAGATTGTCAATGTCAGTGCCGATG
>JAAVAE010000055.1 GCA_014804245.1 Lachnospiraceae bacterium | reverse complement strand
GTTGTCTTGTGGTGATTCAACAATAAAACAAAAAAGCAGAAACTGCTACTTTTATTTTAAGAAAGAGCAGAAAAATCGTTACCTGGGGCTAGCCGTCGCGCTAGCGACTTGGTACAATAGCAGATGATCTGAATCAGCGTTTTATAGAAAAGGGAATGGGAAAATGATAGAAAATACAGTCATAACACAAAGCGAAAAAGGATGCCTTAACAGAAACCAGATAAAATATATCGTTATTATCGCTATGCTTATCGACCACATTGCATGGGGATTTGTGGATGCCAGAAATCCGCTTCTTGGCGGAGTAATGCACTTTATCGGCCGCCTTACCGGACCGACAATGGCCTATTTTGTCGGTGAGGGCTATCGCTATACCAGAGATGTGGATAAATATCAACAAAGGCTTGCCGTCTTTGCTTTTATCTCATGGTTTTCATATGTATGGTTTGAATATGGAAGTCTGCCCATCTATTTTGAGCAGGGCCGCCTAATGTTCATTCCCGCACAAAGCGTTATTTTCACACTCTTTCTCGGTCTTACCGCAATCAGACTTTGGGAAGATGAAAAAATTAGCAAACCGCTTAAAACTACTGGTATTATATTCTTTTGTATACTCTCCTGCATCGGTGACTGGGCCTTTATGAATGTGTTGGGCTGCCTGTTCGTTCACGTTTACCGGGATAGACCCAAGGCAAAATGGACAGCTTTCACGCTTACCTTCCTTCTTCCGAATGTCTTTGTCACAATACTGGTCGGTCTCGAAAATATGTGGTTTCAGTTCGGCGTGATACTTGTCCCCCTGATGCTATATTTTCTCTACAACGGCCAAAGCGGCAGCAAAGCCAGTATACACAAATGGTTTTTCTACCTGTTTTACCCGTTGCATTTGCTTGTACTAGGAGTGTTGAGATGGGGGTTATAATTAACTATTTAACTCTCAGAGCTGTGTTTCAGCTACTCTCTAAAAAGAACTAAACAATACGTTACTTTACAGGCTAACCGATAACGTAGCACAGGAAAGGTAAATATACCAAAAGGAGTCCCTCAAAAAGCGTCAGCACTTGGCGAGGTTCTTTCGAGCCTAGTGCCTGCTACGCTTTTTGCGGAGCGAGAGCGCGACGACGTTGGTATATTTACCTGTCCTGTGCGGACTAAAGGCTACCCCGTGAAAAGTAACCAAATAACCAAAAATTTCATGAATTGCTCATGTAATAGATTGCAAAAAAAGATGCTCTATGATATAATAAATCTGTTCGCAATGATAAAAAATTAACAATCGTTGCAGGAAAAATTTAGAACAAGTTTTCAATTAAAACGGAGGAAAGAATAATGGCAAAGAAAGTAGTTTTAGCCGGCGCATGCCGTACCGCTATTGGTACAATGGGCGGTTCCTTAAGCACAGTACCTGCTGCAGAGCTTGGAGCAATCGTAATCAAAGAAGCTTTAAACAGAGCAGGGGTAGCACCTGAGGCTGTAGATCAGGTTTATATGGGATGTGTTATCCAGGCAGGACAGGGACAGAATGTAGCCCGTCAGGCTTCCATCAAGGCAGGTTTACCCATTGAAGTGCCCGCAGTTACCATGAACGTTGTATGCGGTTCAGGTCTTAACTGCGTGAACCAGGCTGCTCAGATGATTATGGCAGGAGATGCAGATATCGTTGTTGCAGGCGGTATGGAAAATATGTCCATGGCTCCTTATGCAATTCCTCAGGCACGTTACGGATATAGAATGAACAATGGTACCTTAGTTGATACTATGATCAAGGATGCTCTCTGGGATGCATTCAATGATTATCATATGATCAAGACAGCAGATAACATCTGTGAAGAATGGGGACTTACCAGAGAAGAATTAGATGCATTTGCATTAAAGAGCCAGCAGAAAGCAGAAGCTGCCCAGAAGTCAGGCGCTTTTGATGCTGAAATCGTACCTGTTATGGTTAAGAAGAAAAAAGAAATGGTTGAGTTTAAGGTAGATGAGGGTCCTCGTGCAGGATCTACAATTGAAGGACTCGCTAAGCTTCGTCCTATCAATCCCGACGGATTCGTTACAGCTGGTAATGCTTCCGGCATCAATGACGGTGCAGCTGCGATCGTTGTTATGAGCGAAGAAAAGGCAAAAGAATTAGGTGTTAAGCCTATGGCTACTTTCGTGGCAGGAGCCCTTGCAGGTGTAAGACCTGAAGTTATGGGTATCGGTCCGGTAGCTTCCACAAAGAAAGTTATGGCTAAGACCGGAATGAAGATTGAAGATTTCGATATCATTGAAGCAAACGAAGCTTTTGCAGCACAGTCTGTTGCAGTAGGAAAAGAGTTGGGAATCGATGTTGATAAGCAGTTGAACCCCAATGGCGGTGCTATTGCACTTGGACATCCTGTTGGAGCTTCAGGCTGCCGTATCCTTGTGACACTGCTTCATGAGATGCAGGCAAAGGGCGCTAAGACTGGTCTTGCAACTCTTTGCATCGGCGGTGGTATGGGATGTTCTACTATCGTGAAAATAGAAGACTAAAATAGAAACATGAAAAACATGAAAGGAACTTCTAAGGCGGCGGAAGACACCGCCTAAGAAGTTCTATGTTGTTTGTGGTCAGGAGCCGCATAAATATAAAAGAGAAAAGGAGCCGTGAAAATGGAATATATCGTATACGAACAGAAAGGCGCTTATGGCGTTATTACCATCAGCCGTGAAAAGGCACTTAATGCACTTAATTCAACTGTATTAGAAGAACTCGACCAGACTTTGGATGCTGTGAATCTTGATGAAGTAAGATGTCTGATTCTGACAGGTGCCGGACAGAAATCTTTTGTAGCAGGCGCAGACATCGGAGAAATGAGCACACTTACCAAGGCTGAAGGAGAAGCTTTTGGAAAGAAAGGAAATGATGTATTCCGTAAATTGGAGACTTTCCCCATCCCGGTAATTGCAGCTGTCAATGGATTTGCATTAGGCGGAGGCTGTGAGATCTCCATGAGCTGTGATATCAGAATCTGTTCTGACAATGCAGTATTCGGACAGCCTGAGGTCGGTCTTGGAATCACCCCCGGATTCGGCGGTACACAGAGACTTGCCCGTCTGGTAGGTGCCGGCATGGCAAAACAGATGATTTATACGGCAAGAAATATCAAAGCAGATGAGGCGCTTAGAATCGGTCTTGTAAATGCTGTTTATACGCAGGAAGAATTAATGCCCGCGGCAGAGAAAATGGCAGCAGGCATTGCTAAGAATGCTCCTATTGCAGTGCGCAACTGCAAGAAAGCAATCAACGAGGGCTTGGACGTAGATATGGATCAGGCAATTGTGATTGAAGAAAAGTTATTCGGCGACTGCTTTGAAACAGAAGATCAGAAGTACGGCATGGCATTCTTCCTTGACAAGAATAAAGAAAAAGTGAAAGAACCTTTCAAAAACTGCTAAAAGATTTTAACACCGCCATGAGGCGGTGATAAATACAAAACCAATATAATATAGGAGGATTTGAAAATGAAAGTAGGTATTATTGGCGCTGGTACCATGGGTGCTGGAATCGCACAGGCATTTGCAATGACAGACGGATATGAAGTATGTCTTTGCGATATCAAAATGGAGTTCGCTGAAGGCGGAAAAGCAAGAATTCAGAAGAATATGAACTTCCTTGTAAGCAAGGAAAAAATCACACAGGAAAAGGCTGACGCTATCATGGCAAAGATTACCTGTGGATTAAAAGATATTTGTACAGACTGTGACCTGATCGTAGAGGTTGCGCCTGAAAACATGAAGATCAAGAAAGATACATTCAAGGAATTGATGGAAATCGTTAAGCCGGAGTGCATGTTTGCATCCAACACTTCTTCTTTATCCATCACAGAGATCGGTGCTGGTCTTGACAGACCTATGATTGGTATGCATTTCTTCAATCCTGCTGACAGAATGAAATTAGTAGAAGTGATCGCCGGTGAAAATACACCTGACGAGATGGTAGAAAAGATCAAAGCAATCGCTGTAGAAATCGGCAAGACACCTGTACAGGTGAAAGAAGCTCCTGGTTTTGTTGTAAACAGAATCCTGATCCCTATGATCAATGAAGCAATCGGCATTTATGCTGACGGCACAGCAAGCGTAGCTGACATTGACGAGGCTATGAAGCTTGGTGCAAATCATCCTATGGGTCCCCTGGCTTTAGGCGATCTGGTTGGTCTTGATATCGTACTTGCCATCATGGAAGTATTGCTGAACGAGACAGGAGATCCCAAGTATCGTCCTCATCCCCTTCTTCGTAAGATGGTTCGTGCAGGAAAACTTGGAAAGAAAACCGGAAAAGGTTTCTATGATTATTCTAAGTAATAAAATATTAAACACTTTATGGAGGAATCAATATCATGGATTTTATGTTAACAAAACAACATGAAATGGCAAGAACTCTTTTCAAAGAGTTTGCAGAAAAAGAAGTTAAGCCTCTGGCACAGGAAGTAGATGAGACAGAGATCTTCCCCAGAGGAACCGTTGAAAAGATGGCAAAAGCAGGTTTCCTTGGAATTCCTGTACCGAAGGAGTACGGCGGACAGGGCTGTGATCCTCTTACTTATGCTATGTGCGTAGAAGAACTTTCCAAAGTTTGCGGTACTACAGGTGTTATCGTTTCTGCGCATACCTCTCTTTGCTGTGATCCGATTATGACTTACGGAACAGAAGAGCAGAAGCAGAAATACTTAGTTCCCCTTGCAAAGGGTGAGAAGTTAGGCGCATTCGGTCTGACAGAGCCCGGTGCCGGAACAGATGCACAGGGACAGCAGACAAAAGCTGTTCTGGATGGGGATGAATGGGTACTGAACGGTTCCAAGATCTTCATTACAAATGGTAAGGAAGCTGATATTTATGTTATCTTTGCAGTAACAGACGTTGTTACAGACGCAAAGGGCAGAAGCAAAAAGATGATTTCCGCATTTATCGTAGAAAAAGGAACTCCCGGATTTACCTTTGGTACGAAGGAAAAGAAGATGGGTATCCGCGGTTCATCAACTTATGAATTGATCTTTACAGACTGCCGTATTCCGAAAGAGAATCTCTTAGGACAGGCAGGAAAAGGATTTGGAATTGCTATGCATACACTGGACGGCGGACGTATCGGTATCGCAGCGCAGGCACTTGGACTTGCAGAAGGCGCACTGGACCGCACCATTGAATATGTAAAAGAAAGAAAACAGTTTGGAAGAGCAATCGGTGCATTCCAGAATACACAGTTCCAGCTTGCTGATATGGCTACAAAAGTACAGGCAGCACAGCTTCTGGTTTACAAGGCAGCTATGGCTAAGGCAACCCAGAAGGTTTACTCTGTAGAAGCAGCTCAGGCTAAATTATATGCAGCAGAGGTTGCTATGGAAGTAACAACCAAGGCAGTTCAGCTTCACGGCGGTTATGGTTACATCAGAGAGTACGACGTAGAACGCATGATGCGCGATGCAAAGATCACCGAAATCTACGAAGGAACAAGCGAAGTGCAGAGAATGGTTATTTCCGGAGCACTGCTTAAGTAAGATGGCACATACCAAATAGATTAATTTATAAGGAGAGATAATACAATGAAAATTGTTGTTTGTGTTAAACAGGTACCTGATACCAAGGGCGGCGTTAAATTTAATCCCGATGGTACTCTTGACAGAGGTGCAATGCTCACAATCATGAATCCTGATGACAAGGCAGGATTGGAAGCAGCACTTAGATTAAAAGATCAGTATGGCGCAGAAGTAACTGTAGTAACCATGGGACTTCCCAAGGCTGAAGAAGTTCTTCGCGAAGCAATGGCTATGGGAGCAGATAAAGGAATTCTGGTAACTGACAGAGTACTTGGAGGCGCTGATACATGGGCAACCTCCCAGACACTGGCAGGTGCTATCCGCAATCTGGAATATGATCTGATCATCACAGGACGTCAGGCAATCGATGGCGATACAGCACAGGTTGGTCCTCAGATTTCTGAGCATCTTGGAATTCCGGTTATTTCTTATGCACAGAAGATTGAAATCGAAGGCGACAGCGTGATCGTAGAGCGTCAGTATGATGACAGATACCATGTATTAAAAGCTAAAATGCCCTGCCTGATTACAGCACTTGCTGAATTAAATGAGCCTCGTTACATGACACCCGGCGGAATTTTTGATGCATATGATGCAGAAATCACCGTATGGGGAAGAGCAAATTTAGTTGATGTTGAGGATTCTAACTTAGGACTTAAGGGATCACCTACTCAGATTGCCAAAGCTTCCGACAAGGTAAGAAAAGGCGCTGGCGAGAAGGTAAATCTTGATCCCACAGAATCCGTAGAATATATTATCGATAAATTAAAAGTGAAACATGTAATCTAATTACAATAATGGAGGTTCAAAATGAATATTCAAGATTATAAAGGAGTATTTGTCTTTGCACAGCAGGTAGACAACGTACTCAGCGGAATTGCTTTAGAATTAGTTGGCAAGGGAAAAGATCTTGCTAAAGATTTAGGCACAGAAGTAACAGCAGTTTTGGTCGGAAGTGATGTAAAAGGACTTGCTGATGAGCTTGCAGAATATGGTGCTGATAAAGTTATCGTTGTGGATGATCCCGAACTGAAAGAATACAGAACAGAGCCTTACGCACATGCCCTTGCATCTGTAATCAATGAATTCAAGCCTGAGATCTTCTTAGTTGGCGCTACAGCAATCGGACGTGACTTAGGCCCCAGAGTGTCTGCAAGAATTCATACAGGTCTTACAGCAGACTGTACACAGCTTGATATCGGTGATTTCCCGATTAATCCTATTCCGGGCAAGGAACAGCTTCACAATCAGCTGCTTATGACACGTCCTGCATTCGGCGGAAACACAATCGCTACAATCGCATGTCCTGACTTCCGTCCTCAGATGGCAACCGTTCGTCCGGGCGTTATGCAGAAGGCACCCAGAGAAGCAGGAAAGAAAGCAGTTGTTGTAGAGTTCAATCCTGGATTTACACCTAATGATAAGTATGTAGAAATCTTAAAGGTTGTAAAGGCAGTTTCAGACGTGGCTGATATCATGGATGCAAAGATTCTGGTATCCGGCGGACGTGGTGTAGGAAGCCCTGAAAACTTTAAGATCCTTGAAGACCTTGCAGAGGTTCTCGGCGGTACAGTAAGCTGTTCTCGTGCAGTCGTAGATGCAGGCTGGAAGCCCAAAGATTTACAGGTTGGACAGACAGGTAAGACGGTTCGTCCTAATGTATATTTTGCAATCGGTATTTCAGGTGCAATCCAGCACGTAGCAGGTATGGAAGAAGCTGATATCATCATTGCAATCAACAAGGACGAGACAGCTCCTATCTTTGATGTTGCTGATTACGGTATTGTAGGTGATTTGAATAAGATCGTTCCTGCACTTACTGAGAGATTAAAAGCAGAACTTGCTGCAAAATAATAAGGAAATGTGAACTGGCAGGAAATATATATTCCTGCCAGTATTTTCTTGCATAGAAGATTAATATTAAAAGGCAAGAGGGGAAGCGAAAGCAGAGGAGAAATAAAGGAATATGATAAGAATTTTGGTCGTGGAGGATGACAGGGGGCTTAGAGAGGGAATAGAACTGGCGCTGAGAAGGGAAGATATGACCTTTTTGCTGTGTGATGGCATCGCAAAGGCAAGGGAAGCGCTTGCAGATGGAGAGAGGGTTGATTTGATTTTACTTGACCTTAATCTTCCTGATGGAAGCGGTTATGATTTGCTGAAGGAAGTAAAAAGCAGCAGGGATATTCCGGTTATCATTTTGACAGCAAATGACATGGAGATAGATGAGGTGAGAGGGTTGGAAATGGGGGCGGAGGATTATATTACCAAACCGTTTAGTCTGATGGTTCTCCGTGCAAGAATTGATAAGGTGCTGAAAAATGCAGGAAAATCTAAAAGAGGAGTACATCGTTTCGGAAATCTGTCATTTTGCTTTGAAGAAATGGAGATTAAGAGAGGGGAAGAAGAAATTGTCTTAAGTAAGACAGAGATGAAATTGTTACAGATTCTTGTTGAGAATCAGAATATCATTCTTAGCAGGGAGAAGCTGATTGACAGAATATGGACGGACGGAGCAGAATTTGTGGATGAAAATGCTTTGTCTGTTGCTGTGGGCAGATTGAGAAGCAAATTGAATGAGGATGGGGAAGGTCATTTGCAGACAGTGTATGGAAAAGGATATGTATGGAAAGCATAAGGGAAAAATGACGAAAGGGAGCAGAGTCAGTTCCTTGGATTGGAGGATTATGGATGAGATTCGGTACAATGAAGCGCCTGGAAGAGATGTTGGAAGATGCCATAAATGACACTTTCGAAGAGCGTGCTTATGATGAGAGCAGACTTTCCAGATTGGAAGTAAAGTGGAAGAGATTCCTGTCCTCATCTGTGGGTCAAAAGCATAGGCTGCAGGAAGAACAGAGGAAAATCAAGATGTTGATTTCTGACATTTCTCACCAGACGAAAACACCTATTGCCAATATTCTTCTGTACTCCCAGCTTTTACAGGAGAAGGAGACTGATCCGGAATTGATACCAATTGTTGAAAATATCAAAGAGCAGTCTGAAAAACTGGATTTTCTGATCCGGTCATTGGTGAAGGCTTCCCGACTGGAAAGTGAAGTGCTCATTTTACAGCCGAAGAAAGCGCCCATCATGCCTTGTATTGCGGCAGCGGCAGCCGGAGCAGAGGAAGCGGCGGCAAAAAGACAGATTACACTTGTCGTAAAAGATACGAATGTGCAGGCGTGCTTTGACCGGAAATGGACGGAGGAGGCAATTGGCAACCTGATCGATAATGCAATCAAATACAGTCCATTAGGCAGTGAAGTACAGATCAGTGTGACAGACTATGAAATGTTTGCAGCCGTTCATGTGGCAGACGCAGGGATCGGCATCAGGGAAGAGGAGCAGGCGCAGGTGTTCGAGCGGTTTTACAGGAGCAGGGAAGTAGCAGAAGAAAAAGGCGTGGGCATAGGACTGTATCTGGTGCGGGAAATTGCGCTGAAGCAGGGCGGCTATGTGAAGCTAAAGTCAAAACATGGTGTGGGAAGCACCTTTTCTTTTTATATGGTGAAAAGATAAATCTATCGTAACTGTTCAGTACCTTCACAGTTACAATCTATCAAAATTGTTAGATTCTGGACACAAGGTAGAAAGTATTTCCTGTTATAGTTTACATAAAAGAAAACTTACAGGAGGCAGCTCTATGATTATTCTTGAAACGAATGGATTAAAAAAATATTATGGTGAGGGAGAAAGCTTGGTAAAGGCGCTGGATGGCGTAGATTTAAAGGTAGAGCAGGGAGAATTTGTCTCTATCGTGGGAACCAGCGGGAGCGGGAAATCCACGCTTCTTCATATGCTGGGCGGCTTGGATTACCCTACAGAAGGAAAGGTTTTGGTAGACGGAAAGGATATTTCTTCCCTGAAAGAAGATGCGTTGGCAATTTTCCGGCGCAGGAAGATAGGATTTGTATTCCAAAGCTATAATCTGGTTCCGGTTTTAAATGTCTTTGAAAACATTGTATTTCCAATCCAGCTGGATGGAAATCAGATAGACCATGGTTATGTGGATAAAATTATAAAGACGCTGGGGCTTGAAACAAAGACAGACAGCCTGCCTTCCCAGCTTTCCGGGGGACAGCAGCAGAGGGTCGCCATTGCGCGGGCACTTGCAGCAAAGCCTGCCATCATACTGGCAGATGAGCCTACAGGAAACCTGGACTCCGGCACCAGTCAGGATGTGCTGGGACTTTTGAAGGTAACGGCAAGGAAGTTTGAACAGACCATTGTAATGATTACCCACAATGAAGAAATTGCCCAACTTGCAGATCGGATGATACGGATCGAGGACGGAAAAATCGTGACGGAAAGCAGGGAGGGAAAGGCATGAAGAACGTGAGCAACAAAAAAATCATCCGTACCTTGTCTTTCCGCACCATGCAGGAAAAGAAGTGGAAGAATCTGATTGCAATTTCGGCGATTGCACTTACTACCTTACTGTTTACTGCTCTCTTTACGGTGGGAAGTTCCATGATAGAGTCCATGCAAGAGGGAACCTTCCGTCAGATAGGTACCGCTGCCCATGGCGGTTATAAGTATCTTGCGATGGAAGAATATGAGAGGATAAAGGCAGCAGGCGGCTATGAGGATATCTCTTATAGTATTATAGCGGGATTTGCCTCTGATCCGGAACTGAATAGTTTACAGACTGAGGTACGTTACTCAGAAGATAAGGATGCAAAGTGGAGCTATTGCTATCCGGAAAAGGGCAGGATGCCAGAAGAGAAGAATGAGTGTGCTGCCAGCAGCAAAGTGCTTGAAGCTTTAGGAGTACCGCCCCAAATAGGAGCAAAAGTACCCATTACGATTACAACTCATGATAAGGATGGAAATGAAAAGACATTAGAAGAAGAATTTGTCCTAAGCGGATTCTGGTATTCCAATGATGCTTCACATGCGGAGGAATTCTGGATTTCCAGAAAATGGCTGGAAGAAAATATTGACTTACTGGAAGAGAATTACAATAAGCGCATGGACGAGAAAGGACTGTATCATGCTGATGGAACATTAATGGCAAGTATATGGTTCGATTCCTCTTATGACATAGAGTCGCAGATGAGCAGCCTGAGCGCCCGGGCAGGATTTGGGGAAAACGAGGTGAGAGAGTCTGTAAACTGGGGCTACGCGACTGCAACTGTGGATGGTATGACGCTGGCACTGGGAATTGGACTGTTGGGCATTATTATTTTGTCAGGATATCTGATTATTTACAATATTTTTTATATCAATGTGAGCAGTGATATCCGTTACTATGGACTCCTAAAGACGATTGGAACCACAGGGAAACAGCTCCGCAGGATGGTTCGCGGGCAGGCGTTATTACTTTCTGCAGTAGGAATTCCTGTGGGACTTCTGGCAGGCTGGTTTGTGGGGAAACAGGTTTTACCTTTCATTTACAGTGCCATAACTATTTCGGTTAAAAATGTGGCGCTGAATCCATGGATCTTTGCAGGATCGGCACTCTTTTCCATGCTTGTGGTTTATTTAAGCTGTATCAAGCCCTGCCGACTTGCAGCCAAAGTATCGCCTATAGAAGCGGTGCGCTATGTGGAAAGCAAGCAATATAAAAAGAAGCAAAAGAAAACGGCAAGAATTTCTGCTCCCCGGCTGGCAGCAGCAAACATGGGAAGAAATAAGCGTAAGGCTGCGGTGGTGGTAGCATCTTTGTCCTTGAGTCTCATCCTCTTAAACGGGACCTACTGCCTGGTAAAAGGATTCAGCTTTGATAAATATGTTGAAACTTACCTGCTAAGCGACATGCAGGTAAGCCATTACAGCGCAGTAAACTTGGCGGCGGCGGAAACGGATTATGAGGCAGTTACAGAGGAAGCTGTGGGAGAAATAAAAGCGATTCCCGGTGTAGAATCAGTCAGCACATTACAATGCAGACATGGGCTGGTAAGCTTATCCGAGGAGATGACAGAGAAATGTGCTGCCTATTGGAGCCCGGAAAAAATGGAAGAAAAGGGTTTCTTTATGGAAGAAATTGTGGCGCAGATTATAGATAGCAGACAGACAAACGGATGCAGTTATTGCATTCCGGAGGATATGATGTCTTATTTGACCTTACTGGAAGGAGATTTAGACCTTGAGAAATTTAAGCAGGGAGGCTATGCGCTGATACTCCCGCAGGGAGGAGACAACTGGATTTACGAAGGGGACAAGATCACGTTAGGAAGTTATGGCGATGAACCTTCTCCCTCAAAGGAACTTGAAATCATGGCGGTTGCTGATTTCCCCTATGCAATCAGCACGAAAAGTTATGCCTTGGGAGGAATCTCTCTTTTGCTCAGTGAGAAGGACTTTGAGGAGTTATATGATACCAGGGGAGGGATTCACGGCTGTATCGATGTGGCAGAGGGCGCAGACAGTCAGGTGGCAGCCCAGATAGAAGCCCTGCTGGAAGAAAAATACCCGGAACTGGTACTTATCACCAAAGATTCCTTAAGAGAGGAATTTTCTACAGAAAATCGGATGTTTTCTGTTATCGGAGGCTTATTAAGCTTTATCCTGGCACTGATAGGTGTTTTAAATCTAATCAATGCCATGATTACCAGCATTTTAGCAAGAAAACAGGAATTTGCCATGATGCAGGCAGTGGGCATGACAGGAAAGCAGCTTGAAAAAATGCTTACCATGGAAGGAGTCTGGTATGGCGTCTGGACGCTTTTGATTTCTCTGACTCTTGGCAATGTGATAAGCTATGGGTTGATTTACACGATGGGAAAGAATATGGCATTTTTTGAGTGGAACTTCCACATCCTTCCCATGGTGCTCAGTATCCCGATAATCGCCCTTGTATCCATAATCCTTCCGATAATTTGCTATCATGCTCTGTGCAAGAAGAGCATCATAGAACGGCTGCGGCTGGCTGAAATGTAAAACGTACTTTGCCCTACCGATCTATACGATGAGCATAGTTGGGATTGGTAAGATCGATCCCCGTGCCCTGCTTTATGGGTTCAGCTTCCTTTTGAGGTGCACCATGGACAGGAAAAGGAAAACCACAGTCAAACTGCTTGCTGAACTCCAGGTTAGCCTGTATCAGATTATATTGAAGTATAAGTTTCAGAGTATTAGAAAGACATTCGGAAGTATTGCAATTCACTTCGCACACATCCTTAAGGGAATGAGAAAGGTTGAGGATATCTAATGAGGTTATTGCCATAGGTGCTCCATTTTACACGATTTATATTATAAGAACGGCTTTTTCACAGCCGTTCTTTTTCTATAGTATATGTAGAATAAGACACTTATGTGCGATAGATATAAAAATACAGAAATGCAGCAATTCAGGTTTGGGTTCAGGTGCGGGACGCGGGAATAGGCGGCGGGGGATGGGGCGGTATTGGGGATTGGGGGAGGTCTGCGGCAGTCTGCTTTGGGTTTCAGGTCTAGTCTTCAAATCGGATTTCACTAACGGAATGGGCGTAGGTATCTCAAACCGGACGGGTCGGAGCCGGCGGCATCCTGCCTTGTGGCTCCTAAAATCGCCATCCATGGCGATTTTCC
>JAAVAE010000054.1 GCA_014804245.1 Lachnospiraceae bacterium | reverse complement strand
GTTCGTTGTATCTTCATCGAACACCACATCCTCCGCCATAAAATCGTCCACGATTACTACTGTCTGCCCCTGAGCCTCCATCTGCTTGAGCGCGATATACACACGCCCAGATTTTCCGATAATCCGCTGTCCTCTCTCCGCTGTGCAAAGCTGAATTGTGCTTGCTTTCTCCTTTTCCTCCAACATCCTTACAAGTTCTCTTGCCTGTTCAAGTTCTTTGCTCATCTTCTTTTCCTCCTTTAATCTCTTTACTTGTTACTTTTTTCATTCCACAATCATTTAATCATTTCATATCCACCTCCATTAAGGCTCGCTATGCTCTCAAAAGAGAGTTTTAAAGGTAAAATTATTTATGTATTTCTTCAAACCATATCTGCTTTGGCAAAATACCATGGCACACATACACGCTGCTAAATGGTGGATTTAATGAGGGTTTCTGTTCTTCATAGCTTTTGAAATATGACACCCTCTTGTTTAGGTACATAATTTCAAACTCATTTTCCCGGAACATCTCAAACCGCTTCTGGCTCTCAAATAACCCCACAACTCCTACGAGCATTGCAAAAGGCTTTCCAATCTCAAACAATCTCTGCAGGACGTTCCCTTTGACGCTGTACGGTGGATTGCTGATTATGTAGTCACACTCAGGAACTTCCAAGCTAAAAAAGTCCTCTCCGTTGGATATGTGGGTAGCGGTTACGCTATACCCCCCCAGAGAATTTTCGCACAAACAGGCTATCTCTGGTATCAAACGGACACCATATCTTACTTCCTACCGGAATATGCTTCATAATTGGTTCAATCGCATACTCAGGCGTATAGAACTCATCATTGCCGCTGTTGGCTACTAAATCCATTTTCATAATCTTCCATCCTTTCCATCCACATACCAGATTCCCGGAAGATGCAAAGTTCTGTACCCGTTTATGAGGCCGCTCTTGTATATGTCAATCTCCTTTTCTCCTAGATAAAAGTCAAAATGAACAGAATTGTAACTTTCTCTCTTATCTTCCAGAAGTACGGACATACTCGACTGCCCCATGTTAATCATCTTAACCGGATAACCCTCCCCAACATTCAGATCCTCATAATGATTGTTTTTCGGTTTTGCTGTTATTTGTAAATTCATTGAAATTGATATTTTCATACAATTCCTCCCTATATCCAACTCTCTACGATGGGCCAATCGTCATCCTTACTTCTTGCAATTCTGGTTCTAAATCCCGCATCTATACATTCCATATGGCACTCTCTCATGCTGTCGGTTAGCGCAACAATATTTGTTGGATTCTCCATATCAAAAATCCTTATTACAAATTTGTCTGGGAAGTCCAATGGTTTATCATATATAACGGCAATCGGTCTTTTCAGATCAGATAAATCCACATCTTTGAGATGTTCCACCACCTTTGATAAATTTTTTCTGTAATTCTCGTAGAAATCCTCATCAAACGGCTTATCGTAGGTTTCATTGTATTTGACTATCATCTCGTTTTTATGTGTATAGAGGCTGTTTGATAAACTCCCACAGCTATATTCCGTGTGTCTAAGAAGAAAACAGCTCTGCTTCATTGCAATTATGGCATTGAGCATAGAATACTGTTCATAATGGTTATCAATAAAATCCTCTATTTCCTTATCTGACATTCCATGTTTTGCTTCAAGATAATCTGCTGCTGTTGTCAATGGATAAGGGATCATTCTGCCATCAATTTTCAGCATCTTATTGTCTATGTAAGGTCTTATGCTCATACATTGCCCTCCATATATCCCATTTCTTCCGCATATGCCTTGATTTTGCTTACCGTTGCTGCTCCGATACCTCGCAGTTCCGAAAGTTCCTTGACAAAATCACTGATTGATTTACCGCCGCCGAAACACTTGCCTCGATTAAATCCATCGTTTTCAGCTTTCTCCACCCGATTATTGACGTAATTTACCAACTGTTCATCCGTCATCTTGCGCATTTTAACCGCTTTGTCGTGAATCTTGTCCTCTGTTTCCGTTCGTCTACAACTTCTTTTCTTTGCCATAGTCAACCTCCTATTTTTTTAAATCTCTCCCATACTCATTCATGCACAAAACATAGGCATACACTTGTTGCTTTGCGTTATTTACGATATACTGAAATTCATCGTCCGTTTCAACCGCCTCGATTTGCGCCTTTAATGTCTGGATCATGCCTGCCCTTATTTCACTTTCATTTTTTAACACGACTCCCTCCTATTCAGTCCATCCCATCATAAAGACTCTCTGACAACTCTACCTGTTCATCTGATAATTCTCGTAATGCCTGAATTATTTTCATTTTTGTTTCCTTACAAGGGAAATACCCATATTTTGCATACCGGAACATCCGTTCAAACGTACTCATTGGATATAAGATGTCTTTATCCGTGACAAGACGTTTCATGTGTAAATGTTCAAAAAACTTGTCATCCATAAGGATTCTGTACTCAATATGGGTCTTCGGTTTCTCATATCCCAAAGTTTCAGCATTGAGTTCCATTGAAAATCCGTCATACTCCACTCCTGTTTCGTCCTCGACTGCTACCTTGCAATAGGCGAATTTAGCGATTGTGAAATCGAACTTATCCAGAATTTCCACCGCCTTTCCGTATATCTTGCAGCAAAGTTCAATCCTGATTCCTGTTTTGATATGCTTATATGCCTTGACATTCTTGTTCTCATAACAGAAAATATAGGCTTCATCTCTTATATCATCTCCGTCATATCCCGGCGTCTGGCTGTCAAAATATGTAACTGCTTCTTCAAAATCCGATTCAGATTCAAAGAAAATATCTAAATCCTTAACCTTTTCACGATTGAAGATATTTTTAAAGCAGCCTCCGCAGATAAACCCTTTATGACCGATCATAAATTCATCCAACCAATTCAGCATCCAAAAATTATTTCTATCCTGTGTTATCAGCATCTGTTTTTACTCCTTTTCTTTGTTATAGTTTTTGTTGCCGAGTTCCGTATATGCCGTTTCTTTCCCCGGAAGCATTTGGCCGAATATTGCCACAAGGACATTCTCAACTATACTGTTGCCAGCCTGCTTATAAAGCTGTGTATTACTGTTTACTTCCTCTGCCTTACGGAAATCCTCATCAGAAAATCCCATAAGCCGCCAACATTCCAACGGTGTGAGTTTTCTAATTCTGTACTTAGTACAGATATGAGGATTGGCATAACCATGTGTTCCGGCTGTTAGCGTTGCCATACTGTCATTGTCAGAAAATACGGATCCGCATTGGCTTCCCTCATTTGATATTTGCCCTATTTTAGCCATATCTTCATCTCTCCTTTCTGTAAATATTGGTGTTTGACCTCCGCCCATCCCCATTGCCGCCGTTAATGCCGGGGATATCCCGTCTAACCTTGGGTGCTGATGTTCTTGCAGTCCTCCCCATGCAACAGGGTTATTATCCATATTGCAATTTTCTCGCATATCGCAGTACCCCCCCCCGATAACTTTTTCAATACGGCAAATCCCCATACTTTGCGCCGTTATCGTAGGGCATATATTACCTCCGCCCTGCACTCTACCGCGCCGCAACTCACTTGTAGGATAGGAAAAGTCTGCAACGCCACCAACCTCGCACTCTATATAGCCTTTCTTTGTAGCTTGCCGTATCTTAACTTTTTCCATAATCAATCGCTCCAATAACAGATTGTATTTTTGAACCGTTGTGATTGTATTTGATACACCGTCTGGTCTGATTTCCAGTTCGATCATGTTTGAACGCTTTTCAGATACCTCATGGCTTTCATAAGCCTTTCGTATCTGTTTTCCGTATTCATTTCTGACCTTTCTGAAAATCCACACACACTTACCCATCTGTTATCTCTTTCCTTTCTTTTTCCTCAACAAGATACAAATATGAATATCCACCAGTGTTTCCTACCGGTTGAGATAGTAAGCACATTGCTATTGAATTAGAATCATACACTCTATTCCCCTGCCTATACTGCTTTCCGAAGTTTATTTCCCCTATTCCTCCAACCAATTTAGGCATTATTTGTTCATTCATCAGCGTCTACTCCGTTTCTTATCTCCAACACATAATTATCCTTTTGGACGGTAGTAATCGTATTGCTTACTCCGTCAAGATTTGGTTCTAATCTCTGCTCAGTAGGTGCGCCGGTAGTTCTGTCCGATGGATTGTTTGGGTTTCTTCCGCGGCTTGCAACAATAATCTGCTCAATCACTCTCTTATCCCCACCTCCGTCTGTTGTTCGTATGGTTCCGCAGCATCCGTCTTGGAAGAATCGTATTCCTTCATCACTACGCTGCTCGCATATTATTTGTCCTGATAAACATTCGCAGTACCCCCCCCCGCAGGTTCAGGCACAATTATCATTGGTTGCGTATTTCCACCGCTATTTGCTCTTATTGCCGGACACAACCCCTCTTTTTCATAGACATTACCTGCATAATTCCCACCATCGAAACCATATATATTACCTATCTGCTTTACTTCCTTTTGCATCTGATTTACCTCTATCAAGAACTAATACTTTCGGAGGATCCTTGTAATCCGTGGCTCGTAACGCTTGACAAATACCCCCCCCCGAAAGAACACGGACCCTATCCTGACACTCTTTCTCAGGATTAAGTGATCCAATCACTTCAATCTGGTTGCTCATCTCTTACTCCATTCTGTGTTTCAACTGATGTTCCGAACCCTTTATAATCTCTCGCCATAATTGCTTTTGCTGTGTCATCATTGATACTATCAATACGGTTGTAATTCATACGTGCTGGTATTACTTTTTCTCCACTACTGCATCCCACTGATGCCGGTCTATTGAGCCTCTGCCCCCGAACCGTATTTGACGTTCTCTTATCAGTGAGTTGTCCGCTATTAACCAGATTGGCTATTAAATCCAATGCCTTTTGCGAGTTAATGTAGTAGTTTTCTGCAACTTCCGGTTCTAAGTAGTCTTTCATAGTGCTTGTCAGCTCAATAGGTTGCGGAAACTTATAATTATAATCTCCCAGAACTGATACCATGAAATACCGCTCCCGGTTCTGTGCCACACCGTAATCTTTGGCATTGAGGATTTCCCCGTAATTCTTATATCCTTTGCTTTCAAGAAACCTCATCCAATCCTGAAAGTCATCAATATTCTCTTCGCTTACTACCTGCGGCACGTTCTCCATGAGAAGTATCTGTGGAAGATGTTCAACCTCATTCAGCAGCCGTTCAACTTCCCATAGTAGTCCTGATCGTGTTCCGCCGCCTTTTGCCATACCCTTTCTCTTTCCGGCAAGTGACAAGTCCTGGCATGGAAATGAGTATGTGAGAAGATATATGTATTTATCAGTATCAACAATACCTAAGTCATTCCCCTTTACTGCCATAATGTTCACAAGGTTATGGGTTGCCTTGATGTTATTGTAAGTTTCCCTTAACCATACGCTGCGGTTCTGGTGTTTGCTTATCTGTTCCCTCGTAAGCGCATTTTTACCATTTGCTGATATTCCCATTCCAAACAGAATATCTATCAACTCATTTTCTGAATACTCAGCAGAATAATCAGTGTTGTCATTTCCAAAATGTATCGCCTTACATGAAGCAACTGCATTCACTTCCCATTCACAAGTGAGATAATGCTCAAATTCTGCACCTAAATCCCGCAAGGCCATAGCCTGTGAACTAACACCACTAAAAAGCTCAATCAATCTAATTGGCTTATCTATTTTGAATGTTGGGTACATTATGTCAAACATTGTAATTTGTTCCATTTATCTATTCCTTTCTATCCATATCTCCATTTATAGCCATTTGCGCTCTTTCTTTTGCCCCTACAACATTCGCCAATATTAGAAGCAGAGGTTGTCGTTTCAACCGATGCCCTTGCTATAGAATCAAACCTACCTATCTCATTTCCATGTACATCAAGCTGCATAACCCCTCTTTTAGGTTTTCCAGACTTTCCAGATGGTTTATTTAACCCTGTTCTGTATGCATGCCGCTGATTTTCGGAATTATCATTCCATTCAAGATTCTCTACTCGGTTATTTGTTTTATCTCCATCAATATGGTTTACTTGTGGCTTATTAAAATGATTTTCAATAAACGCTTCTGCAACGAGTCTATGAACTTTATAAGTTTTTCTTTTTGTTTCCTTATTGAGCGAAACAATCACATATCCTCTGTCATTTATGTGTTGACTTACAATTTTCTCTTTTATCAATTTTTTCCCTGTGTGATTATCAACATATCTAGGAATCGACCTTACTCTGCCAAGATTGCTAACCTCATATCTGCCTTCATAACCACTTATCGATTTCCAAACCTCATTCATTTCCTCTTTTTTTCCCTCTTTTGTTATATTGGTGTTTCACAAAAACACTCTTTCAGAGAGAATCTGTTTCAAAAAAATTAGCGTTTGTTTGCCGTTACCTGTAAAATCCTTGCACTTTCATACATTCGCCACAACTTATTATCGCTTTCCTCTGGAAGATTTTTAGCGACTCTCTCAGAACATTTAGGACATATCTTTCCACTTGATATGTAATTTCCGCAAAAATAGCACATTTCGTATGACGGTCTTTCCGACCTATCTATTTCCTGCCCTCTAGATTTCTTTGCCCTTTGGCGTTCTGCCGCATTGCATATTCCGCATCGTGTTTTTCCGTTCTCAGCTTTCCGCTTTGCGCATTTCACACAAATTCCCATTTCTTTAAGTTTCTGCCGCCTGTCCTTTTGATATTGTCTTTCTTTTTCAGGATTCCGCTTCTGTTTGAGATTTAAAGCATATTTTCTTGCTGAGCACTCAAGGCATATTTTTTCATCACCGTATACACGTCTGCTGCCACACTCCGTACAGATTCCAAGTTCCCTCAACACCGCTCTTTTTTCTGCGGTCTGTTTTCTATACTTTTCACGGCATACACGGCAAGTTGTTTTCCCATCCTCTGCCGGAGCTGTTTTGCAATAAACACAAATCCCACGTTCTTTTAAATCCTGATACCTTTCTTTATCCGTCATAATCCAGTCAACTTACCCCATTTCTCCATACAGACGGTAATTATATTCTCTACCAACGATCTCAATCTGGTGTCCTCTCGCCATTTCAATAACCCTTGACATTGTTCCCTCATCAAAATCAAGCAGTTCATCAATCCCTTTTTCGGTAGATATTACCATAGGCATATTTTTGAAGTATCTATGGTTTATAATCTCAAAAAGAATGTTTACATCCGCCTCACTGTTTTTACCTTTCAGCAAGTCGTCAATCATGAGAACTGGGGCGTTTTTATAGCGGCTGATTGCATTATTGTAATTTATTTCATCCCTCATGCATTGCTTTAATTTCGTAATTTCCTCACGGTATGGCATATACAAAACACCAGTCTTATAATTCGTCATAATGGCGTTGCAGATAGCCATTGATAAATGCGTTTTCCCAGAACCAACTTGACCTTGAAACAGCACAGAATTATATCTTGTATTCCTTATATCTGGGAACGCTTTGCAATAGTCAATCGCCATCGCTTTCGCCTTTTTCAAAAGATCCATTCCTCTATCATTAAAATTCTTGAAACCCTTTTTCTGAAACTCTTCCGAAATACCACTGCGTTCCAAGCGTTCTTTAGCTTGCTGCACTTCCTTACACGCACAATCCCTTACGAATGTATATCCGTCTTTCTCATACTCTATATAACCGGATCCTCCACAGTTAGGACATACCTCTTTATTTTCTTCGTTCACTTATCCGATCTCCTTACTCAAATTCTTCATTCCCATAACTTTCCGCATCTCCAATCTTAGACGCTGTTTCCATCGCCATCTTTTCACTTATGCCGGGGTATTTTGATTCAGGCTTGATCGTTTGCCTTGCCTCATTCAGATAACTTTCAAAATGTGATGCTGCAAAAAGCGTTTCTGGTCTGAGGTATGCGGACATTTTTTTATCATTAAGCCATTGTTCCGTTTTTATGTCGATAACTCTCTTAAAGTCATCTACTGTGAAGTTATCAGAAAGCCGTCCATTGATTATCCGTTGCGTTGCCTTTGTGGTATGTCTGTAATGCGAGTGTGTTTTCTCATTCAGATAGTCAATAATCTCTTTATACGGAGGATCTGCCGGGGGTTTTCCGGCAATATCTTTATTATTCTTATCTAATCTATTCTTATCTAATCTAATCTGCGTTTCCATATTGTTTCCATTTTGGAAACATTTTGTTTCCAAAACAACTGAATCACCTAAAATACGGTCTTTTTCAGTATATGATTTATTTCCTTTGATAACCAAATGAGATTTTTCTTCCAAATAGACGGTTTCCTTATACCTGTCTTTTTGAATTGTATTGTGCATACGCCAATGTTTTATGACAATCACGCCACTTTCAAACGTAAGCACATACCGCTTTGCTATGAGCAGCTTTAAATCATCTGTACTTGCACCAATCATTCTCTGAATCTTTTTAGGGTTATCAACAAATCCGTCATCATCTGCCCTCATAGACAAATGAAAATACAACGCCTGTGTAGATAAAGGCATATCTAAGAACGCATCTGAATCAATAATCTGCTTTGCAAACATTCTCTTCTCAGCCATACTAAACCTCCCAATCTGTTTCTGTCAGTGTAACCTCTATGCGTGGATTGTTTTTATCAACATAAAAATCAGGAGAAAGAATGCGGTCAATCCATACCCAATTATCGTTTTTTAAGAAACCGGCTTTCTGCAGGGCATCCTCAATTACTTTGTCGGCAAACGAAAAAATATTACCCTTGTCACGCCCCATATCTGCCTCATAGAACGCATAATGTATCTGGATAGGCTTTTCTGCCTTTGCTCTGCCTAACTGCTTTCTAATCGCATTTACGGCTATTATTTGATAGTCGCGTTTTAGCTTTCCGCCAAGCTGCGGATGCCGGCCACACTCATGTAGATAGTCGTTGAGATCAGGAAAAGTTCGATTTTTGTTGTAATATATACCTTTAATCACAAATTTATATTGTGCCATTCTATCACACCTTTACTTTTTATTTAGGAGCCGCCAAAAGGCAGCTCCCATCCGTGATATTTTTCCTCAGAGACCAATCTTCGGAGATAAATACTGCTGTTACGATATTACTGTTATGTTCTCATAATCTTTTAAAGCATCCGCCAGATACCTTTTGATATTGGCTTTCGCCTCATTCTTCCATGCGCCGCCATCTGCTTCAAATAAAGCAAATTCCACGCCGAGACGTTCATTATCTTTCACGCGGAATATAAAGCTGCTCATAGGTTGCTCGACCTCTGTAAAGGTTCTGTAAGGCATGAGGAAGCAAGGACTCGGCACTTCTGCCTCAACCATAGAAACCGTGCCTTTCTTAATAGTCGCTTTCTGTCCTACACCGGTATCTCCATATTCGGTCACAGTGCCAGCCTTAACATTCCCGGCAAACTGCAACACAACCGGCTTGTCGTTCTTCTCTGCGTTTCCATCAAGAAACTTTGACTGCACTCCGATGATAAACGACTCATTTTCGATAAATCTGCCGTAACTGAAATCAGGAATTTCCGCCTTAACCTCAGCCAAAACTTCCCTTTTTCTGTCCTTATCCAAACTCGAAATCAACCGAACCTCTGTAGGAGATACGATCTGTACGATGTAAGGAATTTCCTTGAAATCCTTCTGGCATTTAATGTAGTCGATAAGACCGGTAAGTGTGTTCATGGAAATACTACTCGCCCTAAGTTCTGCATCTATCGGTTCGAGATCCTTGTCAGAAAAATTTCTTCCGTTAATTGTTTTTACATTCGGAACCGCAAGCTCCAAAATCCTGTCTATTGCTGATTTAATCATATTTCCTCCTATCCATTCTGAACCTTTCTCAGATTAACCACTTTTCCTTGCTGTTCTTCCTGATGTTCCAATAACTCCCCGGTATCAGGATCGCAGCCAAGTTCTTTTGCAAGTTCTTCTCTGGACTGTTTCTCTTCCTGATCCGTAGACATTCCATAATCATCAAGAGTAAGCTGCCCTTTAATCTGACCTTTTGCGTGTTCTGTAATGCTGATTTCCCCTGTTTTAAAGTCTTTGTTGATAAAGAGCTGAGTTTTCAGACCAACCTCCGGTGCGAGTTTATAGGCGGTTGATACGTCTACTACAACGTCCTCCCTGTCGTCCTCGCTCGGAGTAAGTTCGATCTTAACCGTAAGAACACGCTTTTTCTTTGCCTCTGTGTTGGGATCCAAGATGTTATCAGAAATCTTCGCAAGGGCGCGATTGATTCTTTCCTGAACGCCGCCTCCACACATAGAGGCTAATGTTAATATCTCTTTTGCCAATTTTCATCACTTCCTTTCAGAGATAAGAATATATAACCACCGTTGCCGGTTGATTATCACAAAAAGCTCTTCCCATATCTGCGCCGGAACATTTCTTTTGCCTCTTCTTTGGTTTTTGCTTCGCCGGTAGACAATAATTCCAGTTCGTATGCAAGCTGCCCTATAATGTGCATGAGGGCTTTCATTTCTTTATTGTTATGAACACTCATATTGCCCTGATGATGGGCGTAGGTCAAAGGAACCCACAACCCATCATCATCTGCCTTTTTGCGGTTAGGACCGCCAAATATGTGATGCCTCTCTACCGATGGAGTCCCGTCAATCAGATCGTAGTCCGCATATTTCATATCAATTACGATTGAGTCTTTCATCAGATTTCCCCCATAAGCATATCCATAGACACAGGTCCTTCCAGAACCTCAGTGTCGGCGCAATAATCACAAATCTCACATCTGATAGGTTCATACAGACCTTCTTTCAAATCCTGGATTTTGACAATCTGGGATTTAACCTCTATTAACTTCTCATCCATCTTGATAGGTGGAACTTCGATAACCTTAATCCTCGGATGGCATACCGTTCCAGTCTTATCCTTGCTGACTGCGCAGATATAGAACGGTAACAAATCTCCCGTATTCTGCCTGTAAATCTCTCTGTAAACAGCACCTTGTAGGTCATATCCCCACCATTCGCAGAAATTAAGACGCTGATTCAGGTCTTTTGCATAGAACGTTTCTGTTATGGAGCGCACCGTTTTAAGGTCAGTAATTCTCATGCCATCCGCACTGTCAATCTTGATTTTGACCGGAACACCCTCAATCTCCCCGGTCATAATTACCTGTTTATCGCCTTTCATATATTTCATGAAAGTTTCGTCTCTCTCTGCACGCTGTATCATAATCTCAGCCTGACGAAATTCGGATTTTAACTGTCCGGCGGTTGCCCCTCTGGTTGAAATCACTTCCGGGTTTTGTGCGATAAAAGTAGGCAGCGTACCCTCAAAATAAGCATCCACATAGGAACCAACCAATAATGCTGTAGTCTTTTCCTCCGGCAACTCCCCGCGCATTCTTGCCAACGCTGCCGCTTCACATCCCATCTGTCCTGTTGTTCCGATAAAATCCTTGTACTGGCTAACCGACACATAGGCGATATTGCTTTCCACGGAATAATAATTTTCCGGGGTAAGCACGGGCAGAGTTTTCTCCGCCGCGCTTTCCGGTGCGATTTGGTTACTCATCTGCACCACCCCCGTTTAATTCCTTAAATTCGCCGTCAATGACTTCTTTGCCATTGTTAGCGTATACATCCTGTGCCTGATATTTCTCTTTTGGCTGCTCCTTTACATCAAACTCTGATCCGTCCTCGAAAGCCTGACACTGTTCAGCCGTATCAAAGTCAAGATCAATCAATTTGCAAAGACGACGGAGAACGGTCTTTTTGCACATTTCTCCGTAGCTTTCTTTCCAAGCCTTGCTGTCTTTCGCCTTTGAAAACACCTGGCGAGTATGTTCAATCTCAGCTTTGCTCATGGTATCGTACATCATAGAGCCGTCCTGATACAGAACGATTGCAAATGCACCAATAATCTCTCCATCGTTGAACGATTTTGGCTTGAAATTCACGGTCTGCTTGCCGTTTTCGATAACTTCCTCGAAGTAATCCCCTTCTTTAACCACCTTTGCATAGATGTCCTTGATAGGGTTCTTTGAGTACCGTTTGCAGAGTTTGATTTCTCCCTTGTAGTCCGTCTGGAAATTACACTGAGTACCATAGGGAATTGCGTAGCACTCTCCATTGAAGAAGTCCAGTCCTAAGAACGCACCTTTCAGAAGAGTTCTTACTACGGTTTTTGCCTCAACCTTTGAAAAATCAGCCTGACCGTCCTGCAGAACCGTCATGCAGTTTTGCATAAATCTTTGTTTGTTGAATTTGTCAGGCAGAGCAGCTACCTGTTTGTCAAGAGCCGCCCCAAGTTGCGAATTAACCTCAACGAGATAATTCTTGTCATTTGTTGCCATGCCGCATATCCTCCTTTTTTAGTTGGGGTTATACCCCTTGCGGCATTAAATATTGGCAACGAGTGAGGTTAGGCTAAACACCTAACCTTCAGTCCCCCCCGAAAACAACTGTTTTAAAAGATCTTCAAACGAAGGTCCGTCTGTTTTGGGTTCTTTCGCAAAAGAAAGCCCGAATTTCTTTTGCAAGAGTTCTGCAAACTTGGTTGTCTGCTCAGACATGATTGGTTCGATACGCTCCTGTGTTTCCTTAAACCACTCCAGTCCGTCAACATCCTCTATGAGCTTTCTGTTTCCCCTTGTGTGGCATGAAACGGATGTAGCTGAAACTTCTATGCTTACCGTAAAAGGCGTTATGGATTTGCCTTTTAAATCACTCTCCATTGTCTTTAATGCCATGAGCATCATCAAGGAATCTAATCTGCTGTTATCTGCCATCGCGTTATCCTCCTACACTTCTACAATCGTTAAATCTTCACTGTCTGTTGTTCTGGTGGAAATAAACTGTATTCCCTTTTCCTTGCACTTGCTGTATAACCGCTCTCTCATATTGGTAGACAGCTTTTCTATGCCGTCTATGAGGATAATCTGTAATCCTGCCGGATTCTGAATCGTAACATCAATACAGAGATCCAGTTTCTCTCCCTCAGACAAATTGCTTACCGGAAGTCCGTTTATAAGCGGTATGCCATTCTTTACAGAAAGACCTGCGATCGGGATTTTTGCTGTTTCGAGTATTTCTCCGGGAAGTGTCCGGGCTTTCTCAATCTTCTCTGTGAGTGATGAGGATTTCTTCGCAAGTTCCCCAACCTCTTCTTCCAAAGTCAGCATCCTCTTCCATTCATTTACATGGGATTTCATTTTTTCAGTTTCGGTTGCTTTTGTTATGAGATCATTAATTGGCTTCGTTTCCTTATCCGCATATTCCTCATAGGCAGCAATCTCAGAATCATACTGAGCTACTTTCTTTTCGTACTCACTGTTAATGACAGACTCCTTATCCTTTTTAATCTCCGAAAGTCCGTCTTTTTCTTTTTCCAATGCCAAAATGCGTTCTTTCAGAGAGGATAATTCGCTCTCTAAATCAGTCTTTCTTGCGGACATTTCCCGATCAAGTGCCGCTAATGCAATTTCCTTATCAGCCTCAAACGAACGGATCTTGTTATCGCGGCTTTCTTTGAGGCGTTTTGCCTTTTCGATGGTTTCATTATCCTTGCGGATTCTCTCAATCTTTGTGTAAAGTTCCGAAAGGTTTTCTTTCTCCCACCGTGCGCCGTCATAATCAGTTGGAAGAGAGGTTCCGATTTCCTCAATAATGGCACGTTTTGAGCGAATATCGCGGTTAATATCCTGCCGTGTCATGTAATATGTACCATTCTCAGCCTGAATGTCATTAAGAACAGCAAGGATGTTCTGATCGTAATTGACATCCTGCGGTATCTCCCCAAACCAACCCTTGATGGTTTCCATATTCCACGGATAGTCAAGCATATTCAGTATGAGGGCATTTTGCGCCTTTTCGTCCATAGCCATAAACTCCACCGGAGAAAGCTGCAACGGCGTGATAATATCTTTCAGAAACGCTTCCGGGGAATTTACCGTCATTCCGTTTTGTTTGACGGACTTATAATCTGTCTGTCCGATACGAGATTTCCGATCAATGACGAGACCGGTATCTGTTTCTATGATGATTTCTCCCTCAGTTTCTCCGTCTCGGACTATGTACTTGCGGTCAGAACGGTTTGTGAGTGCATATTTGATAGCGTCCAAGATGCTTGTCTTTCCAACGCCGTTTGTTCCGGTAAGTTCAAGATTCTTACCATCCGTTTCGTACTCACAAATACCGAACAAATTTTTAATTTTAATTCTTGAAATTTTCACTTTTACCTCCTTTTATATAAAATCATTTGAAAACCGCCGCTGAGTTTTTTCATGCAGCCTTTCTAACTCCCATGTTCTATTAACTACATTGATGGCATAATCTGTGTAGTTGCCGTTTTCCACTCTCTCAATGACATCTGATGAACCGTTGTAACCCATGAGTACAGCGTAAATATCATCTCCGTATATCTCCCGTTTCAAATCGAGTACATAACACCCAAGCCTGATATTTGTTTCGTAATCGTATATATCCGTATATCCATGTTGCTCCATGTACTCAGCTATTTCCGGCCAATCTGTGTTGATTTGCATAACACCTTTGCACGGACCATTCTCAGCGTATTTCCTACCGCTTGATTCCGATTCTATGATTGACATAAGAAATTCAGGACAATACCTTGTCTGTTCCCCTATTTCAATGCAAAGTGTCTGGATTTCATCTGATATGTAGGTGTCCTCCGCATCAATAGGGATAAAATCTATTGTGCCGAATGGTTCCACGGATTCAATCACAACCTGCGACTTTTCCTCAACACATTCTTCCAGCTCAATACTTTCTGGCTGTATAACACAAATTTCTACGGTTTCAATTTCCTCATCGTTTTCTGTTGCAACATCCGGCTTTAGAAAAAGGAATACAAAGCCTATCAAAAGGAGCAGGAAAGTAACAACCAATATCCAACTCCCTATGAACTCCATTTTCCTTTTCCTGTGCCTCTGCTTCGCACTCATAATCTTTACCTCCAATCCACATAAAGAAGCATCCTATAAGCACTACAGCGGCAACTACCTTTATATCGCTTTTATCAATATCGCATGATGCCCCTACCATCGTCAGGACAAACCCAATTCCGGCAATAATGGTTTTCATTTGATTTCCTTTCTTGCTACGGAAACCCGTAGCGTTCACTTACGCAACGGTTACATTGACCGCCTGTGCGCCTTTTGATCCGTTCTGCACATCATAAGTTACTTCCTGTCCTTCCATCAGCGTTTTAAAGCCGTCCATGCTGATGCCCGAATAGTGAACGAAAACATCCGTTCCGTCCGCTGCCGTAATAAATCCATAACCTTTCTGTGCATTGAACCATTTCACTGTGCCTCTTTCCATCTTCTTTGTTCATCCTTTCTTTGATTGAATTGTCTATAAACAAGCCTAATGGCTGTGCTTATCAAGTCCTAAATATCGCTTGTGCTCATCAAGCAGATGCCGATATATGTAAAATGAATACCGGGAACATCCCTCTTTTTTCTGTGCATAGCCGATTGGCAGCCGCCCCTCTTTCATAAGGCATTGGACTGTTAAAACTCCCATTTGAAGTTCACTCGCTGCCTGTTTAACTGTTACCCTTTGTTCCATGTACGCACCCTCCTATACCAAATATTTTGCAGAATACTCTCGCACGATAGACGAAAATATCTCTTTAAGCCTATCCTTGCCCTCAATTACTGCCAGTTTTGTTGTTTCACTTTTGATATAGGATTTTGTCTGTCCGGCTTTTTCCAACCGTGCCACCTTATTTTTCTTCAAAATTTCCAAATTGCAGTGTGCTTTGATTTCCAACTGACTGTACATCTCATTAAATAAACTCTGGTATGGAATATTGCAATAATAAGCGATTGTACGTACCCTTTCACTTACGTCTTTTCTCCAATCTCCAAGTGGCGCAAGGATTTCGTCTTTCATTTTTGAAACGGTTTCTAACGCCTTATCAGACTTCTCATTTGCTTTTCTGATTTCAAATTCCTGCTGCGCCATTTGGTTTACCATATACTGCATAAGCTGTAACTGAGGACTCAGGTTCTGGTTTACCGAAAAAATGCCGTTTTTGCGAATTGACGGTATAACTATTTCTGTAATCCAGTCAGTGAACTTCTCAGCCTCCGGCTTCTTGCTTTGGAATATGACACGGTAAAGATTTCCCTCGTTTACAAATGTAGCTTTCTGTATACCTCCATTAGTCTGCACATCAGATATGATTGCCCCATCTGGTTTCAACCGTGTTTTACAATCTGAAACATTCTTAATATCCAAACACCGACATATATCGCTCAGACAGAAGTACGGCTCTCCATCCTTTTCCATCGTTCTTACAGATCCAAAATCAGTTGAATTAAAGATTGTGATGCCATCCATTGTGTTTCTCCTAAAATACTCTCTTTTTTACTTTTTCAAACTCTCCTTTGAGAGTTTTGAGGGTATAAAAACATCGTTCAATGTGCAATGATACAGATTGCATAACTGCTGTAGCTGAGTTGCTGTAGGGGAAGTTATGTAATTTTCCCACTTTCCTACAGTGCTTTTGCTTACATGAAGCGCATTGGCTACATCTTCTTGCGTTAATTCTGCATTTACCCTCAATCCCGCAAGTCGTAATTTTTTCATTTTACACTCCTTTTCTTTTCCGGCTCATGTTCTCTGATTACACGTCCATGTCTTGTATTATACTCTCTTTTGGAGAGTTGTCAATACTAAAAGTGAATTTATTTTATTTTTTTGTTGCGATAACCTTTCTTTTAGAGTATAATTAGCATATACAACGCATACGGAGGTGGGTTATATGTCAGAGGATGCGGCTAAGAAAATATTTGCAAAGAATTTGAAATATTTTATGGACTTAAACCAGAAGAAACAGGTAGATTTGGCTAAATATTTAGGATGTAGCACAGGCTTGGTTTCTGCATGGTGCGCTGGTCAAAAAATGCCGAGAGTAAACACCGTCAACGAAATATGCTTATGGTTTCACATTGAAATGGCTGACCTGCTTACTGATACATCTAAAGAACAGGAAGAAGGTTATTATCTGAATGAGGAAACAAAGAAGATTGCACAAGCAATTTATGATAACCCAGATATGCGTTCACTTTTTGATATGAGCAGTAAGATGTCACCAGAACGTCTGAAAGCTCATTTGGAATTTATGAAAAAATTGCAAGATTCCGAAACGTAGGAGGAATTTTCATGGATGATATTTTCGTATACATAATCGCGATGGATCCATTGGTAAAAGAACATGTGGTTGCAAATCCTGATGGTACGTTTAGTGTCTTTATAAACGATTGCCTTTCCCCAGAGCGGAGAATGAAAGCGTACAATCATGCAATCTCACATATTAAGAATGGGGATTTTGATAAAAATGCAGATGTTGATACTATTGAACGTGAGGCACATAGAGTTTTTGTATAAATAAAAAACCATCCTGAATAAATCAGAATGGCTTTCACTTGCGTACATACCGAATTGATACGAACGCCCTAGACAAGCATATTGTATCACTTTCCCGGTAGAAATGCAAGTGACCGGGTATTTTTGCGCCCAAAAATCGAAAGGGGGAAAGATGATATAATGCGTATGCCAAATGGTTACGGTAGTGTAATTAAGCTATCGGGAAAACGGCGAAAACCGTATGCGGTTCGAACATCCTGTGTCGTAGAAGAAGATGGGCGTTTTATACAGAAATTTAAGTACCACGAATACTTTGAGAAAGCCGAACATGCCTATGCCTACCTTGCCGAATTGAATAACTCTGGTCTAATTTCAGAGCATATCAAATTTACTGAAACTCCAACCTTTAAGGAAATGTACGACAAGTGGAAGAAATATCGAAAAGCACTGCCAGATAAGATTTCTGAAAAAACATGGAGAAATTATGATATTGCGTGCAACCACCTGTCGGATTTGCACCACAAAAAATTTAACGCTCTCAGAACTGAGGAAGTGCAAGCCTGCATCAATAAATGGACTTGCAAATCAAGTTCAACCGTTTCTTGTATAAGAACTGTATTGAATAATCTTTACAAATACGCAATGATGAACAATTATATAGAGAGAGATAAGGATTTATCGACTTTTTTTGTGTACTCATGGTCAGAGCCGGAGGAACAAATTCACAGCCGGTACACCAATGAAGAAATCGAAGTGCTTTGGGCGAACTTATATATTATCAATAATGTAGACCTCATACTCATAACTATATATACAGGTCTGCGTCCAACTGAGCTATTGGAAATCACAACTGATAATGTGCATATCGATGAGCAGTACATGGTAGGAGGTATTAAGACATCCGCCGGTATTGACCGCATCATACCGATTGCAGATAAGATACTTCCTCTCATAAAAAATAGATATGATCCGAACCGTAGGTATTTGGTAAACAACCGATACGGGAATCACTACACATATGGTTCGTATGTGAGTGCTAATTTCAACACTGTAATGAACAGACTGCACATGCAACACCTTCCTCATGATGGCAGACATACATTCGCCTCGCTGATGGATGATATTGGTGCCAATGATGTATGTGTAAAGCTCATAATGGGTCATTCCATGAAAAATGATGTTACCAAAGGAACTTACACTCACAAAACAAAAGAACAGCTTTTAGCAGAAGTCAATAAGATATAAAGGAGAGAAATCTCCTTTTTCTTATTGCATAAATATATCAAAAACTTTGTGTATTATGCGTATATTATGCAAAAATGATTTGTATATTATGCGTATATTACTTGTATATTATATGTATATTGTTAACTGAAAGTAAGTGAATTTATCTGCATCTATCTCTCTTTCGGAGAATAGAAAAAACTCCCACAAATCCAGTGTTTGTGGGAGTTTAGCCGTTTTTCTATTTTTATTAAACAATACCCTGAGCCGTCATGGCATCAGCAACCTTCAGGAATCCGGCAATGTTTGCACCTGCAACGTAGTTGCCTTCCATGCCGTACTTCTTTGCTGCTTCGTCCATGCTGTGGAAGATGTTCACCATAATTCCTTTTAACTTGCTGTCAACTTCTTCAAAGGTCCAGCTCAGTCTCTCGGAGTTCTGGCTCATCTCCAATGCGGAAGTTGCTACACCGCCTGCGTTTGCAGCCTTGCCGGGTGCAAACAGTACGCCGTTTGCCTGCAGGTATTCTGTAGCTTCAATGGTAGTAGGCATATTAGCGCCTTCTGCCACAGCGATACATCCGTTGGCAACCAGAGCCTTTGCATCATCGAGAAGAAGTTCATTCTGTGTTGCACAAGGAAGCGCCACATCACACTTGATGCTCCATACGCCTCTGCCTTCGTGATATTCTGCGCTTGGTCTTGCTGCTGCATACTCTGTCAGTCTTGCACGTTTTACTTCTTTAACTTCTTTAAGGAGCGCTACATCGATTCCTTCCGGATCATATACCCAGCCTGTGGAATCAGATACTGTTACAACCTTTGCACCTAACTGCTGTGCCTTCTGAGTTGCATAGATAGCTACGTTTCCTGAACCGGAAACAACAACTGTCTTGCCGCTTAAATCATGACCATTGCATTTTAACATTTCCTCTGTGAGGTATAACAGACCGTAGCCTGTTGCTTCTGTTCTGGCAAGTGATCCGCCGTAGGATAAGCCTTTTCCTGTAAGAACGCCTTCGTATACGCCTTTGATTCTCTTATACTGTCCGTACATATAGCCGATTTCTCTTGCTCCTGTACCGATATCTCCGGCAGGAACGTCCGTGTCAGCTCCTATGTATTTATTTAACTCTGTCATAAAGCTCTGGCAGAATGCCATTACTTCTCTGTCTGATTTTCCCTTAGGATCGAAATCTGAACCGCCTTTACCTCCGCCGATAGGAAGTCCTGTGAGGGAGTTCTTGAAAATCTGTTCAAATCCGAGGAATTTAATGATACCGAGATTTACACTGGGGTGTAATCTTAATCCGCCCTTGTAAGGTCCGATTGCACTGTTGAACTGTACACGGAATGCATTGTTTACCTGAACCTGACCCTTGTCATCCACCCAAGGTACTCTGAATAAAAGCTGTCTTTCAGGGGTAACCAGTCTCTCGAGCAGAGCATCTTTTCTGTATGCTTCTTCATTTGCCTCAATCACGACTCTGAGGGACTCTAAAACTTCTTTGACAGCCTGATGGAATTCCGGCTGAGCGGGATTCTTATCCACTACCATCTGAAACACTTCATCAACATATGACATAAAACATGTCCTCCTTTAAGTTTAGTATTATTGTAGTACAGTATCATTGTATACAATAATGACATCAATTCACCATTGCAGACCTTGATTCCATATCGTATTATATAACGTGCTTCCAAAAATCTCAAGACACTTTAAGCAATTAAATTGTAAAAGTTTAAAAAATTTTTTTACTTATAGGTATTGCTTTAATCTTTCAATATTTTTTTCTTCAAAGTCCATCAGCTCTTTTGCTATTTCCATGGAAACATTTCCTGCATTTTCGTGATGATTGATTGCTTTCCACATACTGGTCAGCCCTCTGTTTGATCCTTGTATCATTACCTCCGCAATATGACTTGTGCTGGTATTGAGCATCGTGTTGGCACGCACTCCCCCTTTAAGCATGATGTCCTCAAAGCCTGTCTCTTTATAGCTGGAAGCATTTCCATCAAGAAGTCTGTTCGTTGCCTGATTGTAAATATCTGCATACTTCATGGATTCTCTGGCAACCTGCATGGATAAATCATCATCATATATTTTGCTGCTTATCGCATCAATGGCTTTCATTGCCATCTTGGTATTTCTTTGCACTTCCTGAAGTACCTTTACATCATCGCTTTTCATTTTTCCTTTTCCTTTCTGTCTGCAGCATTTGAACCAGCTTATTGTAAAATAAAGCAAAGCAGATTCTATCGTCCGCTTTGCTTTATTATTTCCTGATATTAAATTTCTATTCCTGATTTTCCGCCTGTTCTGAACTTTCTGATTCTGATGTTTCCTCTTTATCTGATGTGGTTGGTTCCGGCTTTTCAAATGGATATACGATTCCCCACTCTTTTCTGATACTATCCATGATCTTCATAACACGGAGCGTTTCTGCATGAGGCATCTCTACGCATTCATTCTGACGGCTTCGGATTGCTTTGATGCTTGCCTCCACTTCATATTCATAACCCGAAATCTGCTTAGGACATTTATATAATCCAACCTTTTTGTAAAGAGAATCATAAACTGCTATGCTCTCAAAGTTGTTAATGTTTTCAACTATGATGAAACCTTTTGTTCCATAGATAATTCCCTTTCGGTCACTTAAGGAGACCATAGAGCAATTTAAATGCGCCACCCTTCCATCTATGTACTCAAGAGTTATGCTGTCCTGCTCATCCACGCCAGTATCTGTATAAGTACAAGATGAACTTATCTTGGCTATATTGTATCCAAACAGCATGAATGCAAAGTTCAATGGATATATACCTAAATCCAATAGTGCTCCGCCTGCCAAACTGGGATCTTTAAGCCGCTCAACATGATTAAGGACATATCCCAGATTTGCCGTAAGTGTTTTCGGCTCACCTATCACGCCGCTTCCGATCACTTCACGTATTGTGGTCAGCATAGGCATATAGCGTGTCCACATTGCTTCCGCAAGAAATACACCTTTTTCTTCCGACAACCGGATCAGTTCTTCTGTCTGGGCGGCATTGGCTGTGAAAGCCTTTTCGCACAATACCGGCTTGCCATGCTCTATACACATTTTAGCATTTGTAAAATGCTCAGAATGAGGCGTTGCAATATAGATCAAATCCACTTTATTGTCCGAAGCCAGTTCTTCATAGGAACCATATGCCTTTTTGCATCCATACTTTCCTGCAAAAACGTCGGCCTTTACCTTTTCTCTGGATGCTACAGCATAAAGCTTAGCATTCTTCATCTTGTTAACAGTATCAGCCATGACAGATGCAATATTCCCTGTTCCTATGATTCCTATTTGAAACTTTCCCAACATTTCACATCCCCCTCCCATATAACCTTCTCATGCTTTTCAGACAAGTGCTGCTGCGCTTCGCTAAATACGCTCATAAAAAATAAAAAACATTTTACTTTGTAAGTATACTACAATTTCCCACAAAGTAAAATGCTTTTCTGCTCTTATATGATCTTATTCGCAACAATTTGATCTGCTGCTATTTCACGTTTATTCCACATATTCTGACTTGACGTACGCTGTCTGCCCATTATATCTGACCCGGCTCCACCCGTCAGCCTGTTTCATGAGCAACTCCAGTACTTCTCCTGTATAAGCAGTTCCAAGTGATTCTGCGCTGGTGCTGGCACTTTTACGGACCTTGACACTCTCGATCACCGTAACTGTTCCCATGCTCGTTTCATTGCTGCTTGTCACAGCTGCTTCCGCATCTTCCTCCGGCTGCTGCGTCTGTGCAACCTGCGTATCTGATACTTCTTCCGGCACTTCCTCAAGATAATCACTCTTGATAAATGCCTCGCCTCCGTTATACGCTACTTTACTCCAGCCATTACCTCTTTGCTCAAGCAGTGTAAATTCCTGACCAATCTGCGCTTTATCAATTCTGTCTGCTTCTTCACTGTCTGAACTTCTGATATTAACCACATCTGTAGCACGTACCATCGTAATCACCGGCGGAGTTTCCTGTGAAGCCTCTTCTTCTTCCGATTCCGGTATTTCCTCCGGTATCTCGCCTGCTTCCGGCACCTCTGCCTGAGCCAGAATCTCGCCTACCTCTTCATTGATCTTTTCTTTCAGATAAGCAATAAATTCATTTAACTCTGCATCTTCCGCAAGCAGTTCATTGTATTCCACTACAACCTTATTGTTCAAATCTACCACATCATCCTGCAAGGTAACTTCCTTAATGTAGTTCCAGATTGCATCATCATAGGTACCATCATTAATAAAGTAATTTCCGTCTTCATCCATACCGATATAGTAGGTCTGCATTCCCGGAAGAGGTTGATCCATGTCTGTAAACTGCACCTCTGAATACACGTACGCCACATAGGTATTTTCTGTCATACCCGGCTTTGTGTAGACATCCAGTACTGGATAAGAATCAATATACTTACTTAATTCCTCCACACGTATGGTCTCAATCTCATTTAAATACGTATTTAAAGAGGATATCGTTTCAATATCTCCTGATGCCTGAGCATCATAGTAAGTGCGGATCAAGTTATTTATTTCCGGATGTGCATTTTCTTCCAATTCAAAGACAGGCGCTTCCAGCCCCTCCACTGTGGAGCCTGATTCCTCGGCTGAAACTGCCATTGCAGCCTCCTTTGCCTCGTTTTCCAGAGCCTCTCTATGATTGGCATTCACTGCTATCACAACTGTAAGAAGCACGCAAGCAACTAGAACAAGAGGCATTACAATCTTACTATGATCCATGACCCAGTCCCTGGCTATCATGAATTTTTCCTTTAGCATATGCATTTTGTTCTGATTTGAATGATTCATAGCTTTCCTTTCTTTATTTTATATCCAAGGTGATGCAAATGCACCCGACAGGAATCGAACCTGCATTAAAGGCGTCGGAGGCCTTCGTTCTATCCGTTAGACTACGGGTGCATATCATAAAATATTACAAATTTGTTACATCACCTTGAATATAATAACATATGACTTTCAGATTGTCTAGTCTGTCAATTGTAAAAAAAATGTGAAAAAATTGTTTTATTTGTTATTTTTATGAAATCCACAGCACTTTGTCCTTATTTTTGCTGTAAAAATAGACAGAATCTGCCAGTACTTCCTCTTCTGCCACCTGTGTCCTATTGATTTCTGTCACGATCTCATGAAGTGCTTCTTTGTCAGTATCTGCATCAGCCGGCACAAGAATCACTTCGTGGATGGAACTGGGCAGTATATAAAAATCTCTCTGTATCTTCTCTGCAAATGTTTTTAACACTCCAGGATAAAGCATACATGCTGCGCCGTAAAGCTTCTGTTTATTTGTAAGTACATACATAGGCATCTTCGTCTGTGTCAGTTCCTGCATACAGACTTCATCTAATAACTCTTCTGTTTCCTTTCCGCACAAACCATCATTCTCAATACCATCCATGAGGATGCTGCGCATGACCTCCTGCATATTTTCTATTATACTCGGAAAAAGAACCGGGGTATTCCTAAATGCTGTCTGATAAAGTGTATCCGGACCAACTTCCCAGTGTTTCATATGGCTGTCGTGAACCAAAATCGCCCCCTTTCCATAAAACGGAGCTTCCTGAACTGTATAATAAAACACTATGGCAAGGTTGTGAAACAATTTATGCGGAACCTGCTTGAGTAATTCCTTATTTTTTTCTGCATGAACAAGTTTAAAAGCAAGCTTTTCTTTTGCCTTATCAAATTCAATGAATTGTGACAAATCAAGATCGTCTTCAAATTCCACTGCCTGAAAATGATCATATAGCATATCCGATATTTTTCTAATCTCCTCCTTGGTAATGTCTGACCTGTAAAGATCATTAATATAGAAGGTGGGGGAAGTATTGCATCCCTTTCTTTTTGCCACAATTCCGGTAAGTTCAACACCGTTATTCTTCTTGACATGATGGGAAAATACAGAATAATTATCTCCAAGTTTCCTTCGGAGTTCTTTTAGAATTGATTGTGTAAATGATGTGAATTCCATAGATGTGTCGTTCATAAATACCTCATTCTTTCAAAACTGTTTTAATGTGTTCGTGTCCGAAAAAATGCCAAAAAAAGACAATGACTTTTGATCATTGTCTTTCAAGCTGTTTTTATTGATAGGATTCCCTGCTGACTTATACTCTGGAAAGGTATTCACCTGTTCTGGTATCAATCTTGATTACATCATGCATCTCAACAAATAAAGGAACGTTTACGTTAGCTCCGGTTTCTACAGTAGCAGGTTTCGTAGCTCCTGTTGCTGTATCTCCTTTGAATCCCGGCTCGGTATCAATAATCTCCAGTTCCACGAACAGCGGAGGTTCTACTGAAAATACGCTGCCGTTATGGGAACAGATCTTAACCATTTCGTTTTCTTTTACAAATTTGAGTGCATCGCCGACAGTTTCAGCATTTAATGCAATCTGATCATATGTTTCAACATCCATAAAGTTATACAGTTCTCCGTCTGCATATAAGTACTGCATATCTTTTCTATCAATACGTGCCTGTGGACATTTTTCAGTAGGTCTGAAAGTTTTCTCCACTACGCCGCCGCTCTTGATATTCTTCAGTTTCGTTCTGACAAATGCTGCCCCCTTACCGGGTTTAACATGTTGGAACTCAATAATCTGGTAAACGTTATTATCTAACTCAATTGTAATACCATTTCTGAAATCACCTGCAGAAATCATAAAATACTCCTCCTAAATTTTTCACGTTATAATTCTTTACCAGTTTAATATAAAAACTGATATTTTTCAACTACTTTTTCATTTCTATGATGAAATCAATGGCTTCAAGGTAACCATTCAACCCATGCCCGTAAATCTGCTTGTCACAGACCGGTGCAGTGACAGAGTTTTTACGGAACTCTTCCCGTTTTGTGATGTCCGAAATATGTATCTCCACCTTTGGCATGGAAATACTGGCAAGGGCATCCCGGATGGCGTAGCTGTAATGGGTATAGGCGCCCGGATTGATGACGATCCCTTCTGTCCCGTCAAAATACGCATCCTGGATTCTGTCGATCAAAGCGCCCTCATGATTGCTCTGAAAAACCTCTATAGAAATCCCGCAGGCTTCTCCCTTTTCACCGATCATTTTTAATAGTGCATCATAGTCCTGGGTTCCGTATACACTTTTTTCCCTGATTCCGAGGAAATTTATATTTGGTCCGTTAATCACTAATAATTTCATTCTTTTTTTCCTCCATTCCGAAGCGTTTTACGCTGAGGAACGCGAGCAGAATCTCCAATTCTGCTCTGCGATCAAAAGAATTTGTGACGCTTCGGCACAAATTCTTGGTTGAACAAATTGCTATCAAGCAATTTATTCAACCTTAATTCCTTCCCTATCTGTTCTAAGATTTCATCAAAAGACCGGTCTGAAACATCCAGAACCACATCTGCACAGGCTTCATAAACAGGTGCGCGCTGCTTTAGCAGCGTCCTGATTCTTTCTTCTGGATCTTCTACCTGCAGGAGGGGTCTTGTGGTGTCTGTCTTTAACCTTTCATACACGGTCTCCGGTGTTGCACTTAAATAAAACACTGTCCCCAGCTCTCTAAGGAGGGCATGATTTTCCTCCTTCATAGGCAGACCGCCGCCTACAGAGATAATCTGTTTATCTGCTGTCCGGACCAGTTCCTTTAAGCAATCCGTTTCCATCATCCGAAAAGCCTCTTCCCCGCTCTGTGCAAAAATCTCCGACACCGTCCTCTTCTGCTTCTGTTCGATCCATTTATCCGTGTCGATCATGGTCCGCTTTAACTGATAAGACAGCCGGATGCCCACACTGGTCTTTCCGCTGCCCATAAAGCCGATTAAAATAATATTATCCTTCATACTTTTAGATTCCCATTTTCTCTTTCAGTACTTCGTATATCTCTAAAGCCATTTCTTCCGGAACAGATAAATCATTCCAGAGTTCATAGGCAATGATTCCCTGATATAAAAGCATTTTCAGACCATGAAATGCTTTTCCCCCCTGCCCTCTTACCAACTGCATGAATCTGGTATCAGAAGGTTTATAAATCAAATCATAGCCGGTATGGATCTTCCGGTAAAATGCTTCGTCCTCTATAACTGCCTTATCTACATCGGGATATAAACCGACACTGGTAGCCTGAATCGCCAGGAACTTCTGATCCGGAAGGCGATGATAGTCCGACAGTGCCATAGGATAAATCACTTCTTTTCCAGTCTTTTCATTTACTTCCCCGGCAACCGCCTCCGCCTTTTCCAAAGAACGGTTCAGCAGATAGACTCTGGAAGCATTTTTAGAAGCACACAGAAATGCAACCGCTCTCGCCGCACCGCCAGCTCCAAGCAAAATAATCTCCTGTCCTTCTATCTGTATTCCTTCGCTGCTCATCGCCCGATACAGCCCCGGCATGTCCGTGTTGTATCCCTTAAAGCCGCCCTCCATACGCACCAACGAATTTACTGCGCCTATTTTTTCCGCCAGCTCATCTATCTGAATCAGTCCATCCATCACCTGGCTTTTATATGGAACTGTGACATTAAGCCCCAAAAGATTCAGGGCATATGCTCCGCTTATTGCTGGTAAAATCTGTCCCTCTTCCACATGAAAAGGTACATACACAAGATTGTGGGAAAGCTTCTCTGCCAATGTATTATGAATAAACGGTGACAAAGTATGCTCCACCGGATTTCCTATCAGTCCGCAGGTTCTCGTATATCCGTCGATCGTCATTTTTCCTCCATTCCCGCGTATCTTAAGCTGATACTAAATACTCTTTACCGTCTTTTTTACATTTACGCTTGTAAAACGCGAGTACAATTTTTTCCAGATAGCGCTTAAGTACAATCTGTATTTCTTCTTTCTTATCAATGGGCTTTACCAAAATAGAAAAAATTCCTGCATTTCTGGCTCCCCACACATCCGTGAACAATTGATCTCCTACAAAAAGAGTGGATGACCTGTCCGTTCCGAGCATCTCCATAGCCCGCAGATATCCCTTCCTGTCCGGCTTTCCTCCTTTAAAGATATACTGGGCATTCACCGCATCATTGAACATTTTCACTCTTGGCTCTTTATTATTTGATAAAAAAAGAACTGAAAAGCCCAGATTCTTCAGATTTTGAATCAGCGCTATACTTCTATCGTCTGCCGGTGCACCATGGGGGACCAATGTGTTGTCTATATCAAAAATAATTCCCCGATAACCTGCTTTATAATATTTTCCAAAATCTATACTATATGCAGAGTTCAAATAAATATCAGGATAAAACCTTTCCAGCATAAGTGCTCCTTTCTGCCATATACTATTCTTAGCATTTCATTTTACTAAAAATAACATAGAATAGCAACGCTATTTTTCATCAGCAATGACAGAAAGTAAGTCTACGGGCTTTTGCAAATAATAATCTGCCTGTTTATCTTCCGTGTGGCTGCCCCAGACTGCCAGTGCAAAATCGACCCCCACATTCTGTGCGCACTGACTGTCATGAATGCTGTCTCCTACATAGATAACTTCATGTTTAGCCGCCTTCGACAATTCCATGTATTTTAAAAGCGGATCCGCAGTTGGTTTGTGTCCTATCGTATCATCGGCACAGACTACGGTAGTAAAATACCTGCTGATGTCCAATCTGCAGAAATCCTGTTCATACATTTCTCTTGTCCGCGATGATACAATGCCAAGTCCGTATCCTGCTTCTGAAAGCTGTTTTAATAGTTCCTCTATTCCTTCATAAACGGACACCGTATCTTCGTACTGCTGCATCTTCTCTATCCATACCTGTATGGTCTCTGGAATATGTTCAACAGCAAGTCTTTCTAAGGCATCTTCCCCGGGAATTCCTAAAGCAAATGTCAGCTGTTCATAGGAAAATTGCTTTCCGGTTTCCTTAAGTAATGTATCCTGCAGGGAATAAATGATTGCCTTCTCGTTGTCTATTAGTGTTCCGTCAATGTCAAAAACGATTTGTTTATACTTCATTTTTCCTCCATTTCTGTCACTACTGATTCAAAAATCCTTTAGATTCCAAAAATTGTCTTGCCACTTCTTTATCTTCTTTTCCATTTACTTCCACTTCATAGTTCATCTGCTGCATCTCTTCCTCAGAAATCATCCCATTTAGTTTTTCCAATACTCCTTGTAACTCGGGATATTTTTCAAGAGTATCTTTTCTGACAACCGTACCTGCCAAGAAAGTCTCAAAGAAGCCGCCGTCATCGGTAAGCAACACCAGATCATTTGCTGCAAGCTGGGCGTCTGTAGTAAAGGCATTGATCACATCCACCTCACCATTTATGAGCGCCTCATATTTCAATGCGATTTCCATCTGCTTGGTATCCTTGAATTCCATATTATAGGCTGTGCAGAGTCTGCTGTATCCTGTCTCCAGCTCAATATAATCAGGATTTCCTCCAAAAATCAGTTCGCCTGAAGCTGCAGCCAGATCTGAGTAGGTAGAAAGTCCGTACTGCTCTGCAGTCTCCTTTCTCACTGCCAGTCCATAGGTATTGGAGAATCCATACAGACCTGTCCAAGTCAGTCCTATTTGGTCATACTCGGCAAGAAGCTGATCATACAGGAGCGCATCATCCTTCTCCATCTCTTCTTTTTTCAGGACGTTCAACCACGCTGTTCTGGTATATTCCGGATACAGATCAAACTCTCCCTTTACAAGCGCAGGATGGATGTTGGTCGTGCCTCCGCCGATTCCCTTTGTGATTTCTACCTCATAATCCGTCTCTTCCTCAATCAGCTGTGCAATGATTTCCGTGAGAATATACTGTTCCGTCATAGGTTTGGAAGCAATTTTGATAGATTCCTTTTTCCCGCAGGCACATATCCCCAAGATCATGCCTGCCAATAATAATAATGTAATTCCTCTCTTCATGTATTTCATACTCTTCATCCTTTCAGTTTATAAAATTATCCTGGAATTTCATCTGCTGATCAACCGTCTCACAAATTCATCCCTGGGATTTTCCATCAATTCTTCTTTCGTTCCTTCCTGCCAGATTCCGCCCTCTTTCATAATCAGGATACGGCTCCCCAGTTTAAAAGCTTCACCTATATCATGAGTGATGAACACAATCGTAATCCCCGTCTTCTGCCACAGGGCAAGAAGTTCCTCCTGCAGCCCTTTCCGGGTAATTTCATCTACAGCCCCAAAAGGCTCATCCATCAGCAGGATATCGGGATCTGATGCCATTGCCCTTGCAATCCCCACTCTTTGCTTCTGCCCTCCGGAAAGTTGTCCAGGGAACCTCGCTGCCAGTTCTTCGGGGAGTTCCACCATTTTAAGCATTTTCCGGGTCAGGGTCTTCTTTTCCTCTTTTGTTATTTTCCTTTCCAGTCCGGGAACATAGCAGATATTTCCTTCCACAGTCATGTGGGGAAACAACTTTGCTCCCTGTACTGCATATCCAATGCGCCTTCGCATAGCTGCCAGATTACACTCTGTCAGCAGTTCTCCATTGACCGCCACTTTGCCTTCCGAAGGTACCACGAGTCCGTTTATCATTTTCAAAAGTGTTGTTTTTCCACAGCCCGAAGGTCCTATGATTACTACAAATTCTCCCTTTTCCACCGTCAGGGAAACGTGGCGCAGAACTTCTTTTTCTCCATAGGAACCTGTACAGTCTTGTATTTTTATTGCTTCACTCAATGCCGTACCTCCTGCTTACCGCCTTTTCCACTTTCGAGAGCAGATAGTCACTAAACAGGGCAAGCAATGCAATCAGTAAAGACCCTGCTGCTGTCAATGTCATATTGTAAGTGGTAATTCCCCTGTAAATAGCAACTCCAAGCCCCCCTGCCCCAATAAAGGAGGCAATACCGCTCATGGCAATAATCATGACCACCATGTTGCGGAAACCGCTTATGATAACGGGAAGTGCGAGGGGAAACTGCACTTTAGAAAGTACCTGCCTCTTGTCTGCTCCAAGCCCTTCTGCTACCTCCAGAATACTTGTATCCACATTTGTCAGCCCTGTGTAAGTATTCCTGACAATCGGCAATAGCCCATACACAGTCAGTGCAATAATGGCTGTCTTGTTGCCGATTCCTGTAAAGGGAATCAAAAATCCCAGAAGAGAAATGGATGGCACCGTATAAATCACGTTAATGATACCCAGAACAATGCCTGCCGCCTTTTTATGTCTGCTGATCAGAATGCCTGACAAAATTCCCAGCACACCTGCACAAACCACCGCCGTCAGGGATATTCTGATGTGTTCCAATAAGCAGGTCAGGAAAAATTCCCTTCTGTCCCAAAGTATCTGCACGAGCTCCATACTATGTACCTCTTTTGTATGTATTTAGAACAAATGTTCTGTCTTTACTTATAATATGATATTTGCTCTTTTTTGTCAACAATGACTCATTCTCATTTTTTTACCTATCCTGTGCTCTGAACAGTACAATCCCTTCCACTTAATCTGAATGCCGCCGCTCATTCCCAGCTATTTTGAGCGACTTAAGCAAAATTATTCCCACCACCAATAAAACCGGAAACATAATCGCCGCCAAAATTCCTTTTTTCAAATCATCCCCCGCCAAGCTTGAAATATATCCCACCAGCGTAGGTCCGCCGGAGCACCCCAGATCTCCCGCCAGCGCCAGCAAGGCAAACAATGCCGTCCCTCCATTTTTGATGGATGCCGATGCCTTACTGAAACTTCCCGGCCACATAATCCCCACGGACAGTCCGCAGATTCCGCAGCCTATGAGAGACAAAAAGGGCGACGGTGCTAAGGAAATACAAAAATATGACATCATGCACAATATACCACTCCCCATCATAAACTGGTCCAAATCAATTCTGTCTCCAAATTTTCCATAGAATGCTCTGGCACCGCCCATAAGTACGGCAAATGCCATCGGTCCAGCAAGATCCCCTAACGTCTTGCTTACACCCAGCCCTCTTTCGGCAAAGGTCGATGCCCACTGACTGACCGACTGTTCACTTGCACCGGCGCATAACATCATAAGCATAAGCACCCAGAAAACCTTGTTCTTGCATAAATCAATCATGGACATTCCCTTTTCCCCTTCTTCCACCAACGGCGCCATTGGTGTCCTGAAAAAGATAAACGCATTGAAAACAGGTACAATAATCCATATACAGGTCAATATCTTCCAGTTTTCTATTCCAAAAAGCCTAAAAAACAAAGTGGACAATAATACGACTCCCACATGTCCCCAACAATAGAACGAATGCAGCAGACTCATTGCTCTTTCCTTGTTATCCGTAGGACAGCTTTCCATAATCGGACTAATGAGCACCTCAATCAGTCCGCCTCCAATCGCGTATATCGTAACCGAAATCAAAAGTCCTGCATATGCACTCGGCAAAATTTCTGGCAATACTACCAATCCAAGTAATCCAAACGCCGAAAAAAAATGGGCAATTATGACTGAAACCCTGTACCCGATTTTGTCAACAAACCCAGCAGACAGCAAATCAACCAGCAGCTGAATCCCAAAATTGATTGTAATCAGCATTGTAATCTGCCTAAGCGGAATATGATAAGCGCTTTCAAAAGTCAAGAACAATAAGGGGACAAAATTGTTCACAATCGCCTGCACGATATACCCTATAAAACAGGCATACATTGTTTTCTGATACTTTACATTCATAAACTACACTCCTTCCTCGCCTAAATCATGACAAAAACCTTTATCCTGCTCTCCTTGCTGCCGCATCAGTCTGGTCCTGCAGGATAAAGGGGCGAGAATCGTCATAGAATATCACTGGTTAAGATTTATCGTATCATAATTTTCAAAGTACATGTTACTGCCATATACTCCGCAATGTCTATACAGTCCGATCGGTCCAAAAATATTCAGTCCATCTTCAAACCGGTAAACCTCTTCTCCTTCACCGTTCTGTCTTGAAACACGGATCAGGCACCGTTCAATCACAGGATTCTCCTGTTCGTCCATGTCAGTACGTCTGCTTCTTAGCAGATAAATATAATCGGCATCATAATTTGCCAGAAGAATTTCTTCCCATTCCTCCGGGTCTTTTTCAAAAAAGGGCTGGGGAAGCTTTGTTTCATAATCCACATACCAGATATCCCCCGCTTCATTCGCCGCATAATAAATTCCCGTTTCCGTTACAATGAGCGGATTGCCCGCAACATCGCATAAATGCTCATAGTTCCCACTCTCATCTTCCAAAAAAACACTGCTTAATAATTCATCTTTATACTGGCTGACCACCTGCTTTCCCTGCAGCATTTTCTTACAGGAAGCAACATCTATCACCGCCTGATATCTCTTTCCTGTTTCCTCTGTGAACTTCCAGTATTCCTCTTCAGATTGCGCATTCCATCTCTGCAGTTCCAGTTCCATATAATCATTGTACTCTCTATAGAGAAAATCATCTGCCGTTTCATCCAGCTGACCTGCAATCTCACCATCCTGATCCAGTTCAAAACCAATTTTCTCTCCATATCCCATCGACACATACAATCTGCTCTCGTAAATGGATATGCCGTACAAAATATCAAACTTCTGGCTAAAAGCGGCAAGCGTATCCTTCACCTCAAGGGTCTCCAAATCCATCCGGTAGATAGTCGCCGCCTGCTCTTCTCCTCTTGGTGCGGAGCCGCAAAAATAAAGGAAATCCTCATACAGCTCCATCCCCCGCCTTGCCTTATAGAAATTTTCATAAAGAAGTTCTTCTTCCCCTTCTCCCCCTTTTATGCGATAGATTCCGTCCTCCCTTGCCAGATAGACATCTCCTTCGTAGCAGCGGATCATTTCATTATACTCATGATTATAATCAAAAACCTGCTGTGTCTGATCCAAGTTCTCCTCCTCTGAAGTTCCAGCTATCTCATACTCCTCCGATATTTCAGAACCATCTGCAAGGGATACATCTGACGACTCACCATCTTCTAAAACAGGTGAGCCGGATTTCTCTGACTCACCTGGCTTATATCCGCATGAAACAAGCATACTGACCGCTAAAATAACTACGCCAGTCATGGCAATGCTGAATGTTCCCTTCTTTTTCTTATTTCCATCAAACGTGTAATCAATTTGCTTTTCCATCTGTTTCCTGTTCTCCCAAATCCGATCTTTTCCTTACGATTCAGCTTTCATACCCTTTGCAGACATCCACCCAGCCTACATATCCGGAATACTCCTCCAGTTCAGGGATTGTAAGTTCAATTGCACTGTTAGAACTTCCACAGGCAGGAAAAACGGTGTCAAATCGTTTCAAAGATACATCCAGATAAGTATTCACGCCCTCATTGACCGCAAATGGGCATACGCCGCCTACGGCATGACCGACCAACGTCTCCACCTCTTCCGGCGAAAGCATCTTTGCTTTCGTGGTAAACTGCGCTTTGTATTTGGAATTGTCAATTTTTGCATCCCCTGCTGCCACCACCAATATCGCATGACCATCCACCATAAAGGAAAGCGTCTTCGCTATCCTCTGCGGCTCACAGTGCAATGCTGCGGCAGCAAGTTCTACCGTCGCGCTGGATACATCCAATTCCTGAACTCTTTCTTCTATTCCATATTTCCCAAAATATGCTTTTACTCTTTCTATTGACATTTCTTTCTTCCCTTCCTTCGTAATCTGGATAAAATCACCGGAAATATATCTGCCTTTTCATCCAAAGTGTATTCTAGCATATCGGGACAAGAAAGAAAAGCAACTTTCAGGCTGACGCTGACCAGCTACTCATTTCTCTCCCCGCTTTGATGATGCTGCTCTGTCATTCTTTTGCCAGTCCAGTGATCAGTTCCACACATTTTTTCTCCCCTAACACACCGCTATCCAACGACAAATGGTAATTTTCTGCCATGCCCCATGTCCTGTCCGTATAATACTTATAGTTCATAGCTCTTGTCTTATTTTTTTCACGAAGTCTTTTCTCCGGTGATGCACTTGTCTCTCCATAAAGATTTACGATTCTTTCTTTTTCCTTCTCCATATCTGCATGAATAAATACATGCAGACAATCCGTCCTTTTCCGGAGGATATAATCGGCACATCGTCCTACAATCACACAATTTCCTTTTTCTGCAAGCTCCTCAATAATGTTCCTCTGCACTCTCCAGAGATAATCCCCCACAGAATTGCCGGATGTATCTCTTCCCACAAATGCATATCCAAAATAATTCCTGCCCGGCGAACTTTCTCCATGCTCTTCAATATACTCTTTTGAAAGCCCCGATTCCTCCGCAATCCTCTCAATCAATTCCTTGTCATAAAATGCATACCCTAAATTCTCGGCTACGTCTCTTCCAATTGTTCTTCCGCCGCTGCCGAACTCACGACTGATTGTAATTACTTTTTTCATTATGATTCCCTTCCTTTCATCGGTTTAATAATCCTCTTCTCTGCCCGCAGCATGAATAAGACTGCGGCTGCAAAAGCCACCAGTTCTGCGATTGGGAATGACCACCATATCATAACATTTGCATTTTCAAGCTTTGCAAACAGCCATGCCAATGGCAGCACAACAATACACAGACGGAGCAATGAAACAATCAGGGAATCCATGCCGCAGCCCAATGCCTGAAACACTCCCTGTATTGCAATGTTACCTCCGGCAAACAGAAAGCCAAATGCAATAATCTTAGCAGCCATAACACATAACGCTTCCGTCTCCTTAGACATGGCAAATAACCCAATCAGGGGATTTGCAAAAAGTTCCAGTCCTATCAATCCAACCAGCATAATTATTTCAATATACAGGATGCCATAAAAGACACCTTGCTTTACTCTCTTCTTATCCCCCATCCCATAATTAAAGGATACTATCGGGGTAATGGCATCCCTGAGCCCAAACCCTGCGAAGAAAATGAACTGCTGGATCTTGTAAAAAATGCCATATGCCGTTACCGTTGCTTGGGATACTGTACCGAAAATAATGTTAATCCCATAAGTCATAAATGACATCAGCGCCTGCATGATAATTGCCGGAAGCCCAATCACATAGATTTCTTTCACAATGGAACCTTCCAACTTAAGGTACTTCCTGCCCGATTTTACCTCCGTGTTTTTCTTATAGTGGAAATACATCGCTATCAGCATGGATACGATCTGTCCGATTACAGTGGCATAAGCCGCACCGCGAATCCCCATTTCCGGCAGTCCAAAATAACCGAAAATCATAATCGGATCAAGAATGATATTGACAACCGCTCCAGATACCTGCGCAATGGTGGAATACATAGTCTTACCTGTTGACTGCAGAAGCTTTTCATATATAGAAAACATCACAATTCCAATTGAAGCAACTGAGCATATAGAAAGATAAGAACTTCCCATCGCGAGAATCACTTCATCCTTCGTCTGGCTTCCAATATAGACTTTCACGCCAAACAAACCAAACACTAAAAACACAGCATAAATGATGAGGGCTAAAGATATCCCATTTCCCGCCGCTTTTGCTACCTTTTCCTCATCCCGCTGCCCCAGACTTTTTGCAAGCAGTGCATTCACACCCACACCTGTTCCGATTCCAAATGCCACAATCAGCATCTGTACGGGAAAAGCAAGCGTCAGCGCATTTACTGCATACTCACCGGCATTGGTGATGCCGCCCGTATCCGGCATCCTTGCCACGAACATACTGTCCACAATATTGTAACAAGCCTGTAATACCATTGATAGAACTATGGGTATACCCATACTTAACATCACTTTTGAGACGGCTCCCGTCCCCATTTTGTTTGCTGTTACTTCTTTACTCAATTTTCCTCCGTTTCTTTTGAGAAACCTGCCATCCTCTGCTTTGGGATAACCTACCGCGGAATCTCTCAGGAGACTTTTTCGGAAAGCTGCCATAACCATATTTTTGCGAGCCGGCTCATTAAACAACGAATGCCACTCTTCGCGAGACAATCTTATGTTAAATAAAAAAAGCATAAACCCTACATCTGGATTTACGCTTTTCGCCACTCGACCAAACTATTATAAATAAATTCTTCTTCTTTGTCAAAGCATGAATCAGAAAAATTAAGCTGCCGGAAAAGGAATAATAATCGTCAAAGTAAACCTCCCATTCTTTTTCATTATCTTACATTCACCCTCATATTTCTGAACGGCTTTCTCTATATTGGGAATCCCAAAACCATGCATATATGTATCTTCTTTGATGGTTTTCCGCTTACTCACATCTCCATTTTCCGCATAGTTATTCTCTATAAAAATAAGAACGAACTTTTCTTTTTTGCATCCCTTTACGACAACAATCCGCTTTTCCGGCGGCAGTTTTTCACATGCCTCTAACGCATTATCAATTCCGTTTCCAAAAATCGTACTAATATCCAACGGATCTATGAACGTGATCTCTGAGAAATCTATAAAAGTTGAAAATTCAATCTGCCCGTCCTTCGCCTTCTGCGCTTTGTCGCCTAATATGATATCCAGAAATCTATTTCCGCTCTGGATATAACTTTCATAATCAGATAATTCTTTTCTGAGTCTTTCCGCCATCTGACGAGCCTCATCCGACATCTGCCCGCTCTCCAATATTAACAGATGATTTTTCATATCATGATAAATACTGCGTACCTTTTCCTCCTGTTTTTCCTTTTCCAGATAATATTGGTAACGCATCTGTGCCTCTTTTGCCTGCCTGTTTGCCTCCTGATTCTGCTCCTTTAGATATATATTGTTCTTATAAAAAAGCAGCAGCAACAGAAAACACAAGCTAAAAAGCATTGTACCTGTTGCACTGGTCACATCATACCATTCTTTATTTCCTGCAAAAAATCCAACGCTGATAGAAAAACAAATCATATAGAAAATAAGAGTCACAGCCCCAATCAATACTGTATCTTTTATTTGAATCTCATATTGAAAATTTTTCCTGTACACCAGAAGCCCTACTGACACAAGAATCTTTATTATAGCTGCAAAAACGTAATCCCACCAGCTGAGAAATATCTGTTCTCCAATCACCATAGTATTCGTGCCCAATACTAAGTGACAGGTAGTCATCTCAAAAAACGATACCGCTGCAAAGATATAAAAGTAAATCAAGAAGGCGGTAATGAAATTTCTCCATTTATCTCCTGTAGTTACTTTCATCAGCAGGCACCATACTATCATTTCTATTATAATTTTGCTTGTATCTAAGGGGACAACCCAGGTAGTCAAATAGCTTACAAGAAATATTCCGATATACGGAATGCACCTGCGCATCCCAGCCTGTCTATTTTCTTTACATATGATTTCCGCACAGGCATACAGCATCAGTCCCTCCAGCAGAGTGTTGCACAGATCTAAGAACCTGATCATAATTTCCATCTTGTCCACCCCCTACACCATACTTCCCCAGTACTCTGCAAGACGCAACATAAATTCCCTCTTTTTGGGATGACTGATCGGTATTCTTTCACCAGTGGATAACACGGCTTCCATCCCCTCCACACCTGTCACATAAGACAAATTTACCAGAAAACTCGCGTGGCACCGCGCAAACGCTGTCTCACTTTTAAACAATTGAGCCATTTCCTTCATACTTTTGTGAATAATCTGCTGCTGTTTTTCATAGTGCATCAACACATTTCTCTTTTCTACCTCGATATAACGTATCTTCTTATATGGTACGCTAAACATCGTGTTATGATTATCGACAACAAAAAGGCGCTCTTTTTTCCCTGAATATGTTGAAAAGAATCTGTCCAATTCCATTTCCAGCCGTTCATACTTAAGAGGCTTTAGCAGATAATTGACTGCCCCAAATTCATATCCTCTAAAGACATGCTCCGCAACGGATGTAAGGAAAATAAGCCCTACTTCTTTATCGCGCTTACGAATTTCCTCCGCTGCCTTTAATCCGTCCACTCTTTCCATCTTGATATCCATGAAAATAAGATCGAATTTCACTTCATAATGATCGATTAAGTCCTTCCCATCATAATATACTTGAATTTGAAAATCCAAGCCCTTTTCCTTCGCATAACGCTCCAGACTTTCCTTTACCTCTGATACAAACGCTTTTTCATCATCGCAAATGATAATATGATACATATGAATCCCTCATTCTTACTTTGCCTGCAACTATACGGCGCAAACACATTTTTCTCATACATCATAATATCATATTTCATGTCTTTATCCTACTTGTAAATTATAACTAATTTAACAACTACACCTTCTCGCTCTCACCCTATACAACTCTTTGTCCTGCATATAGCCACATTCCCTCAGCCCAGCACAGACCACCTGATACCAGTTTTTTGATGACAGCTGCAGAACTGTTCCATCCTCAAACTCTGCTATATAAGCGTCTGGACGCTCACATTCCTCGCTGCAGACTACTTTATACATATCTTTTCTGCTGATTGCTCCTATTTCTTCCAGCGTATTGACCATACGGTAAACAGTCGCCATACCTATTTTTTCATTTCTGCGCGATGCTCTGTAGTAAATCTCTTTACAGCAGGAGCACTCATCCTCCAAAATAATATCCAAAAGCATCAAGCGCTGTCTGGTCATCCTGCTGCCTCTGTCTTTCAATTTCTGAATAATCATTTTCTTCTGCATCTGAGTCCGCTGATAGCTTCCAAAATCATATACATTATTTTCATCATATTTTTCCATCATGCAATTTGCTGCTTCCATAAATATTTCTCTCCCTTCACATCTCTGCCTAAAAGCTACTCCACATTCTTCAACGCTTTATCCATCGGTATCTTCTTGATTCTCCTAAAGTCAAAAAACATGACAATCAGATATCCAATCATGACAAACGCAAACATTTTAACATATCCTGACGGTTCAATTACAAATGTAAACCATCCGTTGTAACTAAACATAATCTCTTTCCATGCCTCGTTCATGACAAGTGCCCCCAGAAAAACGCTGATGACATCTGCAATAATCAGAATCATGGTAGTCGAAAGAAGATACAAGTTTGCTATTTCTCGATTCTCATATCCCAATATTTTAGTCATGGATATGGCATTTTCATTCTTCTCAATAATGATTTTAGTAAGAAGGTAAATCAGCACTGCTGATAATAAAATACACAGGAACTGAAAATAATCCATATAAGATCCCATGGAATGATCCAGTTGGTCACACATTTTAGTAATATCCCGCTTTGTAATGACAGTTGCGATGTTTTCTTCCCCAATATCTGTAATTTCCGAATCAGACATATAGCCGCCAAACTCCCCCTCATCCAAATCAAATATTGCGCAGTAATTTTGTATTGGCATGAAAACAGCAATACTTTGGCACTTGTCATAAATTCCCGCGACTTCAAACTGATACTGCCTGTTCTCATACTTTTCATCCAGAGAAATGGTATCTCCCACTTCCAGATTGTATTTATCCCCGAAAGATTCCGAAATATAAACTTCACCTTCTTTAAGCAATTTCAAATCAGCGATTCTTACATATCTGCTGTCATCCGAAATTCCATATACCGAAATCTCTTCATCCAATGCATCACTCTTTTTTTGCAGGGACTTCATGATAAACTTTTCAGCATCATGATTTTTTGAGGCAAGCTTATTTCCCTCTTCATCTTCGCATGACTTCAACACATACTGGTACTTTGCAAACATCATATCCTCAGCATTTTCTTTATAAAATTCAAGAGTATCAGGCATCCCTACTGCCATGGCAAGCATTACCATTATGAAGAAAATACCGGCAAAAAGAATGAGGTAATTAGGAATATTCTGGAATATGATACGCAGGCGGAATCTGCCGAAAAACTTCCATTTCGGAAGGCGCATAGCTTTCTTGCGCTTCGTTTTCTTTAAATCATGCCTTAAGAACTGCAAAGGCGTATGCTGCATCATTTTAATAATAACTGCCAGGTTTACGGCAAACATAAGCATTACCGGGATCAGAGTCGTTTTAAAAAACGCATCCGGATTCCATATGGTTTCATAGGCAGGAAGACTGTAACTGTTATAATACATAGATGCCACTACGTTTTTGAACACAGAATATCCGAGAATATTTCCAATACATGCTGCAATCAGTGTCACAATCACCGGCATAGAAAGATAATGCTGGATCAATTCCCCCTTACTGTATCCGGAGGCGCGAAGTGTACCGATTGTCTGTGACTCCTTTGTTATGGTATTGCTTATGGTAACTGCAAAGATGAAGGCGATGATAACAATCAAAATATCAAGAAGAACTCCGCCCATTGCTTCATCAGATCCCATATCATCCGTCGCAAAATTAATTGCTGAATTCGCATATCGTGGAATATAATCTTCAATTTCATTCTCACCTGTAACTGTCTGTGTAAGCAGCACCTTTAAGAAATCGTCCGAATAGTTCTTTTCTTCCTTTTCATCCTCCGGCTCCTTTTCATACTTCCATGCATATGTATAATGGATGACTTGATCCAGACGATCAAAACCGCTCTCCGTCACCATTGCCACATCAAACTTCAAAGCATCAAAGATAAGATCCGTATTTTTCTCATGAAGGGTAGAATAATTTACATAAGCAATCAGTCCGACGACTTTAAATGACTGTCCGCCGACGGTAATGTTATCTCCCACTTTAATTCCAGCATTATCTGCATGCATGCGGTCAATCGCAATTTCCTCTTCTGTCGTGGGAAAGCTTCCCTCCATAAGACAAGCCAGATTTACTTCTTCCATTTTTTTATAAACTCTGACAGTTCCGTCGGATATACCGTCATTGTTGTTGTCTTCTTCCTCATTTCTGTAAAAGTTTTCATATATCTGTACCGGAGTGGATTTAAATCCAGGATCATCAAGGTAATACTGCTTAACATCCGCCTTTTCCCCTGACTCAATTGCCGAAAGCAGTTCCCCATCCGCCTGGCTGCTGAGTTCAAAATGTCCGTGTTCCAGCTTGTATCTGGACACGCCCTCGTCTGCTGCCGTCATCATGCTTTCATTTGCAACATACATTCCGGACACAAATCCGATAGTAAGAATTAAGAACAGACTTACCACAAGATACTTTCTCCAGTCGCACACAAGTTCTCTGGGAACTCTCTTCAAAAGCGGATTGCGCACTTTCTTCTCACATTTTTTCATTTTTATACCTATGCCTTTCCCCTTACCACTCCAGATCCGCAGCCGGAATTTTGTTTGCATTGATTTCATTACGACGGATATTTCCATCATGAAGTTTTATCACATGATCTGCCATATTCTTAATCGCTTCATTATGTGTAACCATAATAATGGTATTCCCGTACTTCACATTGACCTCTTCAATCAGCCTCAATATCCCTTTTGATGTATTATAATCCAGCGCACCTGTAGGCTCGTCACAAAGTAAGATATCCGGGTTTTTGACGATTGCGCGGCCAATAGAGACGCGTTGCTGTTGTCCTCCCGACAACTGGTTGGGAAGCTTATACCTGTGGTCATAAAGCCCAAGGGTATTTAAAAGTTCATTAATATCAAGCGGATCATCCGACAGATATGCTCCAACTTCAATATTTTCCTTCACATTCAGATTGCCAATCAGATTATACATCTGGAAAACATAGCCAAGATGTTTCCTGCGGTACTGAGTCAACCTTTTTTCACCTAAATCCTTCAGTTTATCTCCATTTATGGATATATACCCTGAATCAGCGCTGTCTATTCCGCCGATTATGTTCAGCAGCGTGGACTTTCCTGAACCAGAGGGTCCCAGAAGTACACAAAATTCTCCTTTTGCAACTGAAAAGGTCATTCCGCGGAGCACTTCCTGACGAGTTTCCCCACTGCCGAATCCTTTCTTCAAATCTACGATTTCCAAAAAATTTCTTTCTTCCTCTGACATGTTATACCTCCATTTTCGATTCCTGCTACCGTTTCAGCATATGTCACAAAATGACACTTACTCTATTCCTTCTGTATGTTAGTTTAAACTAACCATTGTGTTTTATATATGCGGCCACCATTTGGTTAGTAGCCGCTAACTCATTTTTTAGTATACTGCACACATACTATTATGTCAATAGCCGCAAAAGTAATTTTCTTTGTGTCTCTACGGCAAGCCTGCCCTACGTTCTGCCTCTTTCAATGACATTTATGAAGAACTGTTTCTTGAAGAGAATATGGTATCATGCAATCATGCTGATGGTTATTGTGACCATTCCTGCGAAACGACTTCCAACAAGACTGCTTCCAGACATGGTCGCAGCGGCAGGCAGCATCACAGCCATTAAAAAATTCCCCTTTGCGCCTGTCTGCATTTTGTAGACAGGCGCAAAGAGGAACACCATTATTCTATATTTCAGAATTTGTCTGCCAATGCTGCTGCCTGATTACAACCGTCCGTTTTTTCAATATCACCGACATTCAAAACCCCTGGGACAAGCACTTCTCCCACCATTTTCCATTTAAGCAGTGCGGCTGAACGTTCTACCGGAATTCGGACTCCATCCGTAACAGACATATCATCCTCTTCACAGCAGGTAATCAGTGCGCACTCCTTCCCTGCCAAATCCTTTCCCGCAACGCAGAATGAAAACAGCCTGTCAATCACGCCCTTTACCTGCGCCGGAATTGAATACCAGTAGACCGGCATGGTAAATACTACTGCGTCCGCTTCTAAAATATTCGGGGCAATTTCATTGAAGTCATCGTCAAAAGAACAGGCTTTTCCTGTCTTAAAGCAGGTTTCACAGGCACGGCATCCTCCCACCTTTTTCATGGCGGCATCAAAACGGACAACCGTATGTCCTTTGTCTTCGGCTGCCTTAATAAATGCTTCCGTCATCGCAAAACTGTTCCCATTTTTTCTTGGACTTCCCGTAATTACAACAATTTTTTTGCTCATATGCTGCGCTCTCCTTTGCTCTCTTGTCTTTCACTGCCTTGACTTGTTTTATAGTCTATATTATGATATTAGCACGAACTAGATAAATTACAAGTACGCACATTTAGGTGTGATACTTACCTAAAGGAGAGTGTAAAATGGAAAAACGCTGTATATCACAGGAATGCTTAAATGACACAGGTTTCAGCTATACCTTATCCCTAATCAACGGGAAATATAAAATGACCATTCTATATACATTAATGGAATTTAAGATCGTCCGTTTCAATGAAATGAAAAAGTATATCGGCAACATCTCCTACAAAACCTTGAGCGCCACGCTAAAAGAACTGGAAGCTGACAGACTGGTTCATCGGGAAGAGTATCCGCAGATTCCACCCAAGGTAGAGTACAGCCTTACTGAGCGCGGAAAATCCCTTATGCCTATTCTGGACGGAATGTGTGAATGGGGTGACCAGAACAGACTATAACGGAGGATACAGCTATGACGGAATTTCTTTCTCACACACTGCAATTTATGATTCTTCTGCCCGGTATGCTGCTTGCCTACCTGCCCATGAAACAATATCTGCGGATGCCCCCCGCCAGACTGGCTATATTAACGCTGCCGCTGACAATATTTCTCTGCCTTGCTGCCGGCGCCCTAAGCTGCTTTTTCTCTGTCAATCCCACCTGGCTGTTTTTTCCCACTGCGGCCATAGCTTGTACTTTCTATGTCCACACACTCAAGATCACACGTTGGAAATCTATCAGCGTCTTCCTCGCAATATGCGGTGCTTTTTCCTGCATGGGCAGCGTGGCAGTGGCAATAAGCGACATCTTAAGCTCCAAAAATCCTACCCTGCCGCTTTCACTTAGCGCTGCCACATCCTGGTTGCTGATGTGCTGCGTATTTGTTGCGGTTGTCTGGTATCCCGCCACCCATGCTGCAAGGAAACTTCTGGCGGATGAAGCCTTTGCACAAACATGGTATGTGTTCTGGATTCTGCCGATCCTGTTTATCGGACTGAACCTTGCCATGCTTCCTGTCAATCCAGACATTTTAAACCAGGGGCGGATCAGGTCGCTGTATATCCTCATTGGGCTTTCTTTGTTGCTTCTGCTCCTGCTCTTTTATGCGCTTTTTTACCTCATGGCACACAGCCTGAACCGCAATAACCATCTCCTCCAGGAAAACCAGTTCCTCTCCATGCAGCAGGCACGGTACGATAGCCTGCGCACCGCTATTGCACAAACCCGCCAGGCACGCCACGATATGCGCCACCATTTTAATACTCTGTTAAGCCTCGCCGGACAGAAAGAGTGGGAAAGCCTTGAGAAATACCTTTCCGATGTGCAGGACAGCCTGCCGGATACAGGGCTTAACCTGTGCGAAAATACGGCCGCAGACAGTGTCGCAAGCCATTACGGTCTGCTGTACCGTAAGTATGACATCCCTTTTTCTTTTAGACTCGACCTGCCCTGCCGCCTTCCGATACCGGAGATTGATTTGTGTCTTGTAATGTCCAATCTCCTCGAAAACGCACTGGAGGCCAGTTTAAAGACGAATCCCGCCAAGCGCAAGATTAAAATGCAGGCATATCTGCATTCCGGTCATATGGTATTGTTGGCTGTGGAAAATGCCTTTGACGGGGATATCAAGGAGAAAGACGGTGTGTTCCAGTCATCTAAGCGCCGGGGCGAAGGTGTGGGCATCCAGTCCGTCCGCCATATCGCGGAAAAGAACGGCGGTTACAGCCGCTTTCTTTACGGGAACGGTATGTTCTTCGCCAATGTCATGCTGCGGGCTGATGAATAAATGTACAATTGAAATTCCAGTTTAATACATGTTATAATTTCCCCGTAGCAATTTGCGCAATAAATTAATACAGAAACGAGGACAAGTATGAAAAAAATAAGTAAGTTAATCAAGAGGATCGTATGCTTGGGCATATTACTATTTTGGGGCATGGGAAGTCATGCTAATGCGGCGGAACTGTCAGATATGCAGATTGAAAATACTGTAGTCGATATACGACCGGATTATGTCATTTATGTGAACAGCGCTTTAAATTGCATTACCATCAAGCAGCTGGACGAGGCTGGCGCCCTGATGCCAGTCAAGTCAATGGTTTGTTCCTGCGGACGGGAAGGTTCCGAAACGCCGGAAGGTACATTTCGGACCTCCGATTATTATGAATGGCGTAAAATGGTAGATAGCACTTATGGCAGATATGCAGTGCGCTTTAATGGAAAGATTCTCTTTCATTCCGTACCTTATATCGAGGAGTCGCCTGACTCTTTAGAATGGGAAGAGTATAATAAGCTGGGACAGAATGCGTCTTTAGGATGTGTCAGAATGTCTGTAAAAGATGCTAAGTGGATTTACGATAACTGTAAACCGGGAACTACCGTAGTTGTATATTCCAACGCTGAGGAAGCCGGAGAACTTGGAAAGCCGGCAGCAATTCAAATAGATGAAAATTCTTCATATAGAGTATGGGATCCAACAGATACAGATATTAATAGTCCATGGATAGCAGGACAAGAAGAATACCGCCCGTTTACCGGGACCAAAGATGAATTTAATCATGTGGCATATGCAGACAGATATCCGGATTTAAAAAATGTTTTCGGTTATGATAAAGATGCCTTATATGAACATTATATTGCTTTTGGAATTGATGAAAGAAGAATTGCTGTTTCTTATTAGGCAAGTTGCTGCCGCTTACCGATGGGTGCGGGATATAAATTACTCGGTGCGAACATTTATCCCCACCCTTCATGGTGGGGATTTTTATTATTTACTGGATGGTTTCTGTAAGTTCCAAATAACAATGTTATTTTTAAGCCATATCATCCCTAAGTGCATCAATAATATTTTCCTTCCTGACCTTACTGGTAGCATACAACATCGTAATAAAAACGATGCAAAATACGCCAAGTATACTGACCGTCATGCTTTTCCACGGGAAATGATACGCAAATCCCTCAAGCTGTTCACTGGCTGCCATTCCTTTGTAAATCAACCAGGAAAGAATACCTGCGACAGGTACTCCGAACAGAAATGTACGCAGCCCATAGAAGAAACACTCAAAATTCATCATCCGATTGAACCCACGCTCCGACATTCCAATTGAGCGCAGCATGGCAAGTTCCCGCCGTCTGATCCGGATATTTGTTGAAATTGTATTGAATACATTTGCAACCGCAATCAATGAAATCATAGCAACAAATGCATAGGTAAACACATCCACAACAAAAGTTAAACTACGTAACAGTTCAAATGCGGAAGACAGGTTGATAAGTGTATAATCACAGGTAAGCCCTGAATCTAAAATCTCAGACTGAATCCGCGCCATTGTCTGCGTGGGGGTATCCGTCCAAAAAGTCAGCCCCGATTTTGAAGCTTCCCCTAATCCGTCAAAACCGGCATGCATTGACCACGGAATGACCATCATAAATAAATACTGCGGTGTGGAATCAAACGGGAGCATATCTAAAGGGTAATTATCCACCACGGTTGTACAGACTGTTTTTGTCTGCTCTTCTGTGGGAGAATAAATGGCAACCTCCATCTCCTTCCCCATAAAGAAAGTTTTATGTTCTAATGTATCAATAATAAGAGCAAGCACTTTCGCATCCTGTCCACTATATTCTCTTTCATCAACCTCCAGACTTTCTATAAAATCATAATAAACGGTATCCTCAATAAACTGGGCATATATTGGTATTTCCAATACTTCCCCCGCATTGTCTCCATCAACGTTCTGAAGATATCCGCTTACAAAATCATCAGAAAGCCCGCTCACCGTGCCTGAATAAAGCACATTTGCCTGCCATGTGCCTTTGCTGACCCCATCAACGTTTCTCAATCTGTCGTACAAAGTAAGCAATTCGTCTCCGGACATTTCCTGCGCATAAAGAGAAATATCACCATCAGCTTCCACAGTCAGTTCTTTTGCAATTCCTTTCAGGGTACTGCCAAAGGCATTGCCTGTTACAAACAACACAACGCTTAATGTCAGGGACAGTATCACACTGCGGTAACGGCGTTTGTTCCTCCGGAAATTTTTTAGAGCCAGCATTCCCTCCAGTCCATAAACACATCCGACAAATCCGGAGGTTTTGACATCCTTTGCCTGGGTCTTAATCTCACCAGTCTGGCGAATGCAATCCATGACAGGGACAGCAGCAGCTTTTCTCGCTGGAATATACGCTGAAATTAAAATAGTAATCATGCTGACTGCTATGGCTGCTGCCAGTGCTGGAACAGACACAGACAGACCTAGCGGTACATTACTGGCGGAAATGGTAGCAAAATTTTTTTCGACAATCGGCAGCACCAAAGCAACGCTTCCAATGCCGGCTGCCACACCAAACGGGATGCCAAGCACGCCAATACAAAGCCCTTCAAACAAAACAGAACTTTTTAGCTGTCTGGCAGTTGCCCCTACCGACATAAGAATACCAAACTGGTGAACACGTTCATTCAGCGAAATATTGAACGAATTATAAATCAGGAAGACTGAACCGATCATAATAATTGCGGTTAATATTCCCCCGACTGCAAACATAATGACATTAAACAGGGTATTTTCCGACACGCCATAAAAACGCAGTACGTCTTCATTCAAAACGAAAGGAACCGAATCTGCAAAACGATCCGCATATGCATTCACTTTTTGCGGACCATCCAGTGTAATAAACAGGCTGTACCGTCCTGTCGTATTGGAAAAATTTGTTCTCGTAATTACCGTATAGCCCGGTGAATCATGTTCTTCAAATCCGGCTCTTTCATAAGTTCCTACGACAGTATAGGTTTTCTCTCCCACAATATCCAACATTTCACCTGGGTTGTATGGATCATGCTGCGTCAGTATGTTCCCATCTGCCGCGCGGCTGCCGACTGACAGCCTTAGCGTCTCTCCTACCGGAATCCGTACATCTGCTTTAATGGAAACATGATTCGGAATTATGACTTCCGTATCATTTTGGGGAAGTCTGCCGGAAATAAGTGTAACCGGTAATTGCTCAAATGCCTCATCTGTGAAACCTGCAATAAACAGATAAGGTTTTTCAACACTTTTTGCCCCGTTTAACAAGGCATAACCAATATTTTCAAAAACCACTGTATCCGTAACCTGAGAATCGCTTATCCGTTCCTGCACAAAGCTTGAATCCACATCCGCAAAATCAATGTACCAGTTGCCACATCTGGCTATCGAACCGTTGATCAGATATTGCAAAAGCGATGTCCCAAAAGTAGCAACTGTGGTAAATAATGTAGCCGACAATGCCACACCGATTACCGTCACAAATGTACGGGTGCGGTTTTTTTTCAGCCCCTGCAGAGCAACCTTGTGAAATATATTCATGACTGCGCCACCTGCCTTTCATCCCTTACCACTTTTCCATCTGCAATACTGATAATGCGATCTGCCTGCAAGGCAATGTTTTCATCATGCGTGACAATAATCAGTGATTGGTGATATTTACGATGACTTTCTTTCAGGAGACGAATTATTTCCTGTCCATTACGGCTGTCCAGACTTCCTGTAGGTTCATCTGCCAACATCACTGCCGGTGCATTCATTAAGGCACGTCCAATAGCAACACGCTGCTGCTGCCCGCCTGAAAGCTGGTTGGGCAGATGTGTTTTTCTTTCCTGCAGCCCCAACAGCTCCAGCAGATCATCCAGCCGCTCTTTGTTGACTTTCCTTTTATCCATGAGAATGGGCAGAGTAATATTTTCTATCACATTAAGCGTAGGAATAAGATTGTGGAACTGATAAATCAGACCCACCTGCCGCCTGCGGAATACGGCGAGTTTTTCACTGTTTTGAGCATATACGTCCTGTCCGTCCAGGTAAATCTTCCCGCTTGTCGGAACGTCCACGCCTGCAATCGCATGAAGCAGTGTAGATTTTCCGGAACCAGAAGTGCCTATGATAGCAGTAAAATCTCCCTTCTCGATGGTCAGAGAAACATTGTCTAATGCTGTAACCATATTTTCATCCTTACCATAGACTTTAGACAAATTTTCAATTTTCAAAAATTCCATTTTATGAGCCTCCTTTAACTTGCTATACCCATATCATAGGACTTTGAACTTACTTTTCTGTGACTTTTTGGTGACTGATCCGTCACATTTCTGTGAGAGATCTGTCACTTTAAAAAACGGATATAAAATACGGCTCCTCCCTGAGGATGATTTTTGGCAGTAATGGTTCCGCCCTGCTGCATAATAATGGTTCTGCAAAGAGCAAGCCCAATTCCATACCCCGTAGCACCTGCCTCCTTTCCGCGATAGAAACGCTCAAATAAATGCGGTAACTCTTCTTTCTCAAATCCAGTTCCATCATCATGGAATGTTATTTCTGTAAATATCAGATTGTCCTCGCACGCAATTTCAATTTTTCCGTTATCCCCCACACTCTCTATACTGTTTTTAATAATATTTTGGAATGCTTCTGACAGCCACCTGAAATCACCTGAAATTTTTGCTTTCTCCGGTATGTCAGTTTGTATCTGAATATTATGAAGTTCCATTGAAATTAAGAAAGGACGGAGCGAAACCGATACTAAATTGCTTATATCTATCTGCTCCTTTTTGAAAACCACAATACCTGCATCCAGACGGGAAAACTTTAACAGGGATGTAAGCAAAAAATCCATCTGCCCAAACAATTCCCCTGCTTCCCTTATCATTTCCTTCTGTTCCTTTTTATCCGTGTTCTTTTCTAACAGTGACAGGATAATATTCACTGATGTAAGCGGAGTCCGGAGCTGATGGGAAATATCGGCAAGGGAATCTGCAAGATGCTTTTTCTCGTTTTTTAATGCATCATTTTGCTCTCGGATACGCAAAGTCATTTTAACAATCTCGCTCCGTAATATAGCTAGTTCACCCTCATCCTCTTCGTTGATATATAAGTGTTCAGTATTATGCAGCACCTTGTCAATCTGCTCTGAAAGCTGCGCAATACTCTGATAGCGTTTCTTTGTGAATATATAAAATACGGTTCCTAATATTGCAGCCAAAACAAACTCCAGTATTCCCGCCGTCGGACAGAGCATAATTCCCACTACTGTAAAGATAAATGTTATGATAAGAAATAATATGGCTGCCTGCCTGATCTCTTTATTCCGAAACATAACTGCCTCCCAGCCGGTATCCCGTTCCGTGAACTGTCAGGATGATCTTTGGCTCCGCTGGATTATCCTCAATCTTTTCCCGCAGCCGTTTAATATAGACTGTCAGTGTATTATTATTGACAAATTCCCCTGCTGCATCCCACAGTTCATCTAACAGCAGTTCCCGAGTAAGAATATTTTGGGGATTATTGATAAATACCAGCAGTAAACGATATTCCAACGCAGAAAGAAATACCTCTTTGCCATTTTTTTTCACAATACCACTGGCAGCATCAACAGAAAGCCCGTTTATATCAAAAACAGCGGGCGAACAGCCTGTTTTCCGTAAAGCGGCTCCAATCCTTGCAATCAGTTCCCGCGGGCGGAATGGTTTTGTAATATAGTCATCTGCCCCCATATTCAGCCCTGTCACAACACTGGCCTCATCACCGGATGCTGTCAGAAAGATAACAGGAATATTCTGTGTCTGTTTGATTTCTGTACAAACAGCAAAACCATTTCCGTCAGGCAAAGAAATATCTACCAATGCCATGTCAAATTTGTCTTCTGCAAGCATACTGACTGCTTCTTTCTGCGTGGAAGCAAGGCTAACTGCAAATCCCTCTGACTGGAGCAGCAGCATCAGATTTTTAGAAATTGTTTTATCATCTTCTACCAGAAAAATTTTTTTCATCCTACTATCCTCCGTTAATCACTTGGCAGTGTTCTGAACCCCAAATTTGTTTTTGCTTCTATTATATACTTTATTAAACGTGAAAAGACAACTAAATTTCTGCGGGAATCTCACCCTGCCCTTTGAATGAGATTACATTGTACCGGATTTGTAATGCGTTAGAACCGGATTTTCTCGTCAAATTAATTGGGGTCCACCCTATGCCTTCTCCCCTGTGTCCGGTAGGAAAAAACATTCACAGCGTTTTAAATACCTCCTATGCGAAAATCCATGAAGATCTGCGCAGCAAGCTGCAAATGCATCGGTTTCCATATTGGTCTGGTTTCAATATTTTCAGCTTCTAAGGCATCCATAACCTGCGTTGGCGTCACATCACTGTCCGGTGAAATCGTCATGCAGGAAAGCCAATTATTATCAATCCCTTCCTTGTTAAGCGGGTTCATTTCTATTTCCTTTATATCAGAGAAGGCTTCTTTATACATCTTATAAATCTTATGTTTTCTTTCTATGTGCTCATCAAGATGTTGCATCTGCCCACACCCTATTCCGGCAACAATATTTGACATCCTGTAATTGTAACCAATTGTAGAATGCTGATAATGTCTGGCAGGGTCGCGGGTCTGTTTTGATAAAAATCGGGCTTTATCCACATCTTTTTCCTGTTTTGCAACAAGGATGCCTCCGCCCGAAGTCGTAATAATTTTATTTCCATTAAATGAGTAAATTCCATAATCTCCAAAAGTACCTGTCATTTTCCCTTTATATGTTGTACCTAACGATTCAGCCGCATCTTCAATTAAGGGAACATTATGTTCCCTGCAGATAGCGCATATTTCGTCCATATTAGCCGATGTGCCGTATAAATGCACAGCCATGACAGCCGCCGGATGCGGATATTTTTCAAATGCTTTCCTTAATGCTGCGGCATCCATATTCCATGTATCACGCTCAGAATCGATAAAAACGGGGATTGCCTTCTCATATCTGACCGGATTGACACTTGCCGCAAAGGTCAAGGATGGAACAAACACAATATCATTTTCTTTCACACCCGCTAAAACAACAGACAGATGCAGCGCCGCTGTTCCAGACGAAAGTGCAGCGCAGGAAGATGCTCCCACATAAGCTGCCACTTTATCCTCAAATTCATCTACATTTGGTCCTAACGGTGCTATCCAGTTTGTTTCAAACGCCTTTTGAATATACTGCTGCTCCTCCGTATGCATGGTAGGAGTTGCCATCGTTCCGATCGTAGCTATGATAATTTCAAACAAAAGCAAAACCCATAAAGAGGCGCTATAATCTGTGACATACCCTGTCAATGCAGTAATTCCAAATAAATAGATTTTTACATTGACAAACTGTAATAAAAATCCTTTCATAAATGATGCCGATTTTTCTACATCATCTGTAGCTGGTTTACTTAACGCAATATGAACCGCCAACCATAAAATATAAGCAGCTCCTATGTATTTCATCATACCGAGCATATTCGGCAAAAGGGTACTCACCCCAAATACGAAAACTGCGCATATAATCTGTACAACATAATATCCTGCAAATATTCCCCAAAAAAGCGGTCTCCCTTTTTTATATCCATAGTTTGTCACTGTATTCAACGCTAAAATATTTCCCGGTCCCGGCGTAAAAGCATTGATAACAGAATAGATAAAAAAATTACCTAATACATAACCCGGCATTTTTATGCCTCCTTTCCGTTTCTATAGCTTAACACGGAACGCCATGTGATAGGTAATATCTGTTTTTTATGCTGTTACATAGGTTGATCCTATGTTTTACTTATTTTTGGTACTGTTTCAAAGCTTCAATATAAATCTCCCCTAATTCTGATAACTCTTTATCCTTATTCAGTATGTATCCAATATGCATCACCTCATCTTCTTTCAAAGGAATAGAGACAATAGAATCCCCTTGCAGATATTTAGGGAAAATACCACTTGAAATCGTATACCCATTTAGTCCGATCATCAAATTTACGATAGCCGCACGGTCACTGACTTTGATACTTCTTTCAGCAGGCTCGTTGCTGAAAAGTTCCTCAGAAAAATTGGACGATTCATAAGTTCCCTGCACAAAACTAAGCCGTGGATATGGCTTCAGATCATCCAGCCTGACAGATGTGCATTTTGCAAGCGGATGATCTTTGCTGACCAAACCGCTGTATCAGTTCCACAAACGCATTTGTTGTAAAGGTATAATGTTGGGTGGAAACACAAAATCTCTGTTTTGCAGGCTTTTTGTCAACATATTTTGATTCCAAGAGTTCCATCTGCTGGACAACCTGCCTTGCATATCCTAAAAACTCCATCCCCTCCTTTGTCAGCGCTACACCTGCCCGACATCGATTAAAAATTGTTATTCCAGATTCCTTCTCCACTTCTTTGACAGCACCAGAAAGACTCGGCTGGGAAATATACAGTTCTTTTGCCGCTTCTGTAATAGATCCTCTTTCCGCAACGATTATCATATATTTTAATTGTTGTAATGTCATATATCCTCCATCCCAAACATTTCAAATTTCTTTATATCCCGATTCTTTTCAAGCAGCCTGCAAGAGAGCCAGCTTCATCAAACTATATCATATCCAGCCAAAGATAATATTTTTAAAGCCCTGTCAAAGTTTTCCTCTTTCACAAGGATATAATCTGTGTTGAAAGTCGATACGGCAAATATACCGATTTTATTCTCTGCAAGCACACCGGACAGTTTTGAGAGAACACCAATCATTGAAAAATCCAACATCCCCTGTATCCGTAAACCCTTCCACCCATCATCCCGTTCAAGCGTATTGGCTGGCGTGTCCTCGGTAATGCACACTAAAGAATATTCCTCATCCGTTTTTCCAATGAAATAGAAATCTTTACTAAAATCAATATCAATTTCTGATGCAACTTTGCAAGCAGTCAAAGCGTAATCCAACTTTTTAAGTTTCATAGCCACCTCCTGATTTCAACTGTTCCTTTCTCTGTTACCAATCTATTACATTATAGCATAAATAAAAGTTTAGACACATTTTGTCACCAAATTTCATTACCAGGATTTTTCATTTTTATTGACATATTTTTCATAGAAACGTATAATAATATCAGAGATGGGAAACCATCATCAGGAGAGTTCCTGCCACATAGTGGAAAACTTTATTAATCAGGAGATTCCCTGCCAGACAGTGGGAAACTTTAAAAACGAAGGGTGATCGCTATGATCGCCCTTTTCTTTGCAGGAGATACTAATGAACGAATTAAAATTACATGAAATATCCGAAGAATACATTTCGTATATCAGTACCGTTGAAAAAAATGTTTTTTCCGCAAAAGAGAATGACCGGAATCATACAAGGAAGTATCTGGGCATTGTATACAGCATTAATGGATATAACTATTACATCCCCCTTTCTTCCCCTAAAAATTCTGATTACCGAATGGAAAATGGGATACGAAAAATCCGCAGGAGCATAATTCCCATCATCCGCATCACTTCCCAATCCTCATCTGGGGAATTGGAATTAAAGGGAACATTAAAACTGAGCAATATGATTCCTGTTCCTGCGTCGGAATTAACCCTGTATGATATAGAACATGAACCTGACTTACTCTATAAGTCCCTCATACATAAGGAAATGCTTTTTATCCGTAAGAATAAAAACAAAATCATCCAGAATGCAAAAATTCTTTATAAACAGAAAAAAGAAAACAGCCCTGCTATTGGATATCTGAAAAGCACCGTTGATTTTTCATTACTCGAACAGATGCATGATAAATTTATTGAAACGAAAAAGAATTAGCATTTAACAGAAATAAATCCCTTATCTAATGCTGTTAAGGGTTCTGGTCAAATTTCTCTTGATTGTATAGATTGTTGCCCTATAATAGTAAACAAGTATTAGTACAATCAGCAGCAATGCAATCATAAATGCAATTGCATATCGTTTGTTATGTCACTGCATGATACTCTCGCTCCCCTCGAACTTCATTCCGAGAAGATAAATATTTCCTCAATTGGCACTTCCACGACCCTGGATATGTCTATTGCTAATTTCAATGAAGGATTGTACTGTGCTTTTTCCAACCGCATAATCGTTTCTCTGCGGACACCTACTAAATTTGCCAGCTGCTCTTGCGTCAATTCTTTTAACAGACGATACTTTTTCAATCTACATTCAAACTCTGCCATATCCATTATTCCTTCATATCATATTCATCTTGGTCATAACGATATAGCAGATACTCGCTAAGAAAAGCAGCAAGCGCAATTGATAATGCAATCAAAATCTGTACCCCAATAAGCAAATATTCTATGCTCATAAAAGACTCACCTACAGAAAGAAAGATTAAAGCAATTATGTTGACGGCAAAAGCTGCTTTAAATGCCATAAGCTGTGCTTTATTTTTATTTTCCCTAAACCTCTCATCCATTAATGTATTAGACATTTTACCCTCATAGAAAAATCCAAGAAATCCCAATTTAGGGTTAAGTTTGCGGGTTCTGTTTGATTTGAGAGCATTCTTCTTCTCCTGAATAGCTGCCTTTATTATACAAGCCACCAAATACCAGATATACACCATTGTCAGCACAGTCGAACAAATCATGGGAATATCTTTTGGGCTGAACTTATATGTTTCAAAATCTGTCGGTACTACAAGACGTGATTCATTGTACCTCACAGAATACCAAACTGAAGTAGCCAAAAAGATTATACCTATGATCCCCGGTATAACTATTTCCTTTATTTTATTCTTTTTCATAACACCTATCCTCCGCAAAGAGATATATTTGTCTTGTAATGATATAAATATATCTCTTTTGCATTTGGATGTTAATTATTTAGGTCAATTATTTACCTCACTTCTTTTTTTCCAAATTTTATTACAGCAACCGCAAATACCAATGCAAAGACCAGTACCGCAACCGGCAGGAAGGGAAACAGCGAAAATGTCGCTGTGCCAGATTCCACCGTAAAATTATGCAGGGAGCAGGACACCAGATAGCCGCTTTAACAATAAGGATATTGGAGAACAAAAAGGCTGCAAAGTCATTTTAGATTTTCCGATTGACGAATAGGTCACTTCCTTATCATACAGATTAAAATTTCCAAAAATAACATTGCTCTTTTCCCATTTTCTGCGTATAATAAGAGTACAGAAAATGTTGCCGCTTACTGATGGTGCGGGGTATAAATTATTCAGTGCGTCAAATGTTCCCGCTTACCGATGGTGCGGGATATAAATTATTCGGTACGAACATTTATCCCCACCCTTCGTGGTGGGGGTTTTTATTAAGGAGAAACATGAATATACAATCTGGATTTTATTACCACATCAAAGATACATTTTTTGAGGAAGTGCAGGACGGCTCACTAATGGCAAATAAGGAGGACGGAAATTACCGTCCCCATTACCTTGCCATTCAGGATTTTCAAAATCCCAGAATTTACTGGATGGTCCCTGTAAGTTCCAAGTTTGAGAAATACCAGAATATCTACAACCGTCAGGTTGCCCGATATAGAAAATGCACTAAAATTGTATTAGGTAAATGCGGAGGTTGGGATGCCGCTTTCCTTATACAGAACGCATTCCCGACCACAGCAGATTATTTCGATCATATACATACAAGCAAGGGCATTCCGTTATCCCTGCACAATTCCACTGCAAAGCTGATTGCCGATAATCTCAGTTACAATCTCCGCTTGCATAAACGCGGTATATCCCTTTTCTACACAGACATTGATCGCATCTATCATCTAATGGAAAAAAAGTTAAAGGCAGGAAATTGAGCCACTTATGTAATAAATCCGGCATAGTTTACTTATTCAGAAATCCTAAGAACTTCTTCCACTCCATATACCCCTTCAATTCCCCATAGTGATACGATGACTGCATGAGATCATTCACGATTTTTGTCCAATCAAACTTTTCTGAAAAACTCCATGTGCCAGATCTACTTTCAGCATCTTTCACAGATTTTGCTACTACGGCTTTCAGCACCGTATCCTCAAAACTGCCTTTTCCGCTTTCTTTCAGATCGGCAGTGTACGCATACATTTCAACCGTATCACAGTTTTTCGGGTCTACCTTCGACACGTCCACCATCCGCTCTGTCACATTTCCTGACTTATCCCATATCTTCACTTTATATACAGGATTTTCCGAATCAAAGTTCGGTGTCTTATAAACAGAATAGGATGAACCGCTCACAACCTCCGCCCCTGAGAATATTGTAATATCCCCTGAGCCTTCCTCTGCTCCATGCAAGGTGGCTGTTGCCTTACCTGCTGCCTGTGACGCTTCCGCCGCCTGCTTTGCAAAATTTCCTCCTGCCACATTTCTCTCTGTCTTTCTTGTATCATACCCTGCTGTCGGATATCCTGCTGCTCCTATTCCACTAATGCTCATTTTTCAAATCCTCCATTGCTATTCAAAAATTCAATAATTTTTCTATTTTCTGCTTAAAAAATCAAAGAAACTTTTATAATCCATGTATCCCTTCATATTGCCTAACCGATACTGCATATCCATAATATTTTTTACTACTGCTAACCAATCTGTCTGCTTGAATAAATCTTTATAATCAGAACCGCCTCCCTGCTCTCCTTGATAGTAAGCATGAGAACCCATGAAATTCGTCATAGCAGACGAACTTTTCCCGCTATCATTGGCATAACAACAATAAGCATACATATCAAAAGAATTACAATTTTGCGGTTTATATACTGTTGTTGATGTGCCTGATATCGCATTTCCCCATGCACCTACAACAGTATCTCCCGCTTCGGTCTTTTCACCCATAAAACCATGTATCACTATGTTTGAAGTATTGTTTACTACAGTGTCCTCAAAACTTTTTGTCCCTGCCTTTTAAACGGATCTGCCATTATGATATCCTGAATAGTAATTTGATGTCCCAATAGCTCCAATGTTCATTCTAAAATCTCCTTTCTGCGGCTCCTCTGTCATTCAGAGCCACATCTGCTCTCTCATAATAAGTCCGAGCAGTTAGCATTGTCTTTTGTCTTATTAAGCAGATTATCTGCCTTATTCGGCAATCCTCCGATCTTCCCATCGGGCGTCAAAATTTTTATTTTATTAAAGAAACATTAGCTTCTTCATTGGATTTTCTTAACATTTCTTCCATCGCTTTCACATATTCATCAAATGTCATAACCACAGAAGATCCCACAAAACTATAAAGAGTATTTACTGCATTTGGAAAAGCATTTGCTAATGCCTCTCGTAAAGTTGGCCCATTCTTCTCTGCCGCTTTAACTCTATCATCAATTTCTTTTTGTATTTCTTCTGCTGTTTTAACCGTTGCAAAACTGCAAGAACCTTTCACTCCATTTCGTTCCATTGTATTTTGTCCCATAATACTGCGATCAAAATACACCGGCACGGATGTATAGTCATTAAGACTTTGCTGCCACTTGTCCATAGAACGGTAAGCGTCCCAATTTCCGGAACTTTTATATTCCTCCATAACCTCCTTTATCGCCGTACTGTAGTCTGCCTTATCTAAATAAGTTTTCACTCCTGTCTTTTCAAACAGAATATCTGCTCTCTGCTTATCTCCTAAAGATGTATTTCCCGTTTCCTGATTAAGCATCATAAGTTCAGCATAGCTGCAATTTCTTGGATCTATAATCCATGCATGGTGCATCCTTTCAAATTCTTCTCCCTCTGCGGTCTTGCCCTTTAATATGTAAATTGGCGTATCATCCGAATAAATGTCTGAACGATGTATTAAAGCGCTCTCCCCTGTCTTTGGATTTGAAAAAGACAGGGGAGGTTCATTCACTTTACTTCCTCTGTTTATATCTTCTATTTGATTATTAAAATTCTTGCCTAAAACTCTCTTTTTACCCGTCATATAATTCGAGTTAATTCCAGTAATATTATCAATTCCATTTACGCTCATTTTTCAATTCCTCCATTGTCATCAAATATTTTAATGGTGGCTCCTCTGTCGTTCAGAACCACCTCTGCTCCCTCAAAAAAGTCCGAGCAGTTCATTACGTTATAAGTAGTAAAAGTACATTTTCTAACTTCCCCTGTCAAACTTCATGACCAGCACCTCCCTTCGCTGAAACAGTTCAGTTCTTTCTATATTTTATATCGGCAGATAATTTTCGTATTTCGCCGAGATGGAACGAACCCTATTTGAAATGGAATGAAATCTTTTTTCTTTTTACAAAAACATAGAATCAAGTCTAAAGTTTTCCCCTTCCGTCCGATCTGCCTATAAAAACAAACGCTGCCGCGCTTCGCGAGTCAGCTTATTGTAATGAAAACCGCCGCATATGGAGTTAAACCATAGCGGCGATCACACTTTATCCATCATTAAGTTCCACTAAAACAGCACACATCCGCCGCTGTGTTCCTCCATGAGGACACCCTGATTGCGCAAAGAGATAAACAATGGTGAGCGCAGTACCTGACGGAGTGATGTATTTTTTACGTTGATGTCCGAATACGGCGAAAATTGGCACGGTTCTGCTCCGCCATGGGAATTGATATGGAAGAACCCGCGCCCTGCCACCTGCCTGTCTCTTCATAAAGCAGTGCATACAAAGCTTGCCACTATCTCTATAGTACACCGCCGCACTATCTATTTAATCATGATTTTTCGTGCCGCACCAATGCCGATTTTATAGGGCAGGGGTCTGAGGTCGCGATCGGCTTCCTTTAGTTTTTCACGGATATTGATATGCTGTGGGCAGTGTTTTTCACATTTACCGCAGCCAATACACTGTGATGCAAAACCGGGTTCCTTGCGCAGCCCCATGTTCTGGACAAACTCAACGCGGGCGGAGGACTTTTTCTCCATATACATCAGATTGTAATAATAGAAATTGCCCGGAATATCTACTCCTTTGGGACAGGGCATGCAATATCGGCAGCCCGTACAGCCCACCTTTTCCCGTTCACGAATGATCTGCTTGATTCGCTCAACAATTTCCATATCCGCTTTTGTAAAATGTCCCGGCTCCGCCTCTGATGCGATACGGATGTTCTCATTTACCATATCCTCAGAGTTCATGCCGGAAAGCACACAGGTCACTTCCGGCTGGTTCCACAGCCAGCGCAGCCCCAGTTCGGCAGGCGTATAGCCCTTGCCGCCAGAGGCAAGTTCCTCCTTTGCTTTATCCGGAAGGTTGACCAGTTTACCGCCGCGAAGAGGTTCCATAATAATAACCGGAATGCCTTTCCCTGCTGCTGCCTGAAGACCTCTCTTTCCTGCCTGGGTATGCTCATCCAGATAGTTATACTGTATCTGACAGAAATCCCAGTCGTAAGCATCCAGAATTCTCAGGAACATTTCCGTATCACCGTGGTAGGAAAAACCGATGTTGCGAATACGGCCTTCTGCTTTCTGTCGCTTAATCCAGCCCTCTATACCCAAAGCCTTCAGATGCTCCCATTCCGCATAATCTGTGAACATATGCATCAGGTAGTAGTCAATATGTTCTGTGCGGAGACGGGAAAGTTCCTCATTAAAGGTTTTATCGATTGCCGTAGCAGAACGTATGATATACTGCGGAAGCTTGGTGGCAATATAGACCCTGTCACGGCATTTGTTTTCATCCAGTATCCGGCCGAGGCATTCCTCGCTGCCAGGATAGATGTAAGCGGTATCAAAATAATTGACACCCTTTTCAATAGCAAGAAGGACTTCCTTCTCCGCGTTTTCGTAGTCGATGGCATTTCCTTTTCTGCTAAATCTCATGCAGCCATAACCCAGCTGGGAAATCTGACTGCCATATCGGTCAGGTCTATATCTCATACCTGCCTTCCTACCGGTATTTTCCGTTTTATTGTCATAATGGAACATCACAAAATCTCCTCTACTTTCGCTTTTACATTGTCAATAGCTTCCGTCTACAGATTTCTTTTCATATCGTAATATCCAGTCAAAACTGCCCACACATAGGCGCAGGTTTTTGGTATCATAAGCATACCGATCACAGGCACTGCATCCGCAAAAAGCACTACAGGAATATAAAATCCGAAACTTAACACAATCGTCAGCCACATAAACCGGAATGCCCTATCGTTAGTTTCGTGCGCCTTTTTGTAAAAGAGAACAATTATAAGCACCCCAAGCAATACAAACGGAATATTTCTGTATATTCCCCATGACAACGGCGCATCTGCGGATGTCCATTCGTTTTGCGGGAACAGACACAGAACGATCCTTGAAGCAGCCAGCAGGCAGATACAGGCACTCAAACCAGTTCCGCCCTTCACATGGTAACGAATGCGCCACACATAATAGAGCAGCACATAGAACACCGTCATAGTGACCGAAGTAACCAGTTTTCCAACACCAAGCGCCGCAGTGAAGTTTTCCAGGCCGGTCGTGCATAGTGCATAGGCGCGGGGGAGAAGGTGGAATGCGTCGCCGGTTCCAAGAATGACTGCCATCACCCCCAAAAGAAAGTATTGCTTTTCTTTACGCCCTTTAATCATCATTCTGAGTCCAACGGTAATAACAAGAGTTAAATACACAATATCAAACAATGTTTCCATAATTGCCTGCATAATCATCTCTCCTTCTTTTCCACAATCTTCTTTTCAAATCCAGGTTTGCAAAGGGCAAACAACAGAAATCAGATTCCCTATAGATGCTTTTTTCACTCTTATCTGTTCCTTTACAACGGGTTTCTTATCTACTAAAATTATATGCAAGGAAAAAGCACACGTCAATTACTGAAAAAAAGATGAGTAAGGAAGAAAAATAATCCACCAAGGAAAGCGGTAGACAAATGTATGAAGAAAAATTTGGGGAGTATTTTAACAATCTGAATTTTTATAGGAGTGCGACCATGAATTTTTCAATTTTATCATATCGCCATAAGAAATGGCTGGATGTTCTCGTAATCGGAAAAACCATAGAGCGGGATGGGAAGAAATACCACATTATTGGCATGACCTTATCTGATGAAGCAAAACTGTACATCATCGAACCATACGATAAGCAAGAACTCACAACCAGAAAAGGCATCCGCAGCCACAGACAGATATTAAAAGAACACGAAGAAAGAAGCTGCAGCTATTTACATTGCAGCGACTTCCATCTTGGCAGTGAAAGGCTGCAGATACAGGGCGGCAATGGTGGCGCCTTGGAATACTCCTTGGATGATTATGGGGACAAAGTGCAGTGCTACATCAATAATGTAACGCTAATAGATGTGTGGAAAAATACAGAGGAAGAGTTCAGTAATCCCAAACTGGCAGAAAAATTTTCACCGGAACAGTTAGAAGAGGCAATAAAGCACCGCTATGACGCATTGGAGCAGTGCTGCCCAAAGGGGATGTTCTATATCGGCGTAGAATATGAATGCAGTAAAAATTATAACCTAATATTCCATTCCAAGCAGTATTTGAAATCGCGCCCCGAAACACATCAAGGCAGCTCCCATCTTCTTATGATGCGCTTAAAGCCCGATCAAGAGACAGGAGCGCACGGTCTTCCGCTGAAAGGCTGTGTGATACAGACGCCAGTGTCCCCGGACACCTTCAAAATCCCTGCAGAGCTATTTCTGTATCATGAGAGAATAAATGCGTGGACTGAAACTGTTTCATAACGGTAACATAGAAAAAAGGAGCTTACATGATATGATCCTTCTGCCGTTTCCATCTGGTAATGATACGATGAGAAGCTACCCTATAAAGGGTAGCTTCCTATATTCATTTTACCTGTGCCATTGAGAATAAAGTTTCTTGTAAAAGTTTCGAGAAATTGATATTATTTTTTTCAGCAAAAGTATT
>JAAVAE010000053.1 GCA_014804245.1 Lachnospiraceae bacterium | reverse complement strand
GGCAAAAGTTCCACTAAAACCTTGTCCTTATGGAATGCGCCGTTCACTTCGCTTTCCGGTATAAAAAGATCCTGCTCCTGTCCTTCTATTTCCACGAAGCCAAATCCTCTGGCATTGCTGATAAAAGTCCCGGAAAGGTTCGCCGGCATGCCGTCTCCCTTAATATACTTTCCTCGTTTGGTAGTCTGAAGTTTTCCTTCCTTCACCAATTCAGCCAGTATGTCTTTCAGTTCCCCGCGCTCTTCCGACTTTACCTGCATAAAATCAGCCAGTTCTTTTTCCTTCATTGGAACATAAAAATCTGTTTCCACCAGCTCACATATTCTTTTTTTACGTTCTTCCCGCATTTCCAATTTACTGTTTTCCATAATCCTTCCATTAAACGTGCACGTCCTGCCCCAGGGCTTTTATCTTACAGGATACATTTATCCGCAAACAACGAATGCCACGCTTCGCGAGACATTCTTATGTTAAGAAAAAGGCATCCTTTTACAAGAATGCCTTAAGTCTCAAAATACACCAAGATTTAAAATAATTGTCAGCAACATAAACCCAACGGCCAGACACGTGGTAAACTTTACGAGTTTTCCTTCCATGGAACGCCCTTTATTCTTACCCCAGTATGTTTCAGCCGCGCCGCTTATGGCTCCTAATCCTGCTGACTTGCCTTCCTGCATCAATACCAGCACTGTAAGTGCAATACATAATATGATAAATATAATCTGAATGACGATTCTCAATGCTCCCATCCTTACACCTCCTAATGTCAAGCAAAAGTTAGTGTAACACATAAATCAGCAGATTTCAAGTATTTTATTTTCTTTTGTATCATTATCGGTACAGTAATAATTATGCCGCGGGTTCTCCTTCACCAGCCATGGCTGCTTCTACTTCTGTCAGCACCCCTTCCGGAGTTGTATGGTAAGCAATCCCATTAAGTTCCAGATCCTGATTTCTTACAAGCGCCCCTGTTTCATCAAAATAATAAGGCTGCTTATCAATTTCATAGATACCCGTCACAATATGTCCCGCCGCATCTGCATAATAAGTCTTATCTGCTGCCGCAAACCAGCCTGTTACCATCGCTCCGGTGGCAGGATCATAATAATAGCTTCCGTCTTCCCTTGTTGTCATTCCTGTTATTCTGATGCCTTCTCCGTTAAACAGATACCTCTTTCCATCGATTGCCTGATCACCTGTCAGCATGTGTCCGTCATTTTTATCAAAATAATAAAAATTCCCTTTTTCATCACTGAGCCATTCCCTCTTCATGGTTCCATTGCTTGCAGGATCATAAAAGTATTTCAGATCATTTAATACTACCCAGCCTGTCATTTTGACACCATCCGCCGTGAAATAATGATCAGCACCGTCTATACGGCATTGTCCCCTTGCAATACTTCCATCTGCCGGAGACAGGTAATAGGTACCTGATGCGTCCGTAAACCATCCTCTTACCAGATTTCCCGCACCGTCCAGATAGTATTTTGTGTCATTATATGCCGTCCATCCTTTCTGCATTTTCCAGTTGCGGTAAAAACGCACATTCCCGTTATGCTCAATAAAGCCTTCCGGTATAATCAGATTGCTATAATCCTTATACTGATAATTGACGTCAACTCTTCCGCCTACTCCATTTACGCTTCCGTGACTGGAGTACTGCCAGAAGCATACGTTGTTATTATACTCACAGCTGTCATTATACTGTGCCACCCATTTATCCCAGCCGGTAATGCTCAATTTCTGAACGAACATATTCTTATTGGAATACACCATCGGGTAGTAGCCCGCAGCATCTATCGTTGTGCAGAAAGCATTAATGATGTCGATCAGCTGTTGTTCGGAGAGGTTCTTATGGCACTTATCTTCAATATCAAAAACAATGGGATAATTTACCGTGTAAGGTTCTATCCACTGCAACACCAGATTCGCCTCGTTTGCCGCCTGCTCCGGTGTTGTTGCATAAGAGTAAAGATAGACGCCTGTTTTCAATCCTGCTGCCTGTGCTCCCGTAATATTGGCTGCAAATTGCGGGTCCATTCCGCTTTTGGTACTTCCCACTTTAATAAAAGTAAATGTGATTCCTGTACCTGCCACCTGCCCCCAATTGACTGCGCCGTTGTGCATGGACACATCAATTCCTTTGGCAATTGCTCCGCTTGAAGTCACTGCCATGACCTTGTTGGCAGGCATTATGCCAAGCACGGCAATGATCACCAGCGCCGCGCAGATTCTCAGCATCATTGTTCTGCATTTTCTTATCATTTGTTTCTTTTCCTCTCTTCTTATGTGTTCCAGACATGATCCGTAATTCTGATACCATCAACTTTCCCCGATGCTATATCGGAAATCAGAATTAAATTTTATTGAACGGCTCCTTATAAGCCGCAACACTGCCAAGTTCCTCTTCAATCCGCAGAAGCTGGTTGTATTTTGCGACACGATCACTCCTGCAGGGCGCACCTGTCTTAATCTGACCGGCATTAACCGCCACAGCAAGATCTGCAATAAAGGTATCCTCCGTTTCCCCCGAACGATGGGATATCACTGCCTTATATCCGTTTTTCTGTGCCATTTCAATTGCTTCCATGGCCTCTGAAACCGTACCGATCTGGTTGACTTTTACTAGAATTGCATTTGCCACATGAAGTTTGATTCCCGCGTCTAATCTCTTGGTGTTGGTCACAAAGAGGTCATCTCCGACCAACTGGATTTTGTCGCCCAGCCTTTCTGTCAGGTGCTTCCATCCATCCCAGTCATCTTCCGCCAGTCCATCCTCTATAGACAGAATGGGATATTTAGAAACCAGTTCTTCATAATAGGCAATCATTTCAGACGTATCACGCACTACATCACTTCCCTTAAGAGAACTCTCTCCCGGGAAATGGTACATGCCTGTTTTCTCATTGTATAATTCACTGGATGCCACGTCAAGGGCTATTTTAATATCCTGCCCTGGAAAATAATTACTTTTCTCGATTGCTGCCACAATCAGATCCAGAACCGCTTCCGCGTCCGGCAGATCAGGCGCAAATCCGCCCTCGTCACCGACACTGGTTGCCAGCCCCTTTTCCTCTAATATTTTCTTGAGAAAATGATATATTTCGGCACAGATGCGCAGTCCGTCTGCAAAACTCTCCGCCTGCACCGGCATAATCATAAATTCCTGAAAGTCAACGGTATTGGCGGCATGCCTTCCTCCGTTTAGGATATTCATCATGGGAACCGGCATCAACCGTGTATATGCTCCGCCCAAATATTGATAAAGAGGAATATTGAGCGCCTTGGCGCCCGCCCTGGCAACAGCCATGGATACCGCCAGGGTAGCATTGGCTCCCAAATTTCCTTTGTTATCCGTTCCGTCTGTCTCTATCAGAATACGGTCTATCTCAATCTGATTTAACCCGTTTCTTCCGGCAATCGCTTCTTTGATCTTCGTGTTAATATTGCTGACTGCTTTTTTTACGCCAAGACCGAAATATCTTGTTTCCGCATCCCGCAGCTCCACTGCCTCAAAGCGTCCTGTACTTGCCCCGGACGGCACGGATGCCTTCCCAGCATACCGCTTTCCTGTCATAGTGTCTGTCAGTGTAATCTCCGCCTCAACGGTAGGATTTCCCCTTGAGTCCAGAATTTCTCTTCCGTGAATGTTTGTAATCTGCATATATGTTTTCATTTAAATCCTCCTGTAACAAAAATTTTATAACTATTGTAACCGTTTTTATAACTTGCTATACTATTCCAGTAGGATTGTGCCAGATTATGACGGCAACCAGTTCTATCTTGTGAATTGTGATATATTATATTAAGAAAATGAAAGCTTCGGGAGGCGACTAGCAAATGAAACAATTATTTACATCTAAAGAAGGAATGCTGACGGATTCTGACCTGCTCACCAGAGCTGATTATATCTGCATGTCCATTCTGATTTTCCTATTTACCATATTGGCATTTTTCAGACTCGGCAATCTTTACGCACCGTCCTCCTATCACACCACCGATGCCCAGAATCATGATATCGTTCTTGATTTCGGAGAATATACCGATATTGCTTCTATCTCTCTGTTTTTAGGCAATCTGAATACCAGACATTTTTCCATTTCCGCATTTAATGAGGTGACGAATTCGTGGGAAGTGTTCAATGGAGACGCCATTGCAGAATCTGTATTTGCATGGAATAAAATAGATATCAATTACCGGCTGCGGTATCTTGGCATCGTTGCAACAGATGATACAGCGGTCATAAACGAAATGGCAGTCATCGGTACAGACGACTCTCTCATTGTGCCGATCAACGCTGCCGACTATCCTGCCCTTTTTGACGAACAGGAAATGTTTCCCGAATCTAAAACCTATATGACAGGTACTATGTTTGACGAAGTCTATCATGGTCGTACTGCCTATGAATTTCTTCATGGACTCACCACCTATGAGACGACTCATCCTCATCTGGGGAAAATTTTGATTTCTCTTGGTGTCCTCCTGCTTGGCATGAATCCTTTCGGATGGCGTTTTATGTCTGTGATCTTTGGCATATTGATTATTCCGCTTATGTATATCTTTGCCAAAAAAATATTTAAAAATACCTTTATCGCTGCAGCTACCGCCGCTCTTTTAACGTTTGACTGTATGCATTATACCCTTGCAAGGATTTCAACTATTGATATTTTTGCAGCATTCTTCATACTGCTGATGTATTACTATATGTATCAGTATTTTGTGAAAGATTCTCTCTACCGCAGTGCAAATCTTTCTATACAGGATAAGTTTCCGCCTAAAAATGTCTATCTCCCCCTTGCGCTTTGCGGCATCAGTATGGCGCTCGGCATCGCCACCAAGTGGACGGGCATCTATGCAGGCATTGGACTTGCCGTCCTTTTTATCTGGTATACCATCACACACTTTCCCGGGAAACAGACTCTCCGTCTCTTCTTTTTCTGCTGTCTGTTTTTCATCGTGGTTCCATTAATCGCATATACCCTTTGCTTCATTCCCGTTGTGGGCTACACCGAATACAACGGTTTGATTGATAAAGCTATTCAGGGAACGAAATACATGTTTGATTATCACGCAAATCTGGTTGCCGAACATTATTACAGTTCACCTTTTTATGAATGGCCCATCATCTGGATGCCGCTTCTGGACGCATGCGATGCGGTGGGTACTTCCCAGATGAGTTCTATCAGCACCATGGGCAATCCTGCCATCTGGTGGATCGGTATTCCCTGCCAGCTTTATGTACTTTTCCGTTGGGTCTTCAAAAGAGATAAAAAGGCGGGATTTTTATGTATTTCTTATCTCGCCCAGTATATTCCGTGGATGTCCATCAGCCGGATCACCTTTATCTACCATTATTTTCCGGCTTCTTTATTCATGATCCTTATGATGGGATATACGATGCTGCATGTAAAAGAACATTTTTCATGGGGAAAAAAGGCCATTACCGCTTACATGGTAATAGCCATACTTTGTTTCTTCCTATTCTTTCCTGTGATATCCGGTCTTCCTGTCTCAAAAGAATATGGACTGTCTCTAAGGTGGCTGAAAGACTGGATCCTGGTTCTGTGAAAACTTATTGATAAATCAACGACCAGGGAACTGCTACGGCATAATCTCCAAATACCGTCACGCTAAACTGTTCTCTGGGGAAACGCTCCTGTATGCTGCTCCTTGTCACATACACTGTATTTTCAGGAGATGCATACAGGTCTTCCGGCGGATTACTGTACCGGAATCTGTCTCTGTAGGTAATATTCCTGTTCTCTGCAAGACCATCTAGTCCCTGGTAATATCTTGCATCTACATCAAACACAAACAATGTAAGTATTTCCGATACATTCCAAGACCCTTCATACTGTGTGTCAGGTGTAATGTAATAACAATCGCTGTCATATCCCTTTGCATATTCAAGGGCATCCACAAAATCAGCATAGAATGCCGTTTCCATATTTTCCGCCCATGCAGTGAAGTATTGGTTAAAAAACATCACGCTCTGTATGCTGTATGCTGCCATGACGATATAAAGCATAATTCGCCATTTCTTTATCACGAAATAAATGCCCACTGCCGCGAAGATAATATGTATATAAAAAATAATATTGATTCTGTTTACATTTACATAATTGATCATCACTCCCGCAAGCAGACTGAAAATCCAGAAACAGATCAGAAGCTGACAGCCGGCTTTCTTATTACTGTCCTTTTCCTTTACTGCTCCTATCAGCACACTGACTGCCCCTAGAATCACAAAAGGCATGGAGCACTTATACATTGTTCCAAATTCCTTGATGGAATTCCAGATCAAGTCTTCCTTCTGCAAAAACACCACATTAAACAGAGACTTCAAATTGCTGACGAACTGCTGACCCATGTTCTCAGAGAAAAACAAGATATCCGCTGAACGGACATTTCCTGCAAAAAACTGCATCGTCACAAAGGGAAGCTTTACCGTTTCCCATTTCATAAAATTAATCAGCATTGTTCCATAGATAGGCCAGGAAATGCCGAAATAAACCAGCAGACAAAATGATACATCCTTCCATGTCACCTTTTTCTGAACCAGCAAAAAGATACAGGATACCAGCAGGAAAAAGGGAACCATATAGAAGGAAACCCCGTAGCAATACATACATAATCCAAAGAAGATCATGGATATGTATAAATTTCTCTTTTTATTAAAACTGCTGATTAGAAAATAAAGACCTAACACAAACATATGCGGAAACAGATTACAATCAAGCGCCCATCTGCTCTGCATAAAATGCCATGGATTAATGGCAAGGAATACCAGTGCCGTCATTGCCGTTCTTTCTCCGAATAGCTTTTTAACCACTCCATAAATCCCTGCCGCTCCTGCCAGACTTGCAAGCAGCATGGGCAGCCGCATTGCCAGCTTGGTCAAACCAAATATTTTGATAAAGGGCACCGTCAGATAAGAAAGCAGGACGCTCATCTGCCCATATCCCCAGGCTTCAAAATGCGCCGGCATAAAGGTCCCAAAACGGTCTGTACCATATTCTGCAAGCGCCTTTGCATCCACCGCTCCCATCACGCCGTCCTGATTTAACCCTCCGGGAATCAGTGGAAAGCCGATTAGCCTAATTGCAATCAATCCATAAATAATCAAAAACAAAAAACCTGTTTTCCAATTTATTTTTGATTCTAATTTATTTATTATCACCGCCATTATTCGGTCCTCTGTTTCTTCTACAGCCAAAAGGCTGTCAGATATTTAAAATGAGAATATAAATCAGGTCTCAAATCACGCAGGGCTTCCCCTGTATCTAAAAAGAATGCCATACCCTGATATCCGATTTCCGCCGCCAGGCATAGCAATAATCCCCAAATCACCATTCTCTCCAGAATACTTCCGGACACCTTTTCATGACAAAGAATAAGCATAACAGCAATGGCAGAAGAAAGCATGATAAAAATAGAAAAATCATTGAAATATCTTTGCAAAATCCCTGACATATTCGTATCCGCTACAATCACTGCCAGCGCTATCAAAAGTCCTGCGACCGCAAGCGTCCATGGTGTTCTTCCGTTTTTTTTCAACTGTCTGTGAAACAATATGGGTACCGGACTAAACCATGCAAAAAGATGCGTCAGATATACTCCCCCATAAGTTGCTTCCTGTATGGTAACTCCCATATACTGGCTGCCAAAATAATTTGCTTCCATAAAAGGAAATGCTATCGCCATCCTTGGGGGCCAGAACAAATATGCTGCTATTCCGAGGGGAATCCGATCCCATTCCCAGCCCCTTCTTCTCATATCATTAAAGGTAAGATTATAATTTGCTCCAAAATCAAATACAGACCCAAAACGACTATTATTATAATACATCAAAAATCCTGCCACTACCAACATTGGAAGAAGGAAGGCAAGAATGGCCAATCTCTCCTTTTTGATTTTTTGAAAGGGAATCACATATTTCCCCAATAAAATAAATGAAAAAATCACAAAAAGGAACATCTGAGGTCTGCATCCTGCAATCAGAGCCGTAAAAAAAGAGCCGGCGGCAAGATATCCCCGTGATACTTTTCCTTTTTGATCCGCCTGTAGGAAACACCATAATCCAAGCATTCCAAAGGTAAGTCCTGAGAGAATCGGAACTGTGTATAGATCGGGTCTTTTCGTCATGTACAAAATACCGCTGCCGATTATTGTCAGCTCTGTAATCAGAAACCATACTGCCAATGATGTTTTTGGAAACCATTTTTTTATTATCTCGTCAATGGTTCCCATGATACCCACAAGATACAATAGCGCCAGCGCAAAAATCAATAGATAATTGTGCAGATTTTCTCCCGTTATCATATAGTACGGAAGATAAAACAGCACTGCCGGAACCACCCCGAAATACACATAATACTTCCCGTCAAAATATGCGTGATCCCATTTATACCATGTGCCCGCTTCATTCATGACCTGCGTGCGGTAATCATAATCATATGGATTTTCCATGCTTTGAAGTGCCCCGGGAGGCTCATCCAGTAATGAAAAACTCCCTTTCTTCAATGCCTTTGCCAATTCCTGATATTGCTTTTGATTGTCTCCGCGCTCTTCCCTAAAATAAGGATTTATGTTCGTCAGATTCCAAAACAAAAATAGATGCATCAGAAAAAAGGCCATCAGCCATACCGCTTTCTTTTTCCCACCCAGTCTGATATAGGGTATACGGTGCAACACAGAGGATGGTCTTAGTGCAAATGCACCTACTGCCAGCAGGAACAAGATCATCACACGTTCCAGGGAAAAGAACAGCGGAATGACCGGGTTTAAGATGACGGACAGAGAAATTTCCTGCCCCTCAAAAAGTTCCGGAACGATTTTTAATCCGGTACATTTCCCGTACAGGTGATAAGTCATGTAGCTGCTTCTTTTTTCATTTTCCCATAGTTCTCTTTCCGGCAATCCATAATAAAGCTTATGGGATTCATCTGACACATATTGTCTGATTATGATTGGTCTGGTTTCATCCTCCATGCGATTTAACACGGCAATCTCAATACAAGCCGTATCCAGTTCACAATCAAGTTCTGTAATATCAATATCCAGATTTCCTTCACCAATCGTATAGGTACCGTCTCCATGATCTATATATCCGCTTCCCAGCACCGGAGACAGGCTGCTTAATTCATCCTTTCCCAAGGATTCCCAGTGTCTGAAATTAAAAACAAATAATTCTATCGCTAAAACAAAGGCAAACAGCGTCAGTATCTTCTTCACTTCCTGATTCTCTCCCCACTTTGCTATTCACAGACTGCATTTTCCTGAATCTGCTTATAAAAGTCCACTCCCACATAGACGATCAGCCCCAGCAATGCAATTGAAACATATTGCAGCGGTACGATATGCACCGCTATCAGGTAAGGCATAAATGTCAGTATCGATATCACCATAAACCCGCAGGTGACAGGTAATTTCTTCACCCGCAGCATGCCATATATAATCGCAAGAAGATCAATTAAAAATCCATATCTGTCATGCATATGGGGCAGGCAATATACTGTAACAGCTACCGTAAATAAAGCCAGCGTAACCATCAGCTCTTTTGTCAGCTTTATCTTTTTGGTATAAACATAATATGCAATGCAGCCCAGCAGCATAACCGCCATGAAGGTTCCCGCTCCGCTGACTTCGTCCGCATGCCGCATATCCGGCATAGCTTCTCCTAAAAGCGCGTAAATATTGGGGTATTCCAACGTCCCCCATGGATAGGTATTCGTCTGTTCAAAATAGACCATCATTAACTCTTTAAAATTGCGCCCCATCATCCATGCCGGCAGGGCACTCAGCACATAAACTACCGGTATCCACAAAAAATCCCGTAGTTTTACAGTCTTTTTCTTCAGCCACATGATTAAAAGAAAAGGAAGGATAAAGACCGCCTGCAGCTTGAATGCAAATGAGATTCCCACAAAAATCAGACACCGCCTGCTGTCGTCTTTAAAAAAGTAATATAATGCAAACAGGATAAAGGCGGTATAAATGATATCGCACTGGCACCAATAAGCGCTGTCCAATACCACCGTAGGAGAAAGCAAAAGCGCCGCCATCCCCAGAATAGATTTCCTGACGTTTGATGTAATCTGATATAGTATCAAAAATACCGCTATCGATGCCAGATAATCAAACAAAATGGACGCCATCTTCAATCCATACAGATCATTATCGGTTATGTAAGAGATGATACACATGATATACATATAAGGTGATGTATAATTTGAAATCTGCTGATTCAGGGATGGGAATCCTCCCGCGGCGCGGATCTGCTTCATCCAGTCCTCCAGAAATCCCCAATAATCTGCCGATTCAATGGGCATCAGCTTCCACCTGATTATAAATGCAAATATGAACAGACACATGATAAACAACAGATCCACTACTTTAAGTTCAACTTTTCCAATCCTGACTCTTATAGCCATTATCCTGTCTATAATACGCTCTTCCATTTTCAACCTCTGCCAGCATTTTATTTGAAATAATCAACAAGTTAAATCTATCAAAATCAGCAGTGGATAGATCCACTGCTGATTTTATCCTACAACATTATATCATTATCGCCGCCAAAATTCTATATCAGGTATCTTATTCTTTATAAACAGTATCCTCCTTTACAAAATCCGGTACCTGACCCTCCAGAAAACCGTACACTGCATTGGTTCCGTAATTTTTTGTCATCTCGCTGTCTGTCTTAAAGTAGATCACCACTTCATACTCTCTGTCTCGTTCTATTCCACGGTCCCAATCATCAACTATCATATCATAGGGATAAATATATTCCACGATTTCCTTCAGCTGATCCGCCTCCACATAATCCACGTAGACACGGGTATCTATATCAGCATCATAATTCATTCCTGATGCTCCTAATTCCAACAGCGTGGCAGGATCATACTCACCAATGGCAGCTGCTCCGGCAGTTGTAAACCGTTCCTCCTGCAGTTTCTGCGCTGTTTCGGAATTAAAGTTTATAATCTGTATTTTGGCTATATCTTCTAAATCCGCCTGAACATCCATATAGTATCCATGCTCTTTCAGATAGGCAATGCTGTCTTCAAAGAATGGATAAATATACAATCTCAAATTCCATCCTCTGGTGGCTCTTGATACACTGCCATTCATGCCCATATAGATACTCCCTGAAATTTCTTCCGAAATGTCAAAGTTCAGTATACCCACAGGCGCACTGTCTCTGACATTGCTGAAGTTCGCTAAAGCAAGATCCTTCCGATAAATCTCTAAAAATTCCTTCGCCTGGGCATCACTCATTTTCTGCTGATAGATCATATTTCCATAGGATGTACCTACCTTATATCTGCCGTCTTTATTACCAATCATTGCACTGAGCGTGTCCGATGCTCCCATTGAAAATCCTTTTTTGAATTCCTCCGAACCGATGATTTGATCGAGCGCCTTCACTGTCTGAACATCATCTAAATTCACCCACAGACACCGGTTTACCTCACGTCCATTTTTCAGTCGATAAAGGATGGTCGTATAAGCCCACGTTCCCAGTTCATCGGTTGAAGCATCTTTCCCATACCAGTCGATCTTATCGTACTCTTCCATGGAGCGCTCTGCCATGTCGCAAATTTCTTCTATACTGCCAAGATACATATATTTTTGGGCATATTGCTGACTGGACATATAACCGCCCTCACTGTCAAAGTAAGTTCCCCCATATGCCTCCCCATAATAATCCGGAACAAAAGCAATGCTTTTAATCTGATTCTGATTTGGAATATAACCATCATATCCAAACAAATCATATCTGAATGCGATAAAAATCAGTGCCACGCAAACAGCGTTTATCACAATATGTGACTTTTTATGGAGACATCCCTTGATATCAAATTCATAAATCACCTGTATCAGTGCACTTCCGATAATCACGGTAAGAGTCATGGCAAAAATCATCCAGCCTATTCCGTCCATGGATTCCTCCGGATTAAAGTTTATGGCGTCAGAAACGATTCCGCCCATCAAAAGCGCTGCGGGAATGACCAGAAGGATTTTGACAAAGGGCTTAGTGATTTCAAAGGTCATTGCCCTCCCTGCAGCTTCCGCCGGGCGCTTCAAATAGCAAAAATAAGAAACTGCCCCTGTAACCACTGCAAATACCAGTAATTCAATCAGATACTTCACATCCATCCGGTTTAAATAATTAAAGGTCTCCGCCAGCTGATAATACATGCTAAAGGGCGAAAGCTTCGGTGTCCTGTCAGATCCAAAATAAGTAAAATATTTAAAAAAGATTTCCTTATATCCTTCCGCCACAACTCTGAGCAGAAATTCATACAGGCAAAAGGTCAGAAACGCAAATCCGGTAACTACGATATTTCCGGTCAGCATCACTGCCAGTATAGCCATGTGATATACCCCCAGATATAACAAAACGTTTGCCAGCAAGGCTGCGGCAGCGCTTTGCAATACTGTTTTATCCATTGCGCCGTTTCCTGCCGCAATGAGCATGGTGATTACAATTCCTGCAAGATAAGGCAGGATATACAACAGGATTCCATTTGCCCAGATTACCAGAAATCTCTTTTTTCTTTTAACCGGCATTCCCATATAAAAATCAATCTTTTTTCTGCTGTATAGGTATGAAAAGCCCTGAACTGCACTGACCAGGGCAATTGCCGCTGTCATAAAAGCTAATCCAACGTTCAATCCCAATATACCGCACATGCTGTTGACTAATTTTTCACGAATGATCTGTCCGGCTACCGTGCTTCCGTAATTCTCCGCTACCCATTGATACTGCCGGGAAATAGTGTTGAGCGTAAGTGCCGCGAGCGCCGGAAGTGCCAGCATATATGCTAACGCCGATATGATCCATACCCACAAACGCCTCTTATTATTCTCTTTCATACTAACCAAGAATGAGCTTTTTGATGTCATATCCTACTACCTCCGTTTCGCTTATGAATATTTCTTCCAGGGAAAGAGGCAGCGCCTCAAAGAAAATGGTATTGACGGTTGCAAAAATAGCAAGTATTTCCGCCTTATTTCCCCGCACTGTCAGCACATTTAAAGAACCTCTCTTTTCATTTTTCATAATGTCAAGGGCTGAAATGACCTTAGCTTCATCTTCAATGGTCTTAAATACACACTGCACTTTCTGGATATTGCACTTCATATCCTCAAGGTCTTTGGATAAAAGAACGCCTCCTTTATGCAGCAGTCCTACATGATCACAGATATCCTCAAGTTCCCTCAAATTATGGGAGGCAATCACGGGCGTCATCCCCCGCCGTTCCATCTCACTGGCAAAAATACTCTTGATTCCCTGACGCATGACCGGATCAAGCCCGTCAAAGGTCTCATCGCACAGCAGGTACTTTGCGTTACTGCATACACCGCATATCAGCGCCAGCTGCTTTTTCATTCCCTTTGAATAAGTGTTGATCTTGCGCTTTTTATCCAGTCCGAAATTCACCAGGTAATTATAAAAATCCTCCACCGCAAATTCTGGGTAGATGCTGCACAGATATTTCTGCATATCCATGGCATTGCTGTTGGCAAAAAAATAAGGCTCATCGGCAATGAAATAAATGTTCTTTTTTGCCTCCATATTGTCAAACACAGGCAGACCATCTATTGCGATTTCTCCCTGTTCAGGTTCCAATACGCCGGCAAGCATCCTGAGCACCGTGCTCTTGCCTGCCCCATTGGTTCCAATCAGACCAAACACGGTATTTTCCTTAATCGTCACGCTGACATTATCGACCGCTTTTATCTTATCATATGATTTCGTCACATTCCTAATTTCAATCATAGGCCTCTCTCCCCTCTTATGCTTTGAACAAGTTCCTCTTCCGTAATGCCAATCTCAAAGGCAGTACTGCAGATTCTATGAAGCTCATCAAATATTTCTTTTCTGTAGTTGGCAAGCAGCTGTCTGCTGTCTGAAACAAAATTTCCCTTGCCTTTTACGGTAAAAATATAGCCCTGCCGCTCCAGTTCCGCATAGGCGCGCTGGATCGTATTGGGATTGATAGACAGATCAACCGCCAGATTCCGCACAGACGGAATCTTATCATCCGGACTGAGCACACCACGCAGTATCAGCATCTTAAATCTTTCTACCACTTGTTCATAGATAGGTCTTGTATCTCTGTAATCTATGAGTATCATGCACACTCTCCTCTCTCTGCCACACATCGTATGTAGTGTACTAACATTATTAATACACTTATAATACGTTACATGAAATACACTGTCAAGAAAAAGCCCACAGATTAATAAAATCTTAACCTGTGGGCTTCTTTATTATCTCTTAAATTATTTTTTGATCAGCAGAGATTTTCCTGTCATTTCTTCCGGCTGCTCCATTCCCATCATCTCAATCATAGTAGGAACGATATCTGCCAGACATCCGCCTTCTCTTAACGTATATGCCGGATCTGCATTTACGATGATGAAAGGAACCGGATTGGTGGTATGGGCAGTAAAAGGTGCTCCTGTCTCATAATCAACAAGCTGCTCCGCATTGCCGTGATCTGCGCAGATGAACATCTGTCCGTTTACTTCTTTGATTGCATCAACTGCTTTTCCTACGCATTCATCCACTGCTTCCACCGCTTTAATTGCGGCATTCTCCACGCCTGTATGACCAACCATATCCGGGTTGGCAAAGTTAATGATGATTACATCATATTGATTTGATTTAATTGCCTCTACCAGCTTATCACAAACCTCATAAGCGCTCATCTGGGGCTTAAGGTCATAGGTTGCAACGTCTTTCGGAGAGTTTACCAAAATCCTGTCTTCTCCTTCGTTTGGCTCCTCTACGCCTCCATTGAAGAAGAAGGTTACGTGGGCATATTTTTCGGTCTCCGCAATTCTCGCCTGCTTCATGTGGTTTGCTGCCAGCCATTCTCCAAAGGTATTGGTCACAGAAATCTTATGGAAAGCAACCTCTTTGTTTGGAATCGTAGGATCATAGTCAGAGAAGCATACATAAGTGATATCCAGTCTTTTGCCTCTCTCAAATCCCTTAAAGTCATCATCACAGAAACTTCTGGTGATTTCCCTTGCACGGTCAGGTCTGAAATTAAAGAAAATAACGGAATCTCCATCTTTGATGGTTGCAACCGGCGCACCGTCTTTCACTACTACCGTGGGTTTCACAAACTCATCTGTCTCTTCTCTGTCATAGGAAGCCTGGATTCCCTCGGGACCGCTTGATGCCGTAAGTCCCTCTCCCTTAGTAAGGGCGTCGTATGCAAGGTGAACTCTGTCATAGTTATTGTCCCTGTCCATTGCATAGTAACGGCCAGTGACAGATGCGATTTCTCCCACACCGATCTTCTTCATCTCCGCTTCAAGTTCCTCCGCATAACCTTTTCCGCTTGCAGGGGGCGTATCACGTCCGTCTAAGAAGCAATGCACATAAACTTTGGTCAGACCGTTTCTCTTTGCCAGTTCAAGCAGACCATACAGATGGGTATTATGACTGTGAACGCCGCCATCTGAAAGAAGTCCGAACATATGAAGTGCGGAATCATTTTTTTTGCAGTTCTCCACTGCTTTTAAAAGTGCCGGATTTTCAAAGAAGGTTCCATCCTGAATTTCTTTCGTGATCCTTGTCAGTTCCTGATATACGATACGGCCAGCTCCCATATTCAAGTGACCGACTTCAGAGTTACCCATCTGACCATCCGGAAGTCCTACTGCCATACCGCTTGCATTTCCCTTTACAAAGGGACATTCTGCCATCAGCTTGTCCATAACAGGGGTTTTTGCTTCCGCTACGGCATTGCCATCCTGACGTTCGTTCAGACCATATCCGTCTAAAATCATTAATACTGTAGGTTTTTTCATCGCTATTCTCCTTCTTTCTTTTTACTTCATCTATGCTCTATTATGTTACTTTAATAACAAATCTTACCACTTACGAATTATACACGTTTTAAATAGGCTATGCAACAACTTTTACTCGCCAGGCACTATCTCTTCCGTTCCGTAAATCGCCTCAAGCCCATAATAACATGCCATCCAGGCATTCATCCAGTCATCTGCAGGTTCTTTGACGTAACTGGTTCCATTATAGGCGTCATATTTGCTGTCGGATGGTTTTACCATCGGAATCGTGGCCGATGTTTTCCCCTGTCTCACCGCCTGCTCAATTCTTTGGACACCTTCCCTCACCTGCATATATGTTGCGTCGATTTTCCGGTATTCTATCTGGAAAGAATAGGAAAAAGCCAGCACCATCACCACCGCCAAAACGGCGGGCAGAACACTCGGCAGCATGACCAGATCCCCATATAGATACGCCGCCGCAATGATTAAAAATATAATTCCAATAAACCATGTACGCTCCGGCTGCATGGCTGAAAATACCAGCACACAGATAGATGCTGCACCTGCAAGAACATATAAAAACGCAAGCACTTTAAACCGCTCCTCATCCATCTTTTTTTGAAACACCAGAAAAGCAAGTATAATCAATGCAAAAATAAGGATAAGCAGAGATAATTCCTGTTTTGAGACAGCTATAATTCTCTTTCCTCTTTCCATCAGCCCTGCCAAATCTGTTTTTGAGGATATCCTGTAATTCCCCGGTGCCGAAATGAGCAGGATGATTCCCAGAATTCCTCCCGCGATTCCGCTAAATCCCCATTTAGGAACCGGTATTTTATGATAACGGTACAAAAAGATATACATCAAGCAGAGCAATACCATAGCGCCGCCGCTGTTTTCATTACTGCATCCGGCAAAGATCCCTAAAATTCCCATAATAGCCAGATTACGGACTCTATCTTCCATCGCCTTCTGATTCATGAGATACACTCGATAGGGAAGCACAAAAGCCAGAATGAGAACCGTATTCCACAAATAGTTTGCCGCTCCTGACGCCCATATGACCGTCATCCCAAACTGAGGGATAAAAAACCAAAGACATACATAAATAAAAATAAGCAGCATTGTACTCTTCTTTTTACCATAGGAAGCATGAAGGTAAATGAGGGTACCAAGTAAAATGAACATAAAAGAATTTAAAATCTTAAATCCTGTTTTTCCCAGCATAAGCGCCAGCTGCAGCATGCCGTGGGCAACAATCCGTCCATTACACATTTTCCAGTGATTTGCCATGGAGGAAAACACTTCCCATATCCGCATACGGTGTGTCGCCTCGTGAGGCGTTCCCATAGTGTCAAAAAAGAAATGATACTTAAAATCATCTGAGGTGTAATCTGCATGAAAATTTAAAATCAGCAGAATTCCAAACACGATCCCCGTAACGACCAAATTCCAAAAAAAAGCCGAATTTCCAAAGCCTCCCAAACCTCTTTTTATGCCGGTTTTCATCTTATGAAAAATGTCCTTGCCGCAGATGCTTCCTTTTTTCTTCTTGATCCACTTAAACAGGATATACAAAATCGTCAGCAGCGAAACCAGTTTTGCCGCCCGCCATGCCGGAAGTTCATTAAAATGCACCTGAAACGTCCCTTCATATCCCGCCGGCAGATTGACCCTTATTCTGTTATTATCTTCACTTCTGACAATCTCCAGTGTTTTATTCGTCGTAAGATCCCGTGCTTCATAACCAATGTAATAAAACAACGGCATCAAAATATAAGCATCTTCCCTTTCGCTTTTACAGGTCAGTGTAATTTCATTATACCGCTTTTCAAAGCTTTCTATTACAGCCCCTTCTCCTACAGGAATCTGCTGCCCTTCTGTATTCGGTCCGTAGGTACCTTCATATAGATATTCACCTGTTGAAACAGCATTGTTATCCAGGGCGGCAATGTCATATACAAGAAGACAATCACCTCTGTACATTGTGCTGTAAATAAGCTGTGAGCCCTGCAAAGCAGCTACCAGTCCAACCAATGCCGCAACAGCCGCGGCTGCTCTTTTCCCCCATGTACCTGTAATCTCCATTATAACAAATACTGCCAGTATGCTTCCAAAAAGACCCGTCAATGTCAAAAAACGATAGGGAAATTGTATATGCAAAAAGAGGCTTCCCAAGGCAGGAAATATCTTATTTATGGCATAATAGGGAAATGCGGTAGATGCCATGAAAACCGAAAGCAGAAAAAAGCTGATACACAAGAACATCTTTTTCTCCAACCTTTTCGCCCTTCCCTTGGCGTACATGCACACTGCTATTACCAGAATCATAAGATATGCCGTTCCAACCGGCTTGGGAAACTTTTGTGAAATGGAGGCGATTTCTCCCCATGCAGAGTTTAAGGTCCCATTCCAGTAAACAGCAAACAATTCCGCAAAATTTGCCCCCCATCTCTGAAAAGCCGGGGTCATCTGCGCCTTGGCAGTTACCACAAAGGGTTCCCCCATATACTGAAAAAACGGTACGATAAACCAGAGATTGACCAGTATTGTTATAAATGCTGTCTGACATAAATAAATCAACACGTTCTTTCTGATTATTCTTTTGAAATATATAATGCAGAAAATCACAATTATAAAAGCTGTCAGAAAGCAGGACAGTATATGGGTCTGGATCAGACCGGTAAAACCTACTATGGGAGCAGCTAACTTATCCGCTGTAATTTTTTCATCTTCCTTTGCTTCAAATGCATACCAGAAGCATAAAAGCACGAGAGGCAGAAACAGCATTGCGGAATATTCCCCAAGCGCTGCACGCACATAGATACAGCTTAGCCGATAGGGTGATAATGTATACAGACAGCTTCCGAATAAAGCAGCATATTTATCTTTGGCAATTTTCAAAAAAGCATAATAAGCCACCGCTGCCGTTCCAAGATTCACAGCCCCAATATAACATTTATACGCATTTTGCAGATTCACGCCCACAAGACGCAAAAGCGCCGGAAAATACAGCAGCTGATCCCCGTACATGATGGATACCGGATATCCCCATCCGTTAAACCAGCCTGGCTGCAATCTTACCGGATATCCGCCTGCAAGCAGTCCATCCTTAAGCCCTTCTATTCTGAGCAGATGGAACATCAGATCATGCCCATACAGAATATACTCTTCCATCAGACCGGCAGATGCTATCATACCTATCACAAATATGCCAATGATCTCCGTACATCTCTTAAATCTTCTATTCCTATAATAAATCAGAGCAGCTATTCCATTTATCAGAAGCAATTTTACAACCAGGCAGAAGATCTGAAAAATCTTTGAATTCGCCGCCATTTCTATATGAAGCCTGTTGACTGCAAAATCACCATTTGCTTCCGGTTCAATCACAAGCTGCAGGTCATCCACATCATCATTGACATAAATATCAAAGCTTTTCTCCGACTGCAGATAAGAAAGTTTTACATGATCCGTGTACAGGCTATGTACTCCTTTTTCACTTGCCTGCGCATAACACAGTCCATTCCCTCTTCCTTTTTCATATTGGACCGTTACTGTACAGATTCCTTTAGGCACACCGATTCTTTCTGTACAGATTTTAACTGCCGCATCTGAGCGATCTGTAGAAATATTTTGAAAATCATATGTAAAAGATCCCATTGACAAAATGTTCACAATGAAAAAAAGCAATAAAATCAACTCTGCCAGACTGAATATCAAATAATAATTAAATTTTCTTATCGGATGCATTCTTTCTTCCCCTACCCTATTCATCCTGTTTCGTATTCCGCACTCCTATACATAAGCCTTATCTACGTCTATCACTGCAAAGTAATTTTCGTTCATTTCTTTTATCTGCTTTTCCATATACGATATCACTTCCTCGTCCGACATTACATAATCGTACGGAACCACTACATCAAAAATCAGGTTCGTATGTGTTGGACCATGTACGATGCGGAAATCATGAAACCTGACATTTCCTTCCATTCCGGCAACAATCTCCTCTATCTTATGCTTGATATGATTGGTCAGCTCATCGTTTACACAGACAGGATCCATGTGAATCACCGCACTGCAATTAAGATCATGGGCAAGCCTGTGTTCTATCAGATCGATCATATCATGCAAAGCCAGAATATCTCCCGTGGAGGGCACCTCAACATGAACCGAAAGCATTACTCTGCCCGGTCCGTAATTGTGTACCACCAGATCATGGAGCCCCAGCACCCCCTGATTTTTATACTCCATGATGATATCTTCTATATGTTTCACGAACTCCGGTTCCGGCGGCTGTCCAAGAAGCGGTCCCACAGTGTCTTTCATGGCTCCGATTCCTGTCCAGATAACGAACAATGCCACCAATATACCGCACCAGCCATCCGCCTTCACACCCATGAAATATGCAAGAAGCGCGGTGATCAAAACCACCATCGTGGAAACGCTGTCGCTGATACTGTCTTTTGCCGTCGCCATCATTGCGGCGCTGTCAATTTTCTTACTGATCCGGCTGTTATATAAAAACATATACAATTTCACGCAAATGGAAACTACAAGAATCACCAAAACCAAGGGACTTGCGTCTATCACTTCCGGGTGCAGCATCTTATCAATGGAAGATTTTAAAAGTTCCACCCCCATAAGTAAAATAATGACCGATACCAACAGCCCCGATATATATTCGATCCTGCCATGTCCGAAAGGGTGCTGACTGTCCGGTTTCTGGCCTGCCATTTTAAATCCCACCAGCGTGATGATAGAGGAGCCTGCGTCTGAGAGATTATTGAACGCATCCGCCGTTATGGCAATCGACCCTGAAAGCTGACCTGCAATAAATTTCATCAAAAACAACAAGACGTTCAGCGCTATTCCCACTGCACCGCAGAGCATACCATATAGCTGGCGGACTTTCACATCTGATGTATTTGTATAATCCTTAATAAATACTTTCGTTAATACTGAAATCATTTCTATTTACTCACTTTTTTCGTCTTTTACAGATAGTGACAGCCTCCTCAAACCGAGGAGGCTGCTTACATCCTATAAAGCAGTTCGCGAAACGTATCGACGTTTGATTCGTCAATATTCCGTAGTCCACTCGTGATCTCCTCCCCAGTCGCCAATAAGCTGGGAGGTAGTACCTTCCGGCGTCGATACTCTTGTTTCAAACCGATAGTTCATCTGCGGTACATATTCGCCGCCAATCTTTACATTGCTGTAAAGATATACAAATTCATATGTCGTATGAGGGTAATATTCTCCGTTTTCTGCCGCCGGTTCATAGGAAATACACAGCCTCTGCACACCTGCATCCTCCTGCTTCGCTCCCCATATTTTGATAACGCCGGCAGTTTCCGGACAATCCTCAAAATCTGCAAAAGAAAAGGTCCAGCGTCCCTCTTCCTGCATCAATTTCATTTTCTCACGGCTCACAGGTATATAGGTCTTTCCATCCCAATATTCCATGGTTCCTTCAATAAACTGGTCTCTGATGGAAATATATTCATCTGACTGCATAAAACCTTTGATTGGTGCAAAATCACCAGACTCAAAAATTCCAAACGCTTCTGCAAAAGTATCCTGCGCCCATGCCGCTTTTGCAAGACAGGCAGTAAGCTGTGCCGTCTGCCCCTCCTCATCCATTGCTTCTATCCGGGCAAGTAGATTCTGATAATCAGAAATATGTTTTACATCCAGCCAAAGCACCGAATTACCCGGTACTGCAAACTTCACGATTTCCTCTTTCAGTTCTTCTAGCGGATTTGCCTGGTAAATTGCAAGCATCCTGTTCATGATCTCCAGATACTGTTCAAAACCACACAAACCATTCTCGCTCTCATTGCAGAATAATTCAGTATTCTCATTCATGAAAAGACGTCCGAAACAAGCATCAAGAAGTTTGTACACGTCTGCATTCACCTGGTCCTTTTCAAGGGCCATAACACATTTTTCAAGCGTCTGAAAAGTACAATTCTGTGCATTAATATCTGCAACAGCGTCATTCAAAAGATGTACGCAATATTCCTGCAGAAGACTTTCGTCCTGAGTCGTTTCCCATCCTCTATATAAAACCTGTTCCGCTGCTTCCCAATCCTCCTGGGTCAGGTAAACACCTGCCATGGCTCTATATGCTTTAATGGATTTAGAATCAATCTTTAGGGCTTCCTCGCAGGATGCAATAGCTTCCTCATAGTCCCTCGCCTGCACATATTCTCCTGCGGCTTCAAGCTGCTTTGCTATCTTTATTTCAGGCAACAGATTAAAGAGAAGCACACCACCGCCTGCAAGACCTGCAACTATGAAGAAAAGAACTATGATTCTCTCCGCCATTACGACTCTTTTTCTGCGCCTTCTTCTTCTCTCTCTTGCCGCCCTCGCCATTTTCTTTCTTCTAACTTCTTTTTCTATCATATCCAATAAAACCTCAACTCAAAACTCCTCATTGCAGGCAGTGCTTTTTACACTGCCTTTTTCATACTAACACAATGAAAGTCGGTTGACAAACGATTTCTGGTTTATTCATCGATTTTATAGTTACAGTTCAGCCTTCGTTTTCACAGTAACTACAACTTCACATCATATCTGCTCTTTTTTGACAAAAAACCTCTCTCGCTTCTGTTTCCTCGCCCCGTCCTTGTATTTCTCTCCGGCTTTTCTTTCCTTCCGCTTCTATCGCTTCTGCCGTTTCTCTCACTTCTGCCAGTTTTATCTGCTCTTCCGCCTCTGTCTTTTCTTCCGGCTCTGTCACCTCTTCCGGTCCTATCGCCTCTTCCAGCTCTGTCACCTCTTCCAGTTCTGTCGCCTCTTCCTGCTCTTCTGCTTTTTTCAAAATAAGGTTTTTCTTCCTTTATTTCCTCCGGCTCATCTCCAATATTCATCCGCATGAAAGCCGCTGCCAAATCAAGCACTGAAAATCCATTTTCTTCCGCCGCCTGTTGAATGGACTTTTTGATGTCGGCTAAGTCCTTCTGCTCCATGACCTCCATCGCTTCTAAGAATAACTTGCCTGTTTTTACTTTTGTGATATCGGCCGGCGTGGGAATCTTTCTCTCCCTGATGGTCGTATGACAAATCCTCTCAATATCACGGATCTTAAAGATTTCCCTCCCTGATATCAGAGTGAAGGCTCTTCCCTTTCTACCTGCCCTTCCGGTACGCCCGATTCTGTGCACATAGTATTCAATATCTTCCGGAATATCATAATTAAATACCGCATCCACTCCGCTTACGTCAATGCCTCTTGCTGCCACGTCCGTAGCAATCAAAATAGCACATCTGCCGTTCCTGAAAAGATTCATGACCGTATCTCTCTGATTTTGCGACAGATCACCGTGAAGCCCTTCCGCCTCATATCCTCTTTCCTTCAGTATACCGTTAATTTCATCCACCATCCGCTTTGTATTACAGAAAACAAGACTTCTTGCCGGCTGATAGTAGTCAATCAGTCTGATCAGCGCCTCCGCCTTATCTTTTTTAGCCACCCGGTAATACGCTTGTTTGATGGCAGACACTGTAATCTCTTTAGGCGTCACCTTGATATAAACAGCATTTTTCTGGTAAGTTCCTGTAATGTCCAAAATTGCCTGAGGCATGGTTGCCGAAAAAAGCGCCATCTGATGCTGCTTTGGCATATCCTCCAGCACCGTCTCGATATCCTCACGGAATCCCATGTTCAGCATTTCATCCGCCTCATCAAGCACGATCATTTTAATATGAGAAGTCTTAATCGTGTGGCGCCTTAAATGATCCATGACACGCCCCGGCGTACCGACGATAATTTGTACCCCCTGGCTGAGCGCTCTGATCTGCCTTAAAATATCCTGACCGCCATAAACCGGCAGCACTTTGATCCCGCTCATATATTTTGTCAGTTTCCGTATCTCTTCCGCTGCCTGCATTGCCAGTTCTCTGGTAGGGCAAAGAATGATTCCCTGCGGTTTTTTCAGCTGCGGATCGACACTCTGAATCATGGGAATTGCAAATGCCGCCGTCTTACCTGTACCGGTCTGCGCCTGTCCGATAATATCCTTTCCTTCAAGAAGTACCGGAATCGCCTGCTCCTGAATGGGCGTCATGGTTTCAAATCCCATTTCCTCCACTGCTTTTAAGATATCCGGATGAATACCGGAATCACTATATTTTAATTTGTTCTCTATTTCTTCTTTTCTTTCTTCCAATTTATCTACCATCCATTCATTCATTTTCATCATTTAAAAACTGTTCTATTATAAACCTTGGACGTGCTTTTGTCTCTAAATAAATCTTTCCAATATATTCTCCCACCACGCCAAGGGAAAGTAAAATCAATCCTCCAATTGCCCATACCGAAACCATAAGTGTTGTCCAGCCTACGATCGTCGCTCCCATAAAATGGCGGACCAGGCTGTAAATCAGCATACCGATGCTGATCAGAAAAATGAAAAACCCAAGCCCTGTTATCATTCTGATTGGCTTTGTGCTAAGAGATGTCACGCCCTCCACTGCAAAGGACAACATCTTTCCTAATGGATATTTGCTTTCACCCGCAAACCGCTCTCCCCGTTCATAGTAAACTACATCCGTCGAATACCCAATCATAGGTACGATGCCCCGCAGGAACAGATTCACTTCACCGTATTGTGCCAAACCTTCCAGCGCCCGTCTGCTCATAAGGCGATAATCTGCATGATTGAACACGGTGTTTGCTCCCATCCCATTCATCAGCTTATAGAATCCCTCTGCAGTTGCCTTTTTAAAAAAGGTGTCTTTCTGCCGGCTGCTCCGCACACCGTACACAATATCTGTTCCATCCAAATATTTATCCACCATTTCATCAATGGCATCTATGTCATCCTGTAAGTCTGCATCCATAGAAATCACCATATCTGCATGATCTTTCACCGTCATCAGACCGGCAAGCAGCGCATTCTGGTGCCCCCTGTTCCTGCTCAGATTGATACCTCCAAAAATCTTATCCTTCTGATGCAGTTCTTCAATCAACTCCCACGTTCTGTCTTTCGAACCATCATTCACAAAAATCACACGGCTTCTTGCATCAATCTTTTTTTTCCCAATTAATTCATTCACTTTTTCCCGAAGGCGTGCTGACGTTTCAGGTAATACCTCCTCCTCGTTGTAACAAGGGATTACCAAATACAAAACATTTTCCATGAAGACTCTCCTTGCCTGCTTCCAGCATGGAAATCAGCAGCGGCATAACACCACTGCTGATTTCATCAAATGTGCATTATTTTACTTTATAACTCACTATACATGTTTTGAACACTTTTATTTATAGTTTACGATCTTGCCAAAATCAGCTTTCAGAGAAGCGCCGCCTACAAGACCACCGTCAATATCAGGCTGTGCAAAAAGCTCAGCAGCATTACCTGCATTTACAGAACCGCCGTACTGAATACGAACAGCATCTGCTGTAGCTGCATCATAAACTTCTGCGATACAGTCACGGATTGCTTTACATACTTCCTGTGCCTGCTCTGTAGTAGCTGTCTTTCCTGTTCCGATTGCCCAGATCGGCTCATAAGCGATTACCATGGAAGCAACCTGATCTGCTGTAACATCTACAAGATCAGATTTGATCTGCATACGGATCCAGTCAAGGGTAATACCCATTTCTCTCTGTTCCAGTGTCTCGCCACAGCAAAGAATAGGTGTAAGTCCTGCCTCGAATGCTTTCTTTACTTTCTTATTTAAGAGAGCATCGTCTTCTTTAAAGTAATCACGTCTCTCTGAATGTCCGATGATGACATACTTAACACCTGCATCTACCAGCATGGGTGCAGCGATTTCTCCGGTGTAAGCGCCCTTTTCTTCAAAGTACATGTTTTCTGCACCAACCTCAACGTTGGTTCCTTTGACAGCTTCTACTACAGGAACAATGTCGATTGCAGGAACACAGTAAACAACATCTACATCATCAGATTTAACTAAATCCTTCAGTTCTTCACATAAAGCTACTGCCTGGCTGGGAGTCATGTTCATCTTCCAGTTACCGGCTACAATTTTTCTTCTTGCCATTTTCTTTTCTCCTTCATTCATTTTAAGCAATTATTTATCATCTGCTGCAACTACACCCGGCAGTTCCTTGCCCTCTAAAAATTCAAGGGAAGCGCCGCCGCCTGTAGAAATATGGCTCATCTTATCAGCAAATCCTAACTGATTGACAGCTGCTGCGGAATCACCGCCGCCGATAATAGTTGTTGCATCTGTCTCTGCAAGAGATTTTGCTACTGCAATAGTTCCCTTTGCAAGAGTCGGATTCTCGAACACGCCCATAGGTCCGTTCCACACAACTGTCTTAGCTGATTTAACAGCATCTGCATAAAGTTCTGCTGTCTTGGTTCCGATATCGAGACCTTCCATATCAGCAGGAATCTTATCAGCATCCACTACTTCCACATCAATGGGTCCGTCAATAGGATCCGGGAAAGATGCTGCGATTGTAGTATCGATAGGAAGAAGCAGTTTCTTTCCAAGCTTTTCTGCCTTTTCCATCATTTCCTTACAGTAATCAAGTTTTTCGTCATCCACTAAGGATTTTCCGATTTCATAGCCCTGTGCTTTTAAGAAAGTAAACGCCATACCTCCGCCGATGATCAGTGTATCGCACTTTTCAAGGAGGTTGTTGATTACATTCAGTTTATCTGCAACCTTAGCACCGCCTAAGATTGCGACGAAAGGCCTTACAGGATTTTCTACGGCATTGCCGAGGAAATCGATTTCTTTCTGCATCAGATATCCAACTGCACATTCGCCGCCTTTTGCACGGATAAATTCTGTAACGCCTGCTACAGACGCATGTGCTCTATGGGAAGAACCAAAAGCATCACATACATAAACGTCTGCAAGGTCAGCCAGTTCTTTGCTGAATTCTTCGCCGTTCTTTGTCTCTTCTTTTCCGCGGAAACGTGTATTCTGAAGCAGTACCACATCTCCTTCTTTCATTTCTTCCACTGCCTTGGTTGCAGCTTCACCGGTTACGTTATAGTCTGAAACAAAATTAACTTCTTTGCCAAGCTTCTCGGAAAGTCTCTTAGCAACAGGCGCTAAAGATTCTCCCTCGTTCGGACCATTCTTAACTTTTCCAAGATGGGAGCAAAGGATTACCTTGCCGCCGTCTGATAACAATTTATTGATTGTGGGAAGCGCTGCAACGATACGGGTCTCGTCTGTAATCTCACCATTTTTAAGAGGCACATTAAAATCGCATCTTACAAGTACGCGCTTTCCAGCAACGTTGATATCATCAACTGATTTCTTATTTAATCCCATGATTATTTCCTCCATTTTCTTAATAGAAATAAAGGTCCGGTCCCATAAGACCGGACCCTTAAGGTCTTTGTTATTATGCTAACTCAGAGAAGTATTTGATTGTTCTTACCATCTGGCTTGTGTAAGAATTCTCATTGTCATACCAAGATACAACCTGTACCTGTGTATTTCCGTCTTCCATAGGAGCTACCATTGTCTGTGTAGCATCGAAGATGGAACCAAATGTGCTGCCGATGATATCGGAAGATACGATTTCATCTGTGTTGTATCCGAAGGATTCTGTAGCAGCAGCCTTCATAGCATCATTGATCTGATCCTTTGTAACCTGTCCCTTAACAACTGCAACTAAGATTGTTGTAGAACCTGTAGGGGTAGGAACACGCTGAGCAGAACCGATCAGCTTGCCGTTCAATTCAGGAATAACAAGGCCGATTGCCTTAGCAGCACCTGTTGAGTTGGGAACGATGTTCTGAGCGCCTGCACGGCTTCTTCTCTTATCGCCTTTTCTCTGAGGTCCGTCAAGGATCATCTGATCGCCTGTGTAAGCATGAACTGTTGTCATGATACCGCTCATGATAGGAGCCAGGTCATTTAAAGCCTTAGCCATAGGAGCTAAGCAGTTTGTTGTACAGGAAGCTGCAGAAATAACTGTATCTTCAGCCTTTAATGTTTCATGGTTTACATTGTAAACGATGGTAGGAAGATCATTTCCTGCAGGTGCAGAAATAACAACCTTACGAGCGCCTGCTGTGATATGAGCGCTTGCTTTTTCTTTGGATGTATAGAAACCTGTACATTCAAGAACAACGTCTACCTTTAATTCTCCCCAAGGAAGATTCTTAGCGTCTGCTTCTTTATAAATTGTGATAGTCTTTCCGTTAACTGTGATGGAATCTTCACCGTAAGAAACGCTGTCAGCATATTTGTATTTACCCTGTGCGGTATCATACTTTAATAAATGCGCAAGCATCTCAGGACTTGTTAAGTCATTGATTGCTACTACTTCATAACCTTCTGCATCAAACATCTGTCTGAACGCAAGACGACCAATACGGCCAAAACCATTAATTGCTACTCTTACTGCCATTTTAGTTTCCTCCTAAAATTGAATAATTTTTATATTATTTTTCCAATCTTTTACAAGATTGTCAAAATTTTATCAGCAGAATTATTTTACCTAATTTGTCCCGAAATTACAAGATGTAAATCAAAAATAATTGCGTTTTTTATTCAAATCGGCTAGACTTAAAATCAATATTCAATAAGGAGGTCAGAATCATGGCTATTACTGCTGACTACCATTTACACTCCTATTTTTCCGGAGACAGCCAAACTCCCCTGGAAGAAATGATCCAAAAAGGTATTTCCTTGGGCCTTACCACCATGTGTTTTACCGAACACATGGACATGGACTATGCCTATGTAAACCCCGAAGATAAGGGGCTGTTCGACTTAAATACAGATTCCTATCTGTATGAATTGGCCACTTTAAAAGGCAGATATGCAGACAAGATCAAAATTTTATTTGGCGTTGAACTGGGCCTGCAGCCACATCTTCGCCGGGAACTTGCTCTCTATGCCAAAAGCTTTCCCTTTGACTTTATCATCGGCTCTTCTCATATATGCAACGGCAAAGATCCCTACTACCCGTATTTTTTTGAGGGCCGCAGCGACGAAGAAGCTTACCGCGAATACTTCAGCTCCATACTTGATAATCTGAAGGCTTTCAGCAATTTTGATGTCTACGGCCATCTCGATTATGTGGTGCGTTACGGTAAGAGCAAGGATGCCGAATATTCTTATGAAAAGTACAAGGATATTCTGGACAGGATCCTTGAGACGCTTCTGGAAAAAGAAAAGGGGATTGAATTAAATACCGGCGCCATCGGCAGCGGACTAAAAGAGCTGAATCCCTGTACCGGTATTCTGAAGCGTTACAAAGAACTGGGCGGCGAAATTATCACTATAGGCTCCGATGCCCATGAACACGGAGCAATTGCAAGAGGCTTTGACAGGGCGGCGCAGGTTCTGACTGAATGCGGCTTCAAATACTATACTACTTTCGAAAACCGTTCGCCGGAATTCCACCGGATCTGAAGTGCAAAAAAGGAGGCATGTTATATAATAACACCGCCTCCTAAAATATATTCGCCATCGTAAAATACTACTGCCTGTCCCGGCGTTACTGCGCGGACAGGTTTTTCAAACCTGCACCTGATCTCATCTTCTCCCGTCTGCTCTATGATGCACCACTCTCCCTGATGGGCATATCGTATCTTGGCAAAAACTCTCCTTGGCTCCGGCAAACCTTCCACACTCATGTAATTGATATGATCACAGCTAAGTTCCGTGCTGAACACGTCCTCTGCCTCACCTATGACCACTTCATCTGTTCCCGGCCTTATCTTTGTTACAAATACCTGATGTCCCATGGCAAGTCCCAGACCTTTGCGCTGTCCCACGGTATAGTGAGTGATTCCCTTATGTTCTCCAAGCACCGTTCCGTCCGAAGTAACGAATTTACCCGGCCCCGGAACTCTGTCCGGTACTTCTCTTTCAATAAAGCCTGCATAATCCCCATCCGGCACAAAACAGATATCCTGACTGTCAGGTTTATGGGCTACAGGCAGATTGTTCTTTATGGCTATTTCCCGAATCTCCTCTTTATGATATTCTCCCACCGGCATCAGTGTATGGGAAAGCTGGTACTGGGTCAGATTATAAAGAGCATAAGTCTGATCTTTTCTGGCCGTTATAGAATTACGTATGGCAAATCTCCCGTTTGGAAGCTGCATGATCCTGGCATAATGCCCTGTTGCGATATAATCTGCTCCGATCTCCATACTTCTTTTCAGCAGAGATTCCCATTTTACATACCGGTTACAGGCAATACAGGGATTGGGAGTTCTTCCCGCAAGATATTCCTCCACAAAATAATCCATTACATTGCATCTGAATTCTTTCTTAAAATTCATGACATAATAAGGAATATCAAGTACCTGCGCCACTCTTCTGGCATCCTCCACTGCAGAAAGGCCGCAGCATCCGCCATGCTCTTCCACGATCTCATCTTCCTCGTCCTGCCAGATCTGCATGGTGACGCCAATTACATCATATCCCTGTTCCTTAAGAAGAAGGGCAGCTACAGATGAATCTACGCCGCCCGACATTCCTACTACTACTTTTTTTTTCATAGTTCAAATTCCTTTTAGTATTCTTCCTCCACTGCTTCTTCTCCCTCATGAATATCCGATTTGGGTTTTTCCAGACCTTCTATGGTGATATGATTTTTTTCTGCATAATCCCACAAAGCTGCATGAATCGCTTCCTCTGCCAAAAGTGAGCAGTGTACCTTCACAGGCGGCAGTCCGTCAAGTGCTTCCATAACTGCCTTATTAGTCACCTGCATGGCTTCCTGTATGGTCTTGCCCTTTACAAGCTCTGTTGCCATACTGCTGGTAGCAACCGCTGCCCCGCATCCAAAAGTCTTGAACTTACAGTCCCTGATGATCTGATTTTCATCAATATCCAGATAAATACGCATGATGTCGCCGCACTTGGCATTGCCGACAGTACCCACTCCGCTTGCGTCTTCAATTTCCCCTACATTTCTGGGATTATTAAAATGATCCATTACCTTTTCACTGTACATATGTGCCGCTCCTTTATTCACTCTTTTTAACAAAATCCTCATACAGAGGAGACATCTTCCTTAATTTTGCTACAATTTCTTTTATGCTGTCAACTGCATAATCGAGCTCTTCTCTGGTGTTTTCTTCACTCAAAGTAAGCCTTAAGGAGCCATGTGCAATTTCATGGGGAAGCCCTATCGCAAGCATTACATGGGAAGGATCCAGTGAACCTGACGTGCAGGCTGAACCGCTTGAAGCACAGATTCCTTTCATATCCAGCATGATAAGAAGGGATTCTCCTTCTATGAACCGGAAACTAAAGTTCACATTATTGGGAAGCCGCTTTTCGCGGTCACCATTTAATCTGCAATAAGGTATTTCTTCCGAAATCCGTCTGATCAGATAATCCCGAAGCTCTGTTTCCCTGGCCATGCGCTCTTCCAGAGAAGCGACTGCTTTATCAACTGCCGCGCCAAAACCTGCGATACCGGGTATGTTCTCCGTTCCGGCACGCCGGCCTCTTTCCTGCTGTCCGCCATGAATGAAGGAACGGATCTTGATTCCTTTTCTGATATAAAGGAAACCGATTCCTTTAGGCCCGTTTATTTTATGTGCGCTTGCTGAAAGCATGTCAATATGATACTCTTCCACATGAATGGGAACATGGCAGTATGCCTGTACGGCATCTGTATGGAACAGGATACCGCGTTCTTTTGCAATTTCTCCGATTTCTTTGATGGGCTGTATGGTTCCGATCTCATTGTTGGCAAACATAACAGAAATCAGAATCGTATCCGGGCGAATGGCTTTTTTAAGCTCATCCAGTTTCAGGATTCCGTTCTCATCCACACCTACATAGGTGATCTCAAACCCTCTTTTTTGTAAATATTCGCAGGTATGCAAAACAGCATGATGCTCTATTTTAGAGGTAATAATGTGCTTTCCTTTATCGGCATAAGCTTCAGCCGTTGCCACCAAAGCCCAGTTATCCGCTTCAGATCCTCCGCCGGTAAAATAGATCTCCTGAGGCGTTGCACCAATACTACGGGCAATGGTCTCACGTACCTCTGTCATGGCCTTTTTACTTTCTGTACCCAGAGAATAAATACTGCTGGCATTGCCGTAATGCTCTGCTAAAAACGGAAGCATGGCATCTACTGCCTCTTTTGACATGCGGGTAGTAGCTGCATTATCAAGATATATTATTTTATCCATAATTGTTACTCATTCCTTCCAACCACTTTTCCCTAGTAAACAACTAGGTTTTCTATGCCTCAATATACCATGTATAAGCTGTTCTGTCAATGTTGCCGACCGCATATATTTATCAATAACGACCTACATCTGGTGTTTCTATGCAGCGACTTAATCACAAAAATCCTCTTATTACAGGAACCATCATTTTGACTCTTACCGGCTTTGCAAGCCGCTTTATCGGATTTTTTTACCGCATCTTCCTCTCCCGGGTCTTTGGTGCAGAGGGCATGGGTATCTATCAATTAACATCTCCCGTGTTAGCCCTTACCTTTTCCCTGACTGCCGCCGGTATGCAGACTGCCATTTCCAAATTTGTAGCCAGAGAAACTGTTACCAAAGACTATCGTTATTCTTTTACCCATCTGCTTTCAGGCTTTTTGATCGCCATGGCAGTTTCTGTGCTGTGCACCCTGGGTATTTATTGTTATGCGGATGAAATCGCTGCTTACTTTTTGCTGGAAGAGCGGACTGCACCGCTGCTTAGAATTATATCTTTATCCATTCCCATGGCCACCGTGCATTCCTGTATCAATGGTTATTTTTACGGCATAAAGAAAACTGCGGTTCCTTCTCTCTGCCAGCTTTCCGAACAGCTGGTGCGAGTGGGAAGTGTCTATGCCATCTATTACTTTTGCCTGCAAAGGGGAATGGTCCCTACCATCAGCTTTGCGGTAGTAGGCCTTGTAGTCGGAGAAAGTGCATCCATGATCGTATCCCTGATCGCCATTAAAGCCCACTTCGAACACGTACTTCCCAGGAATTACTCTCTCCTTCCTATCAGCCTGAAAGAACTGTCCTCAGCTTCCTCCCGGCTGTTAAACCTGGCTGTTCCCTTTTCCCTTAACAGGGTCATCATTAATTTTCTGATGAGCGTGGAATCTATTTTTATTCCAAACAAACTGATGATTTACGGATATGGCCATGCGGCTGCCCTAAGTGCATATGGCGTACTGACCGGTATGGCCCTGCCTCTTATTCTTTTCCCAAACGCCATCACCGGCTCTATCTGTGTTCTTCTCCTTCCTGCTGTCTCCGAAGCAGATGCGGCAGGCAACAAAAAGGCCATTGCAAAAGCAGTTCATAAATCCATACAATACGGCTTTTTCTTAGGTATTATATTTACTTCCGTATTTTTTGTTTTCGGTCGTTTCCTGGGAAAACTTCTGTATCAGAACGAAACAGCAGGCAATTTTATTATGATTCTGGGATTTCTGTGCCCCATGATGTACATTGCAAGTACTCTTAACAGTATCCTGAACGGTCTTGGCAAGACCGGACTTACATTTGCATACAGCATGGTCAGTCTTATCGTACGTCTTGGCTTCGTATTCTTCCTGATTCCGATATTTGGGATCAACGGTTATCTGTGGGGATTACTTATCAGCCAGCTGGTCCAGACTCTGCTGTGTTTATATGCGGTAAAACAGTATTATTAAAATTGTCCTATGCTTTTGTGGAAAAAACGTTATAATGAAAACAGGGTTATAAAAACATTTTGTAGGAGGTATTTCCATGAAAGTATTATTTATTGGAGGAACGGGCACTATCAGTATGGCGATTTCCCGGCTTATACTAGCTGAGGGACATACCCTTTATCTGATCAACAGAGGCTCACGGAATACAGGTCTGTCAGGAGACCTCATTGAATTAAAATCAGATATCAACGATGAAGAAGCTATATCTGCACTGATCAAGGATCTGTCCTTTGATGTAGTGGCTGATTTTATTGCCTTTACTCCTGCTCAGCTTGAAAGAGATCACAGGCTGTTTAAAGGTAAAACGAAACAGTTTATCTATATCAGCTCCGCTTCTGCTTATCAGAAACCACTCTCTGACTACAGGATCAATGAGGGTACTCCTCTTGCCAATCCTTACTGGGAATATTCCAGAAACAAGATTGCCGGAGAAGAATATCTTATGAAGTTATACAGGGAAGAAGGATTTCCTGTTACTATTGTCCGTCCCAGCCACACTTATGATGAACGTTCCGTTCCTCTGGGCGCCCATGGGAATAACGGAAGCTATACTACACTAAAGCGTATGCTTGAAGGTAAGCCCGTTATTATTCACGGAGACGGTACTTCTCTCTGGACACTGACGCATAATTCCGACTTTGCCAAAGGCTTTGTAGGGCTTATGGGCAATGTACATGCTATCGGCGAAGCTGTACAGATCACTTCCGATGAATCTCTGACCTGGAATCAGATTTATGAAATCGTAGCAGATGCTCTCGGCGTAAAGCTGAATGCTGTCCACGTTTCATCGGAATTTCTGGATGCCTGCAGTGATTATGATTTTGCAGGAAGCCTTCTCGGTGACAAGGCCAATACTGTGGTCTTTGACAACAGGAAATTAAAAAGACTGGTTCCCGGCTTTACTGCTTCGGTACGTGCTGATCAGGGGCTTAAAGCCACAGTGGAATATGTACTGTCCCATCCGGAATGTCAAAGAGAAGACCCTGAATTCGACGCCTGGTGTGACAAAGTTGTATCTGCCCTGGATGAAGCGGTTAAAAAAATCAAAGGGTAATTTCTGTTGCTATATTCCTGCGAGCAGCGAGCCAAGCAGCCGCGCTGGTGCAGATATTAGGTAAGGGTCAAATTTTACGTTTACGATATTTGGCGACTGATGCGAGGGGCGAATACCTACAGCGCTGCGGAGCTGTAAGTTTGATGCCTCGTCAGCTTGCTGCGGGGTATTTGACTTCACATAATTTATGCCCCGGCGCTGTTCTTTTCGCCGGGGCATTTTTCTGTTTAAAATTTTTCTGTTTAAAATCCAAGGTATTTGAGGAGTGCTTTACATCCCTCTTCAATATCATCAAAAGTTATGTCGAAATCTCCTGTATACCAGGGATCCGCAATATCTCTGTTGCTGTCAGTAAATTCCAAGAGCTTCTTGATCTTGTGCTCCGGATCTTTTCCTGTAATGCGGAGCATATTCCTGATATTCCATTCGTCCATACCGATCAAATAATCATATTCTTCATAATCCCGTTTGGTCATCTGCACTGCACGATGGGGCACCAAAGGTATTCCCATCTGTCTGAGCTTATTGACTGTTCCGTGGTGAGGCGGATTGCCGGTTTCTTCTCTGCTGGTGGCCGCGGAAAAAATATGGAAACTATCCTGCAGGCCCTTTTGACGTACCATGTAGGTCATGACGCTCTCGGCCATAGTGCTGCGGCAGATGTTGCCGTGGCAGACGAATAAAATCTTTATCAATGCTCTAAATCTCCTTAAAATGCTGGTTTTACGCCACTTCTGCGATTTTCTCTGACAGACTGTTTTCTGCTTTTTCTTCGCATATCGTAGCATATGTTAGTATATTTTGTCATCCAAATTTAGTAAAAATCTTAGTAAAATCACTTCATTTTTCAATTTTACTAAAGACTTTTTCCGCTTAGGTACTGCTTAATTGTTACATCTCAGTATCGAATCAGCTATGCCATTGCCGCAATGCGATCTACTTCTTCCTTCGCATCATCAAGACCTAAATGGGTGTATGTATTCAATGTCACACCGATGTCCGAATGCCCCATAAGATATTGGAGTGTTTTCGGATTCATTCCCGACTTTGCCATATTGCTGCAATAAGTATGCCTGCATACATGAGGTGTTATTTTAGGCAGCTCCTCTTTATAGATGCTATTGTATTTAGTTAATATGTGCTGAAAATATTTTTCCCAATGAAGTGCCACCATCGGCATATCATTTTGATCCAGATAGAGAAAACCATGATACAGCTTTCCGTTCTTATCTCTGACTGTAGGTTCTGCTTTCGGCTTCCTTCGTTTTGAAATAATCACTTCAAAACATTCCCTGACTTCCTTTGTCATTGGAAGAACCCGTTCACCATTCAGGGTCTTGGTTTCTTCAATGATATACTCCATATCCCTCTTTCTCTGCAACTGATGATCTACCTTTATCGTGTTTTCTTCAAAATCTATATCCGATTTTTGCAGACCAACAAATTCTGAAATACGAAGTCCTGTCTTGAACAGGATATAAATTCCTTCATAATACTTGCAGAAATGTTTATCGTTCTTCACAAACTCAAGAAAAGACCTCTCCTGTTTCCTCGTTATTGCTTCTCTGGTAACACTGTCATTGACAACAACAGTACATAATTGAAATTCAAACGGATTCTTGCGTAGCAGATCATCATCAACTGCCATTTGGAAAGCTGGTCTTACAACCCCTCGAACTGTATGTATTGTGCTGTATCCCCTGCCATCTGCCTGTAACTTAATCAGCCACGCTTTTGCATCCGACAACTTGACTTTATCAATCCTCTTTGTTCCAAAATCTTCTTTCTTGATAATGTTGATGACAAAGTTATAATTAGCTTCTGTGTTGTGCCGGACACCTGTTTTCTGTTTAATATACTTTTTTACCAACTCAAGGACTGTCAAATTACCGCCATAAGGGATAACACCATTATCAATATCTTTTAAGACTTCTTTTTCTTTTTCCCTTAATGACTTGCATGGTCTGCGCCCGGCTGGCAATGGGTCAGTGGACTCCAGCTTCCAGCTGTATAAAAATTTCTGTTTTCCAAAACAGTCTGTATATACAAACGCATATCTTCCGTCTGTTCTCTGGTTTTCTCCGTTCCGCAAAATACGCCCCTTTTTGTCACGCCTTTTCTGGTCACGTTTTTTTTCGCTCAAACGCCTCCGCTCCTTTCCACGAAGAAACCCTAGCACGATATACTCATTATACCATAGCCAGGGCTGCTTTTCCACGTTAAAGTGTTACATTTTTATATTTATTTTTTTCTCATTTTTAGTGTATCTAAATAGAAGTGGTCTGATTAAGAAAATCTTCAAACTTGTGCCGATTTATCAAAGACTTGTTCCCTATCTGAACTGTAAAACAGTAATCTGTTCCCATATTTTCTGAAATCAATGTTCTTATCTTCTTTTCGCCAATTCCAAAATACTGCACAGCTTCATCAACCGTCAGCATATACTTCTCCCATACCGGAACAGACTTACCATATGTATTTCTACTCATATTATCTATCATCAACACCCCCATTCTTGTTTAATATGAACAGTACTTTATCTGCCCATGACAACCACGAAACTCTTTCCAGGCTCTCATCAGCGGACAAAACTTCTCTCTAAACTCTTTCAAAAAAACACATACAGGTGACAGCTCATTACACTGTCCACATCGGTATCGCACCGTCATTCCAAAATGACCGGAAAATTCCGGAAGTATCATTATCAAAGATATGCCTCATTGCCTCATGTAACTGCTACACTTTTTGCCAGACATTCATCGCTCACTGCCTTAACTTCAATATCAGATTTCAATATTCCCTCGTATACACTTCCATATAAAAATGGAAGCAGACAGTTCTTGGCGTGTCCGCATAGCGGCTCCGCACATCCCACACGTCCCGTATGGATTTACATATTCAGTTTTCAAGGTACACACGCCAACCTGCGTTGACGGGCAGAAATCTTCCTGCCTGTTTTGGATAAAATCATTTCTGGACTTGTCAGCCCAAAAAGCACATAAGCACTCTCCGTCTGCTATGAACGGTTCTGTAAAGATTATGTGCTTTAGCGGAATGACAAGTTTTATAATTCCAG
>JAAVAE010000052.1 GCA_014804245.1 Lachnospiraceae bacterium | reverse complement strand
TATGTTTTAGATACCAGACATGGGAAACAGTACAGATGTGAGATGGAAGATAAAGACCAGAATGATTTGCTGGATGTGTTGCTTTCTCACAAGGGACCCGTTCTTTTGTCCGGCTATGACAATGATTTATATAATGACCGTCTGAAAGGATGGCACAGGGAAGAGACAACCTGTTATTCGCAGGTAAACTCAAAGAAAAGAGAAATCTTATGGATGAATTTTGAGCCGGTCAGACAGATGAATTTATTCAATCTTACGGAGGTGATGTCATGAATGGAGAACTTATAGCAAAGCAATATCCCATAGGAGCCAAAGTAAGGCTCGTAGGTGATTCCCATGACGAAGCACCGCGCGAGGTGGCAGGATATAAGAATATATGCGGATTTAATTATTTGATATTTACTGATGGCTATATGGCATACGTAGAGAGGGTGGTTGGATGAAGCACTATTGCCGATACTGCATAAACTGCATTGCGCAGGATGAAGACGAAGGTGTATGTCAGGAAACAAATAAGATGGTTAAGAAAACGTCAATAAGGGATGCGTGCAAATTATTTGATTTCTGCGAGATTGACGCTTTCTACTTCAACAGAAGCGATAATCCAGAAGATGCAAAGTATAAGCCGAGGGTTCCGAAGAAAAAGCAGTGTGACGGGCAAATGAGTTTGTTTGATAGAGGTGAAGTTAGTTGAAAATAGGATTACACGATGCAGAAAGAGAATACCTGAAAAATAAGCATTTCCCCAATTATGCACTGATGAAAATATCTGCTTGGCATAAAGCACAGGGTGATGCAATAGAGTGGTGGAATCCTTTGTACAAATATGACCGTGTATATAGCAGCAAGGTATTTGACTTTACCCCTGTTGATCCGTACCTGCCAGAAGATGCTATTCGGGGTGGTACTGGTTATAGGGATATACCAATGAGTCAGACTCTGCCAACAGAGATTGATGATATATTTCCGGATTATTCTATTTACCCGGAATGCGATTTTGCCATTGGATATCTAACAAGGGGATGTCCTAATAACTGCAGGTGGTGTGTTGTCCCTCAAAAAGAAGGAAAGATACAACCTTACAGAACATGGGAAAAACTTGTAAGGCAGGACACAGATAAACTTGTACTGATGGATAATAATATTCTCGCCTGCGAATATGGAATTACCCAGCTTGAAAGCTTGATTGGAAGCGGATACCAAATAGACCTTAACCAAGGGATGGATGCACGACTTGTAAATGACAGAGTAGCCCATATATTATCACAACTCCGGTGGATACGCTACATAAGGTTTTCGTGCGATCAGAAGGCACAGATTGAACCAGTAAAAAGGACAATAGAACTTTTGGGTAACTATGGTGTTAAGCCATACAGAGTATTTATCTATTTGCTTGTTACGACAGATATACGGGACGCAGCGGAACGTGTGGAAGCATTAAAGGAATATAAAGGGATTAACCTGTTTGCACAGGCGGAACGTAACGAGAGGCTGGGTATCTCCCCTAACAAGCTGCAATTAGAATTCCAGCAAAGGTATATATATAGTGGTAGATATAGAAAAGAGATATGGGAGCATTATTGCGAAAGAAAGAATTTGAAAGGATGATAAGTAATGAATAAGAATGAGGATGTTAAACAGGAAGAAAACAGAGAAGATAAGCCGGAATGGCAGGAGGAACTTTTAAGGCTGTTCATAGGAAGGAGTAATACATAGATGGGTGACTTTTCAGGGGAAATTTTTGGAGGTAGGGCAAAAGAAGCCTCATGGTGCAAAACCTGTGCAAATCGGAATACCTGTAAAATCAAGGAAACAGTTGCGACGGAGCAGAAAATGATGTTTATTTACACACCAAAGTATCTAGACGTAACTGTAAAATGTAGGGGCTACAAAAAAGATCTTAATCTGCCATATGCGGCTGACACATTGGAATCTTTATTTAAACTTTAGCGGAGGGAGACATGAAAAAGGATGAAAGAAAATATGTAATTGTCTGCAATGAACATGCAGGTATGTGGCCGGGAGCATTATTATTCTGGGGACACCGCACACAAGATGCGGAGGAAAGGTCTTTCGGTGGATATACAAGTGATATAGATGGATGTGAACTCTATTCTGAAAGAGATCTGAAGGAGAAATGCTATCATTTTCCTAAATATCGTAAGGGTATGACATGGGAGGAATTTCGGGGATATGATGATATTTTAATTGAGCCGGAATGTCTGGAAAAGTTGGGATATAAGCAAATGAGGGTATGGTACAGACCATGATTAAACTTTAGTGGAGGTGGAAATGAGAGAGATTATTTGCAGTGGAAAACGAATTAAAGATGGGAAATGGATTGAGGGTTTTTATGTAAAATTCTACAGTAATGGAGAAGCAGAAGAAAACCACATGATTTTTACAATCAATGAGGAAGAGAAAAGTAGTCAGCCTTATTCGGTAGACCCCAAAACCATCTGCCAGTACACAGGCATGACTGACAAGAACGGCAGGAAGATTTTTGAGGAGGATATTGTCAGACGAACAGATTTGCATAATACAAAAGAACCGTCTGTTGGATTTGTTGAATATGATGCAGAAAATACAGCATTTTTAATTCACTGGACGGATGTGCAAAATTATTCTGCAACATTTCCGTGGAAGGATAAAATTGAGGTTATTGGCAACATTTTCGACAATCCCGAACTGCTGCAATGAATGAATTCCAAGAGCAGGAAAATAAAGTCCCGAAAGGGCGAGTACCCCTTCGGGATAGGTAAGGTTTGATTATGACTGGCCATCTACAGTGAAAGGAAGCCGGGGCAGCTCCCTGCACAGGCTACTGATTCAGCAATTTTGCCTTCTGTACGTTATATTCATCCTCAGTAATGGCTCCGGCATCCAGTAAGGATTTGAATTTCAGCAATTCATCAGCTACCGACTGCACCTGCACCGGCTGAGTCGCGTTATCTGTACCAACCTGCTCGCGGACATTAGAAAATGCAATCTTCCATTCCTCCAGCTTGGTAAAGAAAAACTTGTATTCATCATCCTTTGTCCGAATTACTAGTACCTTGCTCATGAGCCTTTTGGTTTCCTCAATGTCCGTAATGTCAGATATGGGAATATCAAAGTCAAAATCGCCTTTCGTAAGATTTACAAGAACGCCCATCGCCGCAATTTTAGCAAAGGAGTGTTTTGAATAAATGAACCTTTGGTTTGTCAGCATAGCGTGACCGTTTTCTACGAAAGCTCCCTTGATACGGTTACATAAGCTTTGTAATATGATTGTTTCCTGCATGGTTAGTTTTCCTCCTGATTAGCGTTATTGTTCGGCTCCTGTTTCAAATCGTCCATACATAGATAAACAATTTGTCCGTCTCTGGTTTTGATTGACAGTTCGCAATTCAGCACATCACAGATTTTTATTAAATCTGCCACGGAAAAGCTGTCACGAGAAAATTTGTTTCGGACACCCTGATTGGACATATTGAGGCATTCGGCAAGGTCTGGGATTTTGTGATTTGTGAGATTAAGGATTGCTCTCATTTTGTTTGCTACTGACATAGTATTTACCTCCGTTTTGAGCGTTTCATACAGATTTTGATTATAGTATAACCTAAATGATTATGGACCGTCAATGGCAAATTAGAATAAACACAAAACTGTTAAAAACAACACAAAAACGTTATAATTTTCTTGACATATATAATCAAATGTGTTATTATTATATTAAGATGAATAATAAATAACACAAAAAAGTTACAAGCGAGCGAAGATAGACAAAAGTACCGAAAGGGAAACTAAGAATTTCACATAACACTGGGACCGGATAAGAAACTGAAAGCGATGGTAAAAGCCTAGAGATAAACTTAATGCCACCCAGGGCTTGCAAGAAAGGAAAAGTCAATGTATAGAAATATTTGTATGATAGCCAAAACAGAAAACGGAGAATTCAAGAACGTTAGAGCATTCGTAAATGTAGAAGAAGTTGAGAAGAAATATGATAGATTCCCAGATTTCGCTAATGATTTTGCAAAGGCAAATGGTTATCTGGAATGTACAGTAACCGGATTTGGAAAAAGATTCTCTGATACAGAAATCGGAAGTAGAGAAGTATATGCAGTTTAAAAAACTGAAATTACCCAGAAAGGAGAGAACCACATGAGTGTAAGATTGAATATCGAGCATGACGACGCAGAAAAGATTGCTGCTTGCATAAAAAATATAACCGGAAGTGTTTCCGCGAATGATATTGTAGAAATAGTTTTAAGAGCACCAGAAAAGGTGCCTGAAAAGAAACAGGAAAAGCCTTCTGCAACTATGACAAGCCGGGAAATAGCTGATATTCTGGGAAGACCGCATACAACAGTGGTAAAACAGATTGCAAAGTTTTTGTGTGAGACACAGAAGGAAGGACGGGAATACGGGTTTATTCTTACATCGTTTGTATGTTCTCATAGAAACAGAAAATCATATCCAATGTATGAACTGACCGAAAATGCTTGTAAGGAATATAGAAACCTTATAGCGGAATATGGATCAGGAATAAAAAGCGTCATGGATGGCATCACACGGTTTGACCAGGCTATTACAGAACGATTCCATCCGGAAAGAAAAACGAGTGCGGGAATAGCAATAGGTAGCGGATTCCTTTTGGAGGGAAAACCGAAAAGTGAGTATGAGGAATACTGCAATATGTTCAATCAGTTTATTACAGGTCCGGCAGTAGAAGGAAGGGAGATAACGGAGTTGACAGAAAAGTACCAGAAATTTTACGAGGTTATGAAGTCAACGCAGCTGAAAGCACAGGAGAGCAATAAACTGGAAGCGGCCCTTTATGAAGTAGCAATCGAGGCGGAAATGCAGGGGTTCATCTATGGATTTAAGCTGTTCGATGCCCTGTTAAATAAGCAATTAGCGGTTGCAATATAAAAAATTGAATTTTGTAAAGAATAAGGGAAATTTTTTTACTCTAGAATCTCGCAAGGTCGAGACATGAACAAATATAAAATACGCAGTAGCGAGGTGCGGAATGATTGATGAAAAGAAAATTATTGATGATATAAAGGAATGGAGTAAGGAAAAGCAAATCAAATGGACTTCTGAAAGTGTAATAAGTCTGTTAGAATCTGCTCCAAAAGTCAACAAGTGGATTCCGTGTAGCGAGAGACTTCCAGAGGAAAAAGGTTGGTATTTGCAAAAGAGCAAAGACCGTTTGTTGCATACTTCAAAGGAAAAACATTTCCATTAAATAATCATTATCATGAAATTGTCGCATGGCAGCCATTACCGGAACCATATATTGAGACGGTAGGGAGGGCAAAAACATGAGTAAAGCAATATTAATAATGGACATGCCGAAATGCTGTAACGACTGTCATTACTGTAATAATAAAAACTATAAAAATCCAAGCTGTGCATTAACCAATTATGCTGATGGATTTCAGAGCATGACTCTCGAAAACATACATAATGCAAGGCAAAGTTGGTGTCCGCTGGTACCAATGAAGGAGGATGAAGGAATGAAAAACTATGACAATGATATGTTTGAGGAATCTACAGGTATTCACACAGTTGAGATTACATTACAACAGCGAGAATATGTAGGGCATATCACACAAAAGATTTCTAGTGATTGTAAAGGTTTAGAATTGCTGGATTTCAATTTCGAATATGAAGATGGCAGTTCGGAAAATGACTGTAATCTGAAATACGATGAAGACTGGGAATATTTTTCTGCTACACTAACGGATCCGAAGGGGAACACACTGGACGTTGACGGATATGCCGAAGATTTCAACAACATGATAGTAAAGATGGAAATTGTAGATTTCAGAAAGGAGCAGGTGTGAGAAAAGTAGTACTGTTTGAAGATTTTGCATATCAGTGTCCATTCTTCAATTCTGATTGGGATGTAAATAACGGATATGGATGTAATCATCCTGATCAGAGCGAGACGCGGATATGGGGCGAAGAAGAAAGAGGGTGTTGCTATTGCCATTCCTGCCCGTTGGGAATCGAAGCAGAGCAGGAGGATTTGACTGACAGGGAGCATCCGGACGCAATCAAGGATGAAATAGACTGGGACGGATTGTGTGAGGATGGGGAAGTGACAGAAGGTGAATACCTGCTGGTTGAAGTCGGAGAAAATGCGACGAAGGAGCAGAAGCAAGCAATATGGAATTATGATTTGTATATGCACAGGTATGATAAGAAATGGCTTGACGAACATGGAATTGCCAATTCACTGTGCGGATAAAGGAGACGGAGGAGCATATGACAAAATCAGAGTTATTACGAATAGCAAAACCTATTCTTTTCAATACAGATATGGTCAGGGCGATATTGGATGACAGGAAGACCGCCACGAGAAGGGCAGTCAAAGGAGCAATTACACTAAGCCCGGAGTCAGAACATAAGGTATGCTTCTTCCCATATAAAGTCCGCAAAGATAGGGGCAGAGTGATCAGAAGCATCCAATACTTTACGTTAGAGAGCTTTACGGAAAGAGAAGCCCCTTTTCATAAAGGCGATATTCTGTATGTCCGAGAAAGTGGAATTATCCAGAGCATGAAGAATTTTGACAAGAGAGTAAAGATATACTTCCCGGCAGATGATTCCCTCGTTGAATTTAAAGTAACTCCAGATGAATATGAGAGACTAAGTAAGTTCCCGGAAAATAAAAAAATATCTCCATATTGGTTAACAAAGCAAGAGAGCCGCATCTTTTTAAAAGTAACAGATGTCAGGGTAGAGCGGTTACAGGATATGGAAACCATAGATGATAGGAACTATATATCAGAGGGAGCAAAGGACAAGCATGATTTTATTCATATATGGGATGCAACGGTAAAAGATAAAGAAAAGTACGAAAAGTACGGCTGGTATGCAAATCCATGGGTATGGGTAATAGAATTTGAAAGGATAAGGGAAAATGGGAGAGATTAAATATAATCCATGCCGAATATGCAAAGGCAACAATGTGGTCGTTGAAACATGGAGAAGCGGAGGATTTATGTGCATGGTTAAATGCAATAATCCGGATTGTCCAGTTCCGGATGAAGGTTTCCCAACAGGAAGAAATCTTGAAGAAGTGAAAGAGGAATGGAACCGGAGAAATCAAAAATAGTACAACTTCCCCCTAAATCCATATCATTAGGGGATTTAGGGGGATAAGAAAGGAAAAAGTATGAGCAAAAATAATCCAGTTGGAAGCGTACCGATAGCAATGCCAATATTAAACCGCATGAAAGAGGCGGTAATGCAAATTTACATGAATTTATCTGAGGAAGAAATGAAAAATTTACAGGCAGAAATCAAGTCTGTTACAGAAACGAACTGCAGCTATAGAATATACGACATTGCACAAATGATGAAGGATAGTGTTGATACAGCAGTTAATGGGATTTAGGGGCTAGAAAAGGAGGTCTTATGAGTAAAAATAATCAGGTCGGAAATATACCAATAGAGACGCCAATGCTTAAACGAATATTAAAAGCAGCAATGGATGTTTACATAGGAATGTCAGAAGAAGAAACAAAGGCATTGAATGAAGAGATAAAGGTAGTAACAGAAACAAATCGCAGTTGTGATATATATGATATTGCAAAGATGCTTGAGGACAGAGTTGATAGTTACTGTAAAAATCATTTGTCTTCTTATTAGGAAAATAGGAGAACAGTTATGACATGTAAAAACAAAGACAGATTGCATGAAATGCTAAAAATGAGGCTTGACGGTTGCACATTTCAAGAAATTGCCGACAAGTATGGAGTTTCAAGACAATATGTCCAACAATCCATAGCTGATTTTACAGGAAAAAAGAGGGGCGTCAAGAAATCCTCTCTTGATAAATGTATTTATCCGAATATTAGAAAATGGATGATTGATAACAATATTTCAATGGTCAAATTATCTAAGATTTGTGGATTGTCTAAATCTTGTATAGATCCAATAAGAATGAAATTACGTGGAGATCGTGATTTTAAAATTTCTGAAATAAAGGCAATGCTTAAAGAGAGCGGAGGAACTTTTGAATATATGTTTAGTACAGAAGGGGAAGAAAATGAGAAAAAAGCTAACCAAAGTAGAAAGAAAGAGAGTATATGATAAATGCAACGGTCATTGCGCATACTGCGGATGCGAACTGGAATACAAGAATATGCAGGTAGATCATGCAAGACCACTTAAGATTGGTGGCGCAGATGAAATAGAGAACATGCTTCCTGCATGCCGGAGTTGTAACCATTATAAAGCGACTCTGGATGTAGAGGGATTCAGAAGATATCTTGCAGGAATAGCCCACCGGCTTATGAGGGATAGCATCCCGTTCCAAGTCGCGACACGTTTCGGAATTGTAAAGCATATGGGAGATAGTGTGACCTTTTATTTTGAAACATTAGGAATTGAGCTGACGGAGGACAGATATTGAAACACATTATAATAAGGAAAGAACTACTGTTTTCAGAAAATTTAAAACTATTGTTATCATAAAAAAACAGAAAGGAAGGCGTTGACAGATGGATAGAAACAAGGTATATTTGGAAGTACCAGAATTCACGGGAGAGAATGTGCCGGTAGCGGTAGCTGCTAAAGTGATGAAAAAAGATCAGCAGTTTATACGTCAGGGCATAATCCTAGGATTACTGAAATTTGGAGTTGCTTTTAAGAAGGAAGGAAGTTCTCAGTATGACTATTACATATCGCCAATGAAATTTTGGGAAGAAACCGGATATGTATATGAGGGAGAAGAGTCATAAAAACGCTATGAGAAGCGTTGAATAGGCATAAAATTTGGTGAATAGGAAACACAGAGGTAACAAAAGTAATGGTAATGGTTGATTTTCCGCATGTTGCAGTTTCTGTTGAAGAAGCAGCAAAGGAAGGTAAGTTCTAACATCTGAATTATGAAATGCAAGATAAAGCCCGTAAATTTAATGTTTACGGGCTTTTGCTATGAATATTCATATCTGATTAAGTTCACTCGGGAAGTATACTGGTGTCTGTTTCTGTTTCGCCGGCGAGAGGTCTTCGTTTCCCTAATATTTTGAAGCATAATATCATAAATAAAAGGGAGATAACGACATGCCCAATCATAACCGCTATGTCGTATTTTTCGGGATACAGTGAAAAATAATTTTCAAGGAATATGGAGGAACCATTGATTGCGCAGTGTAATAACATGCAGAGCCAGATGCGCCTATATTTTCCATATATGTATCCTAAAGCAAGCCCCATAAAGAAAGCGTAGGTTCCCTGAACCAGATTTCCGTGAATCAGTCCAAATGCAAATGCCTGAATTATATTTGCAATCCAGAAACGGTTGCTTACTTTTCCCGCCAGTCTGAAGATAATCCCCCGGCATAAAAGTTCTTCACCTATAGGCGCCAGAATAACGACTGCAATAAAAGAAAGGACATTAAGGTCTGTTATGCCTGCCGTTTCCATAAGCTCCATATAATTGTGAAGCAGATTAGGAGCTAGTTCAAGGAGGAGACTTAAAATGCATGATGTGAATATCTCAATACACATTCCGAGCCAAATGATCGTTGCTGCTTTCCAGATATTCGGCTTCTCTGTGCCGTAGGGTCTCTTTTTTCTGCCATATGCGAAATAGTACCATATGCCAAATACCAATATGCCGATCACATGATATAAAGCTACCGCATAAATAGCATTCTCAATATAAATGTTCAAAACAGAATTTATAGCCTCGTCAGGCGAAAGGGATCCCTGCTGTCCGAGCATTTCCTGCAGGATATAGATAAATAATAGTACAAGGCCGCATCCAACCTGTAATAACAGGGAAAGTGCTGCCGGCAGCATGGATACAATGAACCAGCCGATTTTTTTAAGAATTTTCATATTCAAATTCTCCTTAATATTTTTCTTAATCGTATCATTTTCTGGTCTGTTTTTCAATTGCTAAGCCACTTTTTTGATAGACACCCAAATGTAGCTTTAGCTTATTTTGTGTATATCGTTGTTATGGTAAAGTCTAAACTGTAACTTTTGGACTTTTATGCAGAAAATATTTATATGGACATTTACGGATTATTATTTTAAAATAGTAATAAATATTTTTTTCGGAAGAGGGAGAATAAAATGATTTATTGTACACAATGTGGAAATGAAAATGATGAAACATCCAAGTTCTGTAGAAATTGCGGTGCAAAGCTGCAATCATCTGCCGCACAGGAACAGGATAATCAGACAGAGGGAGTGTTTTCAAGTGAGGAAACCATACCTGTTTATGAGAAGATAACAGATGCAGAAGAACAGAAGCCTGCACCGATTTTATCACAGGATGAAATTAAGATTAATTCGTACAGCGGATCAGAGTCACAGAGCAATAATAATAGCAGTGCAAACACAAATCCTTATTATGATGTTCAGTCACCTCAGTATTACAGTTCAAATCAAGGTGAGACAAAACAGGGAGGCGGAAATATCGGATTTTCCATTGCATCTTTGGTATGCGGCATTTTATCCATTATATGCTGTTGTCTTCCTTTATTCAGCGGCATACTGGCTATCGCAGCAGTTGTACTTGGTATCATCACGTTATGCGCCAAATATGACGGTAAGGGAATGGCTATTGCAGGCATCATTACAGGCGGCATTGGCTTTTTGATTGTTATTGCTATGCTTGTTATCGGAGGAAGCTCAGCTTACAATGATCTGCTTAATGAGTTAGAATATGATTTCTACTACTAAAATACAATCAAATAGAAGATATAGGGCGGACGAAATCTTTTACCAGATAGGAAAAGGATTTTGGCTGCCTTTTTGTCTTGCAGGTATTTGGTTCGCACATGGCGGATATGAGCGGTATGGGCAACTGGCAGCCTGTGAAGTGCGCAGGATATGCGGTTTTCCTTGTCCAGGCTGTGGAGGGACCAGGGCGTTTTACAATTTGTTCCTGGGAGAGTTTGCAAGGAGTTTTTATCTTAATCCAACAGTCATTTATGGTGTGCTTGCATATTTCCATTTCATGCTGTTATATTTTTATCGGAAGCATGTAAGCGGCACGATTCAAAAAAAAGAAATCCATATACAGTATTATATGTATGTGGCGATTGCTGTCATTTTGACTCAATGGGCAGTGAAGATAATAAATTTTTTACATATTTTATAATATTTTAACATTTGCTTGCAATATTCAATATTATAAGATATAGTTGTAAAGTAATTAAATTTTTACCTTAAGGAGGATTATTATTAATGGACGCAAAAACAACAAGTATTGTAGCGTATCTGACATGGATTGGACTTGTGGTAGCTCTTCTTGCAGGAGATAAAGAAGGGGCTAAGTTCCATCTCAATCAGGCGCTTGTAATTATGCTGTTTTCCTTATTGAGCGTAATTCCATGCATCGGATGGATTTGGGCGATTTTCATGCTTGTCTGCTGGATCATGGGACTTATTGCAGCCATCAATCAGGAAGAAAAAGAAGTTCCACTCATTGGTAAAATCAGACTCTTAAAATAAGGGATGTTAATTAGGTAAAAAAAGTACATGTTCATATGAAGGAGGAAAATAAAAATGGACACAAAAGTAACAAGTATTGTAGCGTATCTTTCATGGATTGGTCTTATCATAGCACTTCTTGCAGGAGATAAGGAAGGCGCTAAGTTCCACATCAATCAGGCATTGGTAATTATGCTGTTTTCTCTGGTTTCATTCTTATCATTTATTCCTGTTGTTGGAATTTTGGTTGGAATCTGGTCAATCTTTATGGTTGTTTGTTGGATTTTGGGACTTGTGGCTGCTATCAAGCAGGAAGAAAAAGAAGTTCCGCTTATTGGTAAGATCAGAATTTTAAAATAAGAAAATCCATTTCATACATAATTGTGAATTGAAACGCCTGAGAATAAATCTCAGGCGTTTGCTTATTTCAACATAATGTATGATATTGATACTTGAATTGTGTTTATTCTTCTGCAGGTTCCGGATTTTCAGATATTTCTTCAGTTCCGTCATTATAAGTATAAATTTCTTCCGGGATGTCTCCGCGGAAAATGGAAACAATATATTGAAGCATTTCATTTGCACGCGCATAATTCTGGCGCGCAGCCTCCTCGTAAGAAGCATTATATTCACCTTCATAAGCCTGATGATAATAAGAAACGGCTTCTGACATACAGGAGCTTGCTTCATCTGCAAGTTCTTCCACACCGGGGAAGCCGTCCGGCACTTCAAGGGATGCCATCTGTGCAAAGGAGGTATCCATGGAATCTAACAAAGCTAAGAGTTCGGATACGGCGGTTTCAGAATCAGGGTCGATCGAATTTATGGATGAATCAAAAATTCGGACATTTTCAAAAAACTGATTCATGTTCGCTTTATAATTTTCAAGTTCAGCATCTTTTTTTCCGCAGCCGGTCATGGCAAACAGGCATAAAAAAATGAACACAATTTTTGAAGTAAAGGATGTTTTCAAAAGGAATCCCCCTATATATTTTTTTTATAAAAATTTCTATTTAAAGGTATCATAGTTGGAGGGTGAAGTCAACAACCCGTCTTAAGCGGCCATATTATTCATCCAAAAGATTAAATGTTTTACAATTGTAGTTTTTATAAAATTATGTTAACATTGAAAATGCAGTATAAATATAGAAGGCATGGGTATGAAAACGTGAAAAAACAAGAGTTTAAAAATTTTATAAAGGATAAATTGATTTATTTAGACGGCGCCACAGGGTCAAATCTTATGAAAAGGGGAATGCCAGGCGGTGTCTGTCCTGAAAAATGGATTTTAGAACATCCTGATGTTTTTACCGGGCTTCAAAGAGAGTTTGTGGAGGCTGGGAGCAATATCATCTATGCGCCTACCTTTACTGCAAACCGGATTAAATTAAAAGAGTATGGGCTGGAAGGGCAGATAGAAGAAATCAACTATCAGCTGGTAAAGCTTTCTAAAGACGCAGCCGGCGGAAAGGCGCTTGTTGCCGGAGATATAACAATGACAGGGCGTCAGCTTGCACCCATAGGTGATATGGATTTTGAAGAGTTGATCAATGTATATAAGGAACAAATTAAATTAGTTTCTGATGCAGGGGCAGATCTTTTGGTGGTTGAAACAATGATGAGTCTGCAGGAGACCAGGGCGGCACTTATTGCGGCGAAGGAGGTCTGTGATCTGCCGGTGATGGCAACGCTTACTTTTGAATCTGATGGCAGGACTCTTTATGGCACGGATGGCGTGAGCGCTGCGGTAACGCTTGAAAAGCTGGGAGCATGTGCAATAGGTGCAAACTGCTCCACAGGACCTGATAAAATGGTGGAACTGATTCAGAATATTTCTGAAGTGGTTTCCATTCCGGTTATTGCAAAACCCAATGCCGGTATGCCGAGTTTAAATAGCGAAGGTGAGACTGTTTATGATATGGATGCTGTCGCCTTCGGAAAAGAAATGAAGAAACTGGTAGAAGCAGGGGCGAGTATTTTAGGAGGATGCTGCGGAACCACACCGGAATATATTGAAAAGCTGGTTGAAGAGACGAAGGATATGCAGATAGTACCCAAAAGCCGTTCCGGTATGCGCTATCTTTCCAGCGAACGGAAAACAGTATCTTTTGGACTGGATTCTCCTTTCATGATTGTAGGAGAGCGAATTAACCCTACGGGCAAAAAAAAGCTGCAGGAAAAGCTGCGTGAAGGAAATCTGGACATGGTGCTTTCTTTTGCAGAGGAACAGGAAGAATGCGGGGCGGCGCTTTTAGATATCAATGTAGGGATGAGCGGTATTGACGAAAAGGAAATGATGCTTAAGGTGTTAGATGAAGTGACCACAATCTCTAATCTGCCCTTATCCATTGATTCCAGCCATGTGGATGTCATTGAAGCTGCTCTGCGCAGATATCCGGGCAGAGCACTGATCAATTCCATATCAGGCGAAACGGAGAAACTGCATAAATTGCTTCCGCTGGCAAAGAAATACGGAGCCATGTTCATTCTGCTCCCGCTTTCAGATAAAGGGCTTCCGGATTCGCTGGAAGAGAAGATTGAAATCATAGACCGAATCAGTCAGATGGCATTTGAGCTCGGCATGACCAGGGAAGATATTGTGGTAGATGGTCTGGTAGCCACTGTGGGAGCTAATCCAAACGCGGCAAGGGAAGTGCTTGAGACCATCCGGTATTGTAAAGAGAAGGGCTTTGCAACTATCTGCGGGTTATCTAATATTTCCTTTGGACTGCCGGAGAGAAGTTTTGTAAATGCGGCATTTCTTACCATGGCAATCAGGGAAGGGCTTACCATGGCAATCGCCAACCCGTCCCAGGATCTGCTGGTCAATACAGCCTTTGCTTCGGATCTTCTGATGAACAAAGAAGATGCGGATACGCGGTACATTGAGAGAATTGGTATATATAAAGAAAAAGCGCCTGTCATGGTCAGCCAGCCGGCGGCAGGAAAAGAGGCAGGGCATAAGGAGGCTTCCCAGACAGAGGATAATGCAAAGGATGCTGCCAGCGCGGCGATGCTGGATAATCAGATTTATCAGGATGTGATGAAGGGAAACCGGAAACAGATCAAAGAGCATACGAAATTCATGATAGAAAGCGGACAGGAGGCTTCTCATATTTTAAATGATATGCTTCTTCCGGCAATCAATGAAGTGGGCATTCTATTTGATAAAGGAAAGTATTTCCTGCCCCAGCTGATTGCAAGTGCGGAGGCGATGAAACTTTCTATTGAGTATCTGGAACCCTTTCTTTCTACGCAAACCAAGGCGGAAGAAATGCCAGTAATCGTGATTGCCACCGTAGCGGGAGATATTCACGATATCGGGAAGAATCTTGTGGCGCTTATGTTGAAAAATCATGGTTTTCAGGTTATCGACCTTGGAAAGGACGTGCCCAAAGAGGTGATTATTGACGAGGCAGTTAAGCATAATGCCCGGATCATTGCAATGTCGGCGCTTATGACGACTACGATGCAGGAAATGAAGCAAGTGATTGATTATGCAAAAGAAAAGAAGGTAAATGCCAAAATTATGATTGGCGGAGCTGTCATCACACCGGAGTATGCAAAGGAAATCGGTGCAGACGGGTATTCAAGAGATGCGGCGGAAGCAGTGCGCGTGGCAAAACAGCTTCTTGATATGTAAGAAAATAGAAAAAGGAGTGAAGAAATTAAATGATAGGAGCAGATGCAATCGTAAAATGCCTGGAGGCAGAAGGCGTTGAATATGTTTTTGGTTATCCCGGGGTGGCTATATGCCCATTCTATAACAGTATTTTGGATTCACCGATACAGACCATACTTATACGGACAGAGCAGAATGCAGCCCATGCTGCAAGCGGTCTTTCCAGGGTTTCAGGGAAAGTGGGAGTATGCGCTGTCACTTCCGGTCCCGGGGCTACCAATGTGATCACCGGAATTGCAACCGCTTTTGCAGACAGCATACCTCTTGTATGCATTACCGGACAGGTTAATTCCGAGCTGCTTGGGAGCGATGTGTTCCAGGAGGCAGATATCACAGGGGCGGTGGAGTCTTTTGTGAAATACAGCTATCTTGTAAAGGATGCCAGTGATATTCCTCGGATCTTTAAGGAGGCATTCCACATTGCTAATACAGGAAGAAAGGGACCTGTTCTGATTGATGTACCTATTGACATCCAGAATGCAGAAATTCGGAAGTTTAGTTATCCTGAGACCATTTCCATGCGTACTTATAAGCCTACTGTAAAGGGAAATATGGTACAGATCAAAAAAGTGGCGGCAGAACTTGAAAAGGCAAAACGGCCAATCATCTGTGCCGGGGGCGGCGTCCTGCTTTCGGACGGAGAAAAGGAATTACTCGCCTTCGCTGAAAAACATAAGATTCCGGTGGTTTCAACGATGATGGGAATCGGGGTCGTTCCAACCCGACATCCCCTTTATTTCGGCATGGTGGGCAACAACGGAAAACCCTATGCCAACAGGGCGATGAATGAATCCGATCTTTTGATCATGGTGGGTGCGAGAGTTGCGGACCGTGCAGTCAGTCAACCTGATCTTATCACAAATAACAAGGTGCTGATTCATATTGATGTGGATCCGGCTGAAATCGGAAAGAATGTGGGTCCTACCATACCGCTGGTGGGCGATGCAAAGCACATTTTTGAAGATCTGCTTGCACAGGAGTTTGAATGTGAGCATGATAAGTGGCTGGATACATTAAATACATATAGAGAAACAATGGTTCCGAAGCGTAATCCGGATCCTGCCTATGTGGATCCTGCCGGATTTATCACACTGCTGTCCGAAAAAATGCGGGATGACGGTATCTATGTTGCTGACGTGGGGCAGAATCAGATCTGGTCCTGCGGCTATCACATTGTAAAGAAGGGAAGATTCCTTACCTCCGGCGGAATGGGAACCATGGGATATTCTATTCCGGCAGCCATGGGTGCTAAACTGGCTGATAAAGGGAAACAGGTCATTGCCGTCTGCGGTGACGGTTCCTTCCAGATGTCCATGATGGAACTTGCGACTATGCGTCAGCATGGGATTGCGGTGAAGATCATCGTACTTAAGAATAATTATCTGGGAATGGTAAGAGAGTATCAGCATTATACTTATAAGGATCATTATTCTGTGGTGGATTTATCGGGAAGTCCCGACCTTGAAAAGCTTTCGTCGGCTTATGATATGAAGTTCCTCCGGCTTGAGAATATGGATAAGGCAGATGAGATTTTAGATGAATTCTTAAAAGAGGATGAATCTGTACTTTTGGAATGTATCATTAACCCTATGGATTTGGTAAAGTAAGGAGGAAAGGACTATGAAAAAAATTTATTCCGTATTAGTAGAAAACCGTTCCGGTGTACTTTGCAAGGTGGCAGGGCTGTTTTCCAGAAGGTGCTTCAACATTGATTCCCTTGCGGTGGGAGAAACAGATGATTCTCAGGTTTCCTGCATGACCATTGTAAGCAGCGGGGATAAACGTACCATAGAGCAGATAGAAAAGCAACTGAACAAAAAGCTGGATGTCATCAAGGTGAAGACTTTTGATGAAGCCAGCAGCATCAGCAGGGAACTGCTTCTTATGAAGGTAAAATACAACAAGAGCAACCGCAGGGATATCATGGAGATCTGCGAGATCATGAATGCGCAGATCGTGGATATGTCAAAGAATCTGATGCTGATCCAGATGTGCGATACGCCGGAGCGAGTGCAGCTTTTGATCAGTATGTTCAAAACAGTCAGTATCGTGGAAGTGGCACGTACCGGCACACTTGCGCTTCAGAAGTGTAATGAGACAGATTAAAATAAATCAATATTTCTATTAATTATGTAAGTTGACTTTTCACTGGTATGTTGATAAAATGATTTTTAAATGTTAAGGAGGATGAAAAGTTGCGTAAGAAAGTATTTCAGCTTTTAGTGGACAATACCTCGGGCGTGTTAAGCCGTATTTCAGGTCTTTTTTCAAGAAGAGGTTATAATATTGAAAGCATTACGGCAGGTGTTACAGCTGATCCCAGGTTTACCAGAATCACCATAGTTGCTTCCGGGGATGATGAAATCCTCGATCAGATTGAAAAACAGGTGGCAAAGTTGGTGGATGTAAGGGATATCAAGGAACTTGCTCCGGAAAACAGCGTCTATCGTGAACTGGCTCTCATCAAAGTAAAGACGAACCAGAATCAGAGGCAGGGCGTTATTGCCATAGCAGATATTTTCCGCGCAAAGATTATCGACGTGGCATCGGACAGTCTTATTGTAGAATTGACAGGAAATCAAGAAAAAATCGAAGCATTCATCAATCTCTTAGAAGGCTATGAAATCCTGGAACTTGCAAGAACGGGTATTGCAGGTCTGGGAAGAGGAACAGAAAACGTTACTTATCTGTAAAAGCAGTGGGTATATATTTCATTATCAATAAGGGAAACCTCACAGAGGCAGAACTTTTTCGAGGCAGAACCTCGCAGGAAAGGAGAAAAAATGGCAAATATTTATTATCAGGAAGATTGTAACCTGTCTTTATTGGAAGGAAAAACAATTGCAGTCATAGGTTACGGAAGCCAGGGACATGCACACGCATTAAACGCAAAGGAATCAGGATGTAACGTCATCATTGGTCTTTATGAAGGATCAAAATCATGGGCAAAGGCCGAGGCGCAGGGATTTGAAGTATATACAGCAGCCGAGGCAGCTAAGAAGGCTGATATCATCATGATTCTTATCAATGATGAATTACAGGCAGCTATGTATAAGAAAGATATTGAACCCAACTTGGAAGAGGGAAATATGCTGATGTTCGCACACGGCTTCAACATTCATTTCGGTCAGATCGTGCCTCCTAAGAATGTGGATGTTACCATGATCGCTCCCAAGGGACCCGGTCATACCGTAAGAAGCGAATATCAGGCTGGAAAGGGTGTTCCTTGTCTTGTTGCAGTTCATCAGGATGCTACAGGAAAAGCGCTTGATAAGGCTCTTGCATATGCACTTGCAATCGGCGGCGCCAGAGCAGGCGTACTTGAGACCACTTTCAGAACAGAAACAGAGACGGATCTTTTCGGTGAGCAGGCAGTTCTTTGCGGCGGCGTATGCGCACTGATGCAGGCAGGTTTTGAGACCCTGACAGAGGCTGGTTATGATCCCAGAAATGCATATTTTGAATGTATTCATGAAATGAAGCTGATTGTAGATTTGATTTATCAGTCAGGATTTGAAGGAATGAGATATTCCATCTCTAATACGGCAGAATACGGCGATTACATCACAGGTCCTAAGATCATCACAGATGAAACTAAGAAGACCATGAAGAAAATCTTGAAGGATATTCAGGATGGCAGCTTCGCAAAAGACTTCTTGCTTGATATGTCACCGGCAGGCGGACAGGCTCACTTCAAGGCTATGAGAAAACTGGCAGCTGAGCATCCCGCAGAGCAGGTTGGCAAGGAAATCCGTAAGCTGTACAGCTGGAATAATGAAAATGATAAGTTGATCAACAACTAATTTATAGACAATAGTTGTAACCTGAATCAAACAGCATAGAAAGACCGTTGGTTTTTTCCAATGGTCTTTCGTTGAATTAAAAGATGAAAATGATTTTCGGGAGGGAATGACCATGGGAATGACGATGACCCAGAAAATACTGGCAGCACATGCCGGACTTGATAAAGTAGAAGCAGGGCAGTTGATAGAAGCAGAGTTGGATCTGGTTCTTGGAAATGATATCACAAGTCCTGTTGCTATTAAAGAAATGGAAAAAATGAAGGTAAATGGCGTGTTTGACAAGGATAAGATCGCGCTCGTACCGGATCATTTTGTTCCAAATAAGGATATTAAATCCGCAGAGCATTGCAAATGCGTAAGGGAATTTGCTTATCGCAATGAGATTACCAATTATTTTGAAGTAGGAGAGATGGGAATCGAACATGCCCTTCTTCCCGAAAAAGGTCTGACAGTAGCAGGGGATGTGATTATCGGTGCAGATTCACACACCTGCACTTACGGCGCACTGGGGGCTTTTTCAACAGGCGTGGGAAGCACGGATATGGCGGCTGGAATGGCAACCGGAAAAGCATGGTTCAAGGTACCGGCAGCTATCAAATTCAATTTGGTAGGAAAACCATCCAAGTGGGTGAGCGGCAAGGATGTAATCTTGCATATAATAGGAATGATTGGTGTGGACGGTGCTTTATATAAGTCCATGGAGTTTACAGGAGAGGGCATCAAGAATCTGACTATGGATGACAGATTCACAATTGCCAATATGGCAATTGAAGCCGGCGGAAAGAATGGTATATTCCCTGTGGATGATCTTGCCATCGCATATATGAAGGAGCATTCTAAGAAACCTTATACTGTTTATGAGGCGGATGAGGATGCGGTTTATGATGAAGAATATACCATCGACTTAAGCACCTTACGTCCCACCATTGCATTCCCGCACCTGCCGGAGAATACCAGAACGATTGATGAGATCAAAGAGGATATTAAGATCGATCAGGTGGTGATTGGTTCCTGTACGAACGGACGTATTGATGATATGCGTATCGCAGCAGAGGTCTTAAAGGGAAGACATGTAGCAAAGGGAATGCGATGTATCGTTATTCCGGCGACCCAGTCGATTTATATGCAGGCGATGGAGGAAGGTCTTCTTAAAATCTTTATCGAGGCAGGCGCCATTGTAAGCACACCTACCTGCGGTCCCTGTCTTGGAGGGTACATGGGAATATTGGCGGAAGGTGAGAGGTGCGTATCTACAACGAACCGTAACTTTGTAGGGCGTATGGGACATGTGGATTCTGAAATTTATCTTGCAAGCCCCGCTGTAGCGGCTGCAAGCGCCGTCACAGGAAAGATTTCCTGTCCCTGTCAATTATAAGATTTAGGTTGAAAGAAAGGAAAACGAACATGAAAGCAGCAAAAGGAATTGTTTTTAAATATGGAGATAATGTAGATACGGATGTAATCATTCCCGCCAGATACCTGAATTCATCAGATCCGGCAGAACTGGCGTCACACTGTATGGAAGATATTGATAAGGACTTCATCAAAAATGTGAAGAAAGGCGATATCATTGTGGCTGATAAGAATTTTGGCTGCGGTTCCTCCAGAGAGCATGCACCCATCGCCATCAAGGCAGCCGGTGTAAGCTGTGTGATTGCAGAGACCTTTGCAAGAATTTTTTATAGAAATGCCATCAATATAGGACTTCCGATTATCGAATGCCCTGAGGCGGCAAAGGGAATCAGCCAGGGGGATGAAGTCGAAGTGGATTTTGAATCCGGTATCATTAAGAATCTCACCAAGGGAACTCAGTTTAAGGGGCAGGCATTCCCGGAGTTCATGCAGAAGATCATTGCGGCGGAAGGATTGGTAAATTATATCAATCATTTTTCTTAAATACTTTCTTTTCTATTAAAAATGTAGTAAAATAGCAGGGGTATTCACAGGATAGACACATTTTCCTGCTAGGATAGGAAGTCAGAGAAGATAAATGATTGGAAATGAGGAGGAACTTTACAAATGGCTAAGAATAATACGCCTGAAGTAAAAACGGAGCAGAAGATTCAGACAAAATATGACCGCAAGATGGAAGCGAGGAGACAGCAGAAGTTAAAAGATGAACGCCAGGCCAAATTGACAAAAATGATTGCGGCGGTTATCGGACTTGTAGTAGTAGTGGTCATCGTGGCTTCTATAGCCGCGCCTATCATCAGAAAGAATGCAGCGCTTAACGGAACTTATGTTAAAGTGGGTGAGCATGAACTTACGGGACTTGAGTATGATTATTATTATGAGACGACTGTCAATAACTATTTAAACAGTATGTCATCCATCCTGCCATATCTGGGGCTGGATACTTCCGGTGATTTTTCAAAACAGCAGTATACGGAAGATATGACATGGAAAGATTTGTTTGATGAAATGACGGTAGAGCAGATCAGGCAGACGAAGGCGCTGGTGGATGATGCCGGAAAGGCGGGATTTACTTATGATACAACAGAGGAATACGAAAGCTTTCTGACTGAATTCAAGGCAGCTGCTGATTCTGCGGGGACAAGCGTAAATGAGTTTTACAAGCAGAATTTCGGAACCTATGCGACCGAAAAGAATACAGCCCCATTTGTAAAAGAAGGCATGGTTGCAAATGCATATTATGATGAACTGCTTGAAATAAATACTCCTTCGGAAGAAGAGGTTAAGGCGTATTATGAAGAGCATAAAGTAGATTATGATAAAGTAGATTATAGAAGCTTTACCTTTACCGCAGATGTTTCCGCAGAAGCCACAGAGGATGAAATAAACGCGGCTATGGATGAATTAAGCGATAAGGCGGATGCGATGATGAAGGCGCGTCAGGACGGAGAAGATTTTGAAGAGTTATGTGCTCAAAATGCTTCCGAGGATATGAAAGCTTCGTATGAAGATGAGGAAACGGAATACAGCCTTAACGAAGGAAGAAATTCCTCCGCTATCCCTTCTGTCGTATCAGACTGGTTATACGATGAAGGACGTAAGGCAGGAGATATCGCAGTTTTAAAGGATGAGAGCTATAATCAATATTATGTGGTAGAGTTCGTGAACAGATATTACGATGAAGCTGATGATGCAAATATTTCAAGTACTCTGGCAAGCCAGGCGGTATCCGAATATATATCAGCTCTTATTGAAAATTATCAGGTGACAGACACAAAGGGAAATCTGAAATATCTGACGATAGAAGAAAGTGAAACAGCCGAAGAAACCGCAGAAATAAATGCTGGGGACAATGGTACAGATGGAAGTTCTGAATAAGATACCGATACAGTAAGGATGTCACGCAAAGCGTGGCATCCGTTGTTTTATGCCATGAGTTAAAATGACTTGAAACATATGTTCGTATATGGTAAGATGAATCTATGAAAAAAATAAAAAATGACATGATACTTCTTATGGGAATCCTGCTCACAGCGCTGATGCTCTGGCTGGTTCCCCTGTTATTAAATAAAGGTGCACCTGCGGTAGTCAGGATACTCCAGGATGGTCAGGAAATCGGAACCTACAGTGTGCTGGAAGATCAGACTATTTCTATCCCCTACGAAGAGGAAGGCTATAATCTGCTTCTCATCAGCGGCGGACAGGTTTCTGTTTCCGATGCGGACTGTCCGGACGGACTGTGCGTCAGGCAAAGAGCCATTACCAGAAACGGTGAAAGCATCATCTGTCTTCCTCATAAGCTGGTGATACAAATTGAATCAAAGGAGGAAAGTGATCTGGATGCAGTCACTTACTGAAGATGAAAAATAAGACAGCTTATTTAGGGCTTCTATTGGCCTTTGCGTTGATTCTGTCCTATATTGAAACGATCATACCATTTCAAAGCGGAATCCCCGGAATCAAATTGGGGCTAGCAAATCTTGCAGTGGTACTTTGCCTGTATTTATTTGGATGGAAGGAGGCGCTGGTTTTAACCACGGTCAAGGCTTTGCTTGGCGGTTTTATGTTTGGCAGCATGTCCATGATGATTTATTCTATGGCAGGGGCTTTAATCAGTGCACTTATTATGATAATTCTTAAGAAGACCCATTGGTTCCATGTCCCGGTGGTAAGTGCAGCGGGAGGTGTCGCACACAATATGGGGCAGATTCTTGTGGCATTTTTCGTGGTGGAGACTTATGGGATTGTCTATTATGTGCCGATTCTTGTAATCGCTGGTCTTTTGACCGGCATTTTGATAGGGATGGTGGCGGCGCTTGTCCTGCCGTATATTCAAACTATATTATCGAAAGGAAACCCTTAAATGATAGCATTTGTAAAAGGAAGAATAGAGGACATCACAGAAGAAAATGTGGTGGTGGATACAGGAAGCATTGGATATAACATCAAGATTTCTACTGGAACGGCATCTCATCTCCCCGGAGTGGATGAAGAGGTGAAATTATATACCTATACCTGCGTCAGGGAGGATATGTTCAGTTTGTATGGTTTTCTGACACGGGATGATCTTGAAGTCTTCAAAAAGCTGATTACGGTAAATGGAATCGGTCCTAAAGGAGGGCTGGCGATTCTTTCGGTCATGAGTGCGGACGATCTGCGGTTTGCGATTATTTCAGGCGATGCCGCTGCTATCTCCAAAGCACCGGGTATTGGAAAGAAAACAGCGGAAAGGGTCATCCTTGATCTGAAGGATAAGATTTCCCTTGAAGATACATTGATTCATAAAGAGATGAATCAGCCGGGAGCGGGATTGTCCGGTATAGAAAATCATGCCAGAAACGAAGCTGTGGAAGCGCTTACAGCGCTTGGCTATTCTGCGTCAGATGCCCTTCATGCAGTAAAAGGCGTTCAGTTGACGGATGATATGGATGCAGAGACAATCTTAAAGCTTGCGCTTAAAAATATGTTTTAAAACAGAGGATATGGAGCAGGAAGTATGGCAAAAAGAATGATAGAGACAAATTTGCAGGAAGAAGACATACGAATTGAAGGTTCCCTTCGTCCTCAAAAATTGAATGACTATATTGGTCAATCCAAAATCAAGGATAGCTTAAAAATTTACATAGAAGCTGCAAAGCAGAGAAATGATTCCCTTGATCATGTGCTTTTTTATGGTCCGCCCGGCCTTGGCAAAACTACGCTTGCCGGAATCATAGCAAATGAAATGGGGGTAAATATGAAGGTCACCAGCGGTCCGGCAATAGAAAAGCCGGGAGAAATGGCGGCTATTTTAAATAATTTGCAGGAGGGGGATCTGCTTTTTGTGGATGAAATCCACAGACTGAACCGTCAAGTAGAGGAAGTGCTTTATCCGGCCATGGAAGACTTTGCCATTGACATTATGATAGGTAAGGGACCTACCGCAAGATCTATACGGCTTGATCTGCCTCACTTTACTCTGGTCGGCGCTACTACACGGGCAGGGCTTTTGACGGCGCCTTTGCGGGATCGGTTCGGTATTATACATCGGCTGGAATTTTACAGCGTGGAAGAGTTGCAGACGATCATCATGCAGTCGGCAAGAGTCTTAAATGCCCCGGTTGAACCGGCGGGCGCCATAGAGATGGCAAAAAGAAGCCGGGGGACGCCGAGACTTGCCAACAGGATCCTGAAAAGGGTCAGGGATTATGCGCAGGTAAAACATGACGGCATTATAACGGAAGCGGTTGCAATGACGGCACTGGATCTGATGGATGTGGACAGGATGGGGCTGGATCATATCGACAGGAACATTCTTTTATCAATGATACAAAAATTCGGCGGAGGACCTGTGGGCTTAGATACACTTGCAGCGGCAATCGGAGAGGATTCCGGCACCATAGAGGATGTCTATGAGCCGTATCTTTTGAAAAATGGATTTATCAATCGTACTCCAAGGGGAAGAGTCGTGACAGATTTGGCATATCATCATTTAGGGCTTGAAATTCCAGAATAATCTGCTTATAATAGATGTTGTATTAACTACTATGGATAAGCTATATATTTTGTGTATAGAGGGGTGAGCCGGATGTCAGCAAAAACAGATACAGAAGTAATTATCGGCGGTAAAGTATTCACTTTAAGCGGCTATGAAAGCGAAGAATATTTACAGAAGGTGGCTTCCTATATCAACAATAAAATGGCTGAGTATGGCAAAGTGGAGTCCTTCAGAAGGCAGCCTCTGGACACGCAAAGCGTCTTACTTCAACTGAATATTGCAGATGATTATTTTAAGGCAAAGAAGCAGATCAGCCTTCTTGAGGAAGAAATTCAAAGTAAAGAAAAGGAATTATATAACTTGAAACACGAACTGATTGCTTCTCAGATCAAACTGGAAAATACAGAAAAAAATGTAAAGTCTCTTCAAAATGAAGTAAATGAAAATGCTAAGAAAATCATAAAACTTGAAACAGAATTAAAAAATAGTTAAAAGCTGTCTTCTCCAGACAGCTTTTTGTGCGAGTTGAAGAAAAGGAAAACTATGGGAAGAGTAGAATTACTGGCTCCGGCAGGAAATTTTCATGCATTGAAGGGAGCAATAAAAGCAGGGGCAGATGCCGTTTATCTTGGAGGAGAACTTTATGGTGCCCGCGCATATGCAGATAATTTTACACAGGATGAAATTTGTGCGGGAATACATCTGGCTCATGTGTTTGGAAGAAAAGTCTACCTTACGGTGAACACTCTGGTGAAAGAGAGAGAGTTAGATGAACTGTATCGTTTTCTGTTACCCTTTTATGAGGAAGGACTTGACGGCGTTATCATACAGGACTTAGGAGTGCTGCGCTATCTAAGAGTTCATTTCCCGGGGCTTGCGCTTCACGCAAGTACCCAGATGACACTGACTGGAAGTCTGGGGACGTCATTTGTGAAAAAGGAAGGCATCAGCAGGATTGTCCCTGCCCGGGAATTGTCACTGGAGGAGATGAAAAAGATCAAGTCCGAAACAGGGGTTGAGATAGAAGCCTTTATTCATGGCGCCATGTGCTATTGTTATTCAGGACAATGTCTTCTAAGCAGCATACTTGGAGGAAGAAGCGGAAACAGGGGGAGATGTGCGCAGCCCTGCCGCCTTCCCTATGAAACAGAAACGGGTAAGCAGTGTTATCCTTTGAGTATGAGAGATATGTGCACAATTGATCTTCTTCCAGCGATGATAGAAGCAGGGATTGATTCCTTCAAAATAGAAGGCAGAATGAAAAAGCCTGCTTATGCAGCGGGTGTGACGGCGATTTATAGGAAGTATATCGATTTATATTATCAGGATAAAGAGCATTATCATGTTTTGAAAGAGGACAGGGATTTTCTAAATGCGCTGTATATCAGAAGCCAGATCGGAGATGGGTATTTAAAGCGGTATAATGGAAAAGAGATGATCACCCTCCATTCACCGTCTTATTCAGAAACAGATGCCAGTCTTCTTACCGATATAGAAAAAACATATATTGATGGGGAGCTTTGCCGTGAGGCTGCGGCAAAGGTATACCTCACACCGGAAAAGGAGGCGTGTCTCTCTTTACAGGCAGGAGAAATCTGTGTCACGTGCAGGGGGGATATCGTACAGAAGGCATTGAAACAACCGCTTACGAGGGAAAAGATAGAAGAGCAGATGAAAAAGAGCGGAAACAGCCTCATAAAAATTACGGATGTGGACGTCGTTACAAGTGACCCTGTGTTTCTTCCGGTGCGCTCGTTAAATGAACTGCGCAGAATGACCATAGCCGCGCTGGAAAGAGAAATGATCTGCCGAAATGGTCTCGGTTATCCAGACAGGAAGGCAGCTGCACCTGAAAAAAACGGCGGAAAACAAAGTGCAGGGAAGCAGAACAGAAAGCAGAAAGTACTGCATGCGCTTGTGCGTACGACAAAGCAGCTGGAGGCAGCCTGCGAGGAGAATCTTTCGCGTATTTATCTGGATTACACTCTTCTTTTGCAAGAAGGTATTCAAAAATTGAATGCATATAAGGCAGATAGCAAGGAAAATGAACGTTCATTTTTTCTGGTGACTCCTTATATTGTAAGGGAAAAAGACAAAAAATATCTGGAAAGAATGGAAGAAGCTCTTCAAACCGGATTATTTGAAGGGATTCTGATTAGAAATCTGGAAAGTTATCAATTCTTTTATTATAAAAATCCTTCCTGTAAGATGGTATTGGATGCTAATCTATATATCTGGAACAGAGAAACATTAAAGTTCTGGGATGGACGGGCAGCGGAGTTTTATCTTCCTCTTGAATGCAACATGCATGAATGGAAGGAATTGTTATCTGCCTCTCCGAAAAGAGAAATACAGGCATCTGCAGTTGTTTACGGACGAATTCCTATGATGATTTCAGCAAACTGTATCAGAAAGACCATGGAAGGATGCAGTCATACGCCGGGGATCATAATGCTGAAAGACAGATATGAAAAGCAATTTCCTGTTTATACGGACTGCTTATGCTGTTATAATGTTCTTTATAATAGTGTGCCGTTATCCCTGCACAAGGTCTCTTTTGAAGAGACATTTCCGGCAGAAAATTTAAGACTTGATTTCACGACGGAAGGCAAACAGGAAACTTTGCAGATTATCCGTTATTATCGTGACATTTCAAATAGATATAGAGAGCCTTTTTATAAGGAGTATACAACCGGGCACTATAAACGAGGAGTAGAGTAAATGGTCGTTTACATCAGCGAGTTTTCAAAATATATCATTGCGCTGCTGATAACTTTATATACGTATGAGAGCTTTGCTGTATTTCGATATGATAATGAAGAACGGCGAAATGGTATTTATGTGAGGCAGAATCTTCTGATGTTTGCGTTGCATTTCAGCTGTTTTCTGGTAATCTGTTTTGAAACCGGAGATATGACGTATCTGTTCTTTTATGCGTTCCAGCAGATTGTGTTATATGCTGCTATTGCTCTGTACCGCATGCTTTACCCGAAAGCAAACAGACTAATCGCAAATAATATGTGCATGCTGCTGAGCATTGGCTTTGTAATACTGACGAGACTTGATATGAGCAAAGCTGTAAAACAGTTTGTGATAGTCACAGGATCATTGACGATAGCGCTCATCATTCCATATTTTGTTCATAAATTTAAATTTTTAAAAAATCTGAAATGGATTTATGCCATAGTGGGCATTGCTGCCTTATCCATTGTTATGATTCTGGGGCAGACAACCTATGGGAGCAAGCTTTCTTACTCTATTGCGGGAATCACCTTCCAACCCTCGGAATTTGTGAAGATTCTTTTTGTGTTTTTTGTGGCAAGCGCGCTCTATCAATCTTCCGGTTTTTTTGAGGTTTTTACTACGGCAGTATTTGCAGCAGCACATGTGATCGTACTGGTGATTTCAAAGGATCTGGGAAGTGCATTGATCTTTTTTATCGTCTATGTTCTCATGGTGTTCGTGGCGACGAAAAATGTTTTTTACCTGATTGCCGGCGGGGTAGGCGGCTCTGCAGCGGCATATATTGCTTACACGGTATTTTCACATGTGCAGGTAAGGGTGCAGGCATGGAAAGATCCGTGGAGCGTAATCGATTCGGCGGGATATCAGATTACCCAGTCTCTGTTTGCAATTTCCAGCGGTGACTGGTTTGGGCTGGGGCTATATAAAGGAACGCCGGAAGCGATTCCTTTTGTGGAGGCTGACTTCATATTTTCAGCGATTGCAGAAGAACTTGGAATTATATTTGCCGTGTGTCTGATTCTGATCTGTGTGAGTTGTTTTATTATGTTCATGAATACAGCTGCGGTGCTGAAAGATAAATTTTACCAGCTCACGGCATTTGGGCTTGGAGTTACCTATATTTTTCAGGTCTTTCTTACCATTGGCGGTGGGACGAAATTTATTCCTTTGACCGGAGTTACCCTGCCCCTTATCAGCTATGGAGGGAGTTCGGTCCTCACAACGCTGGTTATGTTTGCGATTGTCGAAGGGCTCTATATTATAAGGCAGGATGAAAGTGAAGAGCAGAAAAAGGCATTAAAGAAAAGGAAGAAAAGAAAACAGCCCATCCGGAAGAGAATAGAAGATGAGATTGAAGACGAAGAATAGAAATTTGAAAAAGAAAAGAAATCAAAAAAATAAAGAAATCATGATCGTTACCTGGGGCTTTACTTTCCTCTTTTTGTGCATGGCGGGTTATATCACGCACTATGCCATAACCCATAGACAGGAATTGATCAATAACAGCTATAACGGCAGACAGCAAATGTTGATTGCGCAGAATAGAAGAGGAAGAATATACGCCGTCGGCGGAAATATACTGGCACAGACCGTGGAAGATGAGGAAGGGAATGAAAAAAGAGAGTATCCCTACCAGAATTTATTTTCTCACGTGGTAGGATATGCATCCAATGGACGGATGGGAGTAGAAGCGCAGGCAAACTATTATCTCATCAATTCAAATGCGCCGCTCTCCCAGAAAGCAGCCCTTGATGTGAGCGGTGAGAAATATCCGGGAGACGATGTGTACACCACATTAGATGTTGACTTACAACAAGTTGCATCCACAGCGCTGGGCATATATCAAGGGGCGATCATTGTGACGGAACCGGATACAGGTAAGATCCTTGCGATGGTTTCAAAGCCTGATTTTAACCCGGAGCAGATTTCAGAGATATGGGACGAGCTGATACAGGATGAGGAAAGCAGCGTTTTGCTGAATCGTGCTACACAGGGACTCTATCCGCCCGGTTCCACTTTTAAGATTGTTACGGCGTTGGAATATATTAAAGAAAATCCAGATAACTACCAGCGTTACAGCTACAATTGCACCGGTGCCATTAAAAGAGGGGAAGACAGGATACAGTGTTATCATGGAAGCGTCCATGGTACGGTAGGATTTGAAAAATCTTTTGCCAAATCCTGCAATACATCCTTTGCCAATATGGGACTATTACTTGACAGGGGCAGATTTGAGCGCACCCTTGACCAGCTTTTGTTCAATCAGGAATTGCCTGTTTCTTTTAACTATAATAAAAGCAGGGTGGATATGTCGGAGCAGACTTCCGACTCGGATATGATGCAGATTTCGATAGGACAGGGAACCACAGGAATTACACCGCTCCAGCTGAACATGATCACCTGTGCCATTGCCAATGACGGAATACTTATGAAGCCTTATCTGATAGATTATGTGCAAAACAGTGCCGGCGGTAATGTGAAGACTTTTTCGCCCTCTGCTTATGGCAATCTGATGGATCAGAAGGAAGCGGCAATCCTGAAAGAACTTATGAAGGATGTGGTAGAGGAAGGAACGGCTACCAGATTAAAGGGGCTTTCCTACACGGCGGCGGGAAAAACCGGTTCGGCTGAATATGGAACGATCAAGGGAGAAAGTCACGCGTGGTTTACAGGATTTGCACCGGCAGAGGATCCGCAGGTATGTGTGACGATCATTATTGAAGGAGCAGGCGCAGGAGGGGACTATGCGGTTCCCATTGCCAAGAGAATATTTGATGCATATTTTGGAGTCTGATAATGAAATTTTATAAATACCTTTATATTGGCGATACTGTTACCAATCCCCAAAAAGTAAAATGGAAATTAAAGTATCACGCAGGCGTTCAGGTCTATGTGATCACGGTGGCATCCTTCCCGGATCAGCTTGAGATTCTTCACAGCGCGTACCTTAAACAGCGGTATTACAGATATCATCCGCCGATTATCGTGGGGATTGCTTCAGATTACGAGGAGGCAGTACAGATTGTTATGAAGATTACGCAGGAATGTCTGGAGGCTACAGGAAATTGCAACCTGAGGGAATATTTAAAACGTAAAGCAAAGGAGCAATTATGATATGCTGTCGGTACTGCTGATGATTTTAAAAGTGCTGGGCATGATACTTCTTATCCTGCTTGGAACCATATTGTTACTTATATTGCTTGTACTTTTTGTGCCGGTCCGGTATCAGATCATGCTGCACCGGAAGGTGGGGGAAGAAACGCCCGTTACGGCAAAAGTAAAAGCAACGTGGCTTTTGCATGCTTTAAATGCGGCATTTTCTTACCCGGAGGCGGCATTCTTGCGGGTCAGGATTTTTTGCTTTACGATTTTCCGTTCTGATAAACCGAAAAAAACAATTCAAAAGGACAATACCAAAAAAGAAACGGTTCAAAAGGAAAATGTTCAAAAAGAAAAGATTCAAAAAGAAACAGTAAAAACAGTTAGAAAGGACGAAGAGAAGAAAGCGGATGGGCAGAAGAATGCAGAAATAAAAGTTTCTGATGAAAATCAAACGGAAAAAAACAGCTATATAGAAGAGAATGCCCCCAAAAAGCAGGAGAAAGAACCTAAACAGAGCAGGAAAATAAATAAGTTTTTTGAATTTTTCAGAAAGCTCTGGTCTGTGTTTAAAAATATTAAGTACACAATTATAAAAATATGTGATAAGATAAAGCATATTGTAAAGAATATCCAATATTATTTGAAGATTGTCCAAAGCGATACCTTTCATCGTGCATGGGAGGTCTGCTCAAGGCAGGTGTTTTCCCTGCTTAAGAGCATTTTCCCACGCAGGATACGCGGAAATCTGCTCATAGGAGCCGGCGATCCTGCCAGTACCGGTCAGATTCTGGCAATTTACGGTATTTTATATCCGCTGCTGGGCAATCATATTGACATAGTTCCTGATTTTGAGCAGCAGATCCTAGAGGGCGATTTGCTGGTTAAGGGGAGGATAACGGTATTCAAGGCATTAAAGACGGCATGGATTGTTTACTTTAATAAAGATTTGCGCAGATTGATCAAATTATTTAAAAGGGAGGCAGCATAATGGCAGAGAATAATTTTACAGGAGTAATCGAATCGTTGATGAGAGGTATGAATACGGTATTAGCTACCAAAACAGTGGTAGGAGAAGCGACGAAGATCGGCGATACCATCATATTACCTCTTGTGGATGTGACCTTTGGAGTCGGAGCCGGTGCCAGCGTAGGAGATAAGAAAAACGGCGGAGCCGGCGGCTTTACCGGGAAAATGACCCCCAGTGCGGTGCTGGTCATCAAAAACGGCAGCACTAAACTTGTTAATATCAAAAACCAGGATACTGTTACCAAGGTTCTTGATATGATACCGGATATTGTAGATAAATTTACGTCGCCTAAAGAAGAAATGATAGATGATGAGGATGCAGTAGATATTGCCTTTCCGGAAGAGGATGCTGACAAGCAATAATTTGGGCATGAATGCATAAGATAAGGTAAGAAAGCATAAGTGAGTGGGTACGCATGAAGAAACTGATAGGGTTTATCGCATTTTGGATTGCTGTAGGGATGTTGCTTATGCTTTTTCTTGCGCATCATTATCTGATTGCGCTTCTGATCATTGCATTATTGCTGCTGATTGGATATAATTGTTACTTGAATTGAGAAATCGTCTGCGCAGCAGCGTTTGCTGCAGAAGAGTGCGCTGACATGGAGGATCGTATGGGTATATCTGAAAAAGCCATGGATGACCGGAATTGTGAGGAAATTTTAGTAAGCGGCACAGAGGACGAATTACATGAACTGAAAACATGGCTGTTTAAAGAAAATGTACGCCTTAAAATGGAGCAAGGCGAGCTTAGGCACGCACAGGATCAGTTTGCCAGAGAAAGAGAAGAGTTTAAAGTGGAGATGGCAAAACTGGAGCAGCACATTAAATTTGAGAAAAATCGTCTTAAACAGGATGAGTCTTTTTTTGATAAAAAGATGGACATCCTTAAAAATGCTTTTGCACAGCTTGATGTAGAACGGAAAAAACTGGAGCGTGAAAAAATTCAGCTGGAGGCAGAGAAAAATGTCCATGTAAGTTATTCGAGGCAAGAAAAAAACATGGAGATTGCAGAAATGCTGTTCCAGGGAGTCAACAGCCAGCTGGCATTAAAAAAGAGATACAAGGATCTGATCAAGATGTTTCATCCCGATAACATAGCGGGAGACCATGAGATGGTGCTAGTAATCAACCGGATCTATGATGAACTGAAAAAAGATTATGAGATGGGGAAAAGAGCATAGCAAACGCAAGCTTATTGCAACAAACGCAGGTAAACCTGCTTATTGCAGCAAACACAAGCAAGCTTGCTTATTGCAAAAAAACTGACCGCGGTTGGCGGTCAGCTCTTGGTAGTCATCTAAGCTCTTTCAACTTTTCCGGATTTTAAGCAATTTGTACAAACATGCATTCTTTTGGAAGCTCCGTTTACTTTACATTTAACACTTTTGATGTTTGATTTCCAGATTCTGTTAGATCTTCTATGAGAATGGCTTACGTTGTTTCCAAAATGAACGCCCTTACCACAAATATCACATTTAGCCATCGTTGCACCTCCTAACAATTCAAATTAAACATACACAACAGTTGTATAATAGCAGAAATCACATC
>JAAVAE010000051.1 GCA_014804245.1 Lachnospiraceae bacterium | reverse complement strand
GCTGGATTTTTATATCCTCAAGTAAAATACCTTTCCCATTTTCAACAGCAATTCCACCACCGCTACTAAATATTTAATATTATTGCACTTCTAATGTTTGTAAAAGATTCATTCCTCTTTTACGGCAATCATTCCACTCTACAGAATTTGACAGTGCATCATTATTCCATAATTCTTTCTTTTGTGACATTTCTTTCAACTTTTCTTCTATTTCTTGTGCAAGACCAAATTGTTCCTGAGTGATCCAGCCACAACTTAATAATTTTTGAGCATATAACATTCCAATTTCCGAAAAATCAGATGCTATTTCATCTGTTACTCCCATTCCCTCCAGCTTCATAATTTGTTCCTTCGCACTCATAGATAGTTGCCTAACAATTTCAACAAAATTGTCATACAACAGCATTACTTCATCAATCTCATTTTCCTTCATTATCCATTTCCTTCAATAGAATACCTTACGATACCATTTGGATCAGACGATATCTTAAAATATGGTAAATATGATACTTTAATCCCACTTTCGTATAAATCCCCAATATCCATATTTCCAGTTGCTATGTCATCAATATTTTCCATTCCATTTAAAAGCAACGTGATTACTAAATAATTCAATGTTATTTAAAATCAAAATCTATTCTTAATACTTCTATTTTAACTTGTTTGCCATCCAAATAGCCGCAATCAAATAATTCTTCATCATCCACTTCAAAGTCAATTGTAGATTTCAAAACAGAATTAGCAATATCTAAAATTCCAAAGAGAGAATAGCCGAATGTTTTACCATGTCTTTCTATACCCACTTTATCTTCATCACATTGAGTAATTTCCAAATCATCGTACAACAATATATCAACCATTGCCTCCTCTCCTATTTCTTTTTTTACCCCATAATTTGCAAATCCTGTAATGCATATATCCCCTATCCTTACCGTAACTTCCTCTTCATCAATATCTATAATTTTACAATTATATATCATATCATGTTACCTTTCTTTACATAGGATTAATAACAGGAATATTTTCTCCATTCAACATTTTCCAAAATGTTTTTCCACTTTCTGCATGGATATAGTAATATATCTTTCATTATCTGTATTCTTCTATCTCATAATTTAAAGTTTGTATCTGTACCATTTTCACTTCCGCTAACATCGCTCCCTACCTCTCAGTCCTATCCAGATATGGCTTATCTGCTATTATACACTCATAAAACATGCACCCATACACTATTTCCGTTGCCATATGTCCCTCAAGGTCATATTCTCCGTACAGAGGAGAGTTGCCTTAATATATTTCAAAAAATATATTATCTGTACTAAAAAACTCATAACACTCTTTAATCTGACACTGAATATCGTCATTAAATAAAAGAAAATTAATATAATCTCTTAGATAAACTGCTTTCATCATTTGAGTATTTTTCTCGCATTCTATGTAACAATTTTTTTCCTTTCAATTATACTATTAGGAATATCACTAATGCTTTGTTTTCCAGTAAGATCCAATAAATATTTTTCAAAACTGTGTTTTTTGTCTGATACAATGTTTAATTCGTACTCATATAACTCCATTCTTTTTCCCATAAAAATGTAATATGGTGTCAGAATGTAATTTTCTGCTTCGAGCATCTCAACGTTTAAATTATTTAAATATTCTCGTAAATCATTTAAATTATAGTATTCTTCATTAGACACCATTTTCACATCTAATGCTTGAATAATATCTTCTAACCGTTTCATTTTACACCTCACTTTGGAATATAGGGATCTACTATGCTTAGATCTGATAACAAGGTCGCAGGATTAGTGCTATCACTTCCCTGTACAATTGCCTTAGTAACATTATCCACGATAACATATGAACCTTATTGTATATGTTTGATATTACGGTATTTTTAAAATATTCTACTCGCCCTAATTTGCAGATGTAAAATATCCTAATGGATTTTGGCAATATTGATTTGCCTTTGATTGTTTTATTGCAGCTATAATAATTTCTAATTGCGGTGGATAAACTCTATTTTCAATAAAAAATATGCCTCAATACTTTGTACATACTCTATTATTTGGGTAAGTTCATATTTTGTTAATGTTCGTAAGTCTAATCTGTAGCTTATTTCTTCCAATTCATTTTTAGCAAAAAGGAACTCAATATATGTTTCTTCTGTCTTTCCATATTGAACAATATCTGTCGACCAACCTTTTTCACGTTCAAGAAAGTACAAATTAATTTTTGGTTGAGATACGCCTTGCCATGAAATTATTTCATCACAATCTAATTTATCAATGTTTTCCCTCAAAGGTATGATATTACACTGGAATTGCCATACTGCCACACCATTTTCCTCCTGCCACTCGCGATAGATTTTCCCGTCTATCCGCTCTGCTATCCCCCACACAGACATTCGGCGGATTCTCCTCTTAAGTGATTATATCAAACCCGGCCACGGAAATGGAATTACAGTTTCTAACTTGTCACATTGTCAACAACCTCATCAACATATTCTTTTAAATCATCTTCTAATTTTTCCTTATCACTTATTATGCTGTTCCATTTTACCTCACTGCATATATTATAATACGATACTGCATCACACAATGCATTTAATATCTGTTCTCTTGTCTCATAATTTACAGAAAGCAAATCAATTTTAATCAATTCATTTGACAAAGATAAAAATTGTTACTCCAAATTATTAAAAATTTGTTATTCTCAATTATCTGTTTTTGATCATGCTACTGCTTTAAATATTGGTACTAATTATCATACTGAAACTTTTGATACATTAAGTGCGCCTCATTATACGCTTTTTTTACTACGCTCTCATTGGTTGTATGCAAAATCCATTGCTTGGTTTCAGAAAAATTGAAACCAAATTCTTGCTCATAATACCCCAAAAAAGTATATGCCCTTTCCATTATATTACTCTCGTCAACCGTTGTAGGGTTGCTAATTTTCTGCCAGTCATTAAATATAGCTTTATCTGCAGGCTGTCCGTCCTCCCATAATTCTGGAGAAATTGCTCCTAAAAATCCTCCTAAATCATCTTCTTTACATTGATTATAACCTTGATTTAAAATATAGAAAAAAATTAAGAATGATTGCATTGTTTTCACCCTTTCCTTGACCTCCCATCCGACAATACAGCAGTTGTTCCAGTCAATCACGGCAGTCAGCTACAAAAATCCGCGTTTAATTAGAATATATGTAATGTCAATAGACCATTATAGTAATCTGTTCAGCGGCATTTGAATTTTGACTGCTAAAATTTGCAGTAACCAGCAGATATCCTGTTTCAGCATTTCTTAATAAAGATGGCTTTCTCTTAAACTACCTCAATTTCTCTCATGCAAATACCTATAATATTTTCTTCTTTCACCCTCTCCTTAAATCTTTCTGATGCAAAAATAGGAATCTCTTGCCTGTTAGACAATTTAAATATATCCGAATCTTCTGTTTTTTCAGCGTATACAGCATATCTGCTTATTGTATATATTATACCAATACCCGAAATTTCGGTTTCAAAATAGTCTGATCTTTCTAAGCACAGTGCATCAACTACCCGTATAATATTTGCAATACAATAACCTTCCAACAATTCATTGCTACCCTTTTCTATAATCCGCACTGGTAAAAATTGTATTGAAGTGTTCATCGTTTTCAGTATAGTTTTCAATTTATTTGACACAACAAACCACCCTTTATCATTGGCCACATAATCCGTTAAAGCATATCCTTCCGTTTTATCATAAAAAAACTCAAATTTGTCATCCCATCCTTCATAAAATTTCCCTACAATAAACGTATTTTGCCGGATGCCAAAGTCATTTTGATAATGACAGACAATATCATTTTCTCTTTCTATATCCAGTTCCAATTTATAATATTTCATCAATATCCTCCTCAGAATTCCTGGAATTCATATAAAGCATGCCTTCCCCAACGCATACGTTTATATGCACAATCCCTCAAGATAAATCAAGAATTTTCTAGGTACTCCACCAACCATATGCCCTACTACCTCTTCTTCCCACCAAGGCAAAATAATTTCTTCAAAACCAGCTATTATATTTTTCTTCGTTTTTAAATCATCAACCAGCATTAAATCATAATTGTGAATTATCATAATAATATCTTTCTGTTCAATCCACATTAAATCACTAATATAATCATTATACCATCCAATTTTCAATTCAGGTAAAGCATGCGGAAAAGCAAATGCATTAGCCATTGCTTGCACATAATCCTCCTCCGTCTTAATTTTATCCCCATTAATTTCTGCAAAAAAAGTATCTCCGTTTTTAATTGCATCCATTTTAACCACTTTAGCTTCATCCTTTGTAACATAAACTATTTTATTTTTCATTTTCAATTCTCTTTCCACAAAAAAATCTAACCTGCTTGCATCGCATGTAATCAGCAGATGCCCCAGTGCTGACCTTATCAGCTGTCCCTCCATGTCATATTCACCATACAGGGAAGCCATTTCCATATCTCTATTCCTTTTCAAACTATTCTCCAGAAACTGGATTACATTTTTCTCCCTCTCTTCAAGCTCCTTTATAAATACTTATAAGAAAATCATAGTACTTCATAACCTTTCTAAGTTTACAAAACACCACTGATTTGGCATTATTATTTAAATACATGAGTTCTATGCCATTACTCATGAAGCAAAATTCTGTGCACTGATTATACCCAATAATTTATCATATCTCATATAGAAATATTAAATTTTGACAAGTGTTGGTGCTTTTAATATTAACAATTCAATAACTGTATCTACCGAATCAAATACAATATAATTTTTTAGTTCATTTATAGGACGCGTACCAAACTGTATATTTGTTATGAAATTGAAAAATATTTTTCCTTGTTACGTATAATAAATTTTATTCTATTTGATTTAAAGATTTAAAATACTCCAAAGGACTTTTGCAATATTGGTTTGCCTTTGATTGTTTCATAATAGGTATCATGCTTTCTAATTTAGATGGATAAATCTTATCATCAACAAGAAAACATGCTCCAATACTCTTTACATAATCTATTATTTGAATTAAATCATGTTTGGTTAAAGTTCGTAAATCCAATCTACAATTAATTTCTTCTAATTTATCTTTATCATAAATAAACTCTATACACGTTTCGTCTATGTTCCCACACTGAACAATATCTGTTGACCAACTTTTTTCACGTTCAAGAAAGTCCGGGCTAGTTATCGGTTGAGATATATCCTTCCATGAAATCATTTCATCACGACTTAATTTATCAATATTTTCCCTCAAAGGTATAATATTGCACTGAAACTGCCATACTGCCATATTTTCTCCATTCCTTCTTTTATCAGTCAAACCATAGTAAATCTTCAATTGTATTATATCCTGCATATGGTAAGTCCACTTTTTCAATGGGCACTTCTGTTAATCCCAATCGTTTTGCTGCTAACAATCGATGATGGCAGTTTACTACATACATTTGTCCATCATATTCCACATACTTTATTGGTTCCTGAATACCATTCACTTTTATATCATCAGTCAGAGCATTCATCTGTTTATTGCTTAATGTTTGTGAGTGGGTTGGTTTCAAATCATATGGACTGGATGTTGATGCACCACTCTCACCTCCACCAGCATTGTTTTCAGCTTCCCCCTTTACATTCACTGGCTCTTCATTTGCATTATAGGCTCTCTGCCTCTCAATCCTATCCAGATACGGCTCACCTGCTATTATGCATTCGTAGGATAAACATCCACACGCAAGTTCCATCGCTACCTGACCAAGAATACTCAGAGCTTGTTTATTCTCCTCCTGCCACTTATAGTAAGATTTCGTCTCTATCCTCTCTGCTGTCTCCGGGTATTCCCTTCTCACCATCTCCAGCATTTCTTCATTCAAAAGACGTGCATCCCATCCCGGTATGTCCTCCATACCGTTTATGACACCTCTCGTTGACAGTCCTTCCACAAACAGCTCCAGTCTGCTTACATCGCACGTGACCAGCAAATGTCCTAACGCTGACCTTATCAGCATTCCTTCCATGTCATATTCCCCATACAGGGAAGCCATTTCCATATCTCCATTCCGTTTCAGACTGTCCTCCAGGAACCAAACTGCCATCTCACACATTCCTTCATGAAGGTACAGGCTCCCATATGGATCCTCCAGTATCTCCAACAGTCCCGGATATTTCTGCTTCATCTCATAGGTCAGTGCCGCTTCCTTTAGAATTCGTTCCGCCGCCTTTTTATCCTAACTATCATTAATTCATTGAAAGTTTTTCATCTATCGCCATGCCAAACGATAGTATCTCAAAATTAAGTGTACAGTCAAGCAATGACATTTTTTTAAATATCATGCTTGGTAAAGAAAAACCTATTTCCGCAAAATCTGAACGAATATATATGCTTATACTTACCTCCTCATATATCTTTGTCAATTGATTAATGTATTCACTTCTTTCACACAATTGACTTATTAT
>JAAVAE010000050.1 GCA_014804245.1 Lachnospiraceae bacterium | reverse complement strand
CACATATTTGGTCTCTTTTTCTATTCACTTAACAGATGAAAAGCAATAAACAGCTTAAATATAGTAACTATGCGGCTATCAGCCACTTTCATGGCACAGCCGTGAATAATTCAGGTTTAATACGTCCACAAATGGACATTTTTGTTAAGAAAGAAATATTGCAAAGAACAATAGGTATATTAACATAGTATAGCAGGTAAATTGACGCTATTTATGGAAAAATGTAGAATAAATGTAAGTATTAAAGTGCTTATTTCTCTATAATAGCATCAAAAATGTAAAGGAGAATTGGAGAATATTTTATGAATATACTTGTGATTGGGAATGGGTTTGATTTGGCACATGGATTGCCTACGAAATATGGGGATTTTTTAGAGTTCTGTGAAAGGGCTAGAAGAATTTATACATATCGTGAGGATGCACCGTTAAGTGATTATAAATTTAAAAATATTGATAATTGGCAAATAAATGACTATATAAAGACTATATTATCAGAGGCTTTTGATAAAAGGAATTGTAAAATAATACCTACTGGAGGTACTACATACCGTGTTGATGTTACAACACTTAATAAATTACTGGATGAACTATATGAACATATTAAACAAAATACATGGTTGGAATATTTTTTGAAATGTCATAGTTTTGTGGGAGAGAATTGGATAGATTTTGAATCAGAAATATCAAGAGTAATACAGAGTTTAGATACTTGGAGAAATATTTTGGAAAATGGTGGTTCCAAAGAGGAACTGTCTAAGGAGAAACAAGAAGTTTTAATGTCTATTTGTAAGGTAGCAAAAGGGAGTATGCGAGAAAGTAATGAAAGTGTTCAAGCAATAGATAAATTCACCAAATTTTTAAATGTGGAATTGGAAAAATTGATTCGTGCATTGGAAATTTATATTGCAGAATTTGTTGCTAAAATCAAAATTTCCCAGAGGAATAGTAATATAGACAAACTTAATATTGGGCATGTTTTGTCATTTAATTATTCTGATACATATAAAAATTTATATGGAGTAAATAAAAAGATAAGATATGATTATATTCATGGTAGGGCAGATATTAATAATACATTAGAATCAAATAATATGGTTTTAGGTATTGATGAATATCTCACAAAAAAGAAAAGAAATAAGGAAACAAAGTTTATTGCTTTTAAGAAATATTATCAGAGAATATATAAAGGAACAGGTTGCGAATATAAGAATTGGATTTACAAAATAAAAAAAAGTAATAAATCTATAGAAAAGAAATTGAGTTCATATATTAAATTTACCAATAATATGAGACATAATCTTTATATATTTGGTCATTCTTTAGATGTCACAGATAAAGATATTCTTAGAGATTTGATTTTGAATGATAATGTATATACAACGATTTATTATCATAAGACATACGATGATAGTGGTAAAGATGACAATGGAAGAACTGATTTAGGCTCAAAGATTGCAAATCTTGTTAAAGTTATCGGACAAGATGAATTGATAAGAAGAACTGGTGGAAGTACAAAGACAATAGAGTTTGAGTTGCAGTAGGATATGGTGGAAAGAGAGTAAGGTATCTTATGAATTCTGTAAAAATCGAAAAGGGTGCAATTTTAACATTAAGAAGAATCATTTATTTGCACGGGAAAATGAACGAACTTTTAAAAGAGGATGATAAAGGGCCTTCATGGGATGGGGATATTTTAATATATTCTAGTGAAGACTTACAGGTAGAGAATATTATATATAAGGTTCCAACACAAGTTAAAGGGAAAAATAATGAGAATCTGTTAAATAGAAGTAGGATTACATATCCAGTTGCATACAAAAATTTAAGAAATTATTTTAATGATGGTGGAGTTTGTTATTTTGTTATAGTTATTTCGGATGATGGAGAAAAAGCGAATATTTTTTATAATGCTTTGACACCTATTAAGTTGCAGTCATTGCTAAAAGGAACAGAGAAAAAGAAACCTGATCAAACAAAAAGTATTCCATTAAACAGATTGAAAAATAATAATAAAGATGAACTTTTTACAATATTGTTACAGTTTGGGCATGATAGTAAGGAACAAGGAGCAAAAGAGTTAGTTAGGAAATCTATTTCATTGAAGGATATGAAAAAAATAGATTCTATAAGAGCAACGGCTTTTACGTCTGTTGGGGCGAGTATAATTCAAGAAGTGGCAAAGGGCGAAGCCTGTCTGTTTGGTCATTTAAAAGAAGCAGATATTTGGGTACCGTTTGATTATGATACACAGATGCAAATGGAATTTGTTGCATGGATGAAATGGAATGAACCATTCAAAATTGATGAAAAGATTTATTATGATAATTTTGAAATAAGAAAGAGCGATGATGAAACTTTTTTGATTAAATTAAGTGAAAACCTAATTATTAATACGGGCAAAAGTGAATTTAATTTTGAAGCATTGACTGATTTAGATCAGGTGATAAAAGATATACAATTTTTGGAAGCATTTCCATATGGAAAAGCATTTTATGTTGGAAAACATAAATTGTGTGAATATAAATATACCCATTTAAATGACCATTTCCTACAGAAATTAAATTTATTTAAGCAGCTGCAATTAGCCATAATTAAATTTGATCTTAAGCTAAATAAAAAATTTGAGGATTTTGCAGATGATGATTGGAAAGCAGTGGATGATATATTAAATATATATCAAGGTAAAATAGAACCTAAAGAAAACAATGCATGGCATATGTGGTGGTGGCAGGGGAAAGTAGTACCTTTCTTTTTGGCTGTTGATCCTAATGGTGAATTATATATTGAAAATGGAGTATGCTTTAAACATTTAAAAATATCAGTAGGATCAGAAGAGGAAAGATATATTGTACCAGCATTTATAATGTTTAAAAGAGATATATGGGAGAAACTGTATGATGTGGATGAAAAAATTTTGTTGGAGGAATTGGATAAGGGAGAATTTAATAAGGCAACAGAAGGTAATTTTACCCAGCTATTCATAGAGATATTGTCAGCATATGATATATTGAAAAATGAGAAATATTATAATGTGGCAAAATCAATATCCGATAGGTTAATGGAGGTAGATCCTAATGCTGATTATTTAAGAATAAATAAATTACAGCTTAAGAAGAGAAAAAGGAACTTGACAGAGAATGAGTTGCAAGAATTAGAAAATATAGAAATTAATACAGATGATATAAAGGTGATTTGCGCTGTAAACATTCTTCTTGAAAATAAGAGAAAGGCGAAAAAGAAGTTGGAGGAGATGTCAGACGGAGATAGAGAGATGTTTATGACGTATCCAATATATAATCTGCTGTGAGTGGTAGATAAAAGAGAATAGTGATTAATTTCAGATGAGTTTGCGGGTCATGCATTGAATTTTGCCGCGACAAATATTGTGTTGTTGATGGGGATATATAAGAAGAACTGACAATATAGTTAAGAAATTTTATAGAGTACTGTTAAGATGGGAAAACATGGAAATCAAGAGCAAAGTCCAGCTAAGAAATGTCAATAGGTAAAATGAAAAATGTTTAAAAAGTTTTTTTCGAGTAGTTGATAGAAAAAAGGGTAACTTTAATAAACCCATTACCATGGGATTTGTAAAATTTAATTGAAATATCCATCAGGCAGCGGTGTTCACAGATTCTGGGTGTTCTGCCGCATAACGTTTACAGTGTTCTTCCGGCGTGATGATCTCAAAAGGCTTATTATCCCGGAGCATTGCAAAAATGATGTTACAGATTTTGTGCATGACAGCCCCGACAGCAACAATCTTTTTCTTTCTGGCACATTTACGGATGTAATAATTATAAATGACTGTATTAACAGGTTTTTTGTTGCTTTATCTACTTTCAGGCTGTTTATGGCGACCATATGCAGGATACGCCTGGCAAGGCTGGATCCCCGCTTGGACATATGGACTCTGTCCCCTTTGAACTTACCGGAATCATTTACACCAGGATCCAACCCAAAGTAAGCATACAGCTTCTTAGGGGAAGGGAACAGGTCAAAGGATCCCATTTCCGCGATCAGCACAACGGCGCTTAAAAAACCGACACCGTGCAGGGACTGGATAAGGGAGATGCGTTCATGGACAGGTGTCCCTTCCAGTTTATTAACGGTTTTATGCAGTTCTTCGAGTATGCTGTCCAGATGCGCCTGGTATTCCCGGTAAATTTTTATATACAGTCGGATACGGAGCGCGTTGCTGGGAAGGGCACGTCCGAAAACAGCGGCATCCTTTGCAGCGGCGCAGATGGCATCATACTTGGCAAGGGCATACTTTTCCCCAAAGCGTGCCGTACAGCAGATGGTTTCCACAAGTTCATCTTTTGAGGCGGCAAGCATGTCCGCCGCAAGGGGGTAAGCCTCCAGAAGCTTTAAGGATGTCTGCGTTGTGACCTTGCTGAACACATTCAGGTATGCAGGGAAAGATACTTTGAGTTCCGCATTAAGCTTCAGCACGATGGAGGACTGCAGATCTTTGAAATAATAGTAGTCACGCACGAGGTTGCGCAGGTCAATGACTGCGTCATCCGGGATGATGGAAGTCTTAAGGGAAGTATCCAGACCGACTCTGGCAGCTTTTTTTGAATCAAATTTATCATTATGCAGTTTTCTGACGTTCATATTTGTGCTATTCTTAGTGATGATAGGATTAATGACCGAGCAGTCAAAATCCTTGTCACGAAGGAAGCACAGGAGCGGGATATGGTAGATCCCGGTGGACTCAAGGAAGCAGCGGCTTTCGAGAGAATACATCTCTTGGGCTTCCTTTATTTTTATGGCGGCAAGTTCACGGGACTGCGGATCAGAATGAATGATCTTAAAAGGGTTACCAGTGAGAATGCCATTGGGGAGCATGATGGACATCCATGAGAAGTCTGCCCCGACATCGATCCCGACTGAAAGATAAGGGATGCTTTCAAGCATCTTAAGTACTTTTTGATATTGCATGGTTTATCCTTTCCGGCAGATATACATTTCCAAAGGGCGGATACACAACCTAGCGGCTTATACAGGTATAGCCTGAGGCATCCCAACCAGCCAAAACATAAATCACCACCGAATGGATTGACAGACTTTCTAAGAGGTTTCACCAGCTGTAAGGCTGGTTCCCAAGGAGAAAACGTCAATGATCCTGCCTTCAGTGATTATATGGATAGAATAAAGAGTCTTGTAAGCTGGTTAAATGGTTTGCAAGGCTTTTTATTGTGTCTGTATTCGTGATTTGCGACAATGTGGATCAGGTGGACTTTTACGAACATGACACGATATAAGCCGATTCTAGGAACTTTATGAATGTGTGGTAGGAACTATGCCGTTGTTGAAGAAATACGCTTAAAATAGCTTGTGGTGTGTTGTGTCCTTATGATTTAGACCCCCTTCCGAGGAAATGCGTCGCCATCTATTGCGATTTTTTTACACAGCAAAATTTTATTGTAATTATAAGCTCTTTATGTTTTCTTAAAATTATATTACAATAAAATTAAGCTATATGATAATGAAAGGGAAGAGACATGAAAAAGGGTAAAGTAGAAAAACTATCACAGAATGCAACAATTTCGGCAATTATAGGTGCTTTAGTTGGTGCGTTTGTCACATTTGGTCTAAGCACTATCGCAACAGAAGTTAAATATCATGATGCAGTCACTTATAATAATATTTCATCATATATTGACAGTCTATTGGTTAAGCCAGGTTTAATTGATGGAGATATTTTTTCATTAGATAATCCATTTGAACAAATAAATATGATTGCAGAAACAATGATGAATCAACAATCAAATTATGATAATTTTATTGCAGGTATTCGTGAGTGTTTGATTGATTCTGGAAAGAATCAAGATGTAGTATATAAATATACACAAGATGAATTATTAATTGAGTTGGATGAAATTAATAAATCAATAGAAACTATTACACAAAACAATAAAAATTTAACAATAGAATTAAAAGATTTGAAGGAGCAAAAAACAGCAATACTAGGTAGTCCAGATTTGAAAATTTTAGGTGAAGATATAAATACAACTTTAACAGATTATATAGCTTCTATTGATGGACATAATTATTATTCAGAAAATTTACTTAATTCTTTTCTGCCCGAAAAGATATCATATGATGATAAAGTTATTAGATATGGAGAGGATTCACCACAAAAAATAAATGTAATTTCTGCTGGATTAATATATGATGATTCTTGGTTTGATTTTTATAATGGTGATTCACATTTTACAATGAGTTTACAAGACTATAATAATGGCATTGTAACTTTTGATCATTATGGTGGGAGTTTGAAAATAGACTGCGATGGATATTATTCAAATTTATCATTTACCATTGGGCACTTAGATAATAGTGGATCATCAACAAAAAAGTTAACAATATTATATATGGATTCAGAAGGTAAATATCAAGAAACTTATTCGATAGAAATGTATGAGGATATGCCCGTAGAACAAGTTTCGATTCCGATCTATAATACAGATACTATAAAAATTATAACAAATGGTGATGGTAATTATTCACGATATGGTTTAGCAGATATGTATTTAATAAAATAAATATATTATATAGGGATTCGGTAAAACACCGAGTCCTTTTTTAATATAAAAAATGAAAGCGAGGAACAAAAACATGAGTATGAATCACAATTATCTAAAAGGAACAAATGCATCAGATCCAGTAATGGGAACAGGGTTTACAGTATTGCAGCGAGTAAAATTTGAGTTAGGATACAAGCAATATTACTCTGATGAAGAATATTCTCTAATAATTTACGAGAACCACTTAAATCCAGAAGCTACATATAACAAAGATACTGACCAGAGAAATATGCTTCTCATTATGGAGGCAATGCCGGCTCATACCATATACAGGCTTATGCTAAAGGCACGAGAAATGCAAAAGGCGGTTTGAGAGTTATCAATGAGGAAGGACAGGAGCTTACACTTCCTGAATTGAAATCAGGAAATTACGCCATCGGCAATGAGGGGGATCAAATACTTACCAAGAAACAGACAGATAATATTCATGAATGGTCGAAAACAAATCCTGATGAATATGCCCAAAATCAGGGTGGTAGACTTAGTGAAGAACAAAGAAAGCGCTTTATAGAATATGCTGAAAGTGTCGGCGGTGGAATAGATAAAAACGGAAATATTGTTTTTAGCAAACTAAAGGATGAAGACAAAAAGCCTGAATATACTAAGGTTGATGCCGTAACGCTGTCCACAGGACAAAAAGTATCAATAGATGCCTTTAGAGATGTGTTTTTTGGTCAGAATATGCAGCAGATTTCTCCTACGTCATTAGTGAAACAGCCTGAAATGGTGCCTAACAATGTTAAGAATAATAATGTGAATGTACATTATGGTAGTTTGATTACAATCAATGGTGATGTGAATGATGGAGACCGTATAATCAAACAGATGGAAAAGGTGACAACCAGGGCAATTGAGAAGAGCTGGCATGATTGTGATTTGAATAGGAAGTATGGAATTTATTAATTGATTCTAAGAATTTTTAAGAAAGGTAAACGAAACCGCACTCTGAAATATGGGTGCGGTATATGTTTATGTAAAAAAGCCGTTAGAATGGTTGAATGAACTTCATATTTGTAACGTGATAGAAAAATAAGATTGAAATGAATGTAACTGCATTCCTTATAATAATAGTAAGAATAATGTGAAAATTGAATATTGTTATAGTAGTCCAAGGTAATGCTGTTTAACTATGGCAGTACCTTTTTAAATATATTACATGAATTGGAGAGTGATTCATTATAGAAGCAACAGAAACATTGAAAATGCCGTGGTGGAATAAATACACATTATCGGTTCAAGAAGCTGCTGAATATTTTGGTTTTAGTGATAAAAAGATAAGAAAGATTATAGATGAACACGAGACGGACAATTTTGTATTATGGAATGGCACAAGACCACGAATTAAGAGACAGTTATTTGAGAAGTTTGTTGACGAAAAATTAAATTCCATATAATGTTTTGCAATTTGATTATAAAGGATTACTAATAGATTTTGAGCATTGGTTGTGGTATATTATATGTTATCATACCGAGGCTCTCTATATGAAAGGAGAGATAAATTTGTCAGAAGTCAGAAAAGACAGCAAAGGTCGTAAACTAATGACAGGTGAGAGCCAAGATAAAGATGGGAGATACAGATATAAGTATTGTGATGCTTTTGGGAATAGAAAATCTGTTTACAGTTGGAGATTAACAGAATCAGATTCGTACCCGAAAGGAAAACGCAAAGATATTTCCCTGAGAGAAAGAAAAGAACATTCAAAAGGAATTAAACGAGGGCATTAATCCTGATGGTGGGAATATGACAGTATTGGAGTTGGTAGAGAAATATATCAATCAAAAAAGGGGTGTTAAGCACAACACACAAGCCAATTACAATTTTGTTATCAATGTCATTAAGAAAGAATCATTCGGAGCAAAAAGAATTGATAAGGTGAAATTGTCAGATGCTAGGGAATGGCTGATTAAATTACAGGATGATGGTAGAGGATATAGCAGTATACATAGCATCCGGGGAGTAGTCAGACCAGCCTTTCAAATGGCGGTAGATGATGATCTTATCCGTAAAAATCCGTTTGAATTCCAATTAGCAACAGTAGTAGTAAATGATAGTGTAACCAGAGAAGCTATTACACGGAAACAGGAGCGAGAGTTTTTAAGATTCATCAAAGAAGACAAGCATTTCTGCAAGTATTATGATGGAATCTATATCTTATTCAAGACAGGGCTTAGAGTATCAGAATTTTGTGGATTAACAAAAGAAGATATAGAGTTCGATAAAGAAAGAATCAAGGTAGACCATCAATTACAGAGAAAACGTGATATGGAATATGTGATTGAAACGCCTAAGACGGAAAAAGGTGTAAGATATGTTCCAATGAATGAAGATGTTGCAGAATGCTTCAAGCGTATCATTGAGAATAGGAAAAATCCTAAAATTGAACCAATGATTGACGGTAGGATAGGATTCTTGTTTCTCGATAAGAATGATATGCCAATGGTTGCACTGCATTGGGAAAAGTACTTTCAGCATATCAGGGAAAAATATAACAGCATATATAAAGTACAGATGCCTGTTATTACACCTCATGTATGCCGCCATACATTTTGCAGCAACATGGCGAAATCTGGTATGAATCCGAAAACACTACAATATATTATGGGACATTCTGATATTGGTGTCACGCTCAATACTTATACACATTTACAGTTTGATGATGCCAAAGAAGAGATGAAGAAAGTCTGTAATGAGTAGTGGGCTAAAAGTTTTGAAATTAGCCCAGAATTTAGCCCAAACGAAGGAAAAGTTATGCAAAGTTATTCCAAGTTATGCTAAAAAAGGTGAACAAACACACTATCATAAAAATGTAGCAAAACTGTTGAAATTGCCTAAAATACAGCAAAATCAAGCATTTACGGAGGTTTTAGTGTTATGATAAAAATACTTTTCATATGCCACGGCAACATCTGCCGCAGCACCATGGCCGAGAGCGTCATGACCCACCTAGTTTCCCACCGTGGATTATCCAACCAATTCCAAATCGCTTCCGCCGCAACCAGCAGGGAAGAAATCGGCAACCCGCCTCACCACGAAACAGTCAGAAAACTCCGTGAGGTAGGCATCCCGCTAGTGCCGCACCATGCCGTTCAGATGACCAAAAAAGATTACGAGAACTACGATTATCTCATCGGCATGGACGATTGGAACACCCGCAATATGCAGAGAATTACAGGCGGAGACCCAGAACACAAAATTTACAAACTCCTTGAGTTTGCAGACAGCACCAGAGATATTGCAGACCCTTGGTACACAGGAAATTTTGATGTGACTTACAACGACATTGTGGAAGGCTGCGAAGCCCTTCTTGATAAATTATTCTAATAAATATGAATGTCGTAAAGTTCAGATTTAGGGCATGTTCTACTTCGAAAGGTTGAACCAATGTCATTTAGATAGGGGACAGCAGTGTCAGGACAGTTATCCTCCTGCGTCAGATGGAACAAAAAACGTGCTGGATCCTTATGGGAAGTGGTTAGAAGGACTAGACTGTTCTTACCGCTGTACATAGGATTCAGTACGTTTTTTTGTTCCATCTGACGCAGGAGGATAACTGCCTTGACGTTGCTGTCCCCTATCTAAATGACATTGAAGTCAAAACTATTGAAATGGCAGATAGGAAAGTCATGAATTTTGCTTTCCTATCTGCCATCATTGCCTACATATATTTATCAAATTATTCTACAAATCCCCCTGCACAGCCTTCACAGCCTGTTCCATAGCCCGCGCCACCTTATCGCACCAGTCGTCAAATTCAGGGTCTTCCCTCTGGCATTCGGGATGTGAGAGGACATAAGCGATGGTATCTCTGATTCCCTGATCAGCCCGGACTGTTGCGGTAAATCCGGGAACAAGCCTTTTCAGCTTGCTGTTGTCAAATACAACGGTATTTGCCTTATCACCAATTAAACTTCCTGTAAAGTCAAAGGGACCGCAGGCGGCTAAGAATTCCGAGGAAACGTGGATTGCATTCAGTTTAACGCCAAGTGCATCCGCGATAATCTGGTAAATCTGATTCCAGGTCAATGATTCATCTGAGGTAATCTGTACCGCTTCGCCGATGGCATGTATATTTCCGATCAGCCCCGCAAATCCTTTTGCAAAATCGGAATTATGGGTCAAGGTCCAGAGAGACGTGCCGTCGCCGTGGATGATGACGGGTTTGCCTTCCAGCATTCGTTTTAGTATGGAATAGCTGCCATTTGCCCCGTGGACGCCAAGGGGGACAGAGCGCTCGGAATAAGTGTGGCTTGGACGGACGATTGTAACCGGAAAGCCTGTTTCGCGATAAAGACGCATTAAATATTCTTCCCCTGCGATTTTGTTTCTGGAGTATTCCCAATAAGGGTTGGCAAGAGGCGTGCCCTCCGTGATGCGAAAATCCGAAAGGGGTTTCTGATAGGCGGATGCTGAACTGATGTAGATAAATTGTTTTGCTCTGCATCCAAACAGCCTGTAATCCCGTTCAAGCTGCTGGGGATGAAAGGCAATAAAATCTGCCACTGCGTCGAATGTCAGATCATGAATCAGTTCGCTGACGGCAGCTTCGTCATTGATATCTGCCTTTAATTCCACCAGGTTTCCCGAAAGACCGGTATTCCGGTTGCCGCGGTTTAAAAGATACAGAGTATGTCCCTGTGATAAAAGTAATTTGGAAATTGCCATGCTTATGGTGCCTGTTCCGCCGATAAAAAGTATCTTCATCTTTTCCTCCATTCCGAAACGTTTTGCGCTTCTTGATCTATTTTCATTATACGTTCATTTGTGCAAAAAGAACAGAAAAAATGATTGTAAAATGTTACAGGAAAAGATATAATAAAACCACGGTTGTCATTTTGAAAAAATATGATATGCAGGAGGGTTTTTATGAAGGAGCAACAGAGTTTTAAGGAGAAGATCAAACGTTTATTTATCATTATGTGTGCCATTTTTGCAGTGTCGGAATTGACTGCGATCTTGGGGATCGTTGGTATCGGAAATAAATTTTTGCAGATAGGCCTACATGTGATCATACTGGTAATTATTATCGTGATGTCCACGAAAGGATATCAATTCCTTGCAGTGAAGCTGATCGATCCTTTGATTGAAATGGATCATGCAGTGAAGGATCTTGCAAAAGGAAATTTGAGCGTAGAAGTTACATATGAATCGGATAATGAACTGGGAGCACTGGCAGACAGCCTCAGGCAGACATCAAGTATGCTGAAAGCGCTGCTGACAGATTTGACAGTGATTTTAGCTGAGTTCCGTAAAGGAAACTTTAATGTGAAAAGCGAACATCCGGAAGCGTATATCGGTGATTTCGAGATTCTTTTGACGGAATTGCTGGCTCTGATTCAGGGATTTAGTGATACCATGAGAAACATTGACAATGCTGCTGATCAGGTAGCGAAAGGCTCCAATGATCTGGCGATGGGGGCACAGGATCTGGCACAGGGAGCAACTGACCAAGCGGCGTCTATTCAGGAATTACTTGCGACGGTGACAGAAGTTACCAATCAGGTTCAGGAAAACACAGCAACCACAGAAAAGGCACATAGCAATGCGAAAATAATCGGTGAACAGGCGAAGATCAGTCAGGGCAAGATGAAAGAACTGACAGCAGCCATGGAGACCATCAATGTTACTTCCAGTGAAATCAGTAATATTATTGTAGACATTGAAGAAATTGCATCCCAGACGAATCTGCTTTCCTTAAATGCGGCGATTGAAGCGGCAAGGGCAGGAGAAGCAGGTAAAGGATTTGCGGTAGTTGCGGATCAGATCAGAAAGTTGGCTGAGGATAGCGCTAATTCAGCTGTTACGACCAAAGAACTGATTGACAAGTCAATCCGCGAGGTACAAAAGGGTAACGAAATTACGGAACAGACTGCCGAATCCTTAAACAGCGTGATTGCTGAGATGGATAACATTGTTACGGCAGTTGCCAATATCCGTACGGCTTCCGAGAAGCAGGCTTTCTCTGTAAGTGAAATTGAAAAAGGATTTGAAGCAATCAGTGCAGTGGTTGAGACCAACTCAGCGGCAGCACAGGAAACTTCTGCAACAAGCGAAGAGTTGTCTGCACAGTCAGTTGCGCTTAAGGGATTGGTAGAACATTTCCAGCTTCGTGAAAATTGATAAGAACAGCGTCCGCGCCGCTTTTTCAGCGGTATTTCCGGACGGCGAACATACACAGCAGTGTCTGAACGGCCTGGCTTGCCAGTAATCCCCACAGGTATCCATTGATCCCAAGAAGGGGAATGCCGAAGAAGACAAAACTGAGGCGCACCAGAAGACTTAGCATACTATAAAGAAAAGTAAGCCCTGTTTTTCCAAGCCCGTTTAGGATGCTGCCCAGTGTGCTGGCGATATACATAAGAGGGCATAGGAAGCTGAGCACGATGATGAAGCTTCCGGCAAGGCTGCTTTGATAGAGCAGGTTTCCAAGGAATTTTCCGAAACACAGGAAAATCAAAGTAAATATGATTCCTAAAAGAAAGCCGTAGCGTATGGATTTATGCACGGCTTTTTTTATTGTCCCCACATTATCGGAAGCGTCAGCCTCTGAGACGATGGGCAGGAGAAGGACGCAGATGGAGTTGGTAATTGCGCTCGGAAACAATATTAAGGGCAGGGACATTCCTGTCAGAACACCGTAAATGCTTAGGGCAGTAGCATTGTCATAACCGTAGAGCATTAACCTATTGGGAATAAATATGGCTTCAATGCTTTGCAGAAAATTAATAATGACCCTGTTTAAGGATAAGGGGATGGCAAGCTTTAATAATCGGCTGCCTGCTTCGTAATATGCCGGAAAATCAAGAGGCAGAAGGGCGCCATAGTTTTTGGGTACTACGTGGGAAAAATGTGCGCGCACGGCAATCAGGGAAACCAGCATGGAAGCGCTTTCACCGATTACCAGACCTACTACTGCGAAACTGATTGTGGGCGTCATGTGATATTTCAGGCAGAAATAATATATAACATAGACACTTCCGACGCGGATAATCTGCTCTGAGAGCTGACACAGGGACGGCACGGAGGTTTGGCGTATGCCATAAAAATACCCATTGATACAGGAGTGCACAGTCGCCATTGGAATAGACAGGGCAATGATCCGCAGCAGGGGAGCGGTCCGTGGTTCTAATAAAAAGGAAGCGGCGATTTCATCTGCACAGCAATAAATTAAAATGGTGCAGAGGATGGACACAGCCATGGAAAGGACAAAACCGCAAAATAGATGGATGGCAGAAGAACGATAGTCCTTGGAAATGGTTTCACCAGCCACATATTTGGAGATTGCAGTCTGCATTCCGGCAACTGTCAGGGAAAAGGAAAGCGCAAGGACAGGCGAAATCAGCTGGTAAATGCCCATGCCTTCCGCGCCAAAAAGCCGGGATAGGAAAATACGGTAGAAAAATCCGATAAAACGGCTCACAAAACCGGTAGCCGTCAGAATGAGTGTTCCTGTTATAAGGGGATTGTTTTTACGAGAGGTGAACATATATATACCGCCGTGAATGATTGATGTAACATGATTTATTGATAAATATATGCCATTACCCACATTGACAGAACATGCAGAGGATGCTATAGTTAAAAAGATTAAAGCCTAGTAATGCGATAGGAATAGTGAAAGGAGCCGGTTATGGATAAGATCATATATTTAGATAATGCAGCGACGACGAGAACGTCTCCTCAGGTGGTAAAAGCAATGCTTCCATTTTTTACAGAAAAATTTGGAAATGCCAGCAGTATTTATCAAATGGGAGCAGAAAGCAAACAGGCGATTACGAGATCACGTGATATCATAGCAGAAAGCCTTCATGCGAAGACGGAGGAAATCTATTTTACAGCAGGCGGTTCTGAATCTGACAACTGGGCGCTGATTGCAGCGGCGGAAAGTTACGGAGAAAAAGGAAAGCACATCATTACCTCTAAAATAGAACATCATGCAATTCTTCACACTTGCCGGTATCTGGAAAAGCGGGGATATGAAATAACCTATATTGATGTGGATGAAGATGGCATGATTAAGCTGGAGGATCTAAAAAAGGCGATCCGGCCGGATACGATTTTAATCTCTGTCATGTATGCCAATAATGAAATAGGAACCATACAGCCAATTGCCGAAATTGGCAGGATTGCGAGAGAAAATGGAATTTTATTCCACACAGATGCAGTGCAGGCATATGGGCATGTGCCGATTGATGTGGATGAGCTTTCTATTGATATGCTCAGTGCCAGCGGGCATAAGTTTAACGGACCCAAAGGAGTTGGTTTTTTGTATATCCGAAAAGGGGTGAAGATCCGCGCTTTTATTCATGGCGGCGCTCAGGAGAGGAACCGGAGAGCAGGTACGGAAAATGTACCGGGTATCGTGGGACTTGGAGCGGCAGCAGAATGTGCATTTGCACAGATGGATGAGCGCATGGAAAAAGTATCGAAACTCAGGGATTATCTGATTGAAAGAATAGAAAAAGAAATCCCTTACTGCCGATTGAATGGAGACAGGATAAAGCGACTGCCTAACAATGTGAACTTTAGCTTCCGATTCATTGAAGGAGAATCCCTTTTGATTATGCTGGACATGAAAGGAATCTGTGCATCCAGCGGCTCCGCGTGTACATCAGGGTCACTGGATCCTTCCCATGTGCTTTTAGCGATCGGTCTGCCCCATGAAATCGCCCATGGCTCCCTGCGGCTGACTTTAAGCGAAGAAAATACCATGGAAGAGATGGATTATGTGATTGATGCAATCAAAGAAGTGGTAGACAGATTAAGGCAGATGTCTCCTCTTTATGAGGATTTTATAAAACAGGAACAAAAGCAGTGAAAGCATGGAGGAAAGAAAATTATGTATAGTGAAAAAGTGATGGATCATTTTACTAATCCCAGAAATATGGGAGAAATAGAAAATCCCAGCGGTGTAGGGACCGTAGGAAATGCAAAGTGCGGAGATATCATGCGGATTTATCTGGATATCGATGAAAATCATGTAATAAAGGACTGTAAATTCAAAACTTTTGGATGCGGGGCAGCCGTGGCTACCAGCAGCATGGCAACGGAGCTTGTCAAAGGAAAAACCATAGAGGAGGCGCTTACAGTGACCAATAAAGCAGTTATGGAAGCCCTTGACGGACTGCCGCCTGTAAAGGTACACTGTTCTTTGCTTGCTGAAGAAGCTATTCATGCAGCGCTGTGGGATTACGCACAGAAAAATAGCATTGAGATAGAAGGATTGGCGGAGCCTAAGAAAGACATTCATGAAGACGATGAGGAAGAAGAGTATTGACATATGAAGAAGAAGGTAGTGGTAGGCATGTCGGGGGGAGTGGATTCCTCTGTGGCGGCATTTCTTTTAAAAGAACAGGGATATGATGTGATTGGCGTCACGATGCAGATCTGGCAGGACAGGGATCCTGTTTTCGATGAGGAAAATGGGGGATGCTGCGGATTGTCTGCGGTGGAGGATGCCCGGAGGGTCGCACAGATACTGGATATTCCGCACTATGTCATGAACTTTAAAAAAGAGTTTCAGAAAAATGTGGTGGACTATTTTGTCTCTGAGTATCTTGCCGGCAGAACCCCTAATCCCTGCATTGCATGTAACAGATATGTAAAATGGGAATCCCTTCTTGCGCGCAGTATGGAAATCGGAGCGGATTATATAGCAACCGGACACTATGCCAGAATAGAAGAACTGAAAAATGGCAGATATGCTGTCCGCAATTCTGTTACAGCCAAAAAGGATCAGACCTATGCACTTTATAACCTGACGCAGTTCCAATTGGCCCGCACTCTGATGCCGGCGGGAGAATATACGAAGGAAGAAATCAGGGAAATTGCCGGGCAGAATCATCTTCCGGTGGCAGCGAAGCCGGACAGTCAGGATATCTGTTTTGTGCCGGATGGTGATTATGCAGCTTTTATTACGAATGAGGCACCGGATAAGGTGCCCGGACCGGGAAATTTCGTTTCAGAAAAGGGAGAGGTTCTTGGCGCTCATAAGGGCATTATCCACTATACAGTGGGGCAGCGAAAAGGTCTGGGACTTTCCATGGGGCATCCGGTTTTCGTGTCAGAGCTTCGCCCGGAGGCAAATGAGGTGGTCATCAGCGATCAGGATGTGTTCAGGACAGAACTTGACTGCAACCATATAAACTTTATGGGAATGGAAGAGTTGAAGGTCCCGCGGAGAATGTGGGCAAAAGTCCGTTATGCCCATAAAGGAGAGTGGTGCACCGCTTATCAGACGAAAGCAGATGAGATTCACGTAGAATTTGAAAAGCCTGTCCGTGCCATAACGCCGGGACAGGCAGTGGTGTTCTATGATGGTGAATATGTTATGGGAGGCGGAACCATCTTATAATGTGTTAAGCGTTTGTTTAGATGCGGTGAAATTCAGGGGTCCTTTTTTCAAAGGTAGTATAGTACTTAAATCCGCAGGCAGTGAGGACTTCGGCAGCCTGTGCGAACCCTCGGGCAATAGCCCCCGGCTCATGGGCATCAGAGCCTACTGTGATAATTTCACCGCCAAGCTGTCTATACCGTTTCAAAATTCCGGTGCAGGGGTTCAAATCACGGAGCCCATACGAAATGGCGCCGGTATTGAGTTCCAGTCCCTTTTCTTTTTCAATCAGTGTTTCCAGAATTTTATCCAGAATATCCTTGTATTGTTCATAGCTGTAGTCGGTATCCTTGGTTTTTCCGTAACGGACTACGTAATCCAGATGCCCGTAAACGTCAAAGTTACTGAAAGCTTTCAAATTGTCCAGTATAGAAGAAAAGTACTCCCTGTAGGCATCCTCATCCGTGCGGTTTTCATAAAAATAAGGGTAATAAGGATCCTTTCCGTTGCATAAATGAGAAGAAGCTATGATGAAATCAAATTCAAAACTCTTGGCATAGACGGCAAGTTCCCGGCGCAGATGAGGCTGAACACCCAGCTCTACCCCGAAAAGAAGCTGGATCTTCCCGGAATACTTTTCTTTTAAGTTTGCCAGTTCATATAGATAGGAATCTGTGTTCAATTCAAACATACCCTTTTCCTCAGGCTTAACGTAAACATAATCCATATCCATATGTTCTGTAAAGCACATGCTGGTCAGACCCAGCTCGATTCCTTTTAAAATCATATCCTCCATAGGGGCGGTAGAATCCCCCGAAAACGAGGAATGCAGGTGATAATCTGTTTTGATAGCCATAGACAGCCTCCTTTCTGATATTTTTTAGTTTAGCGAATTTGAATAAAAAATACAATGGATTGTAAAATATATAAGATAAATATAAAAAGAAAATTAAAATTTCCAGTAAAATACAATTATTTTTCAATTACATCTTGAACTTTTGGGACAAATTAGGTAAAATAATCCTGCTGATAAAATTTTGTCAATCTTAAAAGATTGCAAAATAATATAAAATAATTATTCAATTTTAGGAGGAAACTAAAATGGCAGTAAGAGTAGCAATTAATGGTTTTGGCCGTATTGGTCGTCTTGCATTCAGACAGATGTTTGATGCAGAAGGTTATGAAGTAGTAGCAATCAACGATTTGACAAGTCCTGAAATGCTTGCACACTTATTAAAGTATGATACCGCACAGGGCAAATACAAATATGCAGACAGCGTATCTTACGGAGATGATTCCATCACCGTTAACGGAAAGACTATCACAATCTACAAAGAAGCAGATGCTAAGAATCTTCCTTGGGGAGAATTAAAGGTAGACGTTGTTCTTGAATGTACAGGTTTCTACTGCTCAAAGGAAAAGTCACAGGCTCATATCGATGCAGGTGCTAAGAAAGT
>JAAVAE010000049.1 GCA_014804245.1 Lachnospiraceae bacterium | reverse complement strand
GTAACAGCGACCAAAAAAGATACAAGTATATTCAATGCTACACCCCCTTTCCGTTGCCGGATTGGGTATGACAACAATGAAATTATAGCATGGATGCTCTGCTCCAACAAGCTGAAATGCAGAACCGCCCTAGTGCTGTAACACCAGAGCGGCAAGGTTATACCGGGAAAACCGATATAAATGTCATGATTTGCATATTATATCATTCTCCCGGTGCAAAATCAAGTCACCGGGCATTTTTTTTAGCCAAATGCAGATATTATGTACACAGGAGATGATATTATGGGCAAAGTACTAAGATGCGCTATCTACATCCGTGTCAGCACGGAGGAACAGAACTTGAACGGACTCTCCCTTCCTGCACAGCGGAAAGCACTCACCGAATATGCACAGGCAAATGATTATACTATCGTGGGATATTATGCTGATGAAGGCATTTCGGCAAGAAAGCCCATGAAACACCGCAAGGACCTGCTACGGCTTTTAGAAGATGTAAAAAAAGATAAAGTAGATATGATTCTGGTTACAAAGCTTGACCGCTGGTTTCGCAACATCAAAGACTACAACATCACAGAGGAAATCCTTAAGGCGCACAACTGCTACTGGAAAACTATATTTGAAAATTACGACTCTTCCACTGCCAACGGTCAGATGGTTATCAATATCATGCTTTCCGTCAACCAGGCAGAATGTGACCGCACATCAGAGCGTATTAAAGCCGTTCTTGACTATAAGCGTTCCATCGGAGAGGTAACCAGCGGACGCTGTGCCTGCTATGGCTACAAGGTAGTAGATAACCGTCTGGTCAAAAATGAAGCTGTCTCCCATATTGTGTATGATGCCTATCAGCACTATTTTTCCTGCTATTCCATCCGCTCTACCATCAAATACTTAAACAGTAAGTACGGTGACGCCGCTCCATCTGACAATCAGGTGGATCGTTTCTTTAAAAATGAGACTTATGCTGGCAAAGATGGCGACAATCTGAATTACTGTGAGCCCTACATCTCACTTGAGCAGTTTAACAAAATCCGGCAGATTTCTGTAAGTAAGGTCTATTCTGCCGGAAACTATGAACCATACATATTCAGTTCGCTGATTAAATGCCCATGGTGCGGCAATAATTACACAGGCTACCGCAAGAAGCAGAAGTTAAAGAATGGCGGAGAAAGCATCTATATAAAATACCGGTGCGGAAACAAATTCAAAAGGCACAGCTGTGCCCATTTTACTGAATACAAAATTGAAGAATATATGCTGACCCATGTATCTGCCCGTCTTGAACAGGAAATTACTGAAATTGAATTCAGAAGACAACATGCCCCAAAGCAGGACCAGGCTGACGCGATCCGCAAAGAAATGGACCGCCTCAATCTTCTGTTTCAAAAAGGAAGAATCACAGAAGCCTATTATGACGAGCAATATGAAATCCTAGATAAAAAACTTTCCGAATACACTGGTGATAATAATTATGTACCTATGGAACTCTACAAGGAGCTTCTGGATGCTTTCAGCGGAAACTGGCAGGAACTATACCTAACTTTGGACAAAGCCCATAAACAGGCTTTCTGGAAAAGCACAATAAAAGATATTCAGATTGATAAAGAGACGCACCAGATTAGCGGATTTAATTTTATCACAAAATTGGAGTAGTAAATAATTTTCACAGTAGAATTTGAACCTCACGCAACCTCCCTTGAAGCAAAAGGCGACGGCTACGTAGTGGCTTCTCTTGGTGAAGATTCCGGTTATGTTCCCTACACTGCTTTTTCTGCAAAGCAAAGCTATATTGAGGCAAATCCTGACGTCATCCAGTCCTTCACCAACGCACTGCAGAAAGGAATGAATTATGTTTCGTCCCATACCCCCGAAGAAATTGCAAAAGTAATCCAGCCGCAGTTTGAAGAGACGGATCTTGAGACCCTTACCACCATCATTACCCGTTATTACGAGCAGGACACATGGAAAGATAATCTGATTTTTGAAGAGGAATCATTTACCCTGCTTCAGAATATTCTGGAAGAAGCCGGAGAACTTCCTGAAAGAGTTCCTTATGCAGATCTGGTTACCACAGAGTTTGCCGAAAAAGCCAGCAAATAATAACAAACGGACCGGAGTGCAAAAGCACTTCCGGTCCTGTATTGGTTAGCAGGTTGCCCCGCCCACCACTGTCTTCTTTAAAATCTCCTCACGGTCTATTTTGCTGTTCAGCAGTTTATCCTGCACATAGTCAAATCCAAGCCGGGCTATGGTATCTGCAAATCTTTCTCCCGAAAGACCTTCATCACGGAAGAAGAGGATTGCGCGTTCCGTCACTTCGATGACTTCCTCCTCGGAAGTAAAGATCTTATCTAAAGGACGTCCTCCTGCTACCTTCTTGCCCCAGCGTCCGCCGATGTATATCTTATAACCAACAGCAGATTCGTTTACAGCTCCAAATGGACACTTTGAAATGCAGCGTCCGCAGTGATTACATTCCCCATCATCAATCTTGATCCTGCCGTCTTCCAGCTTCGCAACGCGGATGGGACAATTATTTTCCACCTGACAATTCTTGCAGCCGCGGCACTTGGATAAATCAATTTCCGGTACGCGCTGTCCGATGATGCCCAGATCGTTCAGATCCGGTTTCACACAATTGTTGGGACAGCCTCCCACCGCAATCTTAAATTTATGGGGAAGGGATACATCATGGTATCCGGTATAGTATAAATCATGCAGTTTCCGGGATAGTTCAAAAGTATCAATCAGACCGTACTGACAGGTCGTTCCTTTGCAGGATACCACGGGACGTACCTTGGAACCTGTTCCTCCTGTTTCCAGACCTGCTTCCGCCAGAAATGCCATCACATCATCTAGGTCATCATAAGAAACTCCCTGAATTTCCAAGGTCAGGCGGGTAGTCATCGTCACCTCTCCCGAACCGAAACGCTGCGCTGCTTCTGCAATCTTTTTCTGCTCTTCAGCGGTGATTTTACCATTACGGGTAATCACGCGCACATTAAATACATCCTCATAGCGCTTATCCTGCAAGCATCCAAGGGCCTTTACCCGTTTGATATCCGCAGGCAACAGCTTTTGTCCGCTGCGGGGGACTTTTACTTCATTGAACATCGCTCCGCCCTCCAGCACCAAGGTGTTGGTATAGCCAAGCGCTTTTAAGCGATTCTGCAGGAAATATCCTCGTTTGCCCTTAGTGCAGACAAGCAGAAGCTTTGCATCCTTTTCCAAACCTTCGATAGGCTGTGTAACTTTGGAAAGCTCGATCCACCGGGCATTGGGTATACCGGGCGCCGGCTGTACATCCAAAACCGTATAGCCCTTCGCCGCTCCTGCTGCATATTCCGCCGGGCTCATGCTTTCTAAAATGCCGTCAATTTTATTTTCTAATATGTAACATGCCGTTGCAAATGGATGTATGGCTGTTGAAAAAGGAGGTGCATAAGCAAAATCCAAAGTATCGAAGTCGTCCAGTTTCATTCCCTGTGAGATTCCGGTCACTGCAATGTCAACCATTTTGTCCACTGCGCCTGCGCCCAGCACTTGGATACCAAGGATTCTGCGGCTCTTCGTCTCAGCGGTAAGCTTCACGATAAAGGAGGATGCTCCCGGATAATAATGTGCCTTGTCATCCAGAATGCAGACAACCGATGTAGTATCATATCCTGCTGCCTCCGCCTGCTGCTGCGTAAGTCCCGTCCTTCCGCCGTTCAATGTGGGAAGCAGACGAACCACCCCTGTTCCAAGACAGCCTCCATAGCCATTTCCGACATCATATAATTTCTTTGCCATTGCCCGGGCAGCCAGATTTGCTGTGGAACCCATAGCAGACCACTGCTGCTTTCCTGTCACAGAATGCCTTACAAGCGCACAGTCGCCTACCGCATACACGTCGGGAAGGTTGGTCTTTAAGTTTTCATCCACCACAATGGTGCCCTTGACCATCTCAATTCCTGAATCAGCCAAAAAGCCTGTTGCCGGACGTACACCAATCGCTAAGATGACCAGATCTGCAGGTAAAACGCCATTATCTGTGATTACACTTTCTGCATGCTCACTTCCATTAATTCCTTTCAGACTTACACTGGTCAGGACACGCATGCCGCCTGCCTTTAACTGACGTCTGGCATAACCCGCCATCTCTGCGTCAAATGCATTGGGCATAATCTGGGAAGCCGCATCGATCACCGTCACATCCAGCTTCAAAGCTGCCAGATTCTCTGCCACTTCCAGTCCAATAAACCCGGCGCCGCACACAACAGCCCTGCGGCATTTGTTCTTTTCAACATAATCACGGATCATCACGGCATCATCCGGCGTGCGGACGCAGAAAACCCCCGAAAGGCTTACCCCTTCCACCGGCGGCACAAAAGGAGCCGCACCGGTAGCAATAATCAACTTATCGTAGGACTCGGCAAATACCGTCCCATCCATACGCTTTAAGGACACCTGTTTTCCTGTACTGTCAATCCCGATTGCCTCGCACCCTGTCTGCACTTGTGCTCCTGTTAAGCCGGCATACTTTTCAGGTGAATTTACAATCAATCCTTCTCTGGAGGGGATATCACCGCCAATATAATACGGCAGTCCGCATCCCGCATAAGAAATATCCGTACTCTTGGTGAAAATCTTCACCTCCGCCTGACGGTCAAGACGCTTTAATTTTGCCGCTGCCTTCGTTCCAGCGGCAACACCGCCTAAAATCACATACTTCATCCTTTGCCCTCCTGTTCCATTATATAGATATGCATCCCTCAATTTCTTTAATCATAACATTTCTGCAATAGATGTCAACATTCGGGCCTGTTTCCGTTTCTTTATTCTGCTTTTGCTTCTTCTGGGATTGTGAAATCAGCAGCATTGTTGAAATTGGAGCATGTCATGCTGATTTTCATTTTGGAGACGCCCATCTCAAGTCCTTCTGCCTGTTCTCCCAGACTTGCAATCATGCTGGACATCAGTGCATCCATAATTTGGGTCCTATCCACCTCATACTTTACAGGATATAGGCTCGCCTTATCAATCCATACATATTCCGTCAGTTCTCCAATATCACCCCAAAGGGTCTCTAACTGATTCAAGTCAAATCCAAGAGATGCAAGGGAATCCAATGCGCCTGTTGAAAGTATCTGCTGCTTTGCTTCTTCTCCCGACGTAACACAGGCGTACTTAAATGCACTTGCCCCATTCACTTTTTCCATTCCTTCTAATTTGTACATGGATTCATTATCTATAAGGGAAATCATACTGTTGCCTGCATCATATTGCATCATATCTGCAACTCCGACTACCTGGCTGTACCATTCCTCGCCATCAAATATATATATGGTCGCGGTGCCGTCCTCTGTAACCTCACCGTAGATACTCTCCTGCACACTCCCCTCTTCTCCCATATCCGCATTCATTTCAACCTTAAGCTTCATGGGATCATCAAAAACGGTCATATTCATGGTGATGACAGATACAATTGGCTGGGACTGACCATCCGCAGCGATCTCCATATCCATCTCCATTACCATCTGTCCTTCCATATTGGTAACGGAACTCATGTTTTCCATTGCTGCGGTAAGGGCATCTACCTCTTCCGGCTCATCCGCTTCTTCTCCTTCAGAAGATACAGCGCTTTCCTCTGTCTGTGCTTCCTTGCTTTCGGCTGATGTGGTGGTGTCCTTCCCGCCGCATGCAGTAACGGTCAGCATAACTGCTAAAGCCAATGTTAGAAATTTCTTTTTCATTATTTTCCTCCAACTAACGTTTTTGCATTGATTGTTTTTTATGATAGCATTTAAAATCCTCTTGTCAAGTGCCAAATATTGTTCCAAATATTGTTCCTTCTATCCTCGTGATTTCTCCGACTGGTATTTTAGTGCCGTCTTGCATCACTACAGTCTGTTCATACCCATCTATCTTTTTTACTCTTCCTGTAACAGAAGTGTATGCACCACCTGCTTTCTTTTCATCCGGCACAAAAAAAGTGATCGTCACCTCGGGGTGATTCTTTATTCCTTCCTGTATCATCCGCAGTTTTTCATCCAGAATCTCCTTTTCATCCTCCGCCAGCAACACCTTTGCATCGGTAAGACGGCTTGTTTCCCCCAATGCATCCTCATAGCCGGTGAGGGCAGCAAAAGGAGAAAATTGGGCTGCCCGGTTTATGTTGGTCATCTGCGGATGTGTTTCTGATACATGGTGGGGAAGATGAATGATGTCATCATAGCCGCGGCTGTCAAAATCATGCTCCTTTGCCATTTCCTTTTCTCCCATCTTTACGCTTTATGTCCGCCAATTTGTCTGTTTCTTTCCATGGTCATTGCTCCCTCCTCAAGGTTCATCCCTTTAAGGATGGCATTTTTCCCATACTTCTTTTTGATATCCAGCATGGCCTTCTGTATTTTCCGCTCACGCACAAGTTCCGCCTCTTCTTCCTCTTTCTGCTTTTGCAGCGCCTCATAATCTGTAAACAGATCAAGCTGCTCAAAGACGTTCTCTTTTGTGACCATCTTCTCCTCTATCACATGATTTGCCGAAATAGTGACTCTTCTGACCAACAGATTTTTGTCCACAATCTCCTCATATAACCCTGTGACTGCATCCAGAATCAGTTTTGTGGAAGAGGTATGCCGGCTTAGGTTCACACTTCCATGGGCATGCTTAGGAACCCTTCGCCCATAATGGTCCGTGGTAACAGGTCCCTTATAATTCTTTCTGATTTGCGGATCTGTCAGATTTTCTATATCATAGCCAACGGTCAGAACCATCTGATCTGTCACAAGTCCCTTATCCACTAAATCCAGCACCAGAAGGTCCGTCATCTCACGCACGATCAACTTTCCTTTTTCAAAGCTGTATGGGCACTGGAGCACCTGCCCGGAACCCAGGCTGCTGTTATCCGGCTTGTATGACTTGACATCCGCAATGGTACATGGCTCCCATCCCCATGCATGATCAATGAGAAGTTCCGCATTGACGCCAAACAGCTTATAAAGCAGTTCCTCATTATAATAGTCTGTGGGCTTTCCTATGGAGCATCTCGCCACATCCCCCATCGTAAAAAGTCCGTTTTCCTCCAGCTTCCGCGCATAGCCTCTGCCCACGCGCCAGAAATCCGTAAGGGGGCGATGCTTCCAAAGCAGTCTGCGATAACCTATTTCATCCAGCTGCGCGATCCGCACCCCGTCCGAATCCGGTGTGACATGCTTTGCAACGATGTCCAATGCAACCTTGCAAAGATATAGATTGGTGCCGATTCCTGCGGTCGCCGTAATGCCCGTATTTCGTAAAACTTCCTGTATCATTACCTTTGCCAGTTCTCTGGCACTCATTTGATAGGTGCCAAGATAGTGTGTAACATCCATGAACACCTCGTCTATAGAATAGACATGAATATCCTCAGGGGCAATATATTTCAGATAGGTTTGGTAAATCCTCGTACTATATTCCATGTAAAGCGCCATCCTTGGCGGTGCGGTGATATAGGATACGGAAAGCTCCGGAGAAGATTTCAACTCTATGTCGTCATAGGACGCCCCTGAAAAAGCCTGCCCCGGCGCTTTCAGACGGCGCATCGCATTTACTTCCCTGACCTTCTGTACCACCTCAAACAACCTTGCCCTTCCCGGTATGCCATATGCCTTTAAAGACGGAGTCACGGCAAGACAGATGGTCTTCTCTGTACGTGCAGCATCAGCAACCACAAGGTTGGTGGTCAACGAATCAAGCCCACGTTCTGCACATTCAACGGAGGCATAAAATGATTTCAGATCAATTGCAATATAAACATGATTTTCCTGTGACATATCTGCTGCCTCCATCCCGAAATTCTTTCCTCGTCTGAAAGAATTATATCAGAACTGATGTTCTTTTTCAACCGTTCCCGGACTGGTATTTCATGGATAAATCTTTTGCAATTTTCTTCTTTTCTGTATATGTTCTTATACATTCTATTGTTCTTTATTTAGTCTCTAACGTAGCAAGCAACTTTGGAATAACCGGTTTCCATATGAGGTACTGTTGAAAATGGCAATAGAAATTTCCTAACACAATATCTCCATTTATATCAAATAAGAATATAAAGCTATAAATGTTTCCCTTTTCACAAAAAGATTTAAGATCCATCCACGGAATCTTCAATCCGCCTGCCTGCACTTCTCCTGTGCCGTAATACACATCCTGCTTCCATTTCTTTTTCATATCCTTACGGAGCTTCCTGAGCCTGCCCGAGACATCCATTGCCTCTGTTCCAGCCGCCGCTTTCGGGATCAGGCTGAAGGTAAGCACTACATTCCCATTGGTCTCAGCTTTGACGATCTGCGGGCTTTGCAGGCTTCTATATCCAACTATTTCATCCGTAACTTCCATATCGGTCAAGGTATCCGGCAGCAGAATGGAACATTTTCCATCAAACAGCCTCTCCCTGTGAACCGGTATTTTGCCCATGCCAATCCATGCATACTTCCTTATTTTCTGTTTCTGAATCCGTTTTTGCACATAATGATACTTAAGTGCCGAAATGAGTTCACTGCCATATTCTCTTATCCACATATCATCCTCCTACTTTCTCTTGTGCGCTCTTTTTACTGAAATAATCTTGATGATTTTATAGACTGACATTCCCTTAGATTACGATTTATCCAAAAAAAGAGCGAGCATACATTTTGTATTACCCACCCTCTTAGCATCTCCTTAACTTATGTGCAACAGTACCTTACCATATTAGTTAGTACATCATCCAAATGCAGAGTAGTACAGCAGCCTGCTTTGCAAATCATCTTTTATTAATTATTCATTTTATAAGCTATTTATGAGATTGTCAAACACCCAACGTTCCTAATAATAGGGGCTTGTAGATCAATATGTGGTCACACAATCAGTCTCCAACAGAAAAAATCGTTCCTATTTCATTGCTTCTGTCATGTTCTGTTAGTATAAGTCCAGTAGTCTGTGCTGTTATTCAGCGCTTACATAGCATCTATCAGCGCCAATTTACCGTGATGATGGTCAAATATACATTTGCAAGATGTCGTTGATTATATCCATAACAGGACACGAAAAAACGCCTTCAGATGAATAATCCATCCATTGGCGCTTTCCTTTTATCTTACAGCATCATAATGCGACCACATACGAGCAATCTTTATTGTTCCTTCATATTCTACTTCATCAATGACAACCGGCTCAGTATATACTTGATAAACCAATCTATGCTGTATATTGATTCTTCTGGAATAGTAGCCATTTAGATTTCCCACTAATCCCTCATATGGCGGCGGATTTTGAAAGGGATTTTCCGCTATAATATTCAACAAATTTTTCGCCTTTGAATCAAGCCCTGCTCCTTTAAGCAGTTTTTTGTCTTTGTCTGCTTGCTTGCTAAATCTGATTATATACATTTACCATTCCTCATTCGGATCATATACAGAACATTCTTCCACTGCCTCTTTTCCTGCTTCAATAATACTTTCTGTCATACCTGGAATAGAATTCAGATATAATGTTTCCTGAATAGCATTCCAATCATCTTCCGATATGAGAACTCCATTTTTCCCACGATTATTCGTGATTGTAATTGGTTGACTACTGCTATTAACCTCGGATAGTATTTGATATATGTTTTCTCTTGCCTTTGTTACACTGATTGCAGTCATGGTATCATCTCCCTTCAGTTATATTATACCGTACGCCTTTGCGTACGTCAATATATTCCAGCTATTTATATTAGTATGGTAATTATCATAAATTATTTCCGTCTGTATACCATACGATTCAATCCTTCTTCACATTTTCCTATCCAAACTACTAATTTGCAGTAATCAGCCTATGCCACAAAAATACCAATTATCTTGATATTGGTTCTGTAAAGATTCTCCAGAAAACGTGCAGAAATATATGCCTGTTTTCAATTTATATTGGACAAAATATACTCTCCATCTCCTCATCCTTTAACCATTTAGGCAGTTCAACTATACCGTTCTCATTTGTATTTCCATCATGCCCTAGTCCTTCCGGCTGTCGATTCAGCCCACGGTATACTCTTCATATTATCTAATACATTTTAATGCAATATTCCCCTGCTAATCATATCATAATCAGCAGTATGAATGGTATTACCTGTGATGCCGATTCTTTATCCCTAAAATTACAAAACTAAAGAAAAAATGATTTTATATACACAGAGGCAGAATCACCATTGAAGTGAAAACCCCGTTTTCATAAAAGTTCTGCAAAAAACCTCCATACCTTGTGACAATATGTTTTACATTCTGAATCCCTATACCATGTCTTTCTTTATCCTCTTTGCTCGTTAAGAAAATCCCGCCGATCTGTTGTATCTCTTCCCTGTAATTATTTACGATTTTCATCACTGAAAACCGCCCCTCATTTTGCGTGTACATGTATATTTTTACGTAACCGTCCGTGCAGCCTGATGACGCTTCTATGGCGTTGTCTATCAGATTTCCTGTGATGGCGATCAAATCAATATCCCTTATCTGCTCTACCGTAAATTCGGGCTCCACAGTGATATGTATGGCAATTCCTTTCTGTTCTGCCTCTTTTTTCTTCTCGTTTAAGATGGCGTTCAGGAGTCTGTGTCCGCAGAGGATAATGGATTCCGTATCGGCAATCTGTACCTTCAATTCAGCCACAATCGACATAACATCCTTGTCATTATTTTCTGCTGCCGCTTCTCCAATTGTCCTCAAATAGTGGTGAAAATCGTGGAGCATGCTGGCATGCTCTTGATTCATCTCCTCTACCTGCTCATAATACCGCTCCTCCATCTCCAGCTTTGTTATCATCAACTCCTGCTGGCGCAGTTTTTCAGTCGTAGAAGAATATCTATCGAACACGTAGAAGGTAAAAACACTTCCGATAATTGCCAGGATACTGCTGAAAATCAATAATACTTTTTCCACGCCCAGAGAAGCAAAATCTATATTCAGATATGCGATTGCAATCATAATGCCCATCATCGACATTGGAACCACTATGTAAAGCATCAGATTTTTGATATCCATTTTATTGCTCGTATTTTTAGGAATTCTTTTTACAACATTGAAAAATATGAATGACAGCAATTTCGCACAAAGCAGTGAATAAATTGTTGAAATAGGATTTTGTTGTATTTGGCTCATAGCAAAATCGGACGGAAGCGACAAAAGGACAATTGCAATAAATTCACTGCCGGCCATGATAGCCGTTGCCATAATGTAATAAAGAATTCTCTTAAAAAGACCGCCCCTAAAAGCTCCGAAAAGCATGGACAGATAAATCACCTGCATTGCCACGATGTTAATGACGGAATTGTTCAGAGAATTGACGATAAAAACACAGGCTGAATTCCCAAGGACCATTAGAACCTTGGTATACTTCTCATCTAATACCTCTTTTAAATTGAAAAAGGATGAAAAGAAATCAAACATCAGATAAACTTCAAAGATACAGACAAAAACCTGCACCAGTCTATATATTTCGCCCAGCATCTCTTACCTCTTGTATTTTGCCGCCATGAATCCGGCAAACGCTCTCTGGAATTCCTTAGAACGTGACCTTGCAATCGTCAGCTTCGTTCCGTCTGTCAGCGTCACGCTCTGCGCGCTGGCTTCCACGATATATGCCATATTAACTATATAGCTGTTGTGTGCCCTTACAAATCCACAGCTCTCGTTGAATACCTCGTAAACGGCATCCAGACTTATTCCGGTTCGCAGTATCTCATTGGGGAAATGCTCTTTCAGCTTTCCGCAGGCAAACACTTGACTGTTCCCGTACCTGATTGCTATGTATAAAACGGATTCCGGATATACCCTGATCCGGTCTTTTCCCAAGCTGTATTTGCACAGGATATAGGGATAACTTTTTTGTTCCTTCATCTTATCCACTATCTCAGCCATCTCTTTTAACATTTCATCATCTGTATATCTTTTTAAAAGATAACGATATGGTGTCACCTTAAAATGTTCTGCCGCAGGTTCTACTTTTCCAGTGCAGAATACAAGAAGCATATTTCTGTCGATTTCCCTCAGTTTCCTTGCTGTTTCATAACCATTTAAATCGCTCATCTGGATATCCAGTATGACCAGATCAAAATCCAGTGATGCATGAAAAAGGAGTTCCTCACCGGAAAGGAACTCATAAAATGATACGCGGCTCTCATCCATGCCTTCTATTTGCAAAAGCATCTTCTTCAAAAAGACGATATAGTTCCTATCATCTTCACATATCGCTATTTTGTACATATTTCATCCCCTTGTACATTTATCTTCTGTTTATTATTGTATTTTAAGGCTAATTGCTTCCTTTGTGTTCCAGCATAACGTCAAGTACATCAAAAATCCTTCTCTGTTCCTCTTTGGGCAGTCTGCCAACCTTTTCCATGTATTCAGACATTCTGACCTCATATCCTCTGTTTATGACACCTTCCAGGATTTCATCCGCGGTGGCGCCCAGCACATTGATAATCCGCACAAGAGTTTCCAGCTTAGGAACCTTCTCTCCCCTCTCTATCATACCGATATAGGAGGAAGTTACTTCTGCTTTGCTTGCCAGAACTTCCTGCTTCCAAGACTTTGCCAGACGCTTCTTCCTGATGTTTTTACCAATGCTTGACATATCCATAGAATCACCCCTACCAGTTGCTGTAACATACAATTAGTTTATCCTACATGCCCCTTGGTATACAGAAACCATACGGAAGATACTTTAACCATTGGTATACTTATTGCGTATTTTATTTAGGAATGAAGGTGCCTTAAAAATATATTTTTTAACCTTACTCCGTCAAAAATAAAAAGGTATAAAGCCTTAATCATTCAATAGACTTTATACCTTGTTTGGTATGATTTATTTTTGGGGGCTTACTGTAGGTATGAGCAGCCAGCTCCGTTCTTCCCCTTTAAAACTAGCTGACTGCCCTTACCCTCTATAGGCATGAAATCCATATTTCCACTGCGGTTCCTACTAATGAAAAGCCTTCCTACATGAGCAACGATTTTTCTACTGCCCACATCCACGTGTCAGAAGTTCCCATTCTGTTTAAAAAAGCAACCGCCAATTGCATATGTAAAATCATCCCTAATAGTTATACCACATCTGCCTGCATTAATGGTATTACCTGAAGTTCCTTGTCTTACGCAATTTTCATTTTACTAAGGTTTCATTGAAGCAGTGAGATACCTGGTCTCTATCCTCCCGCCTTTTAAAGGTAAATTCTCTATCGCATGCACTCCTTTTCCCCTCTTCTGACTTCTGATAATAAAAATACAAGGGATAAACCGTCACTGTCTGCTGTATTTTAAAGCCGCCTCCCCTTGTGGTAACCGTATATTCTCTCGTGTCAGCTTCAATCTTTTTTACCTTTTGAAGCTGTACCATAGAAACAGCTCCGTTTGATGCAGTCTCTAACGCATAATCTTTGGTAATCCGCACTTTCGTTTCTGTTTTCCCTGCGAATTTTTCATCATCAATCCATGAAAATTCCTCTATATTTCCTTCCAGTCCAAACATCTGTGATGCAAATTCTTCTCTTTCCTCAGGTGAAAGAGCCTCCTCTACTTGTCCTTTCAAATTTCTCATATAGCGCTTTGCCGGAAAAGAAGACAACATTATCAGGTAGAAAACAGGAATAGCGACAATACCTATCCCCGCTCCTATCAATGCATTTTGAAGCACCCCACTCATATCCGCACCAGCCAAAATTCCTATCAGCGCGAAAAAAATCGCAAAGCCCACTATTAATAGCGGGAGATAAAGCAACGTTTGTTTTTTCAATTTCTTTTCTTTTTCGTCAATCCAGCTTTTCTCCCTTTTCAGCCAATCTGCATAGTTATCGTTCATCATAAATTTTCTCCTTTATAACGTAAATGCGTTAAAATTTGTTGCAATGCTTTCTATGGTGCCATCTTCCTGATAACGGAGTGTCAAAGAATACCATCTATTTTCCCATACATATACTTTATCATCCGTTGATCTTGTCACCTCGCCGAGCACTTCCGTAAGCGCTTCTGCCGATAATTCATCCCAAGAAATCCCTTCTACTGCCACCTTATCTGCTTCAAAATAAGTGCTGTATACCGTTATGCTTGATATCTTGCATTGGGCTAACGTTATCTCTTTCTCTTCCTCATTATAAATCGAAATCATAGCTGCCTCTTCACCGTCCTTCAACACCACAACTGACGAATAAAGTGTTCTGGCTTCAGCTTTTAAGTTTAGATCATACACCTGCGTATATGTCCGAGTATATCCAAATCCCTCATCCTTGGGCACCATTTCTACACCACCGTTATCAGAAAACTCATAGCCAGCGTCTGCTAATTCCTGTATTGTCGTTTCACCCGGTTTAATCTCGATATCTCCCAGCATCATCACATGTGGTGTACCGTGGTCAGAGGATCCGCATGCAGTCAGGTACATCATTAACATTGATGCTGTCAGAAACAGCGTTCCTGCTTTTCGCAGGTACTGCATTGACCTTCTTATCTTTGTTGAAAAAATTTGTTGCTTTCTAATTACGCTCATTTCGCCTCTCTCCCTCCATAAAGCTGCCGCCATTTTATATTTTAAAAAAAACCCTTGGTCATACTGCTGTCCCCTATAGAGTATGTAGTTCTCTATCCCTTCTTTTTGCTCAATTACATTGCTAAAGGCATCATAGTCATAGCAGTTTTCGACTGCTCCGCCATTCCCCGTGACATATATGCAGTGCTTACGTAGAATTCAGTTCCAATGTCCATTTCAGTATATTAAAAATTAAAATCTACATATCCATTTTATGGCGATGAGCTTTCTCAACTAATGTCACAAGCTCATCTATTGTCCTAACACCCCTTAATATGCCATTCAAAATACTTTCTACTATACCATCATATTTATTTTCATTCAAAGGATTCCATTTTGCACAAATGATAAAATTGTATGGCGTCAAATATCTCACACGTACTTCCGCTTTACCTGTTATATCAACTATCTTTCCGTCTATCTCTGCTGCCCCGTCATCAAATTCTGCTCTTGTTATTGCATGCCCTTCATACACTGCATATTCTTCATGATATTCACCACATAGTTTTATCATCTCGTCCACAATTTGTTGATTTGCTTCTCCATATATTCCTAATAGATTCTTCTGGATATGCCTCCACATATACAAATCTTCTAAAATAATGTGGCGAAACATATACAATTATTCTTTTTACTTCTATCTCATCCGTATTCATTAAAAATTTGGTCGTTGAAATTCTTGTAAATTTTTCGATATCCAAATTACTTCCACCCCTAAACCACCAAATTGGATCTGTCATTCCTTTTGAATTTCTGTTTAATGGGTGTTGTAACAAAATTTCTAACCTATCAACACATTCTTTTGGATTTGTAAATTCTTTTATTCCACGGACTCCTGGAAAAGCCTTCCCAATTCGATACGCAAAAAAGGGCGTTGGTTCTCCAAACATCCTAATGTCATCATTTCTATCTTTTGTCCCCGTTGTAAGTGTATCTGCTTTATCTACTTCTCTGATGTTATTTAAAAGTTGCTTATACCCAATCTCAAAATCCATTAAATCCGCATACATTCTCGAAGCTAAATAATTAGGAAGAAATGGCTTCCCATTCTCATCATATTCATTAACCACTGGAATAAACTTTTCCTGTCTTACATTTCCATATATCTGAGATGTTATTATTGCTGACTCGTCTCCCACTCCGCCAATTCTACCATCTGCTTTTTCTTTATATGTTTTATTGCATATTATTAAAACTTTTTTAATAGTATCATCATTCACTACTCTTTCCATAAATGCATACTTATCATATCCAAGTTTTAAGTCCTTAAAATCTATAACAACCTGAACACCATCTGATTCCAGTCTATGTACTAATTGCTCAACCCATTTCTTATTGCAATCAGGAGTCCATGAATATGAAACAAAAACTTTTTCGTTTGAATGCAAACTCTCTTCCTTGTTTGACTTATATTCAGGCTTCAATATTACATCTTGCCCATTTACTTTATCATTTATAACCGTATTAATACTTCCATTATCGTTTGCAATATTAACCTGTCCACCAGAAATATTAAACACCACACTTGATGTTTCTTTGTCTTCTGCCAAATCATCAAAATATTCAAGTCCATCAGAGGTCAAATATACAGTTATTTCTCCTAAAATATTTTCTTTATATCCGCTAATAGCTCCTAATGCCTCTAATTCATTCAATAATTTCTTTTTAGCAAATCTTATGTTCGGAATATTATTAATCCTATTTATATCAACTTCTATTGTCGCATTATTATTACGTTTCGACTCATTTACCATATATTTTAATAATTTTTGTGCATCTTTTGTCATAGTCGCATTCTCCTTATCAAATTAAAATACGGTATCTTCATGTATACTTTTTGGAAAACACATTTGTTTCCATTAATGTATTTGTAAATTAATAAACTCTTGCAACCGCTGTAAATTAGACACCAATGTAGGAATTCCATTTGCAATCGTAAACATTGAAGCAATCAATGATAAACAGCTTTTAAGTCTGCCCACCCTTGGTTCTGGTTTTGTCAATTCCTCTTTTGCCATCTCTACAACATCTTTTATTTGGTCAGCATCCTCCTGCTGTAAATCAGATATATTTCCCATAATTCCTTTAATAATATCATCTAATTCATCTACACTTATACCATTATTCTGTATCGCATGTATTGTCGCATTTCCACTTGCAACATTAACCTGTCCACCGTTTACATTCCACACAACATTTTCATCTAATCCCATATCAATTCCCACCTTTGTCAAATAATCTTCAACATTCCCTATTAACACCAGTAAAACCCTGTCGTTAAATTCTTTTACATTATCCTGATACACTCTTTCACCATATATACTATAAAATGAATAATGTGGTGCTTTTATATTATCTAAAATATACCTAAGTACTGCGTAAATCTGATAACTCTCCTGTTCCGTAGATGGACCAAAATCAAACATATATCCTTCTTTATGAACCACAAGATTCCACTCTTTTTCTACATCAAAATCGGCATCATAACCTAGATTGATATAACTTTTTATAATTTCATTTTTATCAATAAAATCTACAAACTTTCTTAGAACCATATTATATTCATCAAACGCAACTCGCATCATTCTACTAGAAATACTATTAAAATCATGTGATATTTTCTTTAATTCTTTCCTATTCAATTCCATAATCCATCACCCCGCAATATGGACAATAACTGCCACTCATCTTTAAAATTGGTTTTATCTTTGCCTGCATTTTACAACACATATACTCTTTCTTTTCCAAATTTTCTGCTCTTAACATTATTGGTTGCTCGTTTTTTCTTTTATAATCATTTTTAACTTTTAACTGAATCAGACTTCCTTTACTGCTTTTCCCCATTTCTTTAAATTCTCTTGCCAAATAATCATTTATATAGTTATTTGCTTTTTTCAACGCTAACTCCAATACATCCTCTGTAATATAATTATCACTAATTAATCCACAAGATGGACAATATATCGAAAACACACCATCTGATCGAAAGTCACTAGGTTTAAGTTTAAACAAATCCTTACATATAGGACATTTCAGCAAAACGAATCCTTCATTATCTGTCGGAATACTGATCTCAAAATTCAAATTATCTTCCGTTTTCATTCACCTCATTCCACATAAAACATATTTTCTAATTGTGATTATTTCCCCTCTTATATATCCCCACCAACTTTTCTTTGTTCAAAGCCCTCACTTGCAAAATCATGAATAATTTGAACACGATTACCTTTTCCTACTTCAAAGTGCCTCCTGGTCATACTGCTGCCCCCTATAAAGGATATAGTTCTCCATCCCTTCTTTTTGTTCAAGCACATTGCCAAAGGCATACTAGTCATAACAGTTTTCGACTGTGCCGCCATTCTCCTCATTCGATATGAATGAGACCGTCTTCCACTCGCACCAGCCGGTTCCTTGCATCATACGCAAAGGTCAGTGTCAGCAGCTTTCCGTCAAATCTATAAGCATATATGTAGCAGAATCCCTCGCCATAGATTTCCTCAACTGCCCTAAGTCATTGTACTCCCATGTGCCTCACATGGCGGTTCTCTTTTTTGTCTATGCAGGTCTGGCGCACGCCCAAGCTTGCCACGACCTACGGTTACCCACAGGATTGTGCCATCAGTAATACAAATCCACTGAAAGTTATGTGCGGCTTATGCCTCCCACAATGTGCCACCTGACAATGAGAGTTGTAAATCATAAATATAGGCTTTATCAGCAGGCACCATATTAATTGCACTTAAAGCTTTATAAATCATTCATAGTAATACCCTTCTTGCTCTACAATTGTCTCTCATTATTTATCCTGTAAATGTCCTTTAAACAATTATTTAATCTAACGCAACTTTATTCATACCTTCCTAATTCTCTATCAGCCCTTATTTGAAGCGACACTGTTTTAGGTCCCATGTATTGCTTTGCAATATCTAAAATCACCTTATCATTTCCAAGAATTTCTAGCACAGTAGTAGAAAAAATATTAACCAAATGTGGATCCTGCTTATCTATTATTTCTTCAAAATAATTAAACATATTTTTTAGTAATTCGGAATTTTCATTTTTAGCCAATAAATCCAAAATTCTTGGCATAAAAATATCTTCTATCACAACTGTTTCTAATACTTCTCCATATTCTCTTACACTTTCGCAACATTCTTTCTTTGCTGTCGGAAGAAATTCTTGCATTTTTTCAAAGAACTCCCTTGAATTTTCGTTCATAATCTATGTCCTCCAATTAAATAAACCTATCGCATATTCTAGATCATCTATTAACGCCTCTATTACATCCAAATCATTTAATCCCAGCCTACCTGTATTTGCCAAATTTTCTAATTGTTTCAATCTTTCCGTTGCTTTTATTAAATGTGTTGACGATCCATTGTTAAACTCCTCTACAAGTATAGCTGCTGTACCTCCATCCCCTATTGATGCTCCAGGTCTATATAACTCATTAACAATTCTATTTAATTCTGGGCCTTGTACTGTGGCTAACAACTTATCTCTTGTAGAACCTACTAATTCTGATCTTCCATCTAGAAGGCTATCAATTTTATTGAGAAAAGCGTAATTATTACCTTCACCACCACTCTTAGGGCTCTCCAATTCCGTTGTCGGCTGTGTAATTTTATCATGCCCGCTGGAATCATAATACATTACTGGATTAATTCCACAATAAGCATACAGATTCAGACCGTCTCCCCTATAGGTGTCCTCCTGAGTAAACCGCCCTATGACAGGGTTATAGTATCTTGCCCTTAAATAATACTGCCCTGCCTCCTGGTCATACTGCTGTCCCCTGTATAAGATATGATTCTCTACCTCAGTCCTACTCTCAAGCACGTTGCCAAAGGCATCATAATCATAGCGGTTTTCGACTGCTCCGCCATTCCCCGTGATGTATGCAATGCTTCCCTGCTCATCCTGATGACAAGTATGGTATATGCCATCATTTAAGGTCTGCACATGGGATAATCCCAGACCTGACAGATGCCTTCTTACCGGCATGTTATCTCCATCACACTCTGCGAGGATTTCCCCATTATAGAACAGGAACGTGGATTCTTTTCCTTTCTCCTTTAAGCCTGCGCGCAGTCCTTCCCCGTCATAGAGGTTCTCCTGCTTCCTGCCATCTGATGTCCTTACCTTGGCTTGTCTGTTCAGCAGGTCATACTGGTAGCTGGTTGTCTTTTCTCCCTCCTTCTCGCTTATCAGACTGCCATTCTCATCATAAATTTTATCATTCCTTTCGCTTCGCTCAAGGCACAAACAAGTTATGAAAAAAGTTGTGCCCCTCTACTCTTTGATTTATAATTCTTATAGGGAATAGCAATACACTACAGAGCACGGAAGGATGAGTGGCGAATTTTTTCGCCCCCGTATAAATATATGTGCCGTCATCCTTTCAAGCACAAACAAGTGAGACTTTGAGCCTGGACTCTTATCATTGGTAATAAATCATGTTTATTCAGTCGCAGGATGACAGTCACTGTTGCTGTTCCTTTTTTATTAAGGTGGTGATACTTATGATGAAGTTAAAATACTCCATCTGCTGTGGACTTGACGTCCACAAAAATGTTATCGTTGCAAACATCGTAATCACTAACAAGGATGGAATATCCGAATACAGGCAAAAATCCTTTTCAACCATCAACTCGGATATTCAAAGGTTTCACAACTGGCTCATCGAGAATAATTGCTATCACGTTTGTATGGAATCCACTGGAAAGTACTGGATTCCTATTTTTAATTATCTCGAAAATGACATTGAGGTTTGCCTGACTCATCCTAAGTATGTCAAAGCCATCAAAGGCAAGAAAACCGACAAAAAGGATTCCAAATGGATTGCCGACCTCTACAAATTTGATCTTGTCAGATGCTCCTTCATCCCTCCGAAAGATTTCCGCCAGCTCCGGGAACTTGCCAGATACCGCTTCAAGCTGGTCTGCATGAAATCTTCTGAGAAGAACCGAATCCAAAACTGCATGACCGTTTCCAATGTTGGCATTGCCAGCGTGCTTTCCGACCCTTTTGGCAAGACGGCAACTGAAATCATGTCTTATCTGCTGGAGCATACCGCTGATCCCATTGATGAAAAAGCTGTCCGCAAACTGATAAAGAAAGGTGCAAAAGCCAAGTCCAATGAAATCATCAAAGCTATCAGGGGCTACAATATTGAAACAGACTAGGCTAAAAAACTGGAACTTGCCCGCGGTCATCTTGAATATCTTGATGATATGATTACCCAGACTGAGGTGGAACTCTATGTCCGCATCAAACCTTATTATGAGTTTGTGGAATTTGTCAGCTCCATGCCTAGAATGACGGCGTTAAGCTCCACCATTGTTCTCGCAGAAACAGGCGTCGACATGAACATTTTTGATGATGCAAACACCTGTGTTAATGGTGTGGGCTTTTTCCTGCTAACAACGAATCCGCTGGCAAGAAAAAGTCTGTCCGAATTGCCAAAGCAGGCGATTACCTGAAACCAATGATGGTACAGTGTGCCCTTGCCGCAATCAAGAACAAAAAACAGCCTTATTTTGCAATTAAATATGGACGAATCAAAAAACGTCGTGGTCACAAAAAAGCAATCATTGCCATTGCAAGAATGATGACAGTCTGCATTTACCACATGGTTTCCGAAAAGAAGCCCTTTTCTCCTACGGATTATGAGGAATTGATGACCCCTCAGAACCATGTAGAGCGTATTGTTCTGAATGAAAGCAACGTTTTTGCTTACCTTGAAAGTCTTGGTTACGATAGTTCTAAGTTAGTGAAACGCAACGATAACTAACCTTTATTCTGTTGTCATATAGCCATAAAATCAGGGGTTTTATGACCCTTTATATAAGTACATCCAAAAATCCTCTTTATTTTTCACTCTTTGTTGCTCCTTTAGGAACAACTACCTTATAGCATTCATGCTCCTAGTACACCCTTCCGTGCAGCACTGTGTACGGCGCATGCCAGTCCTGCCTCCCTCCCAGCCACATGCTTGAGGCCTGCCTCCCACTGTCCGCCAGTATCCCGCTCCTCGTTCTCAGCAGGGCCTGCACACGCCCCTCCACGCGGATCTTCTCCCCCGCGTACATGAGCAATTTCAACTCATTCTATTATTTGAACTTCAACCTTCTTAGCTATTATAATCATATCTGTTTCGACATTTATATTAGTAATTTTAAAAACATTGTTGCCCTGTGTCACCCCATACATTTTATTGATTTGAAAAGCTTCTTTGCCTTCAACAATAGAGAGAAAATTCCCTTTACCTTCATATGTAAAGAAAAAATTACAAGAAACCATATATGGTTGTTCAAATATAATTATTATTTTATCGTCCTCCGCCTCATCCAAAAAGCCATGTAATTCAAGTTTCCCTCGATTGATATTGCACATTTCAAAATCCATCCACAACTGGTCTTTTAAAAAGTCATTAACTTTATCAATTTCATTACGATACATAATTAATCACCTCCACCTACAGGAATATGTGTCATCTTTGCTGCTACATCATTAAAATTAGGATTAGGGGTTCCACCTTTGAAAAATTCAATTAACACAGACTCATGATACCAATTTCCATCCGTTCCTAAATACTCTAATCCAGTTCCTTGACCATGTTCATCCAAAATTGTACTTTGTCTTGATACTCTATATATTACATCTGCATTTGTATACTTTGAATTTCCTTCGTGAACTCGAACAGTATATTTATAATCATCTTCAATCCATACCTCTTTTAAGCGACTTGGGGTTGTATCTAACCCTTGGTTCTCTAATGCTCTCTGTAAATATGATAATGGATTATTAGACTTTAAGCCACCCTCACCACCTGACCTAGGACTCTCCGGCTCCACTGTCGGCTGTGTTATTTGATTATGTCCACTAGGATCATAATACATTACAGGATTATTCCCACAATAAGCATATAGATTCAATCCGTCTCCCCTGTAGGTGTCCTCCTGTGTAAACCGCCCTATGACAGGGCTATAGTATCTTGCCCTTAAATAATACTGCCCTGCTTCTTGATCATGCTGCTGCCCCCTGTAGCGGATATAGTTCTCTATCCCTTCTTTTTGTTCATGCACATTACCAAAGGCATCATAATCATAGCAGTTTTCGACTGCTCCGCCATTCCCCGTGATGTATGCCGTGCTTCCCTGCTCATCCTGATGACAGGCATGGTATATGCCATCATTTAAGGTCTGCACATGGGATAATCCCAGACCTGACAGATGCCTTCTTACCGGCATGTTATTTCCATCACACTCTGCTAGGATTTCCCCATTATAGACTTGGCTTATAATATTCGTCGCTCATATCATTTGCAATATCAAACGGCAATTCAAACATTCCCAAATTATTTTCAATTATTTTCATAAAAGATGATACAACATAATATTTGTTGTTTTCACACTCCAAGACAGTTATTTTCTTATTCATATTACCTATTCTTTGCGTGATATAATCAATATCCTGCTGTGTCGTTTCCAAGAGTTTAATTTTATTTATTGCTACAGGCAATTCAATATACTCTACATCACCAAAATAAATATCTAGATTACATACATCCTTATTTCCTAAACTTCTTAATAGCATCTGTTTATGAGAAACTGTATAGTACCATAACTGAAAAAATCTATTATACATAATCAATCTCTCTATACTTTCTCCTTATCTTTTTACTCAAAGGGATTTGGAACTATTTCACCCCCCCTAAACCATGTTATCCTGTCCCATGCACTTGGCGTTAGTTTTATTTGTAATAACTCCCAATCTGTTGCACCTCCACTATTGCTTGCTGCACGTTGAGCCGCCAACAGCGGATTATCCACACCATCTAAATTTACTAATATTTTCATGTCTGGGTCAAACAAGGCCGTATTAACTCCCTCCTTCCAATTAACTGGATCTGCAAAATCTTTCCAAGTATGGGCATTATTTTCAGCTGCAAAATCATCTAAATAATCACTAAGCCCTAATGCCAACCTATTATTTTTAGAGTATGTACCACCCTCACCAGCAGTCAGCAGACTTTCCGGCTCCGTTGTCGGCAATGTTGCTTTATCATACCCGTTAGGATCATAATACATTACTGGGTTATTCCCACAGTATGCATACAGATTCAGACCGTCTCCCCTATAGGTATCCTCCTGAGTAAACCGCCCTATGACAGGATTATAATATCTTGCCCTTAAATAATACTGCCCTGCCTCCTAGTCATACTGCTGTCCCCTATATAAGATATGATTCTCTACCTCATCCTACTCTCAAGCACGTTGCCAAAGGCATCATAATCATAGCAGTTTTTGACTGCTCCGCCATTCCCCGTGACGTACGCAGTGCTTCCCTGCTCATCCTGATGACAGGTATGGTATATGCCATCATTTAAGGTCTGCACATGAGATAATCCCAGACCTGACAGATGCCTTCTTACCGGCATGTTATCTCCATCACACTCTGCGAGGATTTCATCATTATAGAACAGAAACGTGGATTTTTTCCGTCCCTCCTTGAGCCTGCACGCAGTCCCACTTCGTCATAAAGGTTTTCCTGCTCCCTGCCGTCAGGAGGTTCATATGACCATATCTGTAATCCATATTCATCTCCTGACACTTTTATTCCCATGGAATTCTTAATGCCATTGAAATCATCAACCACTCCTTTAAAATGTTATTTAATCATTATTTTGTCTAATTTATGATTATGTCCCGCTTTACTTTCTTGGAGATATTTAAAAATCATTTATAAATTTTCAAAACACAATAATCACATGCAATTATAAAAAATAATCCCTACCTAATCTTTATCTATTTAGCAAAATTTTAACAGGCTCATACCCACTCTTAAAAATATTCTCTAGATATTCTTCAATAGATCTTCCTGCCATATATAAGCCTTCCCAATCTCCTAGATATATTTTTTTTGACTCTCCAGCATATACAATATAATCTTGCAAAGATCCTATGGGAAACATTTTATCTTTACTAGCTAACTCAAATTCATCCAATCTATCATATTCGCCGCTTGCAGAGTTATAAGGGTTAAAATCAAACGTCGCACTTACATACATTTCGGTACTTTGCTCTCGAACATATATATTTCCTAACTCTTTTAAAACTAATTTGGCATATTCATTTAATCTATATCCCTCCTCTTCCAATTCCGATACCCAAAATGTAATATCATACTCTCTTCCTTCATACCATCCATTTTCTTTTAATACTCTTTGTATATGTTTATTTACTTTACTCATATTCATTATCTAATCAATCTCCTTATTTTACTAATGGATATCTTCAATGCCAAAAAATTCTAATAACGGCTGACATACATTACATGGCTCTTTATATGTTCCATGTATCCCACTCTTATTATTTATTCCTCTAACATTGGCTATAGAAATTGTTGCATCGTTTAAATCGGCACCACTAGTTAATGCCCTTGAAAGTGCATTAACTTCAGCACATTGTCTATTAAACTGATTGCTATTACCTAGATTATCCAAAACATTTTGAACGCTTTCATTATATATTTCTGTGTAACTGTTCAGAACCCTCTATGCGAATATAACGTCCGAGTTGCCGTTTAGGGCTTCCCTGATTGCCGTGAAAGCATTGATTCCATGCTTATGGGCAGTTCCGATATAGCTCATGATTGTAAGATATTCCTGCGCACCTTCTTCACTACGGAAACAGCCTGAGACTTTGGTCTTTACCTTGATCATTCTCAGATCCCGCTCCGCCTGGTTATTGTCAAAAGGCACGCAGAGATTTCTTATAAACAGGCAGACTGATGCCTTGTAATTTTCCAGCCTGCAGATCAGATTTAGTACTTGGCTCCTTTTTTGCCGGCCCCGATTTTTTGCAGTTGGTTCAGGCAAAGGATTTTCCTCATATGCTGTTTTGAGGATCTCTAAATCCTTCTCCACTTGGAAAACTCCAGATTTGTAGTCAGTATCAGGCTTTTGCTCTCATAGTTACAGGACATAATCTGATGCTGCTACTGGAAGGTTTGCCCAAACTTTGGGATAGCCCTTAATTAAATATCGTTATACGGATTTTTTTTAAGAATTTCACCTATCTCTTTTTCTTTTCTTTTTTTAAAATCTTCTCCAAACAATGAAAATATTTCTTTTTCTTTTGCAAAGAGAGTTCGGCGAAAATCTTTTCCCTTTTCTCTATTGCATATAGCAAAGTTCATTATAATATTAGTCGAAAAAATTTCTACTGCATTCCACAAAACTTCTCTTTTGTCATCTGTAACAATGTCACTTCTTATTTTCCCTTTTTCAGTAAAAAGAATATGATATTCATTGTTCTTATTAAATATATATGTCCCTTCTACACTATTATCCGATCCTTCGGAAAAAAACAAATTGCTACAAGAAACATTTCCTAATCTAGTCCAAATTTCATTATGTATGTAATTTTTTAATTCCTCTGTCGATAACATTTTACACCTCTTCTTTACTTTATCTAGGTTCAATATATCCCTCTTTAATCAATTGCAGTATTGGCATCGGAAGTTCATATTGTAAACCTCCGCCATCTGAACCGCCCCATGCTTCAATCTCTGCTTGTATTGTTCCTGGTATCTCTTTTATTACTTCAAATTCTTGATAAATGGCAGGGTCAGTATTCGGTGGTAATGATAATTTGCTTGGGTCTGCCCCTGCTTGAGTAACAAAATTACTTTTTTCTCCTATAACACCATACCTACCAAGTCTATCTCCTGGTTTTAATGTCATATTAACTTCTGTTCCTGGCACCGCACCATTATTGGGAGGATAATTGAAAGAACCATCCGGGTTATACCAACTAGTGTTTGCCCCCTCGCCAGCCGTCCTAGGATTCTCTGGCTCCATTGCCGGCTGTGTCACTTGATCATGCCCACTAGGATCATAATACATTACTGGGTTATTCCCACAGTATGCATACAGATTCAGACCGTCTCCCCTATAGGTGTCCTCCTGAGTAAACCGCCCTATGACAGGGTTATAGTATCTTGCCCTTAAATAATACTGCCCTGCCTCTTGGTCATACTGCTGCCCCCCGTAGAGGATATAGTTTTCTATCCCTTCTTTTTGTTCATGCACATTACCAAAGGCATC
>JAAVAE010000048.1 GCA_014804245.1 Lachnospiraceae bacterium | reverse complement strand
GTCTATGTTGCCCTCCCGGATCATATAATAATTGAACTGGTCCAAATACTCCTTTGCCAGAAAACTCCCCGGATTAGATTTGCGGTTCCACTCCTGATCTATGGAATTGTAAATCCTCACGTTGGCATTCATGCTCTTCATTTCATTGTAGATGATGCGGAACGCCTTGACATAGTTATTTACATTATAATCCAGAGAGGTGGAATTGCTGTACCACCATGACGTCCGGGCATTTACCTCATTACCCACGATCCAGTTGTCAACTTGACCATATTCAAATCTGCCCGAATAACGCTGTCCCAAAAATGCTCCAATCGCTTTCAAATGATTGGTTCCGGAAGCATCTGCCACATTAAGGGCATATCCCTCACAGATGCCGTCTCTTGCAGACGGGTGAACCAGATCCTTAGAATAATCCCCTTTTCCGCCGTTTAAAAGCACCATCGTAACTTGCATTCCATAGCTGTTAAAGGTCCGCACTGCCCCATCATAATTTCTGACCATCTCACCATTAAAATAATAGGTCTGTCCATTATATTCAAAGGGAATGGCGCCCGGAACAGACTCCGCAGAACAAATATCATCCAGATGCATATTATAAACCACCTGCTGAATGCCAAGGTCCTGCAGATCTCCATTCGTAATCTTATTGATTTCCGGCAGAATTCCCTTGATTCCAGTGTTCATACGCGGGGATGTCAGTGTGGCAAGGGCTTCGGGATTCGTAATATAATGTTCATCGCTTACCTGATACATCTGTCCATTGCGTTTCACTGCTACAAGGAACTTACGGCTCAAGTTTGATTCTGCCGTGTTGTAATTCAGCGGAAAACTTAACGAGACTGAAGTTCCTGCATCCACCACCGCTACAATATCCCCTGCGGTTCCGTCCAGATAAACTTCATCCGCATAAACATAAAATTTCCCATCATCACTTGCGGGAATACTGCTTGTTTTAATATGGCATACAACATCCGTCCCTGAAATCAGGCAGGAATCGATTGCCACGCTCCTCCCTGCTGCTTCCGCACGCAGCGGCTTACCAAAAAGAACTGCCATACTCCCTATCATCAATATGATGGCAGCTATCGCTGCCATCATTCTTGTCATCCATTTTTTTCCTTTATTCATTTGCATACCATTTCTACTCTGCTCTTTCCATTGCAAGCTTGAAGTCCTTCTGATCTGTAAAGATTTCGTTGGTGTAAGGGTTCTTGTTCTGCGCCTTTGCACGTTTTAAGATCACCGCAAACACTGCAATATTTACTACAATAGAGATAATGGAAATAATTCCCTGTGCTGTAGGATTTGCCGTCGTCGGCATTGCCTCTCCAAGCGCTACTGTCGCTCCGCCCGCTCCATACACAGATGATACTGTGGTAAAACGACTGCCATCCTGGAACAGCGGGAATACCTGTGCAAACATGCACCATAATGCCAGCGTATTAGCGCGGTTTTGAATCCATCCGCCCTTATTCCAAAGCGCATTGGCAACCGTAGGTGCCAGCAGAAGGGCAAATCCACAATACCATGCGTGAGTAGGCAAATTCAGATAAGTATACTGGAAATTCCAGATATCATAAGCCAGAATAAAGCACCATGTCATATCCGGCCAGAGCATATCCTTTTTATCCTTGGAGGAATAAATTCCCCACCAGCCGGTCATACACACAATGTTGATAAGACCTGCAATACCGTTTAAGATATTCCACCAGCCGCCGTAAAGCCATACACCTTCGGAGGATTTCCACCAGCCTCCCATGATATTTCCGGCTCTTACCACGGATTCAAAATCAGATACCACCGCAATCAAGATATTGATTGCAACAATCACAAAGGGAAATACCTTAAAAGCATGGGATTTGCCCAGCTTTCCCCAATGGTATTTGATGATCATAAATCCAATACAGCCTGCCAGCGCCGCATACAGCTTCGCATAGTGGAACCAGCTGTTCATATGCACATAGGTCTGGTTATTCAGCGCCCACTCTGCCCCCTGCGCCGCTCCTACATAAATAGAAATAAAGTAAACAGTTAAAATCGCAGGAATTACAAAAAAGCAAATGCTGCCTCCGACTTTTGTACGCCGGGCAATTTCATTCATCACAATGAGCCCTACAAACACCATGACCCATCCTAAGATCTGCCACATTGTTCTTCCATCATAAATTTGAAAAATCATATTTTCTCCCTCCTTATCATTTTAGTATACTTCTATTTCCTTAATATTAAATTCATTCCCCTGCAAAAGCCAGGTATTCGGACTTTTGCAGTGGGGACAAATTTTTCCATATTGTACAGTGGGATAAGTCTGACCGCACCCCTCGCAGTAAGTGACTGCGGGAAGCTGTTCCACAATAAGCTGCGCCTGCGCAAACAACTCCCGCTTCTTAATCGCCCATTTCCAGCAGTTTTGCAGATAAGACTCAATCACTGTGGACACCTCTCCCAACTCAAGAACCACTTTTGAGATGCCCTTTACTTCGTTTTCCTCAGCAACCTTTTCCAGATTATCCATAATATGAAATACTACTCCCAATTCATGCATAGCTTAATCCTTCTTCGGCGCAAATGTGACTTTCAAAGACTGTTTGATCATATTGGGCAGTATATATTTCAGCTTATCCTCAGATCTCACCATTTCGGAACATCCCGGCAATTCCCTGTGCAGAGTGATTGCATCAAATACGCACTTCGTGGTACAGATACCGCATCCAATACACTTGTTAGGATCTACCACGGATGCACCGCAGGAAAGGCACCGTGACGTCTCCGCTTTTACCTGTTCTTCCGTCAGCGTATGGGACAGATCCCGGAAACTGCGCATCTGTGCTTCCTCCGCCCTCTCAGGTCTTTGCCTGTCGGTATTGTCATAGCTGGCAATGTAGATATCCTCTTTATCCAGTTCTATAAAGTCTCTCCTGTTTCTGCCGATTGTCAGAGTACAATGTTCATGCACAAAGCGATGCAGAGAAATTGCGCCTTCTCTTCCCGCAGCAATGGCATCTATTGCAAACTTCGGTCCGGTATAAACGTCTCCGCCTACAAAGATATCCGGCTCTGCAGTCTGATAAGTCAACCTGTCTGCCATAGCGCCTCCATTGAGACGAAGTTTCATTTTCGTTCCCTTTAAAAGATTTCCCCAGATAACTTCTTGCCCTACACTGAAAATTACGCTGGAGCAGGAAACCGTCATGGTATCTTCTTCGTCATAAAGCGGTGCAAATCTATGATTCTCGTCAAATACACGGGTACACTTCTTAAATACCACGCCCACAGCCTTTCCGTTTTCTGTCAGGATTTCCTTCGGTCCCCATCCGTTGTTAATGGCAACCGCCTCCTGTGTGGCCTCCAGAATCTCTTCGCGGCTTGCAGGCATCTCGTCCCTGCTCTCTAAGCAGAACATGGAAACCTTTCCCTGTCCGCAGCGGGTGCTGGTTCTTGCCGCATCAATGGCAACATTTCCGCCTCCGATGACAATGACATCTCCGCCTAAATCAAAGCTTTCCTTCGCCCCGGCTTCCTTAAGAAATTCCACTGCCGTGTATACCCCTTCGGCATCCTCACCGGGAACTCCTGCCTTTCTGCCGCCCTGACATCCAATGGCAACATAAAAGCCCTTGTATCCCTGCTCACGGAGCTGGGCAATGGTAACATCCTTTCCCACTTCCACTCCGCACTTGATTTCAACGCCCATAGCTTTGATTACATCGATCTCCGCTTCTATCAGATCCTTCTCCAATTTGTAGGAAGGAATTCCATAGGTCAGCATACCGCCGGGCTTTTCATTCTTCTCAAATATAGTAGGCTTATAGCCCTTGTCAGCCAGAAAATATGCACAGGAAAGTCCCGCAGGACCCGCACCGATAATGGCAATCTTTTCATCAAAATGTCCCTTTAAGGAGGGAACCGTAGGCTTCGGAATATAACGAGTCTCCGCTTTCAAATCTCTCTCAGCTACGAAGCGCTTCACCGCGTCAATAGCAACTGCCTCATCCAGCGTAGCACGGGTGCAGGCATCCTCGCAGCGGCGGTTACAGATACGCCCGCAGATTGCCGGCAGCGGATTGTCTTTTTTAATCAGTGCAAGTGCTTCCTCATAGCGTCCTTCCTTTGCCAGCTGAAGATATCCCTGTATTGCTATATGAGCGGGACACGCAGTTTTACAAGGTGCAGTTCCGGTATCATAACAGTTGATCCGGTTCACATCTCTGTAATTATGGGTCCACATATGCTCTCCCCACTTCTGTTCCTGCGGAAGAGGCATCTTAGGATATGTAACCTCACTGCCATCCTTCTTGCAGAGCTTCTGTCCCAGCTTCACCGCCCCTGCAGGACATGCCTCCACACATTTACCGCAGGCAACGCATTTGCTCTTGTCTACCTTTGCCACATAAGCAGAACGTGACATGTTGGGCGTGTTGAAAAGCTGTGAGGTGCGCAGTGCATAACACACATTTACATTACAGTTACAGATGGCAAAGATCTTGTTTGCACCGTCGATATTGGTAATCTGATGAACAAAACCATTGTCTTCTGCCTGTTTGAAAATCTCAAGCGCTTCCTCTCTGGTGATATAGCGCCCATCCTTCTGGGTCTCCACCACATAATCCGCCATATCGCCTACTGCAATACACCATCCCTCCGGGTCATCCCCGCATCCTTCATCATGATGCAGCCGTGAACGGCGGCAGGAACAAGGGCTTGCCGCGTACTTGCCCTCATATTTGGTAAGCCAATAGGAAATATGCTCCAAGTCAATAGACTCGCTTTCCATCTCAATTGCTTTTTCTACAGGGATAACGTGCATGCCAATACCGTTTCCCCCTTCCCCGACAAAGGGTGTCACATGCTCAAGGGGGAGCCTTGACATATGCTCAAAAAATAAGGTGACCTCCGGGCTCTTTTCCATGACAGCGCTGTTCATGTTAAAGAATTCTGCCGATCCCGGCACGAACATGGGCAGTACATACTGCTTCTCGTGCTGAGGATTTTCCCAGTTATACTCCAGTATACCTTTCACGGACATCTCCTGAAGCTTTGGCTCAAGTTCCTCTTCCGGCATACCGGTAAGTTTCACCATCTCCTTTAGCGTTTTCGGCTTTCTGACCCCCATTTTCAGTGCAATTTCAGCTTCCTCATCCGTGACTACACCTGCGAGCCCCCAATACTCCGGATCATCCTGTGTGATCTTCTTAAGCCCCAACTTCTGCGGAATCCTGTCTGTTATCATCTTCCCCAGCTTCACAATGCTTTCGCGGGGCGGCCCGCTGTGGTCCGGCTGATGCTCCGGGTAAACATATTCCGGATATAGTTCTTTGTCTAACGTTTTCTTCATACCTTCCTCCCTTGTAAAATTTATTTGTATTAATAATAACTATTAATAAATTCCTATATTCATTCTGCATTTTACTATTTAGTCATACACCATCTGCTTACTTCTTCCTTAAGCCATTTGCTCCATTCTTCTATCCCTTCTCCGGTCTTTGCGCAGATAGGAATAATCTTTGCATTGGGATTGCGCATACGGATATACTCCTTGCACTTCTCCAGGTCAAAATCAAAGTAGGGCATCACATCTATTTTATTGATCAACACCACATCGCAAATCGTGAACATCAGCGGATATTTCAGCGGCTTATCATGTCCCTCCGGCACAGAAAGAATCATAGCATTCTTAACTGCTCCCGTGTCAAACTCTGCCGGGCAGACAAGATTCCCTACATTTTCAAGGATTGCCAGTTCTACATCATCTGTTTGCAGTCCTGCAAGCCCCTGCCTGGTCATTTCCGCATCAAGATGGCACATACCTCCTGTGTGAAGCTGAATCACCTTCGCCCCTGACCCTGAAATAGTCTGCGCATCCACATCCGAATCAATATCCGCCTCCATAACCCCAATCTTAAACGTATCCTTTAATGCTTCAATGGTACGCATCAGCGTCGTGGTCTTTCCGGCGCCGGGAGATGACATCAGATTTAAAAGAAATACCCCTCTTTCTTTCAAGTCCTGCCTTAAAAGATCGGCCTGTCTGTCATTGTCCGCAAAAACGCTCTGCTTGATTTCTAAAACTCTCACTTCCCTCATGGATGCACCTCGTTAAATTTTAACCAAATATTTTTCCACCATATCTATTACTTCTTTTGCCGTTTCTAACTGTTCCTTTGCATCTTCAACAGAAACAATGTAAAAATCATCATAGTCACTGGCATGGCGCACTTCCTGCGCCCTATTAATCCTTTTGCTGATTTCTTTTGGGAATATTCCAGTGTGCACAAAATCTTTATTAAAATTTCCTATAACCTGCGCATGTTGTTTATACGCTTTAAATTCCAAAGCAAGGCATGCCGATATAGCTCTGAATATTGCATAATATGCTCTATTGTTAGACGCTCTATAGTGTCCACTCGCAAAGTTCAATCGAGCAGCTTCCAAATCTTCTTTAGCGGCACCAAGCCTATATGCAGCCAACTCCTTTGCACCGCCTATATCATCTAAATTAAGCTGCATATAACTCTATTCCTTCTTTCTTAATATTGTAATAAAATGGATATGATCTAAGCCATCTATTAAAATGATCCGAATTCTTGACAATTGGCATTATTGTTATATCATTATCAAAATTATATTCAAAGGTCACATCAGAGAGAAGTCGTCCCTTTTTTCTGATTTCTTCCTCCTCCATATCAACTAATATCATAATATCTATATCTGAATCCTGTTCAAAATCTCCTCTTGCATAAGAGCCATATAATATTACAGCTTTTAATTGGTTCCCATACATCCCACACACATCATTTACATATTTTTTCAATATTTCTCCTACGCTCTGAGGCATACCATTCCTCCTCCCATACGCATTCCCTTTTTATTTAGTATATCCATTCCCAAGACCAAAATCAAGTCGTACTGAGTTATAAATAAAGTCCTCTCATCTACACCATATATCCAATATCCCCTAATATAAACCTGAATTATTCACGGCTGTGCCATGAAAGTGGCTGATAGCCGCATAGTTACTATATTTAAGCTGTTTATTGCTTTTCATCTGTTAAGTGAATAGAAAAAGAGACCAAATATGTG
>JAAVAE010000047.1 GCA_014804245.1 Lachnospiraceae bacterium | reverse complement strand
GCGCAAATGCTTTTCCTGGAAGCCCAGGACCCGGATAAAGATATTCAATTATATATCAATAGTCCCGGAGGTTCCATAACTGCCGGATTGGCAATTTATGATACCATGCAATATATCAAATGCGACGTTTCTACAATATGTATTGGGCTTGCCGCAAGTTTCGGGGCCTTTTTGCTGGCAGGCGGCGCACACGGAAAACGCATGGCATTAGTCAATTCCGAGATTATGATACATCAGCCGGCTATACAGGGCAACGGTATTCAGGGACAGGTCAGCGATATAAAGATAATGTCAGATCACATACAAAAGAACAAGCTGAGACTAAACCGTATTTTAGCAGAGAACACAGGGCGCACCATTGAAGAAATTGAACGGGATACGGACAGGGATAATTTTATGAGTGCAGACGAAGCCCTGGAATACGGTTTGATTGATTCTGTTATTTTAAAAAGATAGCCAAACACTTCTCATCTATATTTTACAAAAGCAGGCAAAACTACCGTTTATTTTCATTATTGCGATATTACGGAATTGCAAAATATTTATTTAACGCTATTGACTTATCCTTTCTTTTGGTACAAAAAGGGCGCATGGTTTACAATTTGCCGTTCCATGCGCCTTTACCAATGCGTCTGACCTCTGAATAAAATTTCTCACATCAATTCTTTCTTCCTCCGCTTAGTCCTGCCCTGTTGCCCTGTTATGCTGTCGGCTCTTGTTCTGAAGTTCACGTTCAAGGTTTTCCTTTCTGCTCCAATGCTGCAAATCGGACAGAAAAAAAGCACTGAGATTCTATATCCTCCCCGTCACCACCAGAAAATTTATAATAGCAATCACCCACAAATGGATCGGATAAAACAGATAGAAGAGATTTTTGCTGAGCTTTGTTTTCGGTCCCCGCTTCCCGTTATACAGGAATATGAACGGAAATACAAAGAACCAGAAAGGCTCTCCCCACGGCAGAAATACTGCTATAATCTCTATCAGAACATAACCTGACATTCGCAGGATCTTCTTATCCTGAAGAAAATATTCGATATACATAAAAGGCAGAACGACACTGCCCCATTCACCATAGAGAAAACCGAAACAGAACACCACGGCAGAAAGTACATACGCCCATTTCCCCGTTGCAGTCTTCTGTCGCTTTCCCCATAGGACAAGCGCTATGCCGATGGTTCCCAATGCAAGTGTAAAAATCGCATTGGAATTTCTGTATAACAGCGCCCGCTCCGCTTCAGGCAGCGTTCCTGCCCCCACACGAAAGAGAAAATTTAACAGTACATTTCCCGCATAGACTGCCGCTGCCCATACCGATAAGCGCAGGCAATACTTTTTCAGGTCACGGGTATGCCGGATTCCTTCCACGGCCAGATACGCGAACATGGGAGCGACACACCGGGAAATAAGGGTCAGGACCGCCGCTGTTTCAGGCGTCACCAGACCGTGAATATAGCGCAGATGGTCAAGGAGCATCAGAAATGCCAACAACAATTTTATCTGAAATGCGTTCATAATTTTAAATCTGTCCATATTACACCTTACATTCAATCAGTTTACAGATTATCCGCTCCGCAGGCATCTTTCCTTTGTATTGCCACCACAGTCTCAACATGTTTCGTAAACGGAAACATATCCACCCCCACTCCCTTTTTCATCTCATACCCCTTCCGGCACAAGTATTGCAGATCTCTTGCCAGGGTTTCGGGATTGCAGGAAACATAGACTATCTTCCGGGGTCCAAGCTGCACCAGCGCTTTCAGGAATTTCTCGCTGCTTCCTGTCCGCGGCGGGTCCATAAGCACCACATCCACTTTTTCACCGGAATCAGCCATCTTCACCATAAAGTCTCCTGCATCTGCCTGATAAAAGCGGATGTTGGAAATCTGATTTCTCTTTGCACCTGCTATGGCGTCCCGCACTGCATCTTTGTTTAGTTCCACGCCAATCACTCTGCCCGCATGGGGTGCGGCAATCATTCCTATGGTTCCTGTGCCGCAGTAAGCATCCAGCACCACTTCCTTGCCTGAAAGTTCCGCAAAGGCAATGGCTTTTTGATAAAGCACCTCTGTCTGTCTCGGATTCACCTGATAAAAGGACTTGGGCGATATTTTGAAGGTCATGCCGCAAAGCCGGTCTTCAATATAACCAGGTCCATAAATTACCTGCTCCTTATCTCCTAACACCATGCTGGTCTTTTTATCATTTACATTGATCACCACTGTTGTAATCTCAGGATGCACTTTTCTAAGCGCCTTGACAAAATTGTTTTTTGATGGCAGAATGGGTGATCCTAAGACCAGCACTACCATGATCTGACCTGTGCTGCAGCCTACCCTGACAAGCACATGTCTTAAAAGACCATAGCCCGTGTCTTCGTCATAGGTTTTGATTTTAAAGGATTTAAGCAATCCCTTGATGGTCTGTATGATTTCATCCGCCTTTTCATTTTCCAGAAGGCACTTTTCCACCGGGACGATTATGTGCGTCCCCTCTTTGTAAACGCCGCAGATGGTCCTTCCCCTGTTATCTCTTCCAAACACAGCATGCACTTTATGGCGGTAATGTTCCGGTGTTTCCATACCGATAATACCCTCTAATTTTCCATAGGGCTTTAAGAGAGTGGTAATCTGCTCTCTCTTAAAGTCCAGCTGTTTCTTATACTCCATATGTAAAAGCTGGCATCCTCCGCATTTTTTGTAAACAGGACAACTGATATCCACTTTTTCTGATTTCTGACTCATTTTCATTTACCTCCCGGTTCAGGTCTGCCGGGAAACTCCTTTTCTATCATCTAATATTACAAAAACCCCAGGTATCAGTACCCAGGGTTCCCTGCTTATTTACCGTTATGAATCATCTCTTACCTTTTTGAGCTTGACCGATTCCATTCCACTAACAAGTTCAGTCGCCCGCTCTACGTCAGCTTCATTGATACGAATCGTAAACGTGGTTTTTTCTTTATTTTTTTCACCGCCAAACAGCCTTGAAACGAAAGACCGATCCTGCCACTCTATAAAATAAGATATCCGGTTCTGCAAAAAAAGCTTTTCCAGCTTTTCTTTGCTGGTCATGCTGTACACTCTGCAAAACGATACCTCTCTGTTAAATCTCTGATCATCAAAAACCAATGGCGTCATAACACGTTCTCCTCGTTCCTTATATTATGTCAACTACATATATTATAAGTCATATGATATAGTTATTTCAACAAAAAAATAAAAATATTTAAACTTTTCTGCAATTTTTTTTTATGAAATCAAGACATCTTCTTTGACAAATCCCATAGGGGCTTCTGTCCGACATATTGTTCATTCAGCCACTGTGCTGCCTGTGAGACGCCTTCCGGCGTAAAAGGGAACTCCATCCGCTGTTTTTTCTCTTCCGGCGTCTTTGCATAACAGTAAGGCTCCGGCCAGATAATAACCTCCAGCCTGGAGCCTTCCTCCACGTCTTTTTTCTTCAGCATATACCGCATGCCGTCCATGCTTGCGCTGTATTCTTCCTTTTTTACATAATTGAGAACATGAAACTTTTCTTTATCTATCATTTTTATGCTCCTGCTTCGCTGTTTCTCCCATCAGCAATTACATTTTTCTTTTGCTCTGAGAAGTAATTCGCCAGTCCGCCCAGAGATTCCAGAAGAATTTTCGATTCCTGTTCGTCGAACTGTGCCATCGCCGCCTCGATCATTTCTCTGTGGAATTTCTGGTGGTGGGCGTCAGCCCTCATTCCCTTTTCTGTCAGGGAAAGAAGAACCAGACGCTTATCCTCCTCGCTCCTCTCCCGCAGTACATATTGATTTCTGGTCAGTCTGTCAATAGACTTTGTCAAAGTTCCCATGGTGACAGAAAGCTTTTTTGCCACAACAGAACTCGGCTTTGGTCCGCCCGTTCCGATTGCTTCGATTACATGCATATCGTTGATCGTGATATCTGTAAATTCTCCTGTAATCAACACTTCTTCTTCAATATTCATAATATCCTTGAATAATTTGACCAGCAATGTATTTAATGCCTTATTAAGTTCCATATTTACACTCCTGCATACTGCGTCTGCAATACTGCATCAATAAGTAGTTTGACTACCATGTGAGGACAGCCGCTCCCCAGGTAAGTCCTGCTCCAAATCCTGCAAGTACGATTTTGTCTCCCTTTACAAGTTTTCCCTCTTGATTTACAAAATCCAACAAAATGGGAACACTTCCTGCTGAAATATTACCACATTCCTGAAGGTTTGTGGGAAATTTTTCGATAGGTTGCTTCATTTTTTTTGCAACTGCTTCGATGATACGAATATTGGCCTGGTGCAGCAGGAAATATTTCACCTGATCAGGGGATATCCCTGCCTTATCCAGCGCTTCCGTTATTGCTGCCGGAACTGTTTTTACAGCAAACTTATAGACTGCCTGACCGTCCATGCTGGTGTAATCCAGCTCACAGCTGTTTTTTACAAAAGGATTGTTTACCTCTCTGTTGCGGCAGGTAAGGGCATTACCTCTTGCGCCATCCGATCCCTGCACGATACTTATAATACCAGCATCATCATCTCTCACCACTGCGGCTCCTGCGCCGTCACCGAACAGCACACAGGTGCTTCTGTCATTCCAGTCCATCATTTTGGAAAGGGTCTCTGCACCCACCACCAGTGCCGTCTTGGCCATACCTGATTTCATATAGGCATCTGCAATAGTAAGACCAAATAAAAATCCTGCACATGCCGCATTTATGTCAAATGCTGTAGCGTTTTTTGCCAAAACGGCATCCTGTATCTGACAGGCAGTGGAAGGAAAGCACATGTCTCCTGACACAGTTCCCACTATAATCAGATCAATTTCATCTGCCGAAATGCCTGCGCTGTCTATGGCGCGTTTTGCTGCCTCCACCGCCATGGACGTCGTAGTTTCCGTAACTGCAATATGTCTTTTTTCTATGCCGGTACGGCTTCTGATCCATTCATCTGTAGTCTCCATCAGCTTTTCCAGATCCTGATTTGCGACCACTTTTTCGGGAAGCGCGCTTCCCGTCCCTATTATTCTTGCCGGCATGACAGTTCCTCCTCAAATTCTCTCATAATATCCGCCACATGCTCCAGCTTCTTTGCTTTGTATGCATTTGCGCCGCAGAAAATAAGACCGTTCTCTGTGTCGCCCTTTGCTGCCGAAATAAGTGCGTCTGTAATGCAATATGGTATTTCCGCCGGATTACATTTTTCCAAACATTGGTGGCATTTTCCTTTGCCAATGCTGCCCTTTTTTGCTTGTTCCAGAAAAGAATTCCTGATTGCTCTTCCCGGCATTCCTACCGGACTTTTCACGATCACAATATCCTCTTCCTTAGCCCGAAGATAAGCTTCTTTGTAATGAACATCTGCGTCACATTCATAGGTGGTCACGAACCGGGTAGCCACCTGTACGCCGTCTGCGCCCATTTCCATGTATGGAACTGCATCCGCTCCTTCATAGATACCGCCTGCTGCCACCACCGGTATGGAAGCATCCATCTCATGAACCCGGTCTATGATTCTCTTTACCTCCTCATTATAATGAAGGTTTTCTATATTTTCCAGTTCTTCCTTCCGAAAGCCCAGATGCCCTCCGGCAAGGGGACCTTCGATCACTACCATATCCGGCTGCCTGTCGTATTTTTTCTTCCAGTACTTTGCTATGACTTCAAGCGATTTCAAAGAAGAAACAATAGGGGCAATCTTCGTCTTAGCGTTCTTTACGAACTGCGGAAGATTCACCGGAAGTCCCGCTCCTGAAATAATCAGATCTGCGCCTGCTTCCACTGCCGCCCTCACATACTTTTCATAAAATCTGGATGCCACCATAATATTGACTCCTATGATGCCGCCCTTTGCAATTTCCTTTGCCTTTCTTATTTCTTCCTTTAACACTCTCAGATTCGTTTCTATAGGATGTTCATCCCACATAGCGTCACGAAAGCCGATCTGGGCTGATGAGATTATGCCAACTCCGCCGTTTAATGCAACATTGCCCGCCAATGATGAAAGGCTGATTCCTACTCCCATTCCTCCCTGAATCAGGGGAACTTTGGCAGTCATCTCTCCAATCCGCAATCCTTTTTTATCATTCATTTCAGTACCTATGTCCTTTCATAGCCTGCCTGTACAAGTCAATATTTCCTAAACCGCCTGTATCTGTCTTCCGCAATCGCTGTCCCATCCATGCCGTCAAATCTTCTTAAAAAGGCAACCATGTGCTCTTTCATGAAGCCGGCAATATCTTCCACTGTAGATGCATCTGCTCTTCCATATTCCGGAACAATGGTTTCTATCACCGAAAGACGTTTTAAATCCTCCGCCGTAACTCCCATTACTCCTGCTGCTTCCTCCGCCCGTTTTCCGTCTTTCCAGAGGATGGATGCAAATCCTTCCGGCGAGAGAACGGAATAAGTGGAATTTTCCAGCATCCATACTTCGTTGCCGACTGCAAGCCCCAGAGCGCCTCCGCTTCCTCCTTCTCCAATCACTATGGAAAGAACCGGCACCCTAAGTCCGGACATTTCAAAGAGATTTCTGGCGATAGCCTCGCCCTGCCCTTTTTCCTCTGCCTCCATTCCCGGATAAGCGCCGGATGTATTGATAAAGCAGATTACAGGACGATGGAACTTTTCCGCCTGCTTCATCAGCCGCAGCGCCTTACGATAACCTTCCGGTGATGCCATTCCATAATTTCTCATGGCACATTCGTTCACATCGTTTCCTTTTTGAATGCCGATTACCGTGACCGGCTGACCATAGAGCCATGCAATTCCTCCTACAACGGCTTTGTCATCACCGCTGCTTCTGTCACCGTGAAATTCCAGGAAATCATCAAATATCAGATCAATATAAGTAAGTGCGGAAGGTCTGTCTATGCTTCTTGCTTCTTTCACTTTTTCCCATGCTGATTTTAACGGCGTCTTTGCCAGCTTCTCTTTATCCATTTCGGTTGGATTGAATTTTTCTATTTCTTCTGTAAACTGGCTAAAGTCCTTGTTTTCCGCGGAAATTCTGTGGGATTTCAATATTTGATATAAAACCTTCTTCAGATCGTCTCTCTCCACCACGCTGTCAGCAAAACCGTGTTCCAATTGAAATTCTGCGCGCTGAAATCCCTTAGGCAGTTTTTGACCGATGGTCTGCTCGATTACCCTTGGTCCTGCAAATCCAATGAGGGCGCCAGGTTCGGCAAGTATGATATCGCCCAGCATGGCAAAGCTTGCAGTCACGCCTCCAGTGGTCGGATCTGTCAATACACTCACATACAAAAGTCCGGCATCTGCATGTTTCTTAAGCGCTGCTGAGGTTTTCGCCATCTGCATCAGGGAGATGATTCCCTCCTGCATCCTTGCTCCGCCGGAGCAGCAGAAAAGAATCACCGGAAGCTTCTCTTTCGTTGCCCGCTCAACCGCAAGGGCAATTTTTTCGCCTACCACATGCCCCATGCTGCCCATGAGGAATCTGGAATCACACACACCAAGGCATACTCTTTCTCCGGAGATTTCTCCTACGCCTACGCTTACCCCTTCATGGAGTCCTGTCTTTTCCTTTACACTTTGAAGCTTTTCTTCATATCCCGGAAAATTAAGGGGATTACTGATTTCCATCTCTTCAAACCAGGGCGTAAACGTATCTTTATCGCATACCATGCGGATACGGTTCTTGGTTCTTATGCGGAAATAGCTTCCGCAGGCTGTACAAATATAGTGATTAATGACAACGTCCGACTTGTTTAATTCTTTTCCGCAATCCGGACAAACGAAAACCTGCTTAACTTCCTGCTGCTCTTCTTTGCTTTTTTCTCTTTTCTCCGCCAGCCTGCTTATTAGTTTAAACTTCTCTGATGTTTTTTCTTCTTCACTGGTACCCTTTACATGTATGTATCTGTCTCTGCGAAATAGTCCTGACATATTCTGCCTCCAAAATATCCTTTATAAAACTTGCTCACTTCGCCTATGAAATTGCAAAAGTAAGCTCTGCCTGTACTGCCACTTTGCCGTCTACCGTTGCTGTCGCCCTGCCTATACCGATAGAGCCTTTCTGTTTAATGATTTCAGTCTCCAACATTAAAACATCGCCGGGCACCACTTTTTTCTTAAATTTAGCCGATCCGATGGCTGCAAAATAAGCCGTCTTTCCTTTATTTTCTTCCAAGCTTAAAATTGCCACCGCACCTGTCTGCGCCAGCGCTTCTATAATAAGCACTCCGGGCATGACCGGTTCCCCAGGGAAATGCCCCTGGAAAAAGGGTTCATTATAAGAAACACACTTTTTTGCCACTGCCCTCACCCCTGGGGTCATCTCTTCTATCGTATCAAGCAGCATAAAAGGCTGTCTGTGGGGTATGATTTCCATAATTTCTTTTGCTGTTAATAAAGCCATAATATCCTCCAAAAGGGTCCGTTAATCCCGGTATTTTCCAATCAATATACTTGCATTATGTCCGCCGAATCCAAGTGAATTGCTCAGCGCATAAGGTATCTCTTCCTCATAGGGTTCCTTACAGTAGTCAAGATCAATCTCCTCATCAGGAGTCTCATACCCTACTGTCTTATGGATAAATCCGGCTTCCATCTCTTTTACACAGGTTACGAATTCCACTGCCCCTGCCGCTCCCAGAAGGTGCCCTATCATGGATTTGGTTGAATTAATATGTATCTTTTGCGCATGCTCACCGAATGCTGCCTTAATCGCTCTGGTCTCAAAAAGATCATTGTGATGGGTAGCCGTTCCGTGGGCATTGATATAAGTAATATCTTCCGGCGAAATGCCTCCGTCCTCTATGGCAGCAAGCATTGCCTTTGCAGCGCCCATACCATCCTCCGCCGGAGACGTGATATGATAAGCGTCGCTGGTACATCCATATCCAAGCACTTCCGCATAAATATGGGCACCTCTTTTCTTTGCATGTTCCAGTTCTTCCAGCACAACAATGCCTGCCCCTTCTCCCATAACAAACCCGCTGCGGTTCTTATCAAAGGGAAGAGAACATTTGTCAGGATCATCTACGCAGGACAGTGCCGTAAGTGCACAGAACCCGGATATTCCAATGGGCGTAATGGAACTTTCCGTTCCTCCCGCAACCATCACCTCTGCTTCTCCATAGGAAATGCTGCGGAATGCCTCTCCGATGGAATTGGTTCCTGTGGCACATGCCGTAACCACGTTGATGCTTTTCCCTTTAAGTCCAAATTGAATCGAAACGTTTCCTGCTGCCATATTGGAAATCATGAGCGGCACCATAAGAGGACTTATCTTGGACGGTCCCTTGTTTATCAGCCTGTCATATTCTCTTTCCATCGTCTGAAGACTTCCGATTCCAGATCCCACAGCACAGCCTATGCGATAGGGATCTTCCTGTTCCATATCAATTCCTGCATCCGTCAGCGCTTCTTTTGCGGCTGCCACTGCATACTGGCAAAAGAGTTCCATACGCTTTGCCGCTTTGAAATCCATATAATCCTTTGCTTCAAATCCTTTTACCTCTGCCGCAACATGACATTTATATCCTTCACTGTCAAATTTAGTAATAGGACCAAATCCATGTTTTCCTTCTTTAATGGACTGAAAAAAATCGTTCACATTCAGTCCAAGGGGAGTAATCGCCCCCATTCCGGTTACTACTACACGTCTGCTCATTTTTCCTCCATTCTGACCACACTGCCACTTTCATCTATACTGCCATTCCGCCGTCAACTGAAATAACCTGCCCTGTGATATAACTTGCTGCTTCCGATGCAAGAAACGCAACCACTCCTGCCACTTCCTGCGCAGACCCCGTTCTCTTTAACAGAATCTGTTCCTTCATTGTCTCCCTAATAGCATCAGAAAGATCCTTTGTCATTTCCGTCTCAATGAAACCGGGCGCCACTGCATTGACGGTGATTCCGCGGCTTCCCAATTCTCTTGCCGCACTTTTGGTAAGACCGATGACTCCCGCCTTGGAAGCACAATAGTTTGCCTGCCCCGGATTTCCCATCACACCGGTAACAGAGGATATGTTGATGATCTTACCACCCTTTTGCTTCAATAATTGTCTTGATACATGCCGCATGGTATTAAAGCATCCCTTAAGATTCACATCAATCACACGGTCAAAGTCTTCCTCGCTCATTTTCATCAGCAGGTTATCTTTGGTGATACCGGCATTGTTCACAAGAATATCAATGTGACCATATTCTTTTACCAGTGCTGTTATCATTTCACCGCAGGCATTAAAATCCGCTACATTGCATCCATAAATGACAGCGTCTCCTCCTGCTTTTTTGATTTCTTCCACAGTTTCCAGTGCCTTTTCCTTAGATCCATTGTAGTTTACCACCACAAAAGCTCCTTCTTTTGCAAGTTTGATCGCAATCGCTCTTCCGATTCCTCTCCCTGCACCGGTCACCAGCGCTACTTTTTCATTAAGCATTTGTCAATACCTCCAGGCACTTTGCAAGGTCCTCATATTTGTCAACATTAAGAACCGTAACTTCTCTGTTTATCTTTTTTACAAAACTGCTCAGCGTTTTTCCGGGTCCGATTTCCACAAAGGTGTCAACTCCATCCGCCAGCATTCTCTCCACAGACTGCTGCCACCTTACAGGGGATGAAATCTGTTTCTCTAAAAGCTCCCTGATGTTTTCAGGTGAAGATACATAGTCTGCTGTCAGATTTGCCACATAGGGAATGGAAAAGTCATTAATCTGCACTTTATCCAAATCTTTCCTCAGTCTTTCTCCTGCTCCCACAAGCATCTGTGAGTGGAAAGGTCCGCTGACATTTAAGGGAACGACACGCTTTGCTCCTTTTTCTTTCAATGTCTCTCCGGCTCTGTTAACGGCATCAGCTTCTCCGGTAATGACAATCTGTCCCGGACAGTTATAATTTGCAATAGAAACGATTCCCTGGGTGCCTACGCAGACTTCCTCTATCACTTCACTGGAAAGTCCAAGCACAGCTGCCATGGCGCCGCCTTCCGGTACCGCTTCCTGCATATAGACGCCTCTTCTTCTGACAATTGCAAAGGCTTCATCTGCCCGCATTGCTCCGCATGCTACAATTGCCCCATATTCTCCCAGACTCAGCCCTGCTGTCACATCCGGATGGATTCCCCGCTCTTCCAATACCTTTAAAATTGCCGTTTCTACTGTTAACATGGCAATCTGGGTATATTCTGTAATAGAAAGTTTGTCATTTTCTTCAAAGCAGATGGCAGGCATATCCAGACCGGTTATACTGCTTGCCTTATCAAATATCTCCCTGGCAACCTCTTCCTTTTCATAAAAATCTTTTCCCATTCCTATGTACTGTGCTCCCTGTCCCGGAAACATAAACGCTGTCTTACTCATATCCTTCCCTATTCCTTTCACTTTAAAAGAACTGCTGC
>JAAVAE010000046.1 GCA_014804245.1 Lachnospiraceae bacterium | reverse complement strand
GGCTTTTGGTGGAACTGATTGACACTATATACGTCCACGAAAACAATGAGATAACAATTCAATTTAACTTTGCCGACCAACACAAGCGTATTGTTGAGTTTATCGAAAACAATCAACATAACCTTGTACTGATAAAGTCCAACAACGCCGTATAATGATTAGCGGCGTGTTGGTATCAACTTTTTAGGCAAAGTTGTCTATAAATCTATGCACCATTAGGACCAATAAAGCCCACAATTTCTCCCCGCTCTATCGAAAAACTAACATCATCGACCGCCTTTTTTACCTCATACTTTCTATTAAAAAGATGCTTTACCGCAGCTAACATGCCATTCTCACGCTTTGCAATTTTGTAATATTTCTTTACTCCCTGAACCTCAATTATATTTTCCATGTCAGCCATGACCTCCATATAGATTCTCCACAAACCATCCTTATGTTAAACAAAGAAATCCCACACGTCAATGAATGTGGGATAAACTACTTTTGTACAGGGATGAACAACAGTAAAGTTTAAAATAAAAAACGGCTGACAGACACTTTCATCTGCCAGCCGTTTATTTGGTTTACTGTTTTGCTCCGTATTGTTACTGTGCTTTAAATTCCTTCTCAGCAAGTACATTGTCATCAGAATCCGTGTAACGCACAATATATGTACATGTTCCAAGATCCTGTTCGATTGCTTCATCCCAAGTAGCTACAATGCTCTCAAAAGTAGCTGCATTCGCATCCAGTCCCTCAGAAAGCATAGTCTTTACCTCATCGGTAATAAAACTGCTGTCCTCAAATTTGCAGGTCATGGTAAGCACATTTCCTTCAACTTCAACAGAGAAGGCCATTCCCTCCTGGCTCATGCTCTCAAAAGAAGCATCCATATCAGATTTTACAGTGGGATCATTGTAGTAATCCTCCAGAGTTTTTCCCTTGGAACCGCCACATGCTGTTACAGATAATGCCAGTGCCATAACGGCTGCACATACCATTGTTTTCAGTGTTCTCTTTTTCATAATAATTCTCCTTTTCTGATTTTCTCCTCACTTTTTCGAATGCGTGTCTCGCACAATGCATCATTGTACACTTCACCATTCAATTTGTCAATTGTTTATTTATTCTATTAATATCCTTATCTTTTTCTTAATATATGCCATGTCTGCCAACATTCAAAAGAATTATCATCTCAACAAACTTCCACGTTCACCGTTCTTAAATATTGTCGTAAAGGATACACACCGTCATGCGCTTCTCCAAAGAAAGAATCCGACATCTTTCCCACCGAAGTGACCCTCACCACCCCGCAGTCCGCCAGACGCCCTGTCAGTTCCCTTCGTTTATTCTGCGGGCACAAAAGCCCCGCCGTCTGCAGGTAGCCCTTATTCCTGCGCAGTACATCCATCACCATTTCCGATGGCAGACGCTTGACCAGGCAATTACCAAACATCTCGGACAATTCCAGTTCCATATCCTCACAGACTGTCAAACTGCAATTCTTTCCGGCAAAAAGCTGCTTTTCCGTAAGTTCTTCCCCTACAATAATTTTCTGCAATGTCTCACAGTAACGTTTCATAGAAATCTCCGCACGCATCCCCGCCGACTTTGCTGGAAATTTCAATGCCGCCCGTTCCAAATAGGGGAGAAACCTGTTGCAAAAATCCTTTACCCCTTCCAACCTTGACTGATCTAAGTAAATTACCTGACAAGAACTGCAAAGAACCTGCCGGGTAGATACAATATGCTCCGCCAAAGCCCGTAATTCCTCATCAAGTATCTCTTCTTCTATTTCATCTAAGCTGGAAAGATAAGCAAAGCTCAGCTTATGTCCCCACTCAATCAGCCTGACGCCTGCAGGAGCAAAACGCCTTACCGCTGCCACCGTCTCATCACTGCCCCATACCACGATTCCGTCACTCATCCCCGCCATAGCGCACATGGCATCCAAATCGGTAGAAGGCGTATCGAATACATAAAGAAACTCTGCAAGCGAAGGCTCTATTTCTAAAAGTTCCTGCAAAATTTCTATGGATAATCCCTGGTCTGCCTGCGGCAGCTTTAAGATATTGATATTCCCTGTAAGCAGCCCTTCCAGCACACTGAAAACCGGAAGCCCTTCCCTGTTCCCTGCCGCTATGTGGAAAAGTGTCCCCAGCGGATAAACATAAGTATCCACTGCGCCCATCCCGCTTCCCTGCCTGCCTTTTATTGCCTGTCCCTTTAGAAACGGCTCCCTAAGCTCCCCTAATTCGATCTCTAGCCTGTACTCTATGCTTTCCCTGTTCGCCATGGCAATCACTGTACGGATCTGCTCCTCCATACCTTCTATGCCAAGCCGGTCAATCTTTTCTTTATAAATACCTGCTTTCAGCTTTTGCCCAATCGTATCCACTGCGTCAATAACCTTGGAAATATCCAGCCGTTTACACGCACGGGTATCATTGATGTCTTTTTCCATCCGCCCAAGCAGTCTCGCCTGCTGTGATGTTTCGTACAATTTACCTTTATAAAGTATCATGTTCTTCCTCACATATTCTTAAAAACTGCCGCAATCTTTACTTCTTTAAATAAGCCGCTGCCCCCGCCGCACAGGTCTGAATATCCTGAAACCCTATGCGCCCTATGATTTCCAGATAAGGCGACTTGATGCCGCAGCCGCATTCTTCTCCTTCATGCAGCACTCCAAGATCATCGGTCATAATACTTAAGATCGGTGTTGCAAGCGTCATAGGCGTAATCAGGTTCACCAGCCCGACCTGCCCTGTTTCCACAGGCTCTAATGTATCTACATCCCGTATGATTACCCGGCTGTATACCGGCACATGGAAATGATGATTTGGGCAGTCACAGTACAGAATCGGATGCTCCACAGCGCCAAAGAATTCTATCACTTCCGATTCCTTCACTCCCAGAATTTTCTCCGCCAGCCCATATAAAGTCTGTTTATCTACCTGCTCTGTGTAAAACTGCTTCCAACCGCCGCCCAGAAGAATTTTTGACCCTTTAGGAAGCACCACCTTAACCTTTTGTTCCTCCATCTTTTGCAGCACAAAGTATAAATAAGAAGGAAATCCCATAAACCGCACCGGGAAACGTCCCTTGCTGTGCTTTATGATTGCCGTAATCACCCCGTCTAAATCTGATTCATACGCTCCATCCTTCACTCGCAAGGCAAAGGTCCTGCTAAGGGCTGGGGTAAAAAGCGTTGCACCGTATGCGGTTTTCGTCACTGCCGTCTCATTTCCTTTATGGGGCTTATACCCAAGCACAATATAATGAGCCGGGCAAATGGAAAACAAGTTCCGCCATCCTCCTACCCGCAAGACCATCCTAAGACCGTTCCACAAGCCTCCAAACTCGAACCCAATCCGGCTGAACTTACCCCTAGTGCCGGAAGATGTTGCCTGTATCAGCATCCTTCTTTTTGACATAGAAAAAAGGGTGTGGTTCTTGAACACCCAAGTCGGCAAAAAAGGCAGCCTTTCTATATCTTTACTTTCCTTTAAATCCTCCGGCAAAAAATGAAAATACTCTAAAATTTTCCGGTAGGATTCGCAATGGTCATACTGAAAACGGCAGTTCTCCCTCACTGATGCAAGGAATAAATCTTCCGTTTCCTTTACCGCAAAAGGATCCTTCCATCCAAAAAGCCTGTTTCTATATTTTATCACTGTCAGTTTCTCCCAGCTTCTTTCCTCATATTTTCGTGCGCCACTTCGTTTTTATATCTATATATCTTTTTAATCGTTTCTTCCAAATTCGGTTCAAACAGCCTTATATCACTGAATTTACATTTTTCCATAAGGTGCCTTAAAATTTGGGCTGTCTCTATCTTTTGTTTATCGTAATCAAGCGTCATCACATCTCCATCCACGCTGTACTTCTCCAAAGGAAGATCCTCAAAATCCGGAAGCTTATCCGCCACCCTGACCTCCATCCGGTAAAGCGGCAAAAACATTTCCATGATACGCTCTACCTTCCCATCAAAGATGATCCTTCCTGCATCAATCAGAATCACTCTCTCACACAGCGTTTCTACTTCTGTAAGGTTATGACTTGTGTAGATAATTGCAGCGTGCTGCTCATTTCTATACTTTTCAAAGAACTGCATAATCCTATATTTTATGGAAATATCCAGACCAATCATCACTTCATCAAGCAATAATATCTTTGGCTGCGTAAGCAGCGCATAAACCAATTCACATCGCATTCTTTCTCCTACAGACAAAACTCTTGGTGTCCTGTCCATAAATGCTTTGATTTCAAATATTTCTGCCAGTTCTGTGAGCTTGCTTTCAGCGATTCGCCGATCAATCCGGTACATGTTAACACAATTGTCAAAAGAATCCTTCACTTTATGCGTTTCCCACATCTGAGACCTTGTCCCTGATACATACGCCAGATTCCTAAGTAAGCTTTTTTCTTCAATTATACATTCCGCTCCTCCAGTTCTGATGAATCCGGAATCCGGTTTGATCATTCCAACAATCGTATCCAGCAGGGTCGTTTTCCCCGCACCATTTAATCCAATGATTCCTACCGTTTCATTTTCCGCGATATGAAAGGAAATGTCCTTCAGCACTTCTCTTCCAGATAAGGTTTTGCATACATTCTTTAATACAATCAACAGCCTTCACCGCCCGTGTTCTTTTTTATACATGGTCAAACAGCATGACACTTACAATAAACATTTCCTTCTTCTCATAAATATCTATATTACCATTATATTTTTCCGTAATAGCTTTAATCTGCTTCATGCCATATCCATGCCCCGGTTCTTCCTTGGAAGATTGTAGTTCCGGATTATGCTTTAAAACAGACTCGTCAATACTATTTTTTACCGTTATGACATCAATTCCCTTCCTTGAAGATATCTTCACCAAAAGCCGCTTCTTCCTGGAATTCAGTGCCGCGCAGATTGCATTATCCAGCATATTATTGAGCAATGCCGAAAAATCTACACTGTCCATATATGTAAAGGGCAAATTTTCTATTTCAGCCTTGATCTCTACCCCCAGTTCTTTTGCTCTGGAGAGTTTGCTGTTAATAATGTAACTTAGTAAAGAATTCCCCACATTGACATAGGTATACATACTGTTCAACTTCCCTAAAATTTCTCCCGCATACCCCCTAGCTTTTTCTATCTTGTTCTCCTCAAGATAAGAGAGAATCACCAGCGTATGATTCTTCATGTCATGCTTTAATAATCTGATTTGCTGCTGTATCCTCCGGATTTCATCAGCCATCTCCTGCTGCCTGTCATAATCGTACTTTATATCCGATAAACTTTTTTCCAAATCCAGATTATCCGCCACATACCGCGTAAGTTCCCTATCCAATTCCTCGTATTTTATTTTATCGGTTTTTCTCTTCTTTGCCCCTTGCATCAGCAAAATTCCCTGAACTATTACAATTACTGCAAGAATGATATACATGCTATTTACTCACTTTCCAGCCGAAGTATTTCAAGAATCCTTTTCCGTACATCTTTTTCATAGCTTCTGCCTATAGGAAGCGCCATACTTTCATTCCCCAGCTTTAATTGAATCTCTGTACTCTTTAATCTTTCAATGTATCCGGCATTCACCAGATAGCCCTTATGACACCTTATAAACCCTTTGCCATAAAGCTTATTTTCAATATTCGTCATGGTTTCTCTTATGCGAAGCTTATCATTTCTAAGTTGCAGCACAAGATAATTTCCTTCCGCTTCAATGTAAATAATGTCGTTAAGCAGTATTCTGCTAAGCTCCTGACCTTTCTGGATTACCAATTCCTGCTGATTCTCAAGCAGCTCCTTATGAACCCGCTTTACCAGTTCATCCAATTCTTCATCCATATGTGTTTTCCTGATAAAACCAAACGGTCTGTACGCAAAAGTCTGATAAACCAATGCATCATGACTGGTTACAAAAATCAAAATCGTCTTCCGCTCCTGTTCGTTAACATATCCGGCGATATCCATTCCGCTATAATATGGCATGTCTATATCAAGAAACAGCACATCTATCCTTTCAGTTTGAATGCACTCCATCAATTCCCTTGCATCATTAAGACAAGTGTACTTAGCTGACATGTTATTTTCATCAAAGCAAGTCCGGACTTTCTTGCATATATCATTCAGAATCTCTTTTTCATCATCACAGATTACTACATGATGCATTTTCTATCGCCCTCCACTTACTGCCAGGAAGTTCCAGTTCTGCAATGAACATCTCCGCAATATCTGACGGTCCGCTCCACCATAGCTTAGAATCCTCCTCATATAGTAACCTGCCAGTTTGTGAAGCCACGAATATGGGTAATAACTCTGTAGGTTTCAGATGCATATCTTCGGCAAGTTCATCCACTACCATCATTACCATTAAATCAATCGCATTTTTCTTTTTCTCTTCTGTAGCCACTTTTTCTATATCCATATTTGCTCACTTTCTACAAATGCAAGGCAACTCAGCGCTTCATCTGTTCTAAAACAAAATTGATCCTGTAACCGTTCCGGAAGCAATAAGCCAATGCAAATATCATCTGCTGATTTAGTACCGATTTTCCCAAATGCTCCCGCCATGTATGTCGTTATCGTTGCATTTGTATTATCATTCGCAATTTTTCCAGCAATGACATCAAAACCTTCCAATTCCCATATTATGTCAGAAAATGTTTTCCTTCTTCTATATCCAACCACACAGTGAAGCCAATCTGCATCCGCTGTAGGATAATTCTTAATTAAAAGCTTTTTTTCAAGACTGAGTCGAAAAACAGAAACGATACCATACTTCTGTTCAATACTTACCGTACCATTTCTGATTGCTCTTCTGACACTGATTTTTGCAAAATCCTCTGCCTGATTTTTAGATGTTGTCAAATAAAATCCCTGCCCAAAATCCTTGTATCTTGCACATTTGCTTAAATCAGGATTTTTCACTTCGCAATAACTTCCATGGTATAAAAGCATATCATCCACTAATTTAGGCATTACCTGTCACTCCTTTACTTTTAAGATATGTCGCAACATCTTCTAGTACTGCTTCATCGCCTTCCACATGGAATATGCCAAAGCATTCCTCAATGTAGTGTAAAACACCATATTGCGCAAACAATTCAGCAATTACCTCTATCGGCTTATTCCATTCTTCGCTCGCAAGCCTCATAATCCTTGTCTGCATATATATAATTTGCTGTCTTTCATTCATACCAAGCCTCCAGCCTTTGAATTACATTTACTTTCTCCACCCAACAATGCTCCTAATTAATCAGTCTAAAAACCCCAGATATTCATCAAATATATTAAAGAGCATATCCCCGGAACACACAGGAATCTCTGCAGTAGTATCTTTCATCTGAATATACTTAAAAAGGTCATGCGCTCTCGTAAGCACCAGTACTGGTATCACATCATAATCCGGTCCAAATAGCACTTCCTGATAAGCACTATATTTTGCTGCCTGTAAGACCTCTTCCTCTTCTATCTTATCATTCATTTTAAATTCCAAAGAAAATACATATTTCTCTGTAATAACAAGCACGTCCGCATAAATCCTGATGAAGCGGGATTTTTTGATGCGAAGTTCAAAGGCAATTTCCCAATCCTTATAATCAATCCCTTCCAGATCAGCAAATAATGCCCGCATCGTTTGTGCTGTGTCCCGAAACGAATGAAAAAGTCCCCTGGTATCGTTCAAATTACGACCTATCCGCATGCAGCCGGACTTCAGGGCTTCAAACCATTCATTTTCCTCCGAGTCAAGAAATTCCTGGACAGTGGAATAATAACCGCAGAAATCCTCCAGTCCCCTGTGAGGTCTCCTCTGGCGGATATATCCATGCCAATTATAACCCTCATCGCAATAGCATAACTCATGCATGTAGGGAGATGCATACAGATAATGATTGATGATCCCCTTATCTTTCTTTAATTTCCGCGCTATTTCTCTTGCCTTTATGCCGTCACTGCTACAAATCAAAGCATAAATATCTCTTTCGATTATGTCCATTTCTAAAACTCTCTTATCATTTCCATGATGAAATCACTATAAGCATTTACATCAAACAGATTCATAATACCATGATTAAAGTCCCTGCTCCAATCAGAATGCATCCTATCAAAGATTTTGCCGTAAATTCTTCATGCAAAAATATAAACGCCATCACCAGCGTAATTACAACGCTCAATTTATCGATCGGCACCACTTTTGAAGCATCCCCCAACTGCAGGGCGCGATAGTAACATAACCATGATGCTCCTGTTGCCAGACCAGACAAAATCAAAAAAATCCAGCTTTTCTTACCGATATCGGATATGCCGCTCTGCGCATGTGTCAAAAAGACCATTCCCCATGCCATAATCACGACTACCACCGTCCTTATCGCCGTTGCCAGATTAGAATTCACTCCGTCAATTCCAACTTTTGCGAGAATCGATGCCAATGCCGCAAAGATTGCAGACAATAAAGCAAACAGAAACCACATATCTCTCCTCCAAAATACCATTCCAAATCAATGCTACTCATCCAGCCACTGGATAAAAGCGGTCTTATCAGAACTGTTATATCCTGCGTTTCTATAAAAATCCAGGGTTTTTACCTCTTTAGAGCCCGTAAGCAGCATCATTTTATAACAATTATTTTCCTTGGCAATTTCCTTTGCATAGTTTAAGCACAGGGTCGCCAGCCCCTTTCCCCGGTAATCCCCATGTGTAACCACATTTTCAATGAACGCATAGGGTCTTACATTTCTTGTCAGGTTCGGTATTATGACGCACACGCAGGAGGCAACAATTCTTCCATCCATTTCACAGACAATCAAATGATGATTCGCATCATTTATGATTTGATCCCATGTTGATTTTAAGTGCTTAGTTTCTTCCGGTATATCTGTTTCATGAAGATATAAATACAAACTCAATATTTCCTTCAAATCATCCTGACAAGCTTCTCTAATCACTTCACATAGTCCTCCTACTACCTGTAAACAATTTTATGCTTTCTTATCAAATGAAGGTGTAATCTCACTATCTGGCATTTTTATAAATGTTTCTTTATCATTATGGGGAAATAGCAGTTCCATATACAAATTCCCCAGCAAGCTCTTTACTTTGTCAACATCAACATTCGTAACGGGAAAATCATTAAACTCCAGACGTTTTAAATTCTCCAGAATTTTCTCTATATTCTGCCGGTCAGAAGGTTCCGGCTCCGTTTCATCATATGAAGATGCCGAGGCGATTGGCTCCATAATTGATTTTGTTTCAGGAATGTTGTATACAACATTTTTACATGTTTTCGCAAAACATTCCGGATCATACTCTGCCAGATATCCCAGTTCATCCATAGTCAGGTTTTTTTTATTATGTATCTTTAGATATATATTAACAAGATGAGTATTTTTTCCCATAGTTGACCTCCTGCACGGCATGCCTCCCTTATCATATCTGCCCTGCATCAGCTTCCGATTCATTGCTACAATTATAATCTGTTTTCAACAGGAACTCAATTCCTAAAAGGGCAATTTCTTATTCCGGCATTATAAAAATTTCCATTGACTCTAACGTTACGTCATAGCGTACGATATAAAAAGAAAAAAGTTCAAAATGGAATAAGCATTTTCGGAATAAGTAAAACAAGTACAGGAGAGTTAAATATGCGCACAGTACATGAAGTAAGTAAACTCACAGGGATAAGCGTCCGCACCCTTCACCATTATGATGCGATTGGTTTATTAAAGCCCACCCAGACGACAGAATCGGGCTATCGCTTATATGATGATTCGGCAATCAGGCGCCTGCAGAATATTTTAATATTCCGCGAATTACAATTTCCGCTGAAGGAAATCAAGGAAATTCTTGACAGCCCGGCTTTTGACCCTACAGAGGCACTGTCACAGCAAATCAAATTATTGGAGTTGCGGCAAAAACATATCGAAAAACTTATTATCCTTGCCCGTGAAATTCAAAGCAAAGGGGTAACAACCATGAATTTTGAAGTTTTTGACAAGAGTGAGATTGAACAGTATAAAGCAGAGGCTAAAGCAAAGTGGGGAAAAACACAAGCGTATCAAGACTACACGCAAAAATCAGCAACACAATCTGAAGATGAACAAAATAAGATAACTAACCAGTTATTGGGCAAGTTTTCCGAACTTGGAGCCCTCCGGCATTTACCGCCTGCTGCAAAAAAGGTGCAGGAAAAAATATCTGTTCTGCAGAAATTCATCACGGATAACTGCTATGTATGCACCAATGAAATCCTTAATGGATTAGGACAAATGTATGTAGGTGATGAACGCTTTAAGAAAAATATTGACAAGGCAGGCGGGGACGGTACTGCTGAATTTGTTAGTCAGGCTATTTCTGTGTACTGTTCTCGTTAGGGAAGAGGCTATTATGATTGTGAAGAGTGTATATTCACCGGATGTTTACAGAAAAATAATGAATGCGAATCAGGATAAAAAGGATGATATATACCGCTACGAATTGATGCTCCCTTTTAAGGGTAAATGGGATTGCTATCATATCCCCATCAAAGCGTCTAAAGAAGGGGCTTATGACATTATCATGGCAAATAACAGGATGGGGCTTTTTCCTCCATCCAAAGTGAATTTGACGACAAAGGATTGGATTGAAGCCATTTCGGATCAGAATCTATGGGATGCCTGTCATAAATCCATCGAAAACGCTCTGGAACGCTTTATCAACAAGGGGATTGAACTCAAAGTTCAGGAGTATTTGTTTTCTATTTTTTTGGCAGATCCAGAGAATGCTTATACGAAAATGAATGAGGGCTATTGTGGAGACGGAGGCATTCCCGGCTTCGTGATGGGATGGCTGATTCCAAATGAAAGCAATCTGAAAAAGCTCCCTGCCGCGCTTGCACATGAAACAAATCATAATGTCAGATACCAGTTTATCAAATGGACGAACGCCATAACCCTTGGCGAGATGCTTGTGGGAGAAGGTTTGGCGGAGAACTATGCTACGGCAATACATGGCGAAGAATTTCTCGGACCATGGGTGAGCAAAACAGATCCCGAACTATTACCGCTGATAAAAGAAATCATCTATGACGGTCTAAATGCAACGGGCTTTGAAAACATCACAGCCTATCTGTACGGCGATGAAATGGCAAGAATGCAATGCTTTCCCGAAGTAGGTCTGCCCTATTGTGCGGGATATGCCGTCGGGTACCATCTAATCAAATATTATCTGCAAAAAACCGGTATCAGCATTGAGGAAGCGACTATTCTTTCCCACGAAGAAATATTGAAAGAAGTTGAAGAATTTTGGAAAACATGAATATGAAGAAAGAATAAAAACTTTACGAAATAAGTCTCTGCCTTTTCTGTAAATAGACAAAGGAGTTTTATGAAAAACAATATTAAAATATATAGGTACTGTTTTGGAGATTAACAGATTATCTTATTTTGCACCATTAGGCTCCTGCTATCCAAAATGCTTTTTCTCCAATTCCGCAAAAACTATCTCTGCATCGACTGCTTCTGCTCCGTTTGCAATTTCCTGTTCGGACTCGTAGATAGCTTGGTCAATGCGGTTAATCCTTGCGAATTTATCATACAATTCACTACTCATTACAACCAAGTCGCTATATCCGTTTTTGGTAATAAAAATAGGCTCCTGCTCCTTGTGTGCAATATTGGAAATTTCGGTTGTATTACGTAAATCCTTAATAGGCATAATGCTTCACTCCTTTCTTTGACACAATTATGGCATAATTATGCGTTGAGAACAATAGAAACATATGATATATTCAAGTGGAAATTTTCGGATGCAATTTTGCATGTAAAGTAATCCGTCTGCAGCCATAACTGTCTCACAATATGTATTGACATCTCATGACTACTGAAGTAGACTATTGTTGTCTACATCAGTAGTCATGAGATGGTTTATTGCTATATTCAGAAAAGGAGCATTTTATTTATGGAAACAAAAAATGATATATTCTTTTCACCTGTGAAAATGACTTTGATTATCTGGGCTGTCATATCATTTGATGCCATTGCGGCAATTCCCTTTATAAACCAGATTGCGGCAATGGCATTGTCACTGCTTGTATGGTTATTAGGCGCAGCCGGCATACTACGCATAATAAGGAAGCAAAACAGTCAGTTGTGCTATTATAAGAACAGCCCTTTTTCCAGTGCCGATTACATGACATTATTCTTTGTTCTTACAGGTGGAATCAGTATTGCTGCCGGTAATTATTTCTATGGCGGATTATCTCCTCTGTTTGTCAGAGAATTTCTAAATGGCTATTTGTTATACACCATAAGAAATCTGCTTTATTATCCTGTGGAGGTTCTGTTAATGCTGGAATTACTGATATGTGCCCAAAAAAGCGGCGAATTGACGACCCAAACGCGGCATGTCTCACCTGCCGACCTGGAGAAACAAAAATCTCAGCTTCCTTGGGGTGCATTTGCGCTGTTTGTAATGTGGGGCCTGCCTCATATATTTTATCATGGTCCTGTGGATGGAATGATATCCGCTCTACGTGCATTCATTTACTGTATTCCTTTTTACACATCCGGTAAAAATATAAAGACAAGCTATATCAGTATGTTGATTTTATGGCTCCTATAATGCCTTGCGTTAAATGTTGTTATATGCGGTTCCTGTGCAGCCTTGCTATGCATAATCATTCTATATAGTAGTAAAAAATAGAATCCGTAAAAGACCAAAAAACATATGGTAAATCCTGAAACAGACTTTAAAAGAATATTGTGCATAGCGTTAGGCAGCGTCTGGTTCATCTTCAAATTCAGCAACGGCGTACTGCAGAGCAAAATCAAAAATGCCATAAACACCGGCATCAATAGCCTGATTGCAATTTCTCCCTTAATCACCCGTCTAATTTCTCTGTTGCTTTTCCCCATATAATGAACCACTCTGATATTTTTTAATTCCTGCTTTAGATCTATTACCTGTTTCAAAGATAAACTGGAAAAATAAACTACAATGAAAATGATACAAATGCATATTTGCATAATCCCCATCCACTGCTGATTTTCCCCGTCAAAAATTTTCACATCCGGGCAAAGCATGACGACACCAAAAACAAAAGCGCCAACTGCAAAGAGAATGCATATGCAGAAAATACTATTCAGTACTATACCTGCTTTTGATCCTGAGGTCATCTGCGCAATCATATAGATTCTGTTTTTTTGATACAAGAAATTCTCCTGCTTCTGCCTCACATGATGCAAAAAACGAAAAAGAAAACCGTAAAACATAAAGATCGTACCAAGCATCGGTATTGCAATAAAGGAAATCATGAAAGTTCCGTTATCAGCAGGCAAAAAAACAATCCCACACATCATCCCAATAAAACATACCAAACCAGCCGTCAATCCCCATCCCCATATTTTTAAACTTCCATAAGGAATCATTCTCTGACTCCGCTCTTTTTCGTGCATCAGTTCACGTATCTGCAATCTGCCTATCTTCTCTTTTATACGAAATGCAGATAACCTTTCAGCAATGCAAAAATAGAAAAATGTGTGCAACAGACTCCGTCCCCAATCAGTCAGACACGTTCCTGCTTCTCTATGCCAGATTGTAATACCCAACACAGCATATATGCATAAGCCAATCGCCGCACCCACAACAAAACAGATAATTCCAATCAAGAAGAATTCATATAGGAACAATTTTGACAATTTAGCTTTTTCCATACCAAGCAGTAAATAGTTTGCAAATTCCTTTGCTCTTCGTCTTAACATAAAGTGGTCAACATAATCAACCAGTATCACCAGAATAATGACTATCAAAATGGGTAAAGAAGCTGTCTGAAATCCCGCCTGCATCTTCCCCATAACAGCGAGACATTCTGACACCTGCATAATCGCCAAAAGTGTTACCATTGCCGCAATATACAAAAAGTAATCTCCCATGGAACGTTTGGCATTACGGAGCGATAATTTAAAATACATTGTCCTCTCCCTCCATCCATGCGATTTTATCCAAAATCTTTGCAAAAAAATCTTGTCTGCTTTCCTGCTCTCTGTCAAGCACCGCCTTTATTTTTCCATCCTGCATGAACAATATCCTGTCGCAGTAGCTTGCAGATAATACATCATGTGTGACCATCAAAATGGTTGCACCATATTCCCTGCGAAGCATATTAAAGGTGCCCAGCAATTGCCTGGCAGAATGTGAATCGAGTGCCCCTGTAGGCTCATCGGCAAGAATGATATCAGGTCTTGTCACAGCTGCACGTGCACAGGCGCTGCGCTGCCTTTGACCGCCTGACACCTCATATGGGTACTTATTAAGCACGGATACTATATCCAGTTTTTCTGCCAGTTCAAAAATAGTCTGTTTCACGTTTTCCCTGGGAATTTCCTTTACAGTCAGGGCAAGTGCAATATTTTCATAAATCGTTAAATTATCAAGCAGATTGTACTCCTGAAAAACAAATCCTAAATGCTCCCGTCTAAACCGAGCTGCCTGATTCTCAGGTATATCTGTAATACTATGCCCATTCATTTCAATTTTTCCGCCAGTAGGCTTGTCAATTGTGGCTATCAAATTAAGAAGCGTTGATTTTCCGGAACCCGATTTACCCATAATTCCCAAAAAGCTCCCCGGCTGCACCCCAAAGCTGACATCATCTACCGCCAGGGTCTTCCTATTTTCCGCCTCATAAATCTTAGAAACATTCAATACCTTCAATATACTTTCTTCTTTCAGTCCAGTTTCCTTTAATTCCCATTTGTCACCTCCCAGCCAGTTTGTAATGACCTCCATGAGCACTGCATCTGTTTTTGCCCTTAACTGCTCCTCCGGAATATACTCGCCTGCCATCAATTCATTTATTGAAATTTCCAGCAGACTGCACAACGAGGGAAACAGGGACAGATCCGGCATCGACCTCCCCGTTTCCCACTTTGAAACAGCTTTATCCGTCAGACCCAGTTTTTCACCCAGTTGACTCTGTGTCCATCCCTTTTTCTTACGGCATTCGGCAATAAAGGCTCCAATCTTCATCTGATCCATCACTTAGCTCCTCCTTGCCGTTTATTATAAGCGAATTAAAACAAAATGAACATCTACCAGCGGTAGAGTGAAGCAAATGACGGCGTAATATCCACCTTAACCCCATTCATTTATTATCTTCCAAAAGCAGGTTTTGCTTTTTCCTCTAAACTTTTTAACCAAATTGTACGAAATATATAATAACAAAAGGTTCATGAGTACGGTACACTATTGAAATACGCATCCAAGGAGGGATTGTCGCAGCAAAAGGATTTTCAGGTATTTTTATGGTGCATTCAGTAGATGCTGTTCCTAAGGTTGGCAAAGTAAAGCGTGACCAGCAGAATGCTTTCTATTCTGAATCCGGAAGCCAGAGTTCCAATGGTTCTTTCGCAAAAGTATTAGAACGCGCCAAAAAAGAAACTCTGAATTCTTCCATGGATTGCCACACCACCACTTATGGTCGTGACAGCAGGATACAGACTTTCTTCTATCAGCCAAGGGAATATCACTTCTGAAAGTCAAATGTCCAAACGAGAACGTTCAAAAAGAGACTGTGTAAGATGCCTTGCAGCATTTTACACAGTCTCTTTTTATATCTGCATCTTATAAGCCAATCATCACTGTACCACCCCTGTGCCGGGTCTCGTCCATAAAATGTTCTGGCTGATCATCTGATCGATATCCATGCCAATGATCTCGGACGCTCTTTCTTTGGCTGCCGCCTCATTAGCAGTTCCCAGATTCTTGTAGATTGCATAAGCAGGCTTCCTATTTCCGCTCAGGTCACACAATCCAAGCGCCAGATGACTTTCCATCTCATGGGCGTCATCCGTGTGGCGGAATAAGATAAAAGCATCAATATCCGGTATAGAAGCCGCTTTCAGATAACCGTAAGCAATAGACGCTTCCTGCGCCTCAGTTCCGAAATCAGAAGTATATCCAATCTCGGCAATAGAAATGCTTCTCACCTCTCCAGCAGGATTTAAAAACTGTTTCTGATGCATATAGCTAATCAATATGTCAATATTCTGCATAGTAATGTACGGTGTTGCAAGGCTTTCCTTTACCCATACTGCCGGTCCGTTCCACGCATAAGGGTCATACAGCGGAGAGTTGTATGGATGGAAAGAAAGACTCCAGTCTATGTTGCCCTCCCGG
>JAAVAE010000045.1 GCA_014804245.1 Lachnospiraceae bacterium | reverse complement strand
CGGCAATTGACTGCTGGTAATAATCATTAAAGTTAATTCCATTTGTGGAAAGCCTGTAAAGTGTCGGTGTGAGCTCCGGGTCAATGAGAAAGCCAGAAAATGCTTCCGCACAGATCAAAATCAAATTTTTCCCCTCAAAAGAGCCTGTATAGGCATTTTGGCTTGACGGTGTGAGCGTGGAAACATAAGCATCAATATCGGCACAGTTCCCACCTGCAGCAGCAAGAGCAGCAAAATCAACGCAGGTCACACTCTGACCGTATACAACCGGTGTTACCGATTCGTCCTCCTGTGCAGTTTTCGTGCTTTGGGAGGAAGTCCCCTCTTGAAGCATGACCACCTCCTGAGCGCTGGCTGCCTCCTTTGCCTGTACGACAGTCTTACCGCCGGATACGCTTTCCTCCTTGCTGCTTACAAGGGTATCGTCAACTGTGCCCTGCACAAATTCCACCTCCGCGCTTTCAAAAGCGGGAGCGGACGTTTTGGATGAAGCAAGATTCCGGATATCCAGACACAGCCCCTCACCCAGCCCAAACTGCATTACAGCCGACTCAAAATTATATTGATTTGTATAAATGTCCTTGTGCAGACCGCAGCATAAAATAAGGAACAAAGCCGCTCCATAACAGGCAGCTCCTCCAGCCAAATGTGCCAGCAAAGAATAAACAGCCCGTCCTGTACGTCTCTGCCTAATGCCCTTTTCGGATAACTGCCCAATTATCTTTTCTCTTAGTACAAACCACAAGATAAGCGGCAGCAAAAAGAGCACAATATGACTGATTCCATCAAAGCAGAAGATCAGCCGCCTGATGTCAGCACCAAATCCGCCCAGTGCGTCAGTTGCGGCATTCAATATGGTATTTATGTCATATGCCACCTTAAACTGTCTATATACCAGAAATTCCACAACAAAAATGAGGAATATAAACGCCAGATAGAATGGTATCAGAATCTGCACTGCTTTTTTCGGCAACAACGAAATAATGCCTGAAACAACCAGTCCCACGCAGAGCGAGAATAATGCCAGAAATACAAATGAACTTCCGGTGTGCAATGTTTCGACTGACAGCTTGAAAACAATTTCCGTGTAAAAACACGAAAGAGACAAAAAAACAGCCAGCCATATAGATCCCTGTGGCAAAAAATTTTTAGCCTTTGCCGCAGAAGATTTCTTTTTTCTTTTCTTCTTTTGTGTATTCATAATCTCTTGTCCTCGAAAGCGCTTTGACTTACATCCTCCTTTTATACTGCTATTGTACATGCCCCCTGCATCATAATTGCATCTTTTTTGCATCATTTTTGCATCATTTTTCTTTTCGGTGTCAGTCCGTAAATGTGTTGGCGCTCACCAGACATTAAAGCCCGCTGTGAACCAGCGGGCTTATCCATATCTGTGAAATATGCTCTATACTCTGTTGTAATTGATCAAGCACCCCTTAAGGATGATCTGGCGTTCTTCGTCTGTCAGTTCGCCAAGTTTTAGTGTAAACTCGGTAAGTTCATCATCTCCTACCTTATATGCCTTGATCTCATCTGCCTTCTCCTCCACTGCCTTTCTAATATCTGGGAAGAACAGATAATCCTTGTTTTTAAAAGGAAGTTCACCTTCTGGAATCAGGAAGGGAAGCATACCCCAGTTGATCAGGTTCGAGCGGTATCTCTTGGTGGCGTATTCGTTGGCAATATTCGCCCATCCTCCAAGTACCTTCTGGCAGGATGCTGCCTGTTCTCTGGCGGAACCATCGCCGGGCTTTACCGCAAAGATGGTAGAACCAAATCCTATGTTTTCCTTTCCAACCTGAGGATAATTCTTTTTAATCACATCCATCACCGGTTTCAGTTCCGGTTTGGCTTCTACAGGGCACTTATCCTCCATCACTGCCTTCTGTGCAATCTGGATGTCCTTGGCAAGTCCCACATAAGCAGGATCCTTTCTGGATAAGGTAAACTCGGCAAGTCCTAAAGGATTGGAACGATAGGAGGAAGTCTCACCGGAAGGAATCAGTTCATCCGTTGTGGTAACAGGATCATGAATTTCAGATACCACACGCAGAACCAGATTTTCCGGAAGCTGTGTCATTGCCGGCCAGTCCTTGATGTTGGGACCAAACTGGATTTCGACAGAAGGATCTGCAACACCTTTGGAATCAAATACTCTGTTTGCGTAAATATTTGCATCAAAATGGTACTGATACTTCTTAATCGGTCCGTCAAAGTCCGTTGCCGCTGTGAGCACGCCCTTATTCGCCGCTGTAGCCGCAATGGAGCGGGCATCCATGAGCGCCACGGAAGAAATCTGACCGCTTTGCAGCTTGGATCCCTCTCTGTTAGGGAAGTTCCTGGTAGAATGACGGATGCTGAAAGCATTGTTGGCAGGGGTATCTCCCGCACCGAAACAAGGACCGCAGAATGCAGTTTTCATAACCGCACCTGTCTCAAGCAATGCAGCAGCACAGCCGTTTTTGATCAGTTCCATGTACACAGGCATGGATGCCGGATACACACTTAAAGTAAATCCGTCGGAACCGATATAGCTGCCGCTCATAATGTCTGCCGCCGCACAGATATTTTCAAATCCGCCGCCGGCACATCCTGCAATAATACCCTGGTCAACCAACAGTTTTCCGTTTTGTACTTTATTTTTAAGAGTAAATTCCACCGCACCGTCCAAAGAAACCGCTGCTTTTTTCTCCACATCATCTAAAATATCCAGAAGGTTTGCATTCAGTTCTTCAATCGTGTAAGTATTGCTTGGATGGAAGGGCATCGCAATCATGGGCTTTATGGTGCTAAGATCGATGGTGATCATACCGTCATAGTAAGTCACCTGCCCCGGATTCAATTCCTTATACTCTTCTTTTCTTCCGTGAATCTCATAGAATTCTTTAATAGTGTCATCTGTCTGCCAGATGGATGAGAGGCACGTGGTCTCCGTGGTCATTACGTCGATTCCAATCCTGAAATCTGCGCTTAAGGAAGACACGCCGGGACCTACAAATTCCATCACTTTATTCTTCACGTAACCGCTTGCAAACACTTCACCGATAATGGCAAGCGCCACGTCCTGAGGACCTACGCCCTTTACCGGTTCGCCTGTAAGATAAACGCCCACTACGCCGGGCATATTAATATCATAGGTCTGATTTAAAAGCTGTTTTACCAGTTCGGGACCGCCTTCTCCCATCGCCATGGTTCCAAGGGCGCCGTAACGGGTATGAGAATCGGAACCTAAAATCATCTTTCCGCCGCCTGCAAGCATTTCCCTTGCAAACTGATGGATGACTGCCTGGTGAGGGGGTACATAGACACCGCCGTATTTCTTTGCACAGGTAAGACCAAACATGTGGTCATCCTCGTTTATGGTTCCTCCCACTGCACACAGGGAATTGTGGCAGTTGGTAAGTACATAAGGAACAGGGAACTTTTCGAGCCCTGATGCTCTGGCTGTCTGGATAATCCCTACAAAAGTAATATCATGGGATGTCAGCTTGTCAAATTTAATCTTAAGCTTGTCCATGTTGTCTGATGTGTTGTGATCCTTTAAAATGCGATAGGCAATGGTCTCCTGCCTGGATGCTTCCTTTGTGGCTTCTTTTCCCGTCTTTGCTTTCACTTCGGATAAGGCGTCCGAACTGTCGGGGATTACCTCTGTGCCGTTTATCAGATAGGCACCGCCTTCAAATACTGATATCATATAACTTTCCTCCTCGTGTGGTTTCATATATTATGCCTGCTTCATGCTTTCGAGGTCTATTATATGATAAAATGCGGTAGTTTGCAATTACTCACTTTCGGGCAAACTTTTCTTGCTATTAATTTCCCCACAAGTCGAAATTCCTGAATGGAGACATCCCATCTCCCCACGAATAAACAATATACTCCCACTCTACATCTCTGTATGCTGAATAGTGACTGTCTATTTCTTCCAGAGACAAATCACTTTTTATTAAAATTGCACCAAAAAATTGCATGCCATCTCCACAACCTATCAGTTTTCGTGCTTGGCTAAATTCCTCCACCACATCAGTTTTTTCCGGTAACGGCAGTAAGGTAATGTCTTTAATAATACCTTTTCAGGTTCTCCAATTTCATATCCCAGAGCTTCGGTTAATTTCTGCTTTAATAATGCATACCAGCTTTCCCAAATATCTTGACTCTTTATAGCTTATTACCTTACAAAACCCGAACAGTTTCTCATTTCGGATACCTTACAGGAGTTGTTCTATAACCGTCCTCATCAAGAATCAGTATTTTCCAATCTACATCTCCCACAACATCTAAATCCTGTCGTTCTCCAGAAGAGAGCCGATAAACCTCAAATATATCTTTATCGTTTTTTTCTTCTCCCTTATCATCATCCTGCTTATCAAAATTCATATAAAGAAGTGTGTCTTCATCTAAAAAGCCGACAACGCAACACGGTGTTCCTCCCCAGTATATCTCTTTCGGCGCTTCAAACGTCACCACTTCTCCTGTATCTATATCCACCCGATCCATCTGCCAGACCGCATCTACTATGCCTTTCTCATCCTTCTCTGTATAAAAAACGGTTAAATAGACTGCATCTTCTGACTCCACCCACTTGAAATCATACACATTATCTGACTCCTTTTGATATAGGGTTTCTCCTTCCCCTGAGCGCAACACGACTCCTGTAATATCTCCCATGTCCGCTTCTTCCGTTCCCGTCAAATACGCATAACTTTGCTCATCAGGTCCATATTCTACCTTTACAGGACCGGCAAATCTAAAATCATTATGTCCGCACAAGCAGTCATCCTCATTGATTTCATGAGGAGAAAAATAAGCTGACTCTAACAGCTTCCGGTTTCCTCTCTCCAAATCATATTCATAGAGGCCCTCATCTGTGCAGGCAAGCATTCTTGAGGCATCTTCTGTTATATCGCACGTTCTATATGTATAGATAGAAAACGAATACAAATCTCCCATAAGCTGATGAAGATCATAGAGCAAAGTAGCTTCCTGAAAATCTTTGGTTAGAAAATACAGTACCCCATCCAGCTCATAGACATAACCTCCATCTACAGGATGCGGAAATGCCATTCGATCTTCCAGATTATATGGCGGATGTGACTCTTCATCCCAGGTTTTGGAATCTTGCCGAAAAACCTCCTGCAGTATAAAATATGGTGCTTCCGCCAGAAAGAAAATCTTCTGTTGCAGCTTTTCTTCTGGAAAATAACAGTCACTAACCAAAAGAAGGGTATCATCATCAACACGGATACTCTTAAAATACCAATTATACATCAGCTCACCTTCTTCACCATCCAACTGCACTACCGGTTTTATAAAATGTATTTCTTCAGGAATTGCAATCTTATCTTGTCCCTCCAGTTCCTGCTGTGCCTCTTCTGACTCCATCCCTTTCGACTTCTCACTCTTCGGCTGTACTTCCCCTGGTAGTTCCGACTCTGTCGTCTCTTGCCCAACCCATTCATTTGCTTCATCAGAAACTACATTTTCTTCCACGGCGACATTTTCAATTACAGGTACATCCCTGCTATTAACAATAAATTTTATACACAGTCCTAAAATAAAAGCACCTGCAATTCCTGAAATGATAGTAGTTTTTTTCTTCATCACAATCCCCCAAGATAAATCAATAACTTTCTTTTCGGAAAAGCGTTCCCGCTGCTTCTTTTCGAAAAACTCAAAAATGCTTAATATGTTTCTTGCGAAAGTGTTTGACCATTGTTCCATGAAATATAAACGTGGATACCGAATGCTTACCCTGGGATGGTCTGATGGTAATTCTTTTATTCCGGCCAATCACTGTCTTCTTTCTGCAGCATTACTCGCCACAGTAAAAAGAAGAAATATAAAAATATTCATCCGTTATCAACCTCATTCATAGGTTCTTCTCTAACGCACCATTTCAAATTTCCTTTATTGAGAAAGTATATTTTTTGAAACAATGTATCCACCTGCGTTAGGAATGAATATTGCTATTTTATTCATATTTTTCTAACCTTTCTAATAAACTTTTTCTATAAGACATTTTCCCTGCAATCTCCAAAGGTGTTTTTCCCCATGCATTTTTATGATTCACTAACAGTGTTTTCTGTTCAAACCAAATTTGATATAATGGCTCAAGTTTTGCATCCTCATACTTCATGTTAATTAAATACTGCAATGGCACCCTCCCCTTTGCGTCCAGTTGGTTAATGTCAATTCCCTTTTCTACTAATCTTCTACACAATTCTTCCGTTTGCTCCAAATTATGATTTGTCCGCGACAAAAGAATGTGAAGTAAATTCTCTCCACACTCATTTGTCCCATTAATTTCTGCACCTTTATCAAGCAAAAATTTAGTAATCAAATATCTATCTTCAGTACTATTATTAGATATCGAATAAAACAATAACGATTTTCCTTCATACTTTCTATTTTCATCTCCTTTGTTATAACAAGAAATAAAATCATCAAACTTCTTCATTTTTGCAGTTAAACTAATATTCATCATTTTCTCCTCTACTCAAACTTATGACTACGATTATTACTTGGCAACTCTGGTCGATAATTACCTCATTATACCAATCTACAAATTCTTTTTTGTCATCTCTCCATTTATATATGCTTCATATACTTATGAATTTTTTGCCTCTGGAAAATGCCCCATATAGAAATCAGCACCTTCACGTCTATACACAGTATATTGAATCACTTTTCATCCTGTTTCTTTTGCTGTCACCTTTATGATATTTATCAAATCTTTATGAATCGCCTTACTTATTTTCATTTTCCGCCTCTGAGATATGACATTCGATTGATACTGTGAGTTCACTTATTTGCGCAGGTATTTGTTTTAAAAATAATAGTGTATTATTAGTAGGCTCATGTAAAAAATGAATTTCGAAAATTATATGTTCAATTAAATTACTCTTATATATTTCTTTATATTGCTTTCCCTCGCAAAAAGCTATGTATGAATTAATCTTTTCTTGAAGAATCATCAAATGCTTATATTCATCACACCAATCTAAGTAATCTGTAATTAACATTTTAAGCGTTCTCTCTTCAGACAATGCTATTCCATCTACAATATTCGTTTCTGTAACTGACATGTTTCCTCCTGTTCCAGCTGGATTT
>JAAVAE010000044.1 GCA_014804245.1 Lachnospiraceae bacterium | reverse complement strand
TATATTTGGACCTGCAAAAGCAATTTTTCTGTGTCCTTTCCCAATCAGATATCTGATTGGGAAAGGACACAGAAAAATTGCTTTTGCAGGTCCAAATATAAACAGTCCGGGAGTCGTAAAGGAAAGATACCGTGGATTTTGTGATGCCTGTAAAGAACGGGGTATAGAGGTGAGTCAGGCATGTATCTTTGAAGCATTGACTCTTTATGAATCCGGAGTAGAGGTTGGGAAAAAAATCGCATTTTCGGATGAGGGATTTACCGCAGTGGCGGCTATGTCGGATATTCTTGCTTTCGGCATTATGGAGGGCTTACGGCTGTGCGGGTTGAATGTGCCGGGAAATATTTCCGTGGTGGGATTTGATAACCTTCCGGAGTGCAGGTATTCTAATCCGAAACTTACTACTGTATCCCAGAATCTGGAGAGAAAAGCTTTGCTTACAGGGGAATGTTTATTTGAGATGATACGCAATAAGGAGAAAGTGGTGATCAACCAAAAAGTTGATGTAGAAATCGTGGAGAGACAGTCGGTTAGAGAAATCATAATATAACAATTAATTTGAAAGTAATGAAAAGAAAAGCTTGAAAGGAAGATAAGTATGGAACAATGGTTGGAAAGTGTATATAGTGACGGGACAGTATACTTTGTCAGTAAACCGGAACCCAAACTCTTTGATACCGTTACGGTTTGGATCAGAATGTATGAAGATGCCCCGATGCGTCATGTGTTTTTAAGAACAGTGCCTAATGGTGCAGAAAAGCTGATAGAGGCAGAAAAAAGGAAAACAGAGCATGGACTTGCCTATTATGCGGCAGAGCTGGAAATTACGGAAAGTCGGATGCAGTATCATTTTTATATCGTCTGTGACGATATTGTATATTTTTACAATCAAAAAGGGATTACAACCTATTTACCTGATCATACATATGATTTTGTTCTGCTGGCGGATTATGTACAGCCCGCATGGGTAAAAGAGGCAGTTTTTTATCAGATTTTTCCCGAACGTTTCTGTAATGGGAATCCGGACAATGATGTGAAAGACGGAGAATACAGCATTGACGGTCATCCTTCGATTCATATGAAAAACTGGGAGGACAAAGCGCTTACATATAAGGAAGGATTTTGCCTGGACTTTTATGGTGGGGATTTGCAGGGCATTCAGGAGAAAATTCCTTATTTGAAGGAGCTTGGGGTAACGGCAGTATATTTAAATCCCATATTTACTGCGCCATCGGTACATAAATATGACTGTATTGATTATTTTCATGTAGATCCGCACTTTGGCGGGGATGAAACTCTGGCGGAATTGTCCCGTGCTCTGCATGAAAACGGCATGAAGCTGATTCTTGACATTTCCATTAATCATACGGGAAGCGCCCATAAATGGTTTAACAAAGACGGTCTGTTTTTTGACAAGTCAGTAGGAGCGTATAATAATCCTGATTCGTTGGAGAGGAAATACTATTTTTTCGAGGATGATAATACCTATCATGGATGGTGGGATAAGCCGGAACTGCCTACTTTGAATTATACGGCAGATTTTCTTCGGGATGTGATTTACAGAGCAGAGACCTCTGTCCTCAAAAAATGGCTGAAACCGCCGTACAGCATTGATGGTTGGAGATTTGACGTGGCGGATGTCTTTGCAAGGCATAATGAGGTGCAGCTGGCACATGAGCTGTGGCCCGAGATTCGTACAAGCATACGGGAAGAGAACCCGCAGGCTTATATTCTGGCGGAGGACTGGGGAGACTGCGCCTCTTACCTGCAGGGAACGGAATGGGATTCTCCCATGAATTACTATGGCTGCGGGCGGGTAATCCGTCAGTTCCTTGGAGAACCTGATTTATTTATGGATAGAAATGAGATTCTCCGTAAGGTGCCATATAAAATGACGGCACAAGACGTGGAGGGGCGTGTCATGGAACATTTGGCAAAGCTTCCTTACGTGATGTGGGAGAACCAGTTTAACCTCTTCGACAGTCATGATGTCAGCAGGCTGCATAATAATCCAAAAGTTCATCCGGATGAGTATAGGGGAGCTATTCTTTTTCTTTTTACGCTTGTAGGCGCGGCATCCATTTATTATGGAGACGAGGCGGGCATAGACGGCGTTCTGGGGACAAATGAAGGCTGTAGATATCCCATGCCTTGGAGCAGGGATTACAGGAATAGCGAAGTATATAAGATGTACCGTACTATGGCGCACAAGAAGGCGCGGCATAAAGCACTTTCCCAAGGGGGCATGAAATTTCTTTATGCGCAGGGATATGTAGTAGCAATCGCGCGCTTCTGTGACGACGAAGTTTTTGTCACTGTGATATCTGCCAGTGATAAAACGGAAAAAATCCGTCTGCCGTTAGGGGCAGTAGGAGCCACAGAACCGAAAGGCAAAGCGGATGTCTTTGGGAAGACGCTGGAGTACAGGCAGATGGATTTAAACAGCATTGAACTGACAGTAGAGGCACACCAATCTTATTTCATAGAGTGTGAGATATGCAATAAGTAAATGGTTATGTATAAGTCCTTGTTCATAACCATTTACTTTTACCCGGTTGGTTAATCGGTCAACTTAAAATAATTTGAAAGGAGCGCGGATAAAAATGCAAAAAGACTACCTATTACAGATGAAACCTGTTGCAAGGAAGGAAGCGATTGTGGCGGGAAAACAATATCGTTTTACGATATTAACGGACTGTCTGATCCGTATGGAATATCAAGAGGCAGGAGAGTTTGTGGATGAGCCTACGCAGACAGTAATTTGCCGTGATTTTCCGGTGCGGGAGTATCGTGTGATGGAAGAAGAGGATTCATTGGAAATCGTTACATCAAGGCTCCATCTGTACTATAATAAAAAACCTTTTTCCAGGGAAGGCCTGACTATTCAGTTGAGGGAAGGGTTTCACGTATATGGTTCAGTCTGGAATTATGGTGATACAACTAATGATCTGAAAGGGACCGCCCGTACACTGGATAATGCAGATGGAGCCATAGAGCTTGAGAAAGGGCTGATGTCGAGGGATGGTTTTAGCGTGCTGGATGATAGTATTACGGCTTTTATAACGCAGGATCAATGGGTTATGGCAAAACCGATGGAGTCTACGGATTTGTATTTTTTCGGCTATGGACATGATTATCTGGGATGTCTGAGGGATTTTTACCGGTTGAGCGGAGCAACGCCTCTGTTGCCAAGGTTTACCATGGGAAACTGGTGGAGTCGGTATTACCGATATACTGAAGAGAGCTATTTGGAACTTATGCATCAGTTTCGGGAGAGGGAGCTTCCTTTCGCTGTTGCGGTGATTGACATGGATTGGCATCTGACTGACATTCCGGCGAAATATGGGAGCGGATGGACCGGATATACATGGAATCCGGCTCTTTTCCCCGAGCCAAAGCATTTTATGGATAAGTTGCATGAAATGGGAATGCATATAACCCTGAATGTCCATCCGGCTGACGGGGTCAGGGCTCATGAGGAGGCATATCTGCCTATGGCGAAGGAGCTGGAAATTAACTATGAGGAGGAAGACAAAATTCCCTTTGATGCCACGGACAGGCAGTTCATGGATGCATATTTCAAATATCTGCATCATCCGAATGAGGAAAAAGGGGTTGATTTCTGGTGGCTGGACTGGCAGCAGGGAAGCCGTTCCAAAATGACGGGGGTGGATACCCTTTGGATGCTGAATCATCTGCATTTTTTGGACAGTGGAAGAAACGGAAAAAAACCGCTTACTTTTTCCAGATATGCAGGAGTCGGAAGCCATCGTTATCCCATTGGATTTTCGGGAGATTCCTATTCCACGTGGGATTCTTTGGAGTTTCAGCCATATTTTACGGCAAATGCAAGTAATGTAGGTTACAGCTGGTGGAGTCATGATATTGGCGGGCATCAGGGGGGATGCCGTGATGATGAACTGGCAGTGCGCTGGATGCAGTTTGGCGTTTTTTCCCCTATTATGCGTCTTCACAGTACCTCAAACGAATTCTATGGGAAAGAACCGTGGAGTTACAATATGGAAGCTGAACGTATTATGACTGAATTTTTGCAGCTTAGGCATAGGCTGATTCCTTATCTGTATACCATGAATTACCTTACACATATGCAGGGATTGCCCTTATTACAGCCAATGTATTATCACCATGATACGGAAGAGGCTTATCATGTGCCCAACCAGTATTACTTTGGAACACAGATGATTGTATGTCCTATTACAAAGCCTGTGAGCAGGAGAACATTGATAGCTGAATTTGATGCATGGCTGCCAGAGGGGGAATACTTTGACTTTTTTACAGGGCAGTATTATGTGGGCGGACGCAGGATGAAGCTTTACCGGGGGTTGGAATACATTCCGGTATTGGTGCCTGCCGGCGGAGTAATACCGATGGCAAAGGATTTTATGGAATGTCATTTGCACAATCCAAAAGAGCTGGAAGTGCATATATTCAATGGAGCAGATGGTTCATTTGATATGTACGAGGACCGGGAAGACGAAGGAAGGAAAGCTGATCCCGTTGTTACGCATTTCAAGTTTACTTCCGGTAAAACAGCGGAGGTTCACATTCAGATAGTAGGAGAGACGGAAGGAGTTATTCCGGACAAGCGATGCTATGACATCCATATCAGGGGAATTGCAGAACCGTCAGAGATTGTTTTTGTGGACAATACTGCAGTACAATTTAACCAAAGTTATAATGCGGAAAGAAAGGAGATTAATATTCGGTTTTGCGGTGAAAATCTCAGGGATATTAACATCCAGATTCGGCTTCGGGATGAAAAAATTATTGATCCGGAAAAAAAGCATGTAATTTTCAATCTTTTACACCGCGCACAGATTGAGTATTCGCTAAAAGCGGATATTTTTGAAGATGTGTGCAGTGAAAAGAATCGGGAAAGATTAATTGGTAAACTTGTGCAAATGGAAATGGATAATGATTTGATTGGTGCTATCGTTGAGCAGATCATCATGGATTGTTAGAGAAATTGTACAAATTTACTGAAACGCTGGATATGAATTGGGGATAAATACAAAAATGGAGAAGAGATATGAGGAAAAGCAAATTAAAGAGTATTGGAAAAAAAAAGAATGAAAGGAACTTGAAAGAAAAGAAAACGGGTATACATGGAATTCGATTTAAGATGTTGGCAGCTTTTTTTCTGCCAGTGATCTGCATGGTGCTGCTTGGTACAATCAGTTATCAGAGAGCATCGGCAATCCTTGTGAACAACAGTGTATATGATATGAAACAGACCCTGCACATGTTGTCGGAATACTATCAGTCACAGTTCCAGTCTATGCAGTCGCTGATGTATGAATATTATCAGAACGCAGAGATGAGAGATTACCTGAGAGGAGGCTATGCGCTTTCCAGTACGAAGGAGGTACAGTTCCATAATGCTTCGTTGGATAGTATGAAGCACAGATTATGGAGTGATGATAGACTGAGTAATATTGCTATTATATCGGAGCATGCTGATTCTATTATGACAAGCGATCCCGGAAGTGACAATCTGTATGCGGATTTTTCACAGACAGCGGAAGGTCAGAAGCTGTTAAGCGATAAGAAACAGTTTCATTGGTTTGGAATCAGTTCTGAGCTGGATGAAAAGCTTGGAACCAAGGAGGGGACTTATTTGCTTCGGCTGGGAATGGCTTTTCCAGATGAAGATGCGTTTGTGATTGCGGAGATTACGGAGGATACAATATCGGATATCATGCAGCAATTGGATTTCGGGGAAGGAAGTATTATCGGTATCGGAAGTGCAGACAGAACGGAATTGGTCTATGATGGTGAAAACTGTATGGTGCGCGACGGTTTTTTTGCGGATCTGCTTGTCGGAAATGAAGGCGAAAGTGATGTATGTTACATAGATTATAACGGCGGAGAATACCTTTTTTTGACACAAAATATCATAGAGGATGAGATATTGGCATGTGTATTGATACCGTCAAGTCACTTTACGGAGCAGACAGAAGTAATCGGTCAGATTACAGTTTCACTGGTTATTGTGGCAAGTCTGCTGGCGCTTTCCGTCGGCATCCTGTATGCAAGAAGTCTTGGAAACGGGGTTTACCGGATCAATCAGCATTTGGATAGAATTGCAGAAGGAGATTTCACAAAGCACTTGAACCTGAAGCGGAAGGATGAATTGGCAATACTTGCGGATGGAGTAAATCATATGATGGATAATGTCTGTGCGCTGGTTCATGAAACAGGAACTGTAGGGAGTGTATTGCTAGATGACGTTCATGAGGTTGCGGATGCGGCACAGAGATTTGTAAGTTCGACAGCCGCGATAAAATTATCGATGGGAGAAATTGAGGCAGGAGTTGGACATTTAAATGAGAATTCATCAAACAGCCTGCAGCAGATGGAAGCATTGTCATTGAAATTCAAGCAGATTAACCAGAGTACTTCCAGTATCGGTAAGGCAACGGATCATACAGTGGAGGCGATTAACGAGGGACTTCATACGATGCGGGAATTGAATGAAAGAACATCTGAAACGACACAGATGATGGATCAGGTTTCCCTAACCATGCAGCTTCTGCAGGATAGAATTAATGCAATTGATACAATTGTTGGTGCAATTGATGATATTGCAGGGCAGACTACTTTATTATCCTTAAATGCATCGATTGAAGCAGCGCGCGCAGGAGAAGCAGGACGGGGATTCAGTGTGGTTGCGGGTGAAATCCGTAAGCTGGCAGACCAGTCGATGGTATCGGCAGGTGAAATCCGCACGATTATTCAGGAGGTTACTGTACAGACACAGATGGCAGGAGATTCCGTTGGCGTTGCGTATACAAGCGTCGAAAATCAAAAGAAAGCAGTAGAGCAAATGACAAAGTCCTTTTATCAGATGGATGAACAGGCTCGCACTCTGATGTCTCAGGTTCAGGAGATTCTGGAATATATTCAGAGTATGGAAGTTGCAAGAAGGACAACGGAGGAAGCGATAGAGAGTATATCAACTGTTGCGGAGGAGACTGCGGCAAGTTCTGTCGATGTATACAAGACAACAGAAAATCAATCTGTAGAGGCAGTGACATTGCAGCGGGCATCCGAGCAGATGCGGGAATGGGCAGTAAAATTGCAGCAGGCTATTGAGAAATTTTCAGTTGAATAGATAAAGGTATGCTGTTGTATAGAATGTATAAAAAAAGACAGCTATTAACATTTTTTTCTTTAAAATGCAAAAAGAACTTGACAAGAAGACAAAGGTAAGGTACACTTTAGTAAACCGGTTAACTTAAGTAAAAAATTATATATTATTAGGAGGTAAATTATTATGAAGTTGAAAAAAGCAGTTGCATTACTTTGTACAACTGGTATGTTGCTGGGCATGCTTTCCGGCTGTGGTAACAGTGATTCAGGGAGTGCAAATACCCCAAATCAGGGCGAAAGTGGAAATGCCGGAGAGAGTGCGGATACCGACAGCAATGCGGATGCCGGCGATAGCGGAAATGCCGGTGGTGAGGTTGAACAGGTAAGCCTGAAGGTATGGGTGCCTGAAGAAGAAATGGTAATTACGCAGGCAATGTGTGAAGCGTTTAACCAAGCGCATCCTGAATTTGATTGCACTTTCGATATTGCTGTTGTAGGTATTGATGAGTCAGCTAACAATCTGGAGACAGATCCTGAACTGGCAGCGGATGTATTCCAGCTTCCTTCCGGTTCTATTTCCCAGTTAAAGGATGCAGGATTGATTTATCCTATTACAGTAAACATCGATGATGTGAAGTCTTTATATGGCGAGGGCGCTATTGAGGCATGTACAAGGGATAGTTACATGTATGGTATACCTTTTTCACCGAACTCCTTCTTTATGTTCTATAACAAGAGCATGTATACCGATGATGAAGTGAAGAGTCTGGAAACCATGATGGCGAAGGATTTAGGTAGTGACGTGTATAATTTCTCCTATACTGTTCATGATTCCTGGTATCTGGAAACTTTCTTCTATGCAGCAGGCTGTACTCTGTTTGGACCAAACGGTGAAGATCCGACAGATTGCACATGGAACAACGAAGGCGGTGTAAAAGCTGTAAACTACGTGATCGATCTTGTCAATAATCCGAAGTACATAGAGGATAGAGACGGTGTTGCGGGCGCTTTGTTCAAAGAAGGCAAACTGGGAGCTTTGTGTTCCGGTACATGGGCTGATGCGGATGGCGCACTTACTGAAGCACTTGGCGATGATTTAGGAGCTTGTGCTCTGCCTACTATTAATTTGGATGGAAATGAATGCCAGCTTAGCAACTTTGCTGATTATAAATGTTATGCCGTAAAATCCAACACAGCTTATCCTATGGCAGCCCAGCTTCTGGCTGAATGGTTTGCTAATGAAGATAACCAGTTGATTCGTTATAAGGAATGTAAGGCTACCCCTACCTGCCTGTCCTTACAGGACAATGCTGAGGTGGCTGCCGATGCCGCTACCTGCGCGCTGATTGCACAGACACAGTATGCGACTCCTCAGCCTTCTATTTCCCAGATTTCAAATTACTGGACACCGGTTGCAACTCTGGGTGAGAGCATTTTACAAGGTGATGTTACCTCTGCAAATGCACAGGAAAGTCTGGATACGGTTGTAAGCACAATTCTTTCTTCTCTTACAGAATAAATAGTTTTTGGATGGTAAGTAGTTAAGAAGGGGCTGCCTGTGGAAAAGAATAGTGAATGTCTGCAGGCAGCCTTTTCTGGTATTTTTTTCTGTAAATAATGATGGAGGTAGTAGGATGAAAACTGCAAAAAATAAAGTAAATGTATCGGCGCAGGAAAAGAAAGATCCCATATCCATTTTTATAAGGGGCGACATTTTTACGAAGCTTTCTTTTATCATTTTTGGTCTCTCCAATATAGTCCGCGGGCAGGTTGTTAAAGGGCTTATCTATCTTGTGGCTGAAATTGTATATATTGCTTATATGATTCAGACAGGCGTAAGTAATTTGGCTAAAATGACCACCTTGGGAACACAGCAGCAGGGTATGGTTTTCAATGAAGCAACAGGTATTTTTGATGTGGTTCAGGGTGACAATTCCATGTTGATTTTGCTGTGGGGTGTTGTAACTTGTGTCATAACTGCGGTGTTTATCTGTGTGTGGTTGGTACAGTTATATTCGGGGGAACAGGCAAGACGGATTCAGCTGTCAGGAAGAAAGGTTCCTGGCATTATTGAGGATGCAAAATCTCTCATGGATGATAATATCCATAAGCTTCTGTTAGCAATTCCCGTTGCGGGTCTGCTTGTATTCACGGTTATGCCGTTGATTTACATGATTTTAATGGCGTTTACCAATTATGACTCTTCGCATCAGCCGCCCGGAAATTTGTTTACTTGGGTGGGAATGAAGAATTTTGTCATGTTGATGTCTACCAGTGACACATTATCCGCGACCTTCTGGCCAGTACTTGGCTGGACTTTTATATGGGGATTTGTAGCAACGTTTTCATGTTACTTTGGGGGTATCTTCCTTGCCATGTTGATCAATTCCAAGGGAATTCGCGGCAAGAAGGCTTGGAGAACGATTTTTGTCATTACTATGGCGATTCCCGCTTTCATATCTCTGTTGATTGTGGGTACCATGCTTGGAGAACGGGGAATTATTAATGTGCTGCTCCAACAGTGGGGATTTACAACGCAGGCGCTTCCGTTTTTGACCAATGTTACTTGGGCGCGTGTCACGGTCATTGTTGTCAATATGTGGATCGGTATTCCTGTGACCATGCTGATGGTAACGGGTATCCTGATGAATATTCCTGCGGAATTATATGAAAGTGCAAGAATTGACGGCGCAAATCCGTTCGTTCAATTTGTTAAGATTACTTTCCCTTATATGTGGTTCGTGACTACGCCGTATTTGATTTCCAATGTGATTGCTAATTTCAATAACTTTGGTGTAATTTACTTCCTGACTAGTGGTAATCCCAAGACGATGGATTACTATCAGGCAGGCAAGACAGACTTACTGGTTACCTGGTTGTATAAACTGACCAAAGACAGCAATGATTTCAATCTCGCAGCGGCAATTGGTATCATAATCTTTATTTTCTCCGCTGTATTTGCATTGATTTCTTATACACGGTCAGGAGCAATGAAGAGTGAGGAGGGATTCCAATAATGAAGAAGGTCATCATCGGTTTAAGATTAGAATTTTTGAATATGGCACTTGTGGCAAGCGTTGTTGCACTGCTTGGGATGTTCCTTCCGTTCGTTTCCACATCCTCTGATAAGCTGTCGCTGCTTCGTGTGATGGGTAGTTCGTGGATTATGGTAGCTGCGGTGGTATTGGCAGTGATTGCGGCGGTACTTGGGATTGTAAATTTTGTGCGTCCCAGTATCTGGGGTGTCAGGATTTGGGTAATCGTCGCTGCTCTCCAGACACTTACTCTTACGGTGCTTCTTTTTGCCAGCAAAAGCATTTTAGATGGTTCGGGTCTGCTTTCAGAGTCCTTTTTGGTGAAATCTTTTGGAATAGGTTATTGGCTTAGTCTGATTGCAGCTTATGTGGCGCTGGTCTTGTCAATGAAGACCGCAAAGATTAATACAGGCTATATTGTGCTGGTCATTTTAGGTGTTATTTGGCTGTTTCCCATCCTTTGGGTTATCCTTACTTCACTGAGGGCGGAAAGCGGTTATTATGTAGGATATTTTATCCCTAAGGGATTTACGTTTGATAATTATGTGAATTTATTCACTAATCCCAGTGTACTACCATTTGGAAAATGGTGGGTAAATACGATGATTGTCGCTATTTGTTGTTGCTTAATCAATACAATGATTATTCTGGCAACTTCCTTTGTACTTAGTAGGACGCGCTTTGCGGGAAGAACAACTTTTATGAAGATTCTGATGATTATCGGTATGTTCCCGGGATTTATGTCTATGATTGCTGTGTACAATATCCTGAAAGGTATTGGTCTGAATCAGTCACTGTTAGCATTGATTGTTGTCGGTGCGGCTAGTGCGGCAATGGGGTATCATGTCTGTAAAGGCTTCTTTGATACCATTCCAAAGGCGTTAGATGAGGCAGCAACGGTTGACGGTGCCACCAGATTACAGATTTTTTTTAAGATTACAATTCCAATGTCCAAGCCCATTGCAATTTATACGTTGCTGACAAACTTCCTGGGCGCATGGTCAGATTATATCTTCCCAAGTATATTGTTTGGTGACAAGCAGGCATCCTATACGGTAGCGGTTGGTTTGAACTGGATGACGGACTTCAGGCGAATTGATACATATTACACCCAATTTGCTGCCGGAGCACTTGTGGTGGCAGTTCCTATTGTAATTTTATTCATTTGCCTACAAAAATTCTATGTTGAGGGAATGTCAGGATCGGTAAAAGGATAAAGATGAAATTTCCAAACCAATTAAAAAAGCCCTGTACGGATGACACCATGAGCCTGTCCGCTGCAGGGCTTTGTATAAATCCGGTATGTTTCCACGAAGAGAAAGTGCTGCTGATGGCATAGTGTGTGGGGGAATGGAAATGAAGCAGAGAATGGAGAAATTAATATCAACTATAAGAGAAAAAGCGAGGAAATCAGGGGTCATAAGAAAGGCAGTCGGCCTTGGAATGGCGGTTATGATGATACTTGAAGTTATAATAGCAAGTTCGTCTACAAGCCTAGGCATGATGCCGAGTGCAGCAGACGAACTAACTGTTATACATGGGTCTTATGAAATGGTCCGGTTAGGAACAGAACCGGAAATAGATGTTACACCCGACACTTTGGAAAATAATGAACCGGAGAACCCGGCGGATGCAGAAGAAACAGATTTTCCATCCACTTCCACTTCCGAGGAAGCGGAGGCGGCGGAGACATCGGCGCCTACAGTAAATCCGATAATTCCGGAGAATCCGGAAAAAACGGAAGACAATCCGGTGGTTGAGACCACAATGTCATTACTTTCCAGTTCAAGTGCAACAATAATGCTTCGGCGTGCTGCGGCATTAAGCATAAACAAAACTGAAGGCTTGACGATATACTTTGACACATCAGGTAACGGCTCATGGAATTCGGGAGATGACGGTTGGACAAAAGACGCTGGCGTATATGTTTATTTCTACAATTCAAATGGGGTCAATTCCGGTAATGTATTGAAACCAATGACCCGGACGGATTTACAGGCTGAAGAGCCTAATGGAGTAATATGGTCAATCAATCTCACTGAGCGGGATGCAAATACATATCAATATATAATTTTTATCTGTGCAAATGAGTGGAGCGGCGATGCTAAGAAGACAATCGATCTTGAGCTTAGTGAGCCCAAAGGCATGGCACGTCCCTGTTTTATGCTGAGTAGTGAAAACACTTCTGGGCAAATAAAGACAGGGAGCTGGAGAGACTTAGGACCTCTGTCTCAAGGCGGTGAGATGATTTATTTCTTTGACATGACATCCCAGTATGATGCAAAGGATGTTGAGGCGCACTTTGGAGGAAATGGCAGCGATATCACGGTAGAGTATGATTCTACAGCAGGCGGTTTTAAAATACCTATGGATACTTCTAATGGCGCGTATTCCACAGTAGCCTTTTATGCTAAAGAAACTAACGCTAAGATAGGGGCGACATATAATTTTTTTAACAGTCCGGAACAGGCACAGAATGAAGAAGGCTTTCTTTATGACAGTATAGAGACAAATACCTTTTACTATGGTGCAACCGAATATAAGAATGGGAAGAAAGTCAGCAAATGGGGAGCGCGGCCTAGCGAAAATAGTACATCTCTTGCAGGAAAGAAGCTCTATTTTGACAGCATATATTTTAATACTGCGGAAAAGGATTATGCGAAGTTCCGGATTGGAGATGAAGAGCCTGTTGTACTGGAAATGGATGCGGACGGCACGAGTGAATTCAGCTATTCTTTCGCGAGTGGTTCGACAGCTGATTCACATACGATTCTTACGTACATGAGTAAGGATGAAGAAGTGAAGTATCATTTCTTCTGGAATACTATGGATGCGGAAACAATAGATTTTGATGAAGTTACTGTGGAATATGAGATTGCTGACGTTGGTTATGTACATAAGACGGGTAATGAGGTGTACTTTGATGCAACCATGTCAAAAATGACCTATCAAAACACTGATGGTTTACATGTTCAGGGGGAGAGCGTGAGTGCGGGTCATGGTATCCCTTATGTTCCTTATGTATATGGTAAAGGTTTGGTTGATGAACACAAGGTGTACTTTTATGCTACAGGAGAAGGAGTGGAGCCTAAGCGTGGTTTGATGACGTACGTGGAGCCTAAAGAAGGGTGGAAGGATGTATATAAAGTATCTTTAGAGCCAGAGTATACAAAAATTCGGTTTGCAGGGTATGAATTTACTGATGAAAACGCGGAGGAGGACGCCTGGCATGGTGATGGGACCGGAATGTTGGATATTCCACGCCGAACATTGAGAAATCCCTGCTTCTACGCGGATAACGGAGATAATGTAGTCTACTATGGCGGTAATCGCGGCGGTTACTGGGGAGAAGTGTATACGATAAGAGATGCGGAAGCCGGCAAAAAGACGGTAGTTGTAGATGTGGCATCGAGTACCTTGGAATGGCAGAATGATTATTACTTTGTAAATTCAACGATGTACGATTATTACTCTGATTTTGAATTGAACGGATATAATCGTGATGATTACGTTGGGAGCGACAGCGATGGACACCGAAAGTGGGTTACTTTCAGACAGTTTGATCAGGCGTTAAGTGATTATTATAGAGAGAAAGAATTATATATGCCTCTATACACAGGGCACTTCTGTCCCGACCCGACAAATTATCAATTTGATGGTCTAAGGGGAATTATGAATTTGTGGGGATTTGATGATGGGGAGACTCGCCCTGGGTTTTGGTTTTGGTATAATGGTTTTTATGCTGTCAACCAGTCTACCTATGACACGAATGGTGCAATAGGCAGGTTTAACCTTATTGCACAGGGATTGGTAGGCAGTCAATTGGTGAACGGTGAACTGATGGCAAAAAAGGATGCGAACAATGCATCTAACTACCCATTACCATACTTTAATGAGGATTTCCTGACCGGAAACAACAGTAAGAATGCCGTGCTGGGGAAAATATATGAAGATGTTGCAATCCCGTTTAAATCAATAGACAGGGATAACAATGGCATTAAGTATTGGCATTTTGATTCTGCAGAGACAACGGTAGCGATGCGCCAGGATTCAGGCAAATATTATCTGGAGATGATAGATGGAGATCCTGACTGGAGTAAAAATATTGGTGATGCAGGTGGGAATAAAGGCTTTTTTCCTTTTAATGAAGGGGCAGGCGGAACAAATTATAATACTTATAACTATGGTTTTGGCGCCAGATTGGAAATTAAATTCAGACTGACTGAAAGTGGTACGGTTTTAGATAACAATAATCAGGAGGTACCTATCACTTTTGAATTCTCAGGGGATGATGATGTGTGGGTATTCATTGATGATCAATTGGCGCTGGATATAGGCGGTGACCATGGAATTGCAACAGGTAAAATAAATTTTGGCGGCACATCTCCAACCAAGACGGTAGAGACCAGCGAAACCAAAGAAAGTCCAGGAGGTTCGACGCCTAATACGTTTACGATGCAGGGAAGTAATACAGACGAGCATACGCTGATTATGTATTACATGGAAAGAGGTACTTGGGAATCTAATATGAAGATAGACTTTAACTTCCCAGATGAAAATCAGTTGATTGTTAAGAAGAAAGTTGATGATAGCGCTGTTAATAAGGAATTGTTCGGTGGATTGTTTGATAATATTTCTTTCCCGTTTTATATCCGTAATCAAGCGACACACTTTGAAAGTCAGGAGGCAAATGGCGCAGCGACGACCCAGACGCTTATATATACTGATGCATTTGCTAAAACTGGTAAGACTGCTGATCCTAATACATTTGAGCAAGTAGCCAATTTTCAGGGTCATGATAATGTTGTTTTATGGAATGCAGTAAGTGATGATGTGAATCCCAGTAAATGGCAGGATCGGCGGCTTGGATTGATTTATACGGATAATGGAGGACGTGTGAATGTCAGCAATCCATATGAGTATCTGCAGTTTCACTATTACTATAACGCTGATGATTTGCCCACACTTAGTCATATGTATCTTGAATTCAGGAGTGCGAATGGCAATGTGCGTGCATATTTGAGTGATAAGATTGCCAACGGTGAAAGCATGGTTCTAAGATCAAAGACGTGGTCAAGGATCGTTGTGGATCTGAGTAAATTTGAAGGCGTTGACTGGAGTACACTAGAGTGTATTGGATTTGGCTACGACTATTCGAGAGATATATATCTGGATACTTTTGTTTTCAAATCAGAAACAGTAGCACCAGAGACGACCGGATTTATCACAAAGCAGTGGGATATCCCTGATTATGGGTCGGTTAAAAGAGGTGACCTGGTATATCCTGCGGGCGCCGTATATTCTCTGACAAGTAAAGGAGTGTCCACGTGGAATGTGATTGATGATAGTGGTAAATTTTCGCTGGGTGATGAAGACTATGTCACATTCAGAGATCAGTTTCGGCGGGGCAGTTATATTGAATTAATGGAATATGCAGATTCTGATGTTTTCAGGACTACATGGACTATGTATGATGATGGACGTGAAGTCAATAGAATGGAAGACGGAGATACGATTGATTTGGAGTCTCCCGTTCCGGATATGACAAATGTATCCAGAGCTGATAATGCAGTATATGATGGTAGAACAGAGTATTACTCGACGGATGCGGTTGAGAATCATGCTCTGAACAATGGAGGCTATACATATGCCCACAGACCAATTTCGCCCACCTTTGTATTCCGTACTTATTCGCTGCCGGATTATGACAATGGCCTGACCAAGCTGATGGTCGTATATAAAAACAGCGTTAACACCGGCTCACTTACCATACGCAAGGCAGCTGATGAAGGATCGGAGGAGCTGAATGGAACGTATAAATTCCTGATCACATTTACTAACGTGGCAGGTATCGGTCTAGAAGGTAGTAAGGTAATTACCAAGGAGATTACGCTCACAAATGGACAAAGCCAGACAATTACGGGAATACCCGTAAAAACAGAGTTTACCATAGTCGAGACGGCGGAGGATGGTTCTTTCCTAAGCAAGGTAACGGAGACAGGCAATAAAGAGTTTACATTTGATTCTGATACAAAGCTGGTAAGCGGTCAGATTTCCGGAGGTGCAGGTTCAAATTATAATTTCATGTTCTTTAATATGAAAAAGGAAACGATTGACATCCAACTTGAAAAGAAATGGGTGGATGCTGCAGGCACTCCGATTATAGAGGAAGATCCAATTAATTGTCCTACATTACCGGAATCTCTTACAATTTGTCTTGAAAGAAGAGCGCAGGGTGGCGAATGGGAGGACGTTCCTCATGAGGATCAAGCAAACTGGGAATATGCTTTGGGTACAGGCTATGACAGACTGTGGAGCTATAAGTTTACCAATCTGGATAAATATGTAGAGAATGACAGGAGCAGGGGAGAGTGGGAATACCGTATTGTCGAATTGGGCAAGGATGGGAAAATTATTCCGGATAATGGTTTTTGGGATACCTATCAGGCTTCCTATCAAAAACCTGAATTGCAAGGGACAAATGCCGCCCATACTGTGGATAACTATGAAGCTTCTATAACCAACATTCATACCGTATCATTAAAAATCATGAAGAAAGATGGAGCCGGAAATCCTCTTGAAGGTGTTTCCTTCCAGTTACAGCAGAAAGTGGGAGAGGAATGGAAGACTGTAGTATTAGAAGGCGGTGTGGATAATACACTTACAACAAAGGCAGACGGTATTTGCACATTTTACAATTTACCTAAGGGTGAATATCAATTAATTGAAACCAAGACAGCCCAAAATCATAACCTGATGGCAAATCCGATTAATATAAAAGTCAGGCTGGATGGAGAGTATACCTATACGATTAATGGAAAGGACGTTTGTCCTGAAAATAACATTATTAAACTCACCATCAAGAATGGTCAGAATCTGGTGATGCCCGCAACCGGCGGTGCAGGACCAATCCCGTTTATTGTTGGCGGATTAAGCATTTGCATGATTGCCAGCCTTATGTATATTGACAGTATGCGTAAGCGCAGAAAGGAGGGTAAATCCTCTTGAGGGGAGAAGAAGTTAAATTTTTGGACAGTCTGTGGTGAATTTCTGAAAAAATATGAGTATTGGAAAAAGCATTTTGGTGTGAAGGATAATATCCAGAGAAAGCGGAGAGATAGGTAACGATGATTTTCAGTGAAATGATTCATAAAATAAAACTTGAAGAAAAACAATAAATTGTAATTAAAATTTAATAATAAATTATCAAACTTCATTGTTGATTTTTCCTGATTTCTGCATATAATAAAAGTAGAATAAAGCAATGGAGGTGTTTATTATGGCAATTGCAGCAGATCTTTTACAAAGTCTCGTTCCTATTTCACAATTTAATAAAGGTCAGGCAGCGAAGATTTTTGATAGACTTCATTCTCAAAGAGAATTAATTGTTTTAAAGAACAATCAACCTTCAGCAATTATTTTGTCACCAGAAGAATATACAAGACTAACAGAAATTGAGGAAGACTATTTTCTCTTGTTAGAAGCGAATAAGCGCATGGAAGATAATGGAAATAATAAGACAATTTCATTTGATTCTGTAATGAGTAATTTAGGAATCAGCAAAGATGAACTTTTGGATACGGAGGACGTAGATATCGAATGACATGGAGTAATGAAGCCGTTATTAGGAAATTTCTTAGTAGCGGCTTTTTTAATGGAAAGGAGATAAGGCTAAACGATAAACATACTTAATCAAATTTTAAATATTGCACTTTATCATATTTTTAGTATAATAAAGAGGAGTAGAGAGCACCTGCCTGCGTAGGTGCTCTTTGAGTCAATGGAAGGAATTGTTATGGAAGTAGAATTTGATGTGAAGATAACGCCGGGAGTTCTCTATGATTATATGCTGTATCATACATATACCAGCCCAGCAGGACTGATTGGTGCCGTAGCAGGTGCACTGATGGTAGTAGCATATTTTATGGGAGCAGGGATATTAGTACTGATTGCAGGAATCATCATACTTGCATATCTGCCCTGGACGTTGTTCCTTAAATCCAGACAACAGTATCTTGCGAATCCGGCTTTCAAAACGCCCCTTCATTATAAGATGACCGAAGAAGGCGTTACGGTGTCCCAGAATGATGAGACGCAGGGGCAGAAATGGGAAGACATGCATAAGGCAGTGTCCACATCTCGGAGTTTGATTTTATATACTTCTCCTGTGAATGCATCTATTTTTCCCAAAAAGGATTTAGGGGAGAAGGCGCCCGGAGTGATTGAAATCATATCTACCCATATGCCTCCAAAGAAAGTAAAGATTCGCAGTTAAATGAAAAGAGGAACCGATGGAAGAACGATTTGTGGAGACCTTCAGTCCGGAGGAAACCTTTGAACTGGGCAGAAAACTTGGCGAAGAAGCCGCACCGGGAAGCATCTATACGCTGGTTGGTGATCTGGGGGTAGGCAAAACTGTCTTTACCCAGGGGATGGCGGCAGGCTTGGGCATTACAGAACCGGTAAACAGTCCCACCTTTACCATTTTGCAGGTATATGATGAGGGGAGATGTCCCTTTTATCATTTTGATGTATACCGGATCGGTGATGTATCAGAGATGGATGAGATTGGATATGAGGATTGCTTTTACGGTGAGGGAGTATGCCTGATAGAGTGGGCCAATCTGATAGAAGAAATTCTGCCGGAACATTATACTCAGATTACAATTTCCAAAGATTTAGAAAAAGGATTTGACTATAGAAAGATAAGCGTGAAAAGAAAATGAAGATAATAGCAATTGATAGTTCGGGGCTGGTGGCTTCGGTGGCAGTTGTGGAAGATGATATTCTAATAGGGGAATATAACGTTCAGTACAAAAAGACCCATTCCCAGACGCTGCTTCCCATGCTGGATGAGCTTAAAAAGATGGTGGAACTTGACCTTAAGACGGTAGATGCCATTGCAATAGCGGCTGGACCAGGCTCCTTTACGGGGCTTAGGATTGGCTCGGCAACGGCGAAGGGGCTGGGATTTGCATTGGAGATTCCGCTCATCGAGATACCTACATTGGATGGAATGGCGTGCAGTCTATATGGCACGGATAAGCTGGTATGCCCTATTATGGATGCCAGAAGAAATCAGGTTTATACAGGAATCTATGAATTTCAGAAAACAAAAGAAATCCCATATGTTTATGAACTGATCCGGCTCCTTCCGCAATGTGCGGTTTCCATCGAGGAAATTGCCGGGAAGTGCAATGAATATGGACGGGAAGTCATCTTTTTAGGGGATGGAGTGCCGGTATTTACTGCAAAACTTTCGGAGCTGATGCAGGTTCCATACAGCTTTGCACCTGCCCATATGAACAGGCAGCGGGCGGCATCCTTTGCTTTCCTTGCCATGCAGTATTTTAAAGAAGGAAAATATGTTGCGGCAAAGGACCATGCGCCGGAATACTTAAGGCTATCTCAGGCAGAAAGGGAGAAGGCGGAAAAGTGTTGCTGATCAGGGAAATGAAAGCGGATGATGTGGAAATCGTCAGCAAAATAGAAAGCGAAGTGTTTTCCATGCCATGGTCTGCAAAGGATTTTCTGGAAATGGTGGAGGCTGATTACGCTTACTATTATGTGGCGGAAGTGGACGGCGAAATTGCAGGCTGCTGCGGTATCAGAAATATTGCAGGTGAGGGAGAAATCACCAACGTGGTGGTAGCGCCTCCATATAGAAAAAAAGGCATTGCCCTGAAGATGATGGAATATATGTTAGAAAGGGCAGTCGAAGTTGGAATTGGAGACTGTACCTTGGAGGTACGGGTCAGTAATCAGCCGGCGATCAGACTTTATGAGCGGCTTGGATTTAAGGGGGAGGGGGTTCGGCCTCACTTCTACGATAAGCCGGATGAGGATGCACTGATCATGTGGAAAAGATAGGAAGAGCATGGAAGAATTACCACTGTTCCTTAATTCTCTTTTATGTATAATGGTACTTAGAGGATATCAAAGGAGGATAAGACCATGCGAATTTATTTAGACAAAAATAAAAATGAACTGACAGCAATTATTTGCAATCAGTGCAAAAAAGAGTTAAATGTTGAAAATGGAATCGTGAAAGAAGGTTATTTTTGCGGAGATGTTCAATTTGGATATTTCAGCAATAAAGACGGAAGCAAACATTCCTTTGATTTATGTGAGGAGTGTTATGATAAAATGATTAAAGGATTTGCCATTCCGGTAGAAGAAGAGGAGGTAATGGAACTGATTTAGCGCTTCTCTATTTGATAATCGGCCGGAATGGACAGTATTCAGTTTGGAGGGAAAATGCTGGATATCTGCTTATTGGGAACAGGAGGAATGATGCCTCTCCCTTATAGATGGCTCACATCCATGATGGCCAGGTATAATGGACAAAGTATATTGATTGATTGTGGGGAAGGAACGCAGATTGCTATGAAGGAGAAGGGCTGGAGCCCGAAGCCTATTGATGTAATCTGCTTCACCCACTTTCATGCAGACCATATCAGCGGACTGCCGGGAATGCTTCTCACCATGGGAAATGCAGAACGGACAGAGCCGCTGCTTTTGGTGGGACCAAAAGGACTTTCGAGGGTGGTTGCGTCCCTTCGGGTAATTGCACCGGAACTGCCCTTTGTGATAGACTGTCTGGAACTGAATGAAGCGGAGCATGTGATTCATTTTGACGGATTTAAGATAGAAGCTTTTAAAGTGAACCATAACGTTCCATGCTACGGGTATACCCTTTCCATTGAACGAATTGGCAAATTTCAAGTCGATAAGGCTGCTACCCTGGGAATCGAAAAGAAATACTGGAACCGTCTGCAGCGGGGAGAAACCATAGATACGGGAGAAAGGATACTTGTGCCGGAAATGGTTCTCGGACAAGCGAGAAAAGGACTCAAAGTAACTTATTGCACCGATACGAGACCTACGGAGGGGATTGTCAAACATGCCGCAGGTTCAGATCTTTTTATCTGTGAGGGCATGTATGGGGAGCCTGAGAAAAAGGCAAAGGCGAGAGAAAATAAGCATATGACCTTTTATGAAGCGGCAGAACTTGCAAGGCGGGCGGAGGTTTCACGGCTTTGGCTGACACACTACAGCCCATCCCTAAACAGGCCGGAAGAATATCTTTCCGCGGTAAGAAAAATTTTTCCGAAGGCTGAAACATGCAAAGATGGTAAAACCATAGAACTTGTATTTGAAGATGACGAATCAAAAGAATGAGCTTGAAATAAATAAGAATGAATGGAGAAGAGTCAGATGAAGAAAAAACAAACAGGAGTAAAAGTCTTAATTATCGGCATTGTACTAGTTTGTCTGGTGCTTGGTTATTTTTATTATCTTACTAACAGAAAACCCAAACAGGATTCTAAGGACAGTGTAAAAATAAGTGCAGTTCAGGAAATTTTGCTCCGCAATCTGGACACAAACTATCCGCCGACCCCGAGGGAAGTGGTTAAATATTTCTGTGAAATTTCACAAAGTCTTTATGGAGGTTCTTATACAGAAGAAGAATTTCTTGAACTGGCAATGCAGGCAAGGCGGCTATATGATGACGAATTGCTGGCAAGTAATAACGAGAAGCAATATATTGAGAATTTAAAGTGGGATGTCAATCAATTCAAAGAACAGGAGATTGTTATATCCAGCTATGCTCCTGCATCCAGCACGGATGTGGAGTACTTTACCCAGGATGGTTACAGCTGGGCGCAGATGCGGTGTACATTTACCTTAAGGAAGGGAACTCAGCTTGCGTCATCAAACGAAATGTTCCTTCTGCGTAAGGATGCAGATGGACATTGGAAGATCTATGGATGGACCATGGACGAGGAGAATTAACTAAGCGACAGCGGTCAATAGGGAAGGATAAAAATGGAAAAAGACGTTTATATACTGGCAATTGAAAGTTCCTGTGATGAAACTGCAGCCGCAGTGGTAAAAAACGGAAGGGAAGTACTTTCTAATGTCATTTATTCTCAGATAGCGCTGCATACTGAATACGGTGGAGTGGTGCCGGAAATAGCATCCCGTAAGCATATAGAGAAAATCAATCAGGTAATCGGGCAGGCACTTGCGGATGCAGACCGGGAACTTTCCCAAATGAGTGCGATTGCAGTCACCTATGGTCCGGGACTCGTAGGGGCATTGCTTGTCGGTGTATCGGCAGCTAAAGCAATCAGCTTCGCGTCAGGAATTCCGCTTGTAGGCGTGCATCATATAGAAGGACATATCAGCGCGAATTATATTGAAAACAAGGAACTTAAACCGCCGTTCATATGCCTGGTGGTTTCCGGCGGGCATTCCCATCTTGTAGTGGTAAAAGATTATGGAGAATATGAAATAATAGGAAGGACCCGGGATGATGCTGCCGGGGAAGCTTTTGATAAGGTTGCCCGTGCCATTGGTCTGGGGTATCCGGGAGGACCGAAAATAGACAAGGTTTCAAAAGAGGGAGACCCGGAGGCGATTTGTTTCCCGCGGGCGAAGGTGGGAAATGCAGAATACGATTTTAGTTTCAGCGGTCTGAAGTCAGCAGTTTTGAATTATCTGAATTCCTGTCAGATGAAGGGAGAAGAAATCAATGTCGCGGATGTAGCCGCATCTTTCCAGAAGGCAGTCATTGACGTGCTTGTGGAGCATTCCATGGAAGCAGTCAGAAAGTACGGATATAAAAAATTTGCCATTGCAGGCGGAGTGGCATCCAACAGCGGGCTAAGAAAAGCTTTTGAAGAAGCCTGCCAAAAAGACGGCATAGAGTTTTACCATCCGTCGCCCGTTTACTGCACCGATAATGCAGCTATGATAGGGACCGCAGCTTATTATGAATTTCAAAAAGGTGTCCGTCATGGGTTTGACTTAAATGCAGTACCAAATTTAAAACTTGGCGAAAGAGTCTGATGATGGGGAAGGATATATGAGTGTTGGGAAGAATGCACGCACGGCTGCGATTGTTCTGGCAGCGGGAAGCGGCAAAAGAATGGGCAGCAGTACTAAGAAACAATATATGCTGATAAAGGAAAAACCGATCATCTATTACGCGCTGAAAACGTTTCAGGAAAGCTTTGTGGATGAAATCGTGCTGGTGGTATCTCCGGGGGATCTTGCCTATTGTAGAGAAGAGATTGTTGAAAAGTACGGATTTGACAAAGTGCGGCATATTGTAGAAGGCGGGAGGGAACGATACCATTCTGTAGCAATCGGGCTTAAATGTATTACGGATTGCGGCTTTGTTTTCATCCATGATGGAGCAAGACCAATGATTACGGAAGAAATTCTGGTAAGAGCGTTATCCTGTGTGAAAGAGCATCATGCCTGTGTGGTGGGGATGCCGGTAAAAGATACCATAAAAATTGCGGATGAAGCCGGGAATATTGTATCCACACCAAATCGTAATCTGGTCTGGATGGTGCAGACCCCACAGGTTTTTGAGAGCACACTGATAAAGGAAGCATACGATAAACTGATTTTGAATGAAGTAAGACTGCTTAATGAGGGGATTGCAATCACGGATGATGCAATGGTAGTGGAAACTTTGACGGGACATCCGGTCAAATTGACACAGGGGTCTTACGAAAATATTAAAATTACAACGCCTGAAGATATACTGATAGCAGAAAATTTTTTGAATGGACGAATATGATTAAAATTTTGGTATATTCTGCGTATCTCTCACATAATAATGGTATTCAGAGCCTAAAATAATGGGTAGTATGATTTTGAAGGGGAATGGCGGAATATGGATACGACAGAAGGAATGTACCAGGACTTTCTAAGGCAGATAGGCGAGGCATCTTTTCTTGAACCTTACCGGAAAGCATGCCGGAAAACACAAGAGAAACTGGAAAAAATCAATGTGGACTATTCAAAGCAGCTTGGGAGGGCATTTATCAGTCAGGTTACGTTTCGTATCAAATCACCAGAAAGCTGTCTGAATAAAATGCTTAAGAAGAAGTATCACATAGAGAAAGAGACAGCGCAGGAACGCCTGAATGATATTTCAGGAGTGAGGGTTGTATGCAACTTTTTAGATGATATTTATAAACTGGTAGAAATTTTAAGAGAAGATGACGAGATAGAAATCGTTAAAACAAAGGATTATGTCAAAAAGCCTAAGGCGAGCGGCTATCAGAGCCTGCATGTGATTGCGCTGGTTCCGATAGAAGGGGCAGGAAAGAAAAAAGTAGAGATACAGATTAGGACGCAGGCAATGAACTTTTGGGCTGTGGTGGAGCATCATTTTGTATATAAAAAAGGAAACTACGGGAAATATGAATTTGAAAAAGACTTGAAGGAGTGTGCCAAAGCCATCTATAAAATAGATAAGAAGATGCTGCTGCTCAGAGAGCGAATGGAGACAGCGCAGATCATGGAATGAGAGAGGAAGTAAGGAAGGCAGACTGAAATAGAAGCAACCTGAGGTTGCGATATTGCCACCCTAAATGGTTGATTTTGGTCCTGTGATAAAATATAATCCACATGGGAGGTAAGGCACAATGAATTTTGCGGAGAAATTGTTAAAATTACGGACACAATGTGGGTATTCACAGGAGGCATTGGCAGAAAAATTAAATGTAAGCCGTCAGGCAGTTTCAAAATGGGAATTAGGAACGACCCTGCCGGAAACGGATAAAGTCATTACAATCAGTGAATTTTTTAATGTGTCAACAGACTATCTGTTAAAGGATAAATTTCAGCTGAGTAATAATGACAGTCTGGATCGTGTAGTGCTTAAGTTTTTGGGATCGGCACAGGATATGGATAACATTTCGAAAGAACTGGTTGAAATTATGAAAGACGGAATCATTGATGATGAAGAAAAGATCAAGATGGAGTCTATTATCGATACACTGGATGCGATATCTAAGATCATCGATGAGATTAAGCATAAAATATATGTACACTAGCAAATTCAAGTTGCAATCATGGTTTCAATGGTAGTGAAAGCAACTTTTATCGACAGCTATATGTTGGTAAAGACGATGGTTTCCTATATGGAAGTGGCACCGCAGTCTGAAATTACATATGATTTGTATGATAAGAAAAAGAGTTACAACTATTCTTTATATGAGAACCGCTTTCACGCTTTGCAAGTGGGCAGGATTTTCAGCTGTGCCGCTTTGCAATATCGGAAGCGGTTCTTGCCTGTTTTATGTAGAAAACGTAACGCTGTTTTACCTTCTGGTACAAGCGGCAAAGAGGGGGAAAAAATGGGGTGTAAAAGAAAAAGTAAAAAAAATGAAAAAAAGTGTTGACACATTTAAAGGGATTTGCTAGAATAATCAATGCGCTGACCGAAAGGCGCACGACATGGAGAGGTATCGAAGTGGTCATAACGAGGCGGTCTTGAAAACCGTTTGTCCGAAAGGGCGCATGGGTTCGAATCCCATCCTCTCCGCTGGAGATACCTTCTCCGCGGACTGATTCATGGTCCAATATAGATTTACAATCTAATATGAAAGATTAAAGTCAGCTTGATTTGGAGAAGTACCCAAGAGGCTGAAGGGGCTCCCCTGGAAAGGGAGTAGGTCGTTAATAGCGGCGCGAGGGTTCAAATCC
>JAAVAE010000043.1 GCA_014804245.1 Lachnospiraceae bacterium | reverse complement strand
TTAAGCGGTATCGCAGGCGCGATAGAGACAGGGACAAGCCCCATGAATGCAGTAATGGTGTTCCTGACAGGCTGTCTGGTGATGGCAGCATACATAAGGCAGGAGGGATGGGATGTGATCATTGGAAAAATCGAAGGAAAGGAGGAAGCAATGAGCGGATTAGAGAGGGAAGAACTTACGACCAGAATCAAGGGCATGACGCTGGAGGAAAAGTGTTCCGTGGCAAAGGCGCTGCCGGATGATGTGCTCTGGGAAGAAATGCGCAGAAGATTTGATGAAAGAAGCGCACAGGTGGAGAACGTCAGAAGGGATATAGGTGGTTGAAGATGAACATTTGGACAGAAAAAATCCCTGTCAAGACCGCAAATCAGAACAGGGATTAATTACAAGCAAATCTGCTATTTCTATGCTTAATTTAGCATAGGAGAAAGGAAAAGTCAATGGCTATAAATATCAAGAGTGAAGATTTAAAGATAGCATTCGCTGATGAAGGGATCATGCTCTTAAAATCTGACAATATCTACCTTGGCGGAAAAATACCGCTTCCCGGTGGTGGAGTAGGGATTGTCGTGGAAGAAATGGAGCTTTTTCCAAAAGGAGTGGCTGACAGATAGAAAGGAAGAAAAGATGATTGGAAAAGTAGAGAGTTATGACGCAAAAAAAGGGTACGGGTTCATCCGCGGGGATGATGGAAAGAAGTATTTCGTACCTTACGTTAATGTCAAGACAGCATCAGGAAGCCTTATTGCAGGCTATACAGTCGATTTCAATACCGGTGATGGGAATAAGGCTATGAATGTAAGGCTTTTGTAGGAGGAGAAAAGGAAAATGGGACAGATAAAAGTCACTGCATCCGCAATCACAAAAGAAGAGCAGCTTGATATTGCACGTCTGCTGGTCAAGGCTGGGTATACGGTCAACATCAGAAAAGGAAAGACCATAGACGGCAAAGGAACATCATTTATTAATTTCAATATGGAGGAAAGGGAAAAGCAATGAGTGAAATAGGTGAGATTAGGCAAGCAGAGATAGAAAGGGAAAAGTTCAAGGAGTTGGCAAAAGACATGAAGCCGGTCATAAACGATATGGAGGCGGTTCTTAAGAAGCATGGCATTGAATGCCTTTCATCACTGACCATGAGTACAGACGGCTATTTTAATTTCGGGATCCATGATACTGATTGGGAATTTAAGAGGACCAGAAATGATTCAAAATCTGTGATAGCTGCAACATTTACAGAGGAAATATGACAATGCCGGAGCAGATTGAAAACCGTATGGTGGTAGATTCTGAGTGGGAATGGAATAAGCAAGTAGAAATCAGTAAAGAGTTAAACGGTACTGGATATAAAGAAATTGGAACTATGATATTCGTACCAGATGAAGATGCATATGGCTATGCATTGGAAAAGATTTCCCAGGATGAAGAATTGAAACAGGAGTTTATTGAGTGGTTCTATTCCGGAAATTGGATAAAGGAGGAATAAATGCTTAAGGGTTATGAAGAATTAAGAAAAATAGATGTAAGACCATTTTGTGAAGAAAGAGATGGAATGCTTTACCTTAATTGGGCTAAATGCATTGCATTGCTCCATGAAAATGGTGCAGAGAAAGTTTTCTGGGAGCCAATTCCCAATGAGGAAACTGGAAATAGCCTGAGAATGACAAAGGAAGTATTTACAGATAAAAGTGGGAATACAAACCGATGCTATGAAACCAGAATCAGGGTTTGTATTGATGATAAAGAATATATCATGCAGTCACCTGTCATGAATGGAAGTAATCCGGTTAAGGATAATTCCATGAGCCAGCAGAGGGTATGGAACAGCATGTGTCGTTCTTTTGTCAAGTGTGTTGCAATTAATACTGGTCTCGGATTTGATTTATGGCTTAAAGAAGAGTCCAGGCCGTTTGCAAATGGTGTTCCTCAAGAAGATGCTAAACCGACACCAGCACAGATCAAGACATTAAAAGATGTGTGCAGTAAATACAAAATAAATGCCGACTACTGGATCAATGCCAATGGAAAGACATGGGAAACGCTTACAGCGAATGAGGTCGGGCAGATGCTGAGAACCATTAATGATAAGTACGGTGACTGATATGGAATGCAGGGGAAATATAACCGCTATTGCACAGGATTTTGAGACAAAAGGAATTCTTGTAACTCTGTCACTGGCAGATGTGGCTGTGCAGGAACTGCAGACCTTTAAAGCAATGGATGAATTATCTGTTTCAATTAAGAAATACCGGAAAAAGCGTTCCCTTGATGCAAATGCTTATTTCCACCTTCTGGTAAGTAAACTGGCGGATAAACTAAGGATATCAAAAGTCCGCTGTAAAAACATCATGATAGGGCGGTATGGACAGATAGATTACATAGATAACCAGCCCATCATGATCAAAACACAAATACCGGTATCGGATATGCTGGAGCAGGAAAATCTTCACTGCCTGCCATGTGGCGGTAAAACGGAAGAAAACGGACTGCAGACCTTCTTTTACCGGGTATACCGAGGTTCCCATACTTACAACACAAAGGAAATGTCCATCCTGATTGACGGGGTGGTACAGGAAGCTAAAGAACAGGGGATTGAAACAGAAACGCCGGATGAAATAGAAAGGCTGAAAAGTTTGTGGAAAGGCAGAAGCAATGGCTAAAAAATTATGGAGTGCAATTCAAGATGATTTGGGAGTCTGTTATGTGACGAAAAGCACGAATATAGCGATCCACCACATCTTTCCCGGAAATGGGCGCAGGAAGCTATGTGAGAAATACGGTTTCGTGGTAGCGCTTGAGCCCAGATACCATAATATGAGCAGCTACAGCGTCCATGCCGTCCCCAATGCCGGTCTGGATCTGCAACTCAAACAGATGGCACAGAAATATTTCGAGGGGCATTATGGGGACAGGAATAAGTTCATAGAGGTATTTGGCAGGTCGTATCTATGATCTGAAGAATACATAGAGTCGGTTGAAACACCGGATGCAGTCTTTCTGTATCAAAAGAAACTACTGACGCATAATCCATGCATACATATCACGGGAAATGTCATGGATGACTCCTTTCAGTCCCACACAGCTGTACTCTCCCCCGATATAAGGTACGGCTGTGTGGGGCAGGAATCCAAAGAGGTAGCAATGTGAATTATATAGCCGAAATAAAAGCATTCTACGATAGGCTCGAACTAAATCCGCTGCCCTCACCGGCTATCGCCTTATGGCATGCGCTTATGTCCATAGCGAATAAAACCGGTTGGCAGCAAGAGTTTACGGTAGCCGTATCAGTCCTGGTGCTGAAATCGGGATTGAATGCACAGGCGATCAAGAGGGCGAGGAACCGCCTTGAGCAGGACGGGTTCATCACATGGCGGTCCCGGGGAGGGAACCAGTCAGCGATATACCACATGAACAGTCTTGTGGTACAAAACAGTATTGAAAATGTACCACAGTGTGAACCACAAAGTGTACCACAGACCGACCCACAGGGCGTACCACAGTATGAACCACAAAGTGTACCTATTAATAAACATAAACTAAACGAAACATATAAACCCCCTATATCCCCCGTGGAGCGTTTTGAGGATTTTCTGTCCGCATATCCGAAGGACTGTAACAGGTATCTGACAGAGACTGCCTATATCGATCTGCTGATGACCGGGAAGGTGACGGAGGATGCACTTGTTGAGTGTGCGCTGAACTATGCGGAATCATGCAGGATTCTGGAAACACGGGAGAAGTATGTCAAGAATGCGGAGAACTTCCTGAAAGAATTTGTGTTTGAGAAATATCTTCCGGGAAAGTATAAAAAGCCGAAAGCGGAAGTGAAGAACAGTTTCAACCAGTTCACACAGAATGATTATGATTTTGATCAGCTTGAAAGGGAAATAGTGAGCAATTAAGAAGATAGCATGATACAGGATGAATATAGGAATAACAGCCGATTTCGTGATTATGTAGATAAATACTGCAAGACTTACGGTTACACGGTAGACGAAGCGCTTACCCATGAATTGGTGAGGCAGGTGTATCTGTATTACACGGAAGTGCAGACGGAAGGTGTGGCATGACAGAAAAATCAATAAGAGATATAACGCTGATAAAAGGTGGAACATTCACTACACAATTCATTATTCGTTTTGATAAGGAGTGGGGTGAGGTAACAAGGACACTTAAGAAATCAGGGAAAGATTTGAAAAATATATCAATCGTAAGCAGATGATTTAGACCATGATAAAAACATGGCAGAAAGGAGCCAGCCTCCTGCAGGGGTAACGTGTACACAGGCTTCTTTTGAAAAGATGAAAGAAGTTTATAAAAGTAAAGTTTATACAGAAAGACCTGATTATGCAGATTTTGACTCTCCGGAGAAATTTATGGCAATCCAGAGTATTATTGCAAAACGGCTAAGGGAACATCCGAACGCTATTTGTTCCTACTCAGGTGGGGCAGACAGTGACATTATGGTTGATATCATAGAGCAGACAAGGGATCTTTTTAAGCTTCCGCCAATCAAATATTGTTTCTTTAACACAGGGCTGGAAATGAAAGCAATTAAAGACCATGTTAAAGACACGTCTGAGAAGTATGGGGTTGAGATTGAAGAACACAGACCGAAAGTTAATATTGTCACAGCATCCAGAATATATGGAATTCCATTTGTATCAAAAATTATGTCTTCTGGATTGTCAGAATGGCAGAAGAAAAATATTCCGCTGTCGATCGCGGAGGAATACGAACAGGCGGAAGATAAAGCAGAGAAACGGAAAGAACTGAGGGAACGCTATCCAAAGTGCGAAAGTGTAATTAATTTTCTCTGCTGCTGCAACTCTTCGGGTGAACCAAGACCAGATATCCAGCTTGTAATTAGCTCATCAAAATATATGCGTGACTTTATCGGGGAATATCCGCCGGATTTTCAGATTAGCGCGAAGTGCTGTGATTACTGCAAGAAGCAGGTCGCACACAATGTGCAGAAAGACTACGAAATGATAATCACGGGTGAGCGTAGGGATGAGGGTGGGATGCGGTCGGTTCCACGTAAAGACAATACTGCATTATGTTTCGGGGAACAAAGCAACGGCCAGTACCGGCTACGCCCATTGTACTACGTTACAGACAAGGACAAGGCGTGGTATAAGGAATATTACGGAATCAGGTATTCTGACGCCTATGAAGTTTATGGACTGACAAGGACAGGCTGCTGCGGATGTCCAATATCGCATAAAGCTGTAGAAGATCTGGAAAAGATTCGTCCATATGAACCAAACGTAGTAAAAGCTGCATGGAACATATTTGGAAAAAGCTACGAATACCGTGCGAAATACAATATGTATAAAGCTGATAGGCTTAGAACTGAGCGAGAAGGAAAGAAAAATATAGAAGGGCAAATGAGTTTGTTTGATATACCGGGCTGGAACAGTAGTTTGGAGGATTTGCCATGAAAGCAGTAATAAAATACCCAGGAAGCAAATGGAGCATAGCAGAATGGATTATAAGTTTCTTTCCGGAACATCACAGCTATTTAGAGGCGTTCTTTGGGAGCGGTGCAGTTTTATTCAATAAGCCCAGAAGCAATATAGAAACAGTAAATGACCTTGATGGAAATGTAGTGAACCTGTTCGAATGGATTAGGAAGGACCCGGAACAGCTTGCACGTGAAATCTATCTGACACCGTATGCAAGGCAGGTGTATGACGAAGCATTTTCAGCGGTACCGGAAGACAGTCTTCAGAAAGCAGTTAATTTTTACATACGCCTCAACATGGGTCATGGGTTCCGCACTACAGGAGAGAAGGTAGGCTGGAAGAATGATGTGCAGGGACGCGAAAGGGCATATGCTGCTACAGACTGGGTGAATCTTCCGGACAAGATAATGCAGGCGGCTGAACGGCTCCGGGGCGTACAGATCGAAAACAGACCAGCTGTGGAACTGATAGAAAGATTTAATTACCCAAATGTGCTTATTTATGCCGACCCACCTTATGTTTTAGGTACCAGACATGGGAAACAGTACAGATGTGAGATGGAAGATAAAGACCAGAATGATTTGCTGGATGTGCTGCTTGTCCACAAGGGACTCGTTCTTTTGTCCGGCTATGACAATGATTTATATAATGACCGGCTGAAAGGATGGCACAGGGAAGAGACAACCTGTTATTCGCAGGTAAACTCAAAGAAAAGGGAAATCTTATGGATGAATTTTGAGCCGGCCAGACAGATGAATTTATTTAATCTTACAGAGGTGATGCCATGAATGGAGAACTTATAGCGAAACAATATCCCATAGGTACCAAAGTAAGGCTTGCAGATGACTACCAGGACGAAGCACCGCGCGAGGTGGCAGGATATAAAAATATATGCGGATTTAATTATTTGACCTGAATTATTCACGGCTGTGCCATGAAAGTGGCTGATAGCCGCATAGTTACTATATTTAAGCTGTTTATTGCTTTTCATCTGTTAAGTGAATAGAAAAAGAGACCAAATATGTGGTAAAATTTAGGTGTCGAATCCAAATATATACCGCAGAAAGGGTCTCTCTATGGATATTTTAAACACCTTTACACTTAATAGCAATAGACAAATTAAAATAAATTTTGACGGAGGCGATTTATCCTCCGATGCAGGTCTTCTTCTGATAAAAGAATTCGCTGCAAAGATCGGCTTTCCAAAGCTGATCAAAAGGAAATTTAAAACCAATGATAAGTCGGTCCGGTTTCACAAAGATGATGAAAACCTGATGCAGATGATTTATCAGATCATCTCTGCCTATTTTGAGGATGACTGTGCTGATGAACTGACGCTGGATCCTGTTTTCAATGCTATCCTTGAAAAGAGCTGCCTGGCATCGCAGCCTACGTTATCAAGATTTTTTAACCGTATGGATGAAGATACCCTCAGACAGTTTGATGACATTGATAAAAGCCTCAGGGATGTCATCTATTCCATAAAGCACCCGGAGCATATGCTCCTCGACCTGGACAGCACTTTGTTTGGCACTTACGGTAATCAGGAAGGCGAAGGATTCAACTTCCATTATCAGGCACATGGATATCATCCATTACTCTGCTATGATGGTCTGACCGGAGACCTGCTGAAAGCAGAACTGCGTGATGGAACACTCCACTGCAGCAACAATGCAGATAAATTTATGGAACCACTCTTTCAGGAATACATGGAAAGGGGGATAAAAACTTATCTTCGTGGTGACAGTGGCTTCTCATCTCCCAAGCTTTATAAAACCTGCGAGATGAATGGCTGTTCCTATGCCATCCGTTTAAAACAGAATCCATCACTCCTTGCCCTTGCTGCGGATAAAGATGAAGAGTTGTATAAAGCAGCCAAAGAGGATCAGATCAGTTATGCGGTAACTTATGGTGAATTTATGTATCAGGCCGGCTCATGGGATTATCCGAGACGTGTCGTCTTCAAAATTGAAAAACCTTACGGCCAGCTGATACACATGTATACCTTTATTGTTACAAACATGGATATGGAGCCCTGTCAGATTATCCAGTTTTACTGCGGTCGTGGCAGGATGGAAAACTTTATCAAAGAAGGTAAAAACGGATTTGACTTTGATTCTGTAAGCAGCCGCTCCAAAGTAGTAAATGCCAACCGTATGAGGCTCCACGTGCTTGCCTATAACTTATTCAATTGGTTCAGACGACTGGCACTTCCTGTAAACATGCAAAAGCAACAGGTTGATACCATTCGTTTAAAGCTGATGAAGATTGCTGCAAGAGCAGTCCAATCAGCGAGATATATAACATTCAAACTGTGCAGCAGCTGTCCTTATAAAAAGGAATTCTACCAGACCCTGGAGAACATCCAGCAGTTAACTGTACAGTTAGAATAGCCACTATTAATGTACTTTGACAGTTCCAAATGACCTAATCGAATTTTACAGGGATAGTTTATCCATTTTTGTGGATAACTCGATCGATTTCAAGGAAACTGGTTAAAAGTTTTGTAGTATTGAGCATTTCTAAATGCTCATGAATAATTCAGGT
>JAAVAE010000042.1 GCA_014804245.1 Lachnospiraceae bacterium | reverse complement strand
CTTGAGCCTAAATAATTTTCCCCACCTGCAAGTACAGTTTCAATCTGTCCGGTGGCAAGGTATTCCTCTATGTCAATCTCACCGATAAATGGTTTCAGACTTACCCATTTATGTTTGGAAGGAAGTTCTAATAAATAAGGTATCCTCTGTCGGAAACAGAATCTTCAGGGGGATTCTCCGATGCAGGATTTTCTACTGTGCCACAGGCGGTAAGCAGCATAACGAATATCAAAGTAATTGAAATTAATTTTTTCATGCAAACCTCTCCTATATCAATAAGTCCGCTTCCCTATATCTTCAAATCCAGATTCGCACCAACCTGTGGCTGATCTTTCACAGTGGTTTTACCCGCATCCTCTTCCTGGGCGGCTTCGATAATTGTCCGGATATCTGTGCCATTCAGATAAATCATGTCATCTTTGGAATCAGCCATTTTTTTTTCTAAAAGCTGTTCTGCTTTGTTCGGAGTTGTTGTTTCATCCTCTGCCTTTTCCGCTTTCTTTTCTTCTAATGATTCCTCTAATTTTTCTTCCTTTTCTGCTGCCTTTTCTTTCGTTTTATCAATCAGTTTCTCAGAATTTTTTCGTCTTTCTTCCCGGAGCTTGTCACTCATATTCAGCATAAAGTCATTTCTGACAAGGGCAATTTGGCGGTATTTTCCGTTTTCATCTATATAATCATGCTTAAATACCACACTCCATCCACTGGCATTCATTACGCTGTCCAGCATATTCACCGCTGATTCAACACCTTTAATCAGCTCTTTCATTTCTTTTTCCTGCTCTGGGTCATTCTGCATCTTTTCCAAAAGCTGCGGATTGATCGTCAATGTTTTACCGCTTTTAGCCGTTGAAAAAGAATTCCCAACCTTAAGTTCCACACTTGGAACAAGTTTTGCCAGTTCATTCACATAATCCGATGTGCTTCTTGACTTGCTGCTACCTGTTGTTTCTGATGTGTTTTCTGTTTCCATCTTTTTCGTGCTGCCCACCATGCTCTGTGCTGCATAGCTGCTGTAATTGTTTGTAATCTCCATTGCCATAATTTTTCCTCCTTGATAATATTTTTTGAAATCCATTTCTTTTACACGAAATGCTTATAACATTTTAAGTAATCTAAAATACAAGTTGTCCGTGATGCTTTCATAGGGAATCCGCACTACCTCATCTTCTGAATTGTTTTCGTAAATACAGCTTTCTGCTACACCAGTTAAACCTGGCAGCTTATAGAACCCGCCGAAAACAATCCATATTTCCCCTTCTGCATTATTTTCCTCTAAAAAATCCTCAAAGGCTTGCCTCTCAACATAAACATATCTGTCATCATATGAAATCATCTGGCTTAATTCCTCAGTATCATAGGAAATGATTTGAGGGTTCCCGTCATAATTTCCAACCATAATATCTTTGCTTTCATTGCACCGGGCATAGGAATGTGTATGTACTGCCAGTAACATGGCCACAATCATAAGAAAAGCTACGGCTGCCATGCACATGCACAGTTTTTTCTGGTATGGACGGAAACTAGCAATTTCACCCATCCGCCTTTTCATGTCTGCAAATTCCCGTTCCCCTGCATAGGTAACGGCGGGCGGTGCAGTCTCCGATTCGGGGCGCAGCAGTTTCAGGGTTTTCAGCAATACCATCCCGTATTCATGTGCCGTCTTCCCACTGTTCTGTATACACACCCTGTCGCAGATATCTTCCATGTCCGCCCGGAAATGTTTCTGGAAAACTGTCAGGAACGGGTTGATCCACAGAAGGCACCTCAGTATATCCCATGCAAAGCCAAACCATAAATGCCCTAACCGGATATGCGTCTGCTCGTGCTGTACAATAGCCTTTAGCTCCTCCACGCTATAACTGTCCTCCATCACTTTAGGCAGGACGATTTTCGGCTTTAGCAGCCCGACGGTAAATGGCGTGATATTCATATCTGTAACATAGATACGGACATTTTCAAACATAATTTTTTCCATTCCAGCAACAGTTCTTTGAAGACGTATCCGTTTTCCAAATATACAGATTGCGGCCGCCAAAATGCCCGCCATATAAATACGGTCAGCCCACAGCCATGAAGCCGTTACTGCCGTAATCCTCCATGTAACTTTTAGTACGGCTTCATTTTCATAAAACAGCTTTAATCTTCCGAGAAACGGAATGGCCAGGAACAATGCCCACGACATTCCCCTAAAAAAAGTCCGTTCCGAAAAAAATATCTTCCGGAGCAGCATCACAAGCCCAATCAGCACGAAGGAAAATGCCGCACACCGCACAAGCTGGGTAGTGTAATAAGCCATGCCAAAATTTATGAGGCTGGCTAATTGTCTCCAGTCGGGCATGACCATCACTCCTTTTTATCTGCAGATTCCGCATTCTGCCCCTTGCTTTTCTCCAGAATCTCCTCCAGTTCCTTTATCTGTTCATCCGTCAGTGCGAAGCTCTGCAGCAGCGCCGCCATTGCATTTGTCCCACTGCCGGAAAAATAGCTGTCCACAAACTTCCTGCTTTTCTCCTTCACGCATTCCTCCTTCTGCTTCAGCACATAGTAGTGGTAAACCCTCGAATCATGCTCATCCACGGTGTATCCAAGGATATCCTTCTGGTTCAGGCGGTTCATCAGCACCCGCACCATCCTCATCGACATATCCGCATTCCCCTGCATCCTTTTGTAAACCTCGGAGGATGTCAGCGGCGTATCGCTTGCCCATAGAACTTCCATGATCTGCCATTCGCTCGGTGTAATTTCTTCCTTTGCCATATCTCTGCCTTTCTTTCGTTTTATTTTGTTACTTTGTATATCGGTCAATTATTGTTAATCATTAAGAGCCGTTGACGTTTTTTTTGTATGATACGGGTATAGACAGAGGGCAAATCATGGGCAATCACTCTCCCGCTTTCCAAGTAATTTCCGTTATCAGGCCTCCCGAACCTCCTATGAAAATGACAGACCGTCGCATACAGAATGATTTTCCCATAGCGGCGGTCTTTGTATTTCATATTTTTAAATATGTATCTGAAAATCACACGGTTTACACATCAGATTTCTTTTTACTACCTGTAAAGGGATTGGAAGTCCGACTGATAACCAGTCCTTCTCTGTCTCATGAACTGCTATGCTCTCAAAATATTTATGCCCACCGATATGATCCCGATGGACATGGGTGGTGACTGCCATAACGGGTAAAGGTGTAAAGCTATCCGACATATTCGCATATCACCCTTTCTGCTGTTTCCTATTACTTCGGCAGAATACTGTTCCCGTTAAAGTAAAAATCCCCCTCGATTATACCACAGAAAATTTCCTGTTTTTTATCAGATGGCATGAAACGACTATTTTCCAGGAATGAAAAGCACAAACTTAATTGTGCTTTATGCAAGCACCGAAAATAAAAACACTGCCACCCCCAATATGACAAGAACGATCCCCGTCACCCTGTTTAGTGTTTTTGGTTCTGCCTTATTTGCAAACACAGCCGCGATCCTTGCCCACAAAAGGGTAAATGCCACACATGAAATGCATACAATCAAGTCCGGAACGCCGCCTATCGCAAAATGGGAAAGCGCTCCCGTAAGCGCAGTAAATGCCATAATAAACACACTGGTGCCTACAGCAGTTTTTAATTCATATCCAAGAACAGATGTCAGTATCAAAAGCATCATCATACCTCCGCCTGCCCCGATGAATCCACATATAAAGCCAATCAAGACACCGCATATAATTGATTGGACTGCCCTTTTCTTTGCGGAAATGCCCTGCATGGATTCCTTTGTTGTCATAACTGGTTTCACAATAAACTTTATACCAAGCAAAAATGTCATGAACACAGAAAAATTACCCATTGCGGCAGAAGGAACCAGGCTGGAAATATAGCTTCCCACCACAGTAAATATCAAAACGCTTGCCATCATAATCAGACCGTTTTTGATGTCAAGATTTTTATTTTTGCCATATGTATAGGCTGATACAGCGCTTGCAAGCACGTCAGAAGAAAGGGCAATTCCTACAGCCATGTAAGGATCAATGCCCAGAAAAGTAATTAGCATTGGACTGATGACGGCAGCCGCACTCATTCCGGCAAATCCCGTACCTAATCCAGCTCCCATGCCTGCAAAAAAAGTCACAACAATTGTTATCAACAATTTCACGTTAATCACCTCCCTCTATGATTTCATCAAGTTTCTTACTGATCAGCTCTACCATTTCAAAAAAGGCTTCTTTTGCTTCTTCGCTCGCATCTTCAAATAACTGCCTAAAAAAAGATGTCTGCAGAGCTTTCCCTCTCTCGATAATCGGCTGTGCCTTATCCGTACATATCAGATTCGTCTTTCTTCTGTCTCCTTCAACAGCTTCGCGTTCCAGATAACCCTCCTGCACCAATTTATCAACATTAACGGATACCAGATTCGCCTTGATTTTTCTGACCTCAACGATGTCACTTGCTGTTTTATATTTGGGATTATTGGCAAGAAACATTAAAATATCAAATGCTGTCTGTGGCAGCCTAAGTTCCTGACATAGCGGTTTGCATTTTGTATTGTATGCCAGGGACATTTTTAGTGCAAAATCCATACTTGTATGCATTATGCTCCTCCTTTATTTTATTCAAATTTAGATATTTCAAATTTGAACAAAATATTAGCAGACTTCTAGCCAACTGTCAAGTTGTCCATGGGGCTTAAACACACTTAGGAGTAGTAGTCAAAAGTGAATACCCTACCTGTTGCCCATCACAGATTGCTTTCCCCGTTCCTGAAATCACATAATTTATATCATCGCTTGTACTTTGTGTATGCAATCAAATGGAACCGCTTAACAAATTCTGGCTGCCAGACGCTTTGCTTCACACATAACTTTTCTCATCCCTTCGGCACACCCATATTCAATATAAAATTTCCACCTTCAAATGAAAACTCTTTATTAAATGATAGATATTCCGTTGAAACACATTCAAATCCTAATTTTTCCAACAATTTGCAAGATGGTACATTATCAATTGCTGTTCCCGCTATAAAAGTAGTGACATTATATTCTTGAACGAAATAATCAATAAGAGCTTTTGTACTTTCATATGCATAACCATTTGAATGAAATGTCGAACGAAAACAATACCCTAAATCATATTTTCCCTGTTCTTTATGAAAGCACACATAACCAATCATTTGATTATCATCTAATAAATATATTGCAAAAAACAAGTTATTTTCAACAAACTGCTTTGTCAATGCTTCTACTTCCATATTTTCTGTAGGCAGTGGTCTGTCATAAACAGCATATCTTGAATTATTAAAATCAATAAACAGACTTTTCATTTCTGGCCAATCATCTTCACGCAGATCGCGGATGAATAATCTAAACGTTTTCAGTTCCATATGTGTTCCTCCTCAAACGCCGTTTTGCCAGACGCTTCTGGCATCAAAATTATACCTCAATCCTTTACAAATTTTCATACACAGTAAACTCATGCATTATGTCTCTTATTTCAATCAGTTTCAACATCCTGTCTGTCTGCTGATAGGGGCAAAACATAATTTCCATCACCATCTATAATCCCCCATGCATTATTCACAGCAACTCCAATTCTATTGCCATGATACTGATTTTCTACCTCTGTGTATAAATAATCCACCTTCATATTACCGTTTTTGTCGCTTATGCCCCAATAGCTGCCATCTACAGCACCAGACTGTGCAATCATTTTTGATGTGAATGGCATCATGTCCTTTACTGCATCTGAATCAAGTCCCATAATCTTTGCTGCCGCAAAAAAGCATTTGAGACGGATGGATCAAAGCATTCGATAATACCATACAAATCCCGGTCATTATATGCTTTTTCAAGGCGTAATAATAATTTTACCTCTTCACTATCCATGTCCACATTTGAGGCAATAGAATCTGCTACGTCATCACTTGCGCTATACTCTATCGCACCACTATCTTCTGCGACTTTGGCAGGCGCATCATTGCTTGTTCCACATCCTGCCAATGCCATACTAATTGGCATATTCCTGTGCATAGGAACCCTTGTTTCCATAAATGGTAATGACATTACAACATAATTTCCATTATGTTATATATGCAAACATCTACGGAATATCTATAGCTATTATACATTAGGGGTAGGAAAGGACAATAATCTCCCGAACTCTAATACATTTTCTTTCCAAATTCATATGCCTGTCTTAGAAAATCTGTTTTATCAATCTGCGGTTTACCATTCGTATCGCCGCAGCCTCCGGCAAGGAGCATTCCTTTGTCATGAAATCCAATGTAATTTACCAGAGTAAATTGATAATATGACACTGCCTGTTCAAATGTCCAGAAGAAATTATCTGCAGAAGTCATCAACAATGCACAGTCCTTAACCGGATACCTTTCATACCTGCCAAGCGGCGGGTTGGGATCCTCCTGTGCAATACAGTAAAACCTTTCAATAAAAGCCTTTATCTTGGATGAAACCGTCCAAAAATATAAGGGCGATGCAAAAACAATACAGTCTGCATTTTTGATTTTAGGAACAATTTCATTAAAGGAGTCTTTCTGGATGCAGGGTTTTCCATACCGGCAGGCGTTGCAGCCGAGGCAGCCTTTTACTTCATTTTTCATAAGTGAAATCAATTCTACCTTATGCCCTGCGTCCTCCGCACCTTTTATAAAGTGCTCCACCAGCTGCGCGGTATTTCCTTTTGGTCTGCCGCCGCCCTGTATGATAAGTATGTTTTTCAT
>JAAVAE010000041.1 GCA_014804245.1 Lachnospiraceae bacterium | reverse complement strand
CCCTAATGTTTTACCTTTTTGATCCCATTTTTACCCTGTCTGGCTGCTTATCTTCTATTCTTAACTTCATGACATTGGACGCTAGGCTCGAAAGAACCTCGCCAAGCGCTGACGTTTTTATAGGGGCTCCTTATGGTATATTTACCTATCCTGTGCTACNTTANNGGNTAGCCTGNNNANTANCATNANNCTNAGTTCTNTTTTTCANCNNATAGCCNATNCACAGCTCTGAGAGGATAAATAATCCATAAGGAGCCCCTTANAAANCGTCAGCGTTTGACCACGCNCTTNAAAGCGNGGNNNCTNNCGAGCCTAGTGNCTGCTNNGCTTTTTGNNGAGCGGGAGCGCGGCGACGTTGGATTATTTATCCTCTCAGAGCGTCNCTCNNGCCAGTNTGAAAAANNAACGAAATTCACAGCATTACAATTTCAGTTTATTTCNTGACATTTATTATAAATTTTTCCATAAACACTAATNTATTTTANNGAACATGCCGATAAANACTGTAACNAATATGACCAAGGAGGGTGAAATTATGAGCGTAAATGGAGTTACAGGTGCAAGCGATGCGTACAGTACATACGCAACCAATACAAAGAGCACCGAAACCAAAACAGAAAANAAGGCAGAAACNTCCAAAGAGACCACATCTGCTGAATCCACCGGNGTAGTGTACGAGCCTTCAAAAGAAGCTTCCACAGCTTCCGCTAAGAAGTATAAGCCCGATNCCAATATGATTGCTAAACTGAAAGCAGATGCTGAGGCAAGAACCTCTCAGTTAAAGAGNCTGGTAGAAAAGATGATNTCCAANCAGGGAGACGCTTACGGAAANGCAAACGATATCTGGAGTCTTTTATCCAGCGGAAACTTTACCGTAGACGCTGCAACCAAAGCACAGGCNCAGGCTGATATTGCNGANGACGGATANTGGGGNGTATCCCAGACTTCCCAGCGTATTCTGGATTTCGCTACTGCTTTNACAGGCGGCGATCCNGATAAGATTGAAGAAATGCGNGCTGCATTCCANAAAGGCTTTAANCAGGCTACCAAGACTTGGGGCGGCAGTCTTCCTGATATNTCNCAGANNACNTANGACGCTGTTATGAAGGGATTCGANAAGATGGCTGAGGATGCTGGTCTTAAGACAGNAAAGNCAGAANANNNATCGCACACGATANAATNGCANNCGANANAATCGNATGCGAAATANTCGCAAACGAAAATGAAGTGTGAAAAGGCTCAAAGCGNATNTGCTTTGAGCCTTTTTATAAAGCAGTAACTTAAGCATTNTTNACAATNAGAATCTTATCCCCCGCCCTCACCTCGTCGGACGTAAGGTCNTTCGTCTGTTTGATTACAGANACGGGAACATAATAACGTTTCCCNATATCCCACAGNCTTTCTCCCTCCTTGACCATGTATACTGCAATTCCAGGCAGAGACGCCATTTTCTCCATATCCGGTTCTGACACCACGATCTGCTCTACGATTTTTTCCTGCCANGTGCTGTAAACGTTGGATCTGAAATAAAGAACACATTTCACATCCACTTCCCCATTGTCAATGATTGCCACCGCAACCTGATCCACAAANGCCTGCACAGGATAAATGCAATTTTCGCTTATTCCGTCAGCTTCCAGCACATATTGGAAGGGGATNGTTCCCTTAATCACTCCATATCTGTCTTCCTCGCTGCTGCACTCATAAAAGATCTGCATATTTACCACNCCGGTAAGATCAATNCCGCCCTCAGTCACATTCTGACCCGTCATCTGNATCTTACATGTGNTGTGCANAATCTTATGCAGAATCACNTTTTCATCCTCGCACTTAAAATGCCCGGACAGCTTNGTCTTGCCGTTNCTTCTGGAAAGAAGNCTTCTAAAATCAGCATTTTTTTCTAACACCGACACTTCGTTCACCACGCCATAAACATCCGACAAAAGATCGATCTTTTCCTCCTCATAAATGCAGATATTCAAATCCAGACACTGTTCAAAAGTAATGACCCTGTCCTCACCGTCAAAATCCGGTCTCACTTCCACCTCTCTGTTTTCAGCACTGAAACGGATTTCCGGAATCATCCCCTCCTCGGCCCCCGGACAGTCCAGACTTCCCGCAAAAGGCAAAGTCGTTTCATAATGGCATAGTTCCTCGTCTTCCCCTTCCCCTCTGTAAAGGAAAAATGCGCGCAGTTCACCCTGCACACTTATTTTATCCTCCAGCACCTTAAATTCTACTGCATCAGGCACGATTTCCGTCCAGACCATAGAAGAAATATTAGGAAAACTTCCCGGAATCTCTACTTCCTCTTTTACCCTGAAAATATCCTTCTTTTTAATGGTCATTGCCGCTATATCCAATGTTTTTTTCCTAAACTCCACCGGCTCCTCACTGTAAAGGTCCACTGCCGTCTCCTCATCGCAGATTTCCTCGCAGGCAAGCGTCAATGTCACCACCGACTGTATACTGAGCTTTCTGGAGTTGATCAGCCCTACGCTTAAATCCTCCAGTTCCCAGTCCACATTCACACTATCCCCGCCTCTGATACCTTCCATAAAGACCATCTCATCAAAGGGGATCTCACCCTCCATGTCTGCCACATCACTTCTTCCTGAAGATGCCATCCCATTTTCTGTCAGGTACAAGACATGAAAACGCATCCTTCCCTTTACATTTACGTGATCATCACTCACCTTCACCTCTTCGATCATCACATTTCCTCTATCCATGATCAGCTTCGCTGCGTCCGGTCGGGAATCGGATATGATCACATCATCCTCCAGCGTCATCTGGGTCTGGGCTTTACATTTGATACAGTCAGTATGTATATTCCGCTTAATCAGCTCCACAATAATACCTCCCTTGGGTCTACTTATTTTAAATGTATGACCCAGGGAGGTAAAGTATGTCAAAAGGTTACTCCTTCACGCCGCCAATCAGTTCATTGATATCTTCTATCCCATATTTTTTCATATAGGCTTCAATCCCTTCCGCCACTTCAACCGTCACATAAGGATTTACAAAGTTCATGGCGCCTACCGCTACCGCGCTGGCTCCTGCCAGCAGAAACTCTATGGCATCCTCCGCCGAACCAATCCCTCCCATACCGATCACAGGGATCTTCACCGCATGGGAAGCCTGATACACCATCCGCACTGCCACTGGTTTAATGGCCGGTCCCGAAAGTCCTCCGGTCTTGTTTGCCAGTGCAAAGGTACGCTTATGAATATCAATCTTCATGCCTGTCAAAGTATTGATCAGGGAAATAGCATCTGCGCCCGCTGCCTCTGCAGCCCTTGCCATCTCCCCTATATCCGTCACATTGGGACTAAGCTTCATGATGACCGGCTGTCTGGCCTTTGCCTTGATTTGAGAAGTAATGTCATAAAGACAGTCCGCTTTCTGCCCGAAAGCTATCGCCCCTTCCTTCACATTGGGGCAGGAAACGTTGATTTCCAGCATGTCGATATCCGTATCGCCCAGTCTTTCCACCACCTCAAGATAATCTTCCACACTTTTTCCGCAGACATTCACAATAATTTTAGTATCGTACTGCTTAAGGAAGGGTATATCCCTCTCGATAAATACATCTATCCCAGGATTCTGCAGACCAATGGCGTTCAACATGCCTCCATATGTTTCTGCTACCCGGGGCACCGGATTCCCCGGCCAGGGCACATTGGCAACTCCTTTTGTAACCACTGCTCCCAGCTTGTTCAAATCCACAAAATCACTATATTCCATACCGGATCCAAAAGTTCCGGATGCGGTCATAACAGGATTTTTAAACTCCACACCTGCAATTTTTACTTTCGTATTCATCAGATTTCCACCTCCCTGGCATCAAACACCGGTCCGTCCGTACAGATTCTCGCATTGTTTACGTGGGAATGGGCATCCTTATGGGTCGTTTTACACACACACCCCAAGCATGCCCCCACGCCGCATGCCATCCTCTCCTCTAAGGATATGTATGCGTCTATCTGCTTTTCTGCCGCATATGCCTTGATAGCACGCAGCATGGGCATAGGACCGCATGCCATGATCACATCTGCCTCAATCTGCGCCTCTTCCATCACAGTCAGCACATTTCCTTTGATTCCCACGCTTCCATCTTCCGTGGCAATATAGACTTTTCCATATTTTTCCAAATCTTCCTTTAGNAANAGTTGNTTGTCNCGATATCCAAGGATGATGACTGNCTCACTGCCCGCTGCNTTAAGNTCTCTGGCAAGCTGCAGCATNGGNGGAATTCCAATTCCGCCGCCCATCAGNACTACTCTCTTTCCCGTTCCCTGNGCCACCGGGAATCCATTTCCTAAAANNCCCAGGATATCCGCTTCCTGTCCCGATTCCCATGCGGCAAATTCCGCTGTGCCTTCGCCTGCTATCCGGTACACGATACGAAGCGCATTCTTTTCCTTATCCACCTCACAGATACTGATGGGACGCGGCAGCAAATGTGCCTTGTTTTCGGGGTAGATTCCAATAAACTGTCCTGCCCCGGCTTCCTTTGCCATGTCCGTNGACANCCACATGTCNTAAATATCCGGTGCNATTCTCTTNTGNTNNATCACNCAGGCCTTCACTTTTCTTTTTNCGCTCATTTCCTGTTCTCCTTTGCTGTTATTTGCTAACCATTCCGNATTNATNCTTCNGATACACAATANTTCCGTCACAAATCGTGTAATGAATCANCCCCGGAAGTTCCTGCCCGATAAAAGGGGAATTAGAAGACTTAGACGCAAATTCNGATACCANCCANCGCTCCTTNGGGGCAAAGAGCACCAGATCCGCCGCNCCTCCTTCCTCGATNCTGCCGCCNNTAAGCCCGTAAAGCCTGCAGGGNGCCGTACTCATNGCATGAATCANNTTCCCNTAAGACAGATNCCCTTTTTCCACCAGTTCCCTGANTCCCAGAGAAAGGGCTGTTTCCAATCCGATAATACCGCTGGGNGCTTCTGTGATAGACCGCTCCTTCTCTTCCCTGCTATGGGGCGCATGATCCGTGGCAATCAGATCAATGGTGCCGTCTTTCAGCCCNTCTATAATCGCCATCCGGTCCTCTTCCTCCCGAAGNGGCGGATTCATTTTTGCAANNGTTCCTTTTTCNATTACAGCTTCCTCTGTAAGGGTAAAGTGATGCGGAGTCGCTTCCGCATGAACGTGGGCGCCCTTTGCTTTTGCCTGGCGCACCAACTCTACTGCCTCCTTTGAGCTGATATGCTGTATCACCACCTCTGCCCCGGTCAACAGAGCAAGCTCCAAATCTCTTTTAACAAGGCTGATTTCCGCCTCTCTTGGGGAACCGCCTATATGGTAAAACGCTGCTGCCTTCCCGGCATTGACACCATTGTTGGTNATNAAANCAGGATCCTCCTCATGNAAACTGATGGGTTTGTCCAGCTTTTTTGCCTGCTCCATAGCTTTCTTTACCAGTTCTTCGTCCATNAGCGGAATGCCATCATCCGTAAAGCCCGCTGCACCGCCTTTCGCCAGTTCTTCCATATTCACCAGCTCTTTTCCCGCCATTCCATAAGTCACATTCGCGCAGCTTGCAATATGAATGCCTGTTTTCCTNCCCTTCTCAAGTACATAAGAGAGCGTATCTAAATTGTCCACAGAAGGCNTTGTATTTGCCATGAGCACAATCTGCGTAAATCCCCCTCTGACAGCAGCTGCCGCACCGGTATCAATGTCCTCTTTATAAGTAAATCCCGGATCCCTGAAATGCNCATGAGTATCTGCAAGACCTGGAGCAATCANAAGACCTTCCCCNTCGATTACCTGCGCACCGTCCGGAATTCCCTTTTCCGGGTTCTTACTCTGCTCCATGATTCTGGAAATTCTGCCTTCCTCTATCTGCAAATCCGCTTTGTAAAGAATATCCCTGACCGGATCAATAATCGTACCATTCTTGATATAAAGCACTGCGTTCACCACCTTATCATATCTAATTTTAAATAAGTCCCGCATCCCTTAAATACACAAGGTCTGCGAGACTTGACATCATCACATCTTTTTTATTTTATCATATTCATACCAAGACCACCAGAAAATCTTTTNATNTNCTAAGTTTACACCGTAACGGTTCGGTCATGGATTGGGGGATAGGGGANCAGGGGGCATNACGAAAGGGGGCAGAGGTTGGCAGAGGGTTTCAGGNCTGGTCTTCAAATCAGATTTCACTAACGGAATGGATATAGGTNTCACAAGGCGGACGGGTCGGAGCCGGGCGGCATCCTGCCTTGTGGCTCCTAAAATCGCCATCCATGGCGATTTTCCCCTGGTTGTCTACCATTCCGTAAGTGAAATGGCTGATTTTCCGCCATAGCCCTGAAACCCTCTGCCAACCTCTGCCCCCT
>JAAVAE010000040.1 GCA_014804245.1 Lachnospiraceae bacterium | reverse complement strand
CCGACAAGCTGCACGGTTTCCTCTGCCGTCAGCCGCTGCGTCAGCTTCTTCTCAACCGCATCTCCTAATACCTCTAATTCATTTTGCATCACATCCGCTTTTTCTGTTAATGCAACGAGCTTTCCTCTCGCATCATCCGGATTCACCACGCGCTTTATAAAACCTTTCTTTTCCAACTGCTCTAACAGCCCCAGCGTGGTGGGATGCGTCATAGAATAGTGCTTTTCTAAATCCACTACACGCGCGGTCCGCGATTCACTTGCGTAAAGAAATTTGAGAATCCTGTACTGCGACGCAGTCAAATCATATTCCGCAAAGATTGGATTGGCAACCTTTTCAAATTCAAGTGAAGCTTTTTTGATTAAAATCGCTGCTTTGTTGATATTCATAATGCACCCTCCTTTAGTAGCAACCTACGTAATTATATAGTAGGATGCTACGATTGTCAAGAGAACTTTTTTGATGTAAAATAAAACAGGAATTCGCAAGGAGAATGTAAAATTTGATACTCAGTGACCCTCATATTTTGACATTTGCAATTGAAGATATTTCTGTGAATAAAGAAACGATAGAAAAAAAAGATGAACCATGCTTCAAAAATGACTTCCCTCTGCTCCCTCGGAATGATGTTGAAAGTGTTGGAACGTATCCCTTTCTGGTGTGTCTTGCAGACAACGTGTGCGCCCCCGTAAAATGGATTGCGCATCAGACCTAATAGCATCTGTCCTCCGCAGAATTTCCCCTGCCCTGAACGTGTCATGCGCTGGAATGCCAGACTTTTGCTTTTATACTTGTGCCCCATGTCTTTCCAGACACAAACGTTTATGAAAAGCTGGGCACAAGTACGTGCATATATGCACAATGCACACTATGCTCTCATGCAGACAAACTGCATGTGCAGCATGGCGCGTGTACGCTCAGCGCAGTAGATGCGCAGAGCTGATTTTTAGTTTTTGTCTTCATACTTGTCATAATTTGTCGAAATTCATCAAATCTATGCCGTATTGTCAAGTGATGAATTTAATAATTGACAAATATAGACTTTACCCTTATGATAAAATGATTTGATATAGAAATATCAAATGGAGGCATGGGCGGAAAGGAAAAAACAAATGATTAAAATCGTTGATGAAGCAGAGTGCAGAAGATATCGTTCAGACTGTTCAAACACACTGAGAGAAGTATGTTTTAAACTCAAAGAAAAGGGAATAAGTGCCCAATTCACTCTTGTAGGCAGTGGCGCAAGAAACATGGTCACAAGAAACGGCAATGGTCCATTTGATCTTGACTATAATCTTGAAATCATCAAAGCCCCCGATGAATATTGGAATGATTTGCGCCATCTAAAAGATACTGTCCGCAATTTGCTTGATGAAGCAGCCGGATTGCAATGCTTTTCTGAATCGAAAGACTCAACTTCTTGCCTGACGTCACTATTATTCTTTAAAAATGACCCAACAGTTGAGTTCAGCTTCGATGTCGCGATTGTTACCAAAAATTCTTACGGGGCATTATGCAGGCTGATTCATAACAAATCTATTTTGGGATATAAGCAAGGTCAGTATGTTTGGAACGAAATCCCCCACTCCCGCGATGTGACGATTAAAGTTAAAAAAATTAAAGCAGCGGGATTATGGCTTGATGTAAGAAACCAATATGTCAAATTGAAAGAAATGTATCTGCGTCGATTGGACAAAGATCATCCGTCATTTATTGTTTATATCGAAGCTGTTAATAATGTCTACAACAATTATTTTGAATAAATGTGGCAAGAGTATGTTATGGAAACATATATTTTTGATTTTTATAGTAGCAGTTTTATATTTTCTATACCCAATAGCATATCTGTGAATGCGGAAGGACATATGATGATGTGAATGGGTAACAATATGGTGAGCAACTATAAAAATCTTGTACCTATGAACGAAATTTATTATTGATATGAACCAGATATGTAGGGAGTGTAAACCTTTATTTTACACTCCCTTTTCAAAAGGTAGTATTCTTAATTTTGTATCTCTGCTCCTACCCTTATTCTGAAAGCCGGATGTGGGCTGAGCCCACAAATTTTTATAAATACTGATGATTTTGGCAATAGCCTATGACGGAAGCACTTGAAAAATGGAATCACAAAGGCACAAAATTTTACGGCCTCTTTCAAAAGAAAAAACCTTTTCTTGAACAGAGAGATTTATCTCCTATCAGCTTATCATCACTCACAATCTCAAACAGTTTCTTAATTATCTTGCATCTTCTCATCGATAACTCTATAACATATTCATGAATGATCAAATCTTGTTCAGATGATTTAGTTGTATGATGGGGGAAATTTTTGTGGATATGCATTCAACAATCATATCTTAAATTTTGTTTCCTTTTTCCTCATATTTTATTAAAATGCTGTAACAGTTTAATCATTTGTATATTCCTGAATACATTCTAAAACAATTTTTTCTATTTCTTTTTCAGTTTCAGCGTTTAGTATTTTTAGAGAAATCTCGGAAAACTCATCCAAGTCACACCCCGTTTTATTAGTAATTTCTGCCAAGTGTGCACTTACCATGTATTCAAGACCAATTGCGAGAAAATAAAACTGTCCTCCGCCCATTGGCGCAAGCCCCCAAAAAGAAATTCTTCAATAGATGTAATCCGCTTCGCTTGCTCGTTTGCAAGATAGAAAAATTCCATGTTTGTCATTAACACAATCCTCCTTATTTTACCAAGTTGGTTTACTTTGCCCCATATCTGTAAATGTCAGTTTTCCGTCTGCCCTTTTGAAATTCAAAACAAATTGATTGTTATTCCTCCAAAAAACAACCACCGCCTTTTGAATATCCCCATTCTGCCCGTAGGTCAATTCTCCGTGCGTTGTATTTCCTCTCTTTGAAAGGTCAGTGCAGAAGTATAGCGTATAAGGATATTTTGACTTATTTCCTTCATAAGTTTTGGGAGTACACATTATTCGTGTGTATCCGTAATTAGGTGATTGAAAAACAAGAGAACTCGCCGGAATACTTAAATTTTGTGGAATATTCGGATAATCTCTGATACTCTCTTTTATTATAGCATTCATTTTCTTTATTTCAGACTTAACAATTCTAACATTTTCTCCTGATATTTCCATATATGCAAATGGATGGTTCCCTTCATGAATATATTTTTTAACTTCTGTGTTGCACATAAAAGGCATATCCAATTCTTGCATATCATCAGTGGTTATATTCTGCACAGTGATAAGTTCTTTCTCCCTCCAATCTATCTTTTCTTTTGGTGCGCTCTTTTTTCTCTGTGATGCTTCTGACTTCTTTTTAGTCTTTGGCTTCATTTCTTGCAGCTCATGATCAATAAAAATTATTCCTTTGCTTTCCAAATACTTCTTCGCTCGTTCGGCTTCTTCATCCATTCCGAGCAGCAAATGATATTTTAAGATTCTTTCATAATCTTTCTTACTCCATTTACATAATGGATTGGCAAACATCATTTCTGTAGTTTTCCACAGACAGGCAGAGCACAATTCTTTTTCTTTTCTCTGATAAAGATAACGTGATTTCATTCGTAGAACATAATCTAACATCCCCGTAACACCATAATTATCACCTTCCAATCTTTTAAATTGTGGTATTGGTATTTTCTTTATATCTTCCGCATATCCTAAATCATATATTATTCCATCTGAAACTATATATTTAGCATCATACCAGTTTTCTGTATCTGAAGGAGACAACTTATAAAGCTTTCCATTTTTAAAAAATGCTGCAATTTCGTTTCCTATAATTTCCTCAATGTTATTGTTTTTTGTTGTTTCATTCTCCATATTCAGCATATCAAGAATTTTTCTCATAAAGGTCATTTTCTTCCCCACCTGTTCGTATAAATCACATTGCCTTGTACTTTTGAATAGATTTTTCATATTTTCCAGACGGTACAAGATCTTCGGCGTACTCATCTAATTTTGACAATCCTTCTTTAATAAATTGGCGTGCTTTTTCTATAATTCCGTCTATTTTAGGAACAATCCTAGCTATAAATACATGTTTCCTATTTCATCAGATAATTCAAGCAAAAACCTATAGTCAGATAAAGACATACTTTCATTTGGAATGAATATAGCAGGGACTTAATTTACGCTGTACTTGACCTTTCTCTTTTACACAATCTTTTTTGTTTCACAAAGAGCTTCACAATTCCCCAACAAAATTATATACAATCCGCACTTCCTGTGTCTTCACCCCGTCCACCTTTTTAGGCTCGCCAATCAATATACGTTTTATCAGCCGGTTCAGTACCGTTTCGTCAAGTTCCGTGATGACCGCATAACGTCCGATCTCTCTAAAGAACATCTGCACGTCCCCCTCGGAATGTTCTTCCTCTCTGATAAGCGCCGCTATCTCCTGCATACGTTTCTGATTTCCTTCCTGCTCTTTTTCCATGGCATCCGTCAGCTTCAGGAATCGCTTCTCTGTCAGTATGCCCTTCGCCTTATCTGCATACAGGCTGATGAAAGTATCGTCTATCTCCTGATTACGCTGTGCAAGGTCCTCATACTCCTTTTTCAGACTGACCATATCCGCAAGGTACTGTTTTTCCATTCTCCGGCTCAGTCTGCCGTAAAATGCTTCCTTGTCCGTAAGCGCCGTCGCCGCCAAATCTTGTATGTCTTTCAGTACAAGGTTATACAAATCCCTTGCTTCCACCTTATGGCTGGTGCAGGCGTTCTTCCCTAACCGGTTGTATGTCTGGCAGATATAGTATGCCTTGTCGATCGGCTCCCGCTCTTTCCCTGTCCTGCGGTCCTTGGCCATCCTGCCCACTTTTTCATAACGTGCCTGCATGGATTTCCCGCAGGTGGCACAATAGATCAGCCCGTGGAAAATATTATAATACGGGCAGGAGTTCCCCTGCATGATCCCCGTTCGGCGGTCTACGATTTCCTGTACCTTCCCCCATTCCTCCGGTGTGACAATGGCCTCATGGCAGTTTTCAATCACTTCCCATTCCTCGCGGGGGATGAAGTCATAGGTGTTGGAGCGGATGCCTTTCTGGTGTGTCCGGCACACAAGGTGTGCACCTTTATAAAAGGGATTCCTCAGGATATGGCTGATCCGCGCGCTGCCCCATGAATAGTAGTTCACGTCATATTCTGTATTGGCTTTTACCCTTGTGATTGGCTCTTTGTCATCCATGAGCCGTTTTGCGATCCGCATGCATCCCCACCCGTCTAAGGCAAGGTCATAAATCTTCCGTATGACCGGCGCAGTCTCCGGGTCAATAATCAGATGCCCCCTGTCCTCCAGGTCGCGCATCAGCCCAAGCGGTGTCTGCCCTCCGCCAAATTTCCCCTGTCTGGAGCGGGTCATGCGGCCTGCCAGAACCTTTTTGGAGATATCATCCCAATCCGGTCGGCAGGCAGCTACAAGCGGCAGATAAGCCCGGAACGTTCTGTATGTATTATCATCTTCTTTGGGCATATTCATATCTGTGAGAATAGAGGTTTTCGATACCGCATAATGCTCAAATAGAAATGTCAATGTCATATTTCCAAGATATTCCATCTTTTCAAAAGGCGAAAGCCCTTCCGTCTTTTCCCGGATGGACCGAAAATTATCAACGATACCATTAACCATTTGTTCCACGCAAAGCTTTATTAATTTTTCTTTATTATCAAAATGATAATTGACAAGTCCTAATCCTACATTTGCTCTTTTACAAATATCCCGCACAGTAATCTCATTCATTTTTTCGCCTTTTTCATGAATCAGCTCTATTGTTGCCTGAATGATGATTTCTTTGTTATCCATATGCGCCTCCTTGAACGTTGTTCAATTTCATTATAACTGAACAGTGTTCAAAAACTCAAAATATTTTTATTTTCGGCTTTCAAACTTAAAAGAAAACAATGGAAAGAAATGACTCTTGAAATGGCCATGACTAAAAAAGAGTCTGCCTTATGTAGCAATGATATTGTTATACTCCCTTTCGGAATTGTATATCTACTAAAAATAGACTATAATTATATCAGCAAACTGAATTTGAAAGGATAGAAAATTCCAATTGTAGTGCAGAATCAAAATTTAATGAACAAATATGCTATATTGGATTTAGGAGACGATTGGATATGATTCACACATTAGATTTTATCTATGACCTGCGACGGGATGCCAGTGCCCGGGAAAGTGTTCTTCACTGGCTGGAAACCCCTGATGGGGAGGCGGTGACGGTGGGAGCCTTCCGGCTGGAGTTGCTTACTGGGACGGCGAATGTGCGAATCTCCCTTTGGGACCAATCGTATCCCTTCCGCTGGAAGTGCCCAGAGTACGAATGCCCTGCCGAGGAGCTGGCGGGACTGATTCGGAAAACAAAAAAGTGATAGTTACCTGTCATGGCATGATGATACAGGCGACAACAGGAGGAAAACATCCTGCCTGNGGGGAAATAATTGAATTCGAAATTAAAGTATAAATAATACAACTTCCAGTTTGTCNGTTTGTTACTCAAATTAAAAATGTTCCGTTGCACTTGGGTAATCTGGAATTGACAAAAGAAAGCTCATCAAAAGCCAAAAATGAATATTGACAAAAAATGCTACTCAAAAATGAGCAGCATTTTTTAGGATGTTATCTAAGTTGAACAAGAATGTTGATAAAATGAACTATGCGCCATACTTTTGGGACACCATTGCCTGTCAATAGAGTTTTCGCTAGGCCAGGTAATAGTCAATTCACACTTTATTTCACTCAAATATTCTTTTATGTACGTAAGAAGTTCTGTACCTTTATCTCTATTTCTGTATTCTTTCAANGTATGTACATTTGTCAAATATGCTATGTATGCTTCTTTTTTATCAGGCTTAGGAATTTTCCTTATAATTGCAACATACATAGCCGANACAACTTTTTTCTNCTGCTACATACCNATCATAGCAGTAAAATCCTTCATCATCTCTGATATTTTTATCCNCTGCGGACAGACTTGTTCACANCTTCTGCAGCCAATGCAGTTAGCAGGACGTTTTTCCTNNGGCATACTGCCCACCGCCATGGGNGCGATAAANCCGCCGCCTGTAATCTTATGTTCATTGTACAAATCAATCAGNTCCGGAATCGGAAGTTCCTGCGGNCAATGACTGGTACAATAATGGCAAGCTGTACAGGGAAGTCCGCCCTTTCTGGTTTCCTCATCCGCATACNTCACCAANGTNTTNAATTCNTCTGTACTTAAAGGCTCATCAGTCTCATATGTAGCAATATTTGCTTTTAACTGCTCCATATTNGACATGCCNGATAACACCATCGTTACGCCAGGAATGCTTTGCAGGAATCGGAACGCCCATCCAGGAACAGTTTCCTCNGGCCGCATGGAATGCAATGTCGCANTCANTNCTTCTGAGGCTTTTGCAAGCCTTCCNCCNCGCAACGGTTCCATAACCCAGACAGGAATGCCGGCTTTCTGCATAATAGCTGCCTTCTCCTGTGCATTCTGGAAATGCCAATCCATATANTTGAGTTGAAGCTGGCAAAATTCCATATNCTNACCATANGCATCNAAAAAGCGCNGGATCACTTCTGCACTGCCATGCGCCGAAAAGCCAAGGTGCCGAATACGACCATNAGCCTTCTGTTTCAGCAGATNCTCCAAAATCCCATATTGGGGGTCAAGGTATGCATCGATATTNCCTTCATAGACATTGTGAAACAAATAAAAATCAAAATACTGNGTCTGACATTTTTCAAGCTGNCTCTCAAAAATTTCTTCCACTTTGCTCATGTTGGAAAGGTCGTAACCCGGAAATTTGCTGGCAAGGTAATAGCTCTCCCGCGGATATCTGGAAAGATACTTTCCTGCAACCAGCTCTGAATTGCCAGCATGGTATCCCCATGCCGTATCAAAATAATTAATTCCANTCTTGTAAGCAAAGTCAATCANTTCNGCAGCTGCANTCTCATCCACTGCTCCGTCATTACCATCCAGCACCGGCAGACGCATCATGCCAAGGCCTAAACCAGATAATTGCATGTCTTGAAATTTTCTGTAAATCATATACTCTCTCCTCCTGTTTTCCTTATTCAAAAGATAAGGTTACTGTAACATCACCAGTTCCCAATATCTCTTTCAATTCTTCTGCATCCACATTGTCNATTTTTCCAATGGGTGTCAGACTCCATGAATTTGTGTCATAGTAGATTNCAAACGTCCTGCCCTGATACAGAATAATATCACCTGCCTGTGTGTTCATCTGCTCATTGTTCTGCGGNAGNATAACCCCCAGATCTGCACCNTTTTCCATATTGGCATAATCACTCATATTCAAGGTAAGAGGNCCATCTGCCATCAGTTCCTTCANCGCATCTACNGAAGAATTATCTGCCAGTGTCGCTGTAAAAATGGTATCCTCAATTTGAACTTTCATCTTCATCTCTGTTATCTCCTGTTCTGCATTTTCCTGGGCANCTTCTGTCGGCTGAATCTCAGTCTGTACTTCACTGCTTAATACTGTTCCTGTTTCTATCTCTTGCTCTCTGTCNGGACTTTGATCTTTTTGAGTGTTCTTACAAGCTGCTACCGTAAGTAATACCGCAAAAAACAGCACCATACAAATCGTCTTCTTCATACATTGCCTCCTACCATGGCGAATGGTTCTATACATCTCTAACATCCCATCAGGCGCAATTGCATATTTTGCAACTTTTATCACCATTTTTCTGCCCGCAGATTAAAACCTCGCCTTTCGCCTTTTCATCATCCATAATCAGTTCTCCNACTTCCGGCGCCTNAATCTGTCCAGACAGGGGATTTTTAATGCTGTCNATCTTTGTCGTGATNACTGCCTCCACTTCTGATTTTTCAAAAGCNAGATCCGTATCAATCATTTCACAGCGGATCAATTTCAGGTTTTTACAATAACATAGCGGCTGCGTCCCNATNATCTTACANTCTATCAGAGTCAGNCCATCTGAATACCATGCCAGATATTCCCCCTTTACCACACTGTTNTTTACCGTTATGTTTTCNCCGTGCCAAAAAGCATCCTTCGTATCAAATATGCAGTTTTCAAATGTGGCATTCTTAATATACTGGAANGANTATTTGCCTTTGAAGGTCACATNTNTGAATGTCANATTCTCCGANCGCATCATGAANTACTCACTATCTGCTGTAGTATCTTCCATNCNNATTCNCCTCACCGACCAGCCAAATTCCGGCGAAATAATGTCACAGTTCCTTATGAGGACATCACTGCACTCCCGCAGNGCCTTGATTCCGTGCANCTTNCTATCTGTAATCTCTACATGATCAGAATACCATAGTGCTGCCCNGCAGNNTTCGGTCATTTCCGAATNTGNAATTTTTAGTCCNTGGTCATGCCAAAAAGGATAACGCAGATTNAAAAANCAATGTTCNGTCTCAATATTCNGCCCTTCCTTAAATGCGCTTTCACCGTCCGCCGGTCCGTCAAACGAACANTTCCTTACCAATANCCCNTTGCTTCCGTAAAGAGCNCGTTCCATATCAAAAGTCTGATTTTCAATTACTTGCATAGTTCTTCCTCCATATCCATATTNATTCAAATTNGATTTAGCAACGNCTNATCTGATAAACCAGATAATCCAGNCAGTCTATATGTTTTTCTTCTTCATGCACCTTGTTTAAAAGACTTGTTCTGTGTTCTTCCAGCCGTTTCAGCAGCTCNTTCTTTTTCCCCTGTTCCATACAGGCAATGCAACATTCGATAGTGTCCATGGTGCACCCCGCATCTTCCAGATTTTGAACTACCGCTTCCTTTGTGCCATACTGTGTTAGTTCCTCAAGTTTGATTCCCTTACTATCCATCTTCACTCACCATCGCTAATCTGAGTATTTTNCTAGGTTTTATATTTGTATTATACTTCCTGCCAATTGCAATAACAAATACTTATTTTAAATCCATTTGAATAATTGAAACCTATTGATCTGCATGCTATACTATATGCATTAAAAATATGAACCGGAAGGAGTCAGGAACATGGAATTGCGTGTACTTCAATATTTTCTTGCCGTGGCAAGGGAGCAGAGCATTGTGCGGGCCGCGGAATCNCTTCATCTGTCTCAGCCCACTCTTTCTACTCANATTAAAGCTATGGAAGAAGAATTAGGNAAACAGCTTTTNATCCGNGGAACAAAAGGNTCNAGAAAAGTCACACTCACAGAAGAAGGAATGATTTTGAGAAAACGGGCAGAAGAAATCCTGAATCTGGTACAGAAAGCAAAACGGGAGATCTCCCTTTCCGATCAGGTTATTGTCGGTGATGTTCATATTGGCGCAGGTGAGACCGACGCCGTCCGCTTTATTGCAAAAGCAGCAAAAGAGCTTTATAAATCATATCCCGGCATTCATTACCATATTGCCAGCGGAAATTCTGAATTTGTACTGGAGCAATTAGACAAAGGGCTCATCGATTTTGGAATTGTGTTCGGCTCTGTAGACCATTCAAAATACAATTCGATACCATTGCCCCATAAAGATACCTGGGGCGTATTAATGCGGAAGGATTCACCGCTGGCTGTAAANNAAACCATNTCCCCGGAAGATTTGTGGGACAATCCNCTGATTGTGTCAAAACAGGATGATAACAACGGNACNTTGCCNACATGGATAAAAAGGGAAATGTCTGAATTAGAAATCGTTGCCACCTATAATTTACTTTTCAATGCTTCCCTTATGGTTGAGGAAGGNTTAGGGTACGCAATCGGATTTGATAAAATCATTAATACTTCTGGCAACAGTAATCTATGCTTCCGCCCTCTCTCNCCTAAAAGAGAGGAAGGCATGAANATCATCTGGAAAAAATATCAAGTATTCTCTAAAGCTTCTGAAAAGTTTATGCAGGAAATAAAAGAATTGANGNAAATGGAATAAAAANACAAATCAAATCATATTGGTAGTAGAGGGTGATATTTTTTGAAAATACAATGGAAAAATCTGATTACCTGTCTTGCCATACCTCTTGCAGTCGGCAGTCTGTCCGCGCTTCTGACACAAAATAGTATGGAAACTTTCAATTCAATTGCTAAACCAAGTCTAGCTCCGCCAGGCTGGCTGTTTCCGGTTGTGTGGACGATTCTGTATATCCTTATGGGAATTGCATCATATCTGGTGCTTACATCCGGAAAGCCAAACACTTATGCCCTAACCGTATACGGCATTCAGCTTGTATTTAACTTTTTCTGGTCAATTATCTTTTTCAATTTGGAACTATACCTGTTTGCATTTATCTGGCTTGTTCTGCTATGGTTGCTGATTCTCAAAACAACCCTTCTGTTCTATCAAATATCAAAACCTGCCGGATATCTGATGGTTCCATATCTACTATGGGTAACTTTTGCAGGCTACTTAAACCTCTCCATCTACTTATTAAATTAGAAAGAGTCAAAAACAGCCATTGATACCCGTTTCCTCATGGAAATTCGAATTTCAATGGCTGTTTTATTTTATACTTATAAAAAAGGACGAATATCGGCAACAAGTTTTTCTTCAACATTTATCAAGCGTTTCGTAATATCCTTAGTTTTTTCGTCAGCTGCTTTATACTGGTTCAAATATTTGTTAAGAGACTTTACACCCATATTACAACCATCTGTCATTAAATCGGCAATTGTTTCATCCGATTCATCCATAACCAGTTTCATATTTGTTTTCACCCATGACATGCTTTTTGCCATCGGATTGGGTTCTTTTCCATCATCATGATATTTGTCTAAAAGAACCTGTATTTCCTCTTTCAGCTTATTGTGTTCGTCTTTACAATCTGCAAGATATTTGCCAAGTGTTTCGTCGTGTACATAATCCAGAACATCATCAATAGATGCAACCCCCATTTTTATACCGGCATCACATTCTCGCAGCAATTTTATTGTATCTGATTCAATCATTAATTATCTTCAGCTCCTTTTGCTTTATTCTTAAGAAAATTATCCCCTCTTTTGTCAACATTATTCTACCGTTTTTGTAAAACAACTAATTTAAAAATAATTTACTACTTTACCAGCTTTTTTCAAGCTTCATATTCCAGTCCAACATATAAGGACTGTCCTGCGATTGTCGCAGCATTTCATAGAAGCGGTACCGCTCTCTGGTAGGTGAATCGTCGCTTGTATCGGAATCCCTGCTCCAGAACTGGTACCCCATCATATATCCTTCCACCATTTCCTCCCAGGAAGGATACAACTCCTGCAGGATAAGAGAATTTTCAAGGGAAGCATCCATAGCCTCCTCATACGTCATATATCCGCAGATGTAAAAATCAGCATACAGCTGGTTTACCCTGCATAAATCCCAAGCTGTCATATCGTCCGCGCTAAAACCTGCCTGATGCATATTGTAAGCGATTGCATAGCGATAGTCCTTATCCTCGATTCCTGATTTTAAGAATTCTCTCCTAAATTCCTTTTCTTCCAAATCCAGAAGTCCCAATTCATCCAGTTCTTCCATATACTCCCGGCAGATTTTCCTATGACCGTTTTCCTTAAGATTCTCTGCAGTTGCCAGCGCAGATTCTCTGTCAGATACATACCAGCTGGACTGTAGTCCGTATCGCTTGATTGCTATCATCTCTTCCGTAGGTTCAACTCCGCCCACTATTTTCCAGTCCCAACCATTGCTATAAGTAAGAGGTGCATAGGTGGCATTGAACCAGAGAATGGTATCGGGCAGGGTTTCTCTCTCCTCGTCCCCACCATCCTTCATCAGACTTGCCATAGTAACTAGGGGAACTATCCCATCCACAATTTCATCATGCCCTTCCTCTTCGTCAGATGTTTTGTTGTAGTACTTCGACAAATCAATTCCATACGCATTTTCCAGTTCCCTGATTACTGTATTCGTGGATGAATCATACTCTTCCCCGGACAGGAAAATCTCAATGGCAAGATAATGTTCGCTATCCATCCGAATATAATCAAATATCTCTGCCTTTAAAAAGTATTGATCCGATCCGTTCCCCTTCTTTTCATAAAACATTTCCATGAACAACGCATCATTAAACCCGGGAACCGGCGTCATGTCGCTTCTGCCAAGATTCCGTATCACATTTATATCATTTTCCCGGGAATCATACCTTGAATCGGCAACCTCTTTCATATTATCCATCAAAGTATTACCATAATAAAACTCCTGCACATCCGCTGATATCTGCACTCCATGCAGATAAGAATAGGCATGATCCGTCCTTACATTGACCTCCCGCGATTTAGGAAGCAGTATCTTGCAAAAAGATTCTTTATAATAGTCTGATATGTCCACTATCCCCAGATACTGATATCCCTCCATATCCTCCAACTCTTTATGCCCCTTCTTTACTAGATAAACATCCTGGTCCTGCTCGTCTACCGTAAAGGGACTGCTGGTCTTCATCTGCTCTAAATCAACATCGAAACATTCTTCCAACTCTCCAATAATCAAATCGGTTTCTTCATCCGCATAATCTATGTACATGTATAGACTCCAGTTGATGCACGCACCAGTAGGCTGCATTTCCATATACTCTAAGCGGCGCATCTCGAAGGGGACTCCCTCGTAATCTATACCTCTTGCAGTAATAATATAATATCTGTCATCTCCATTTGACAAAACTCCGCTGGTGCTTACATCTGTGTAGTCATCCACCGGCTCATGAGTATATTCCATAGTAACTTCAAACCCATATTCAAAAGAATCATATTGTTCTTCCTGATCACCAAAGCTGTCTACGTCGGCAGTATAGGATAATCCATGATCTGTGTAGGAAGCGTATCCGTCATTCACATCACATCCTATCGGCATATAAGTCGTATACTTGTATCTTCTGTCATTAATATCATTCAACTCTCTTTGTTCCAGATAAACAAATTCTTTGCCTTGCTCATCATAAGAGACTCTCTCTTCCTCTTTCTCCTCTTTAGAAACCCTTTCAGCATCCTGCTGTCTGTTGCCGCACCCCGCCAATAAGATCAAAAATGTCATACAGACTATCAGCATCCATTTATGTTTTTGAATTGTTGACTTCTTCATATAAAACTTCCTTCCTATTTATACTGTTACAAGTATAAATCCACAGTTCATGTCCGGCAAGTATTTTATAAAAAACTGCGCACAATACTTTATATCACAAGGAGGATTTCTTACCATGGCAAAGGACTATTTAACTCAGTTTCTTCCCGATTTAGAAGAATTTAAAGAAAAAACAATGCAATTCCATAACGGGGAAATGACNGTAGCTGCATACAAAAGTTTTTCCGGCGGCTTTGGAAGNTATGCNCAGCGGGGCGGCAAAAAGCATATGCTGCGGCTCCGTATGGCAGGAGGACGCCTCACAAAAGAACGCTTAAAATTCATTGTAACACGCTGTGAAAAGTATGGAATTGACCGGTTGAAAATGACCACCTGCCAGTCCATCCAGATGCATAATCTGGAAGCAGATGATTTATGCATGCTCATGGAAGAGGCATGGCAGGCGGGAATGATTTCCAGAGGCGGCGGCGGTGATTTTCCGCGCAATGTCATGGCATCCCCTTTGTCCGGTGTNCAGAAGANCGAATTTTTTGACGTGATGCCTTACGCCGANGCAGCAGGCGAATACCTCATGGATTTCATCAAGGCAGTAAANTTNCCCCGNAAATTNAAGGTATGCTTTTCCANCTCACCTGAAAATGAAACNCACGCCACCTTCCGCGANTTAGGCTTTACCGCCANAGCNGATCATACCTTTGATGTATATATTGCCGGAGGTNTGGGCATCAAACCCGCGCTGGGCATATGTGCTGCCAAAAAAGTCCCGCCAGAAAAAATTNTTTATTATATCAAAGCAATGNTCAACACTTTCATCACCTACGGCAACTTTGAAAACCGCAGCAAAGCAAGAACACGGTTCATGCAGGAAACGCTGGGNAAAGACGGACTTCTTGCAGCATATCAGGAGCAGCTTGACAAGGTCTTTGTCAAAGAAGCCCTTGACCTTCACATCCCCATCCGCNAAACTGCAAANCAGGGATCCAAACGCCCCGTTTCCNACAAACGAATCATTCCTCAAAAGCAAGAAGGNCTGTATTCTGTATTCTATCAGCCCATNGGCGGGAATCTNACACCGNCTAAAGCAGCACANTTNTATCAATTAATTGAACCCATGGAAGANGTGGAAATCAGACTGACTCCACAGGAAGGAATGTANCTNATCAACTGCAATGCCGANGAAGCACAGNNAGTCCTNGNGGCNACAGATGACGGNGCCCGGAATCTCTTTGAAACCTCCACGGCCTGCATCGGCGCTTCNATATGTCAGGTNGGAATCGGCGACTCCCAGTCTCTATTGTCTGCCTGCATCAACGCAGTCCGCAAAGAAAATTTTGCCGACGGCGTTCTCCCTAAAATTTATATTTCCGGCTGTCCCTCCTCCTGCGGTACACATCAGATTGGAACACTTGGTTTCAGGGGCGGCATCCGCCAGACACCTTCAGGACCTGAACCTGCCTTTGCTGTTTTTGAAGGGGGATGCCCTCTGCAAGGAAAGGAAGCACTTGCGGATATGGGGAAATCCATATTGGTCAAAGACCTTCCTGCATTCCTCGTAGAACTTGGAAAAATGATAGCTGCTGACAACAGCAGCTATGAGCAATGGATTGCGCTTCATCATAAGAAGTTTGCTCAGCTACTAGATCAATATACGTCTTCCTGATAATACATCTCACGCTGCTCTTGNGCTGCCCTATGCCTCTGACCACGGTTTTCCNTCATACTNCTCCACAAAACACTCATGAATATAATCCCAACACATAATATGANATAAAGCACAACNAGCAAAACAAAGCCCCAATCAGGTAANTAATGCATCTTCCGCCCCTGAATCAGCTTTACACCTTTTCGCGCACAGAGCTTATGCATGGCGGAAACCTGATTCCAGTCCTGAAAACTCTCCTTTGCAATGACCTCATAATTCTTCTTGTCTTTATAAAAAATNTAAAATGCGTCCCCTGTCTCCACAAGCCACTCAAACTTCTCCCATGCATGATTATTCCGCATGCCCTCAGGTGTCCTTACACATACGCCCGACTCTGACANCATAATCTGCCACACACCGCACTCCCTGTCTCTGATAGCAGGCTTCTTAATCTGCTTTCTGAACGACTTCTCCGGATCACGNAAAAAAAGACGGACGGTAACCAATACTGCAATGCCCAAACCATAACCAGCTGACACCCAACTAAAATATCCCTCCACCANGTAAANACAAACAAGCATGGATATCANCATCCAAAGACCAAAAAGCAAGACNGCACGCACCCGTTTCTTCCTTCCAAACGTTCCACTGGTTATGATACTCACCGCGCCCTTCCTGAAATCTACCCATCGCATCTCATCAAGCNTATANGTTAAGCATATTCCTTCCGCTTCTTCCTCTGTATCGTTGCCTTCTATCTCTTGCGGATGACNNATTCTGTCCAAANAACTCTNTCTTTCCTGTACCTCTGCAAACACCCGAAGAGGAACGATAATCCATGCNGGACGCTGTTCCGTCTTCAGATATCCAAGCATAAGCAGCCGGCGTGTTGTGCGAATCAGCTTTATATTACTNCAGGACACTTCACTGCTGCCTCCTCTGTCCACTTTTAACATGCCACCCTCCAGCCATACCGTCCACTGCTGCCCCGATATACTCTTTCCGATATTGGTATAAGTGCGGACAATCGATANCAGAAGCACTGCCACAATCAGAACCGCAAACCAGCCCGCTATGCGNGGCATGATAATCAGATACAAAACAAAAAGAAGAATTATTTTAAGCCCTGCCCTCTTACTGTATCTGAATTGCTCCAGAAAAGCATAAAAACAAAATTCCCTGATTTCCGGCTGTTCTAATATATATTCGTATTTTTTTGAACTCTCCATATATGTATCCTGCCTTTACGATATTCTGTAAAAAGAAACTGATTCAATGAATCGAATCAGTTTCTTTTTAATCTGCTATCTGTGTTCCATAATATAAGTAAGCAGCTGATCTGCCACNTCGTCTTTTCCCATGATNGGAAGTTGTATTGTNTCATTTCTTGCGAGCAGNGTCACGACATTNGTNTCCGTGCCAAATCCTGCNCCCTGTTCTTTCAGATTGTTTGCCACAATCANATCCAGATTCTTTTTNTCCAGCTTTTTGCGGGAATTTTCTATCATGTTCTCTGTTTCCATGGAAAATCCGCACAAAAACTGCCCTTCTCTTTTATNGCTTCCTAAAAATCCTAANATATCNTCNGTNCGCTCAAGCAAAATGCTCATATCGTCATCCGTCTTCTTCATCTTTTCATCTGCCGTATGCATGGGACGATAATCCGCAACAGCTGCTGCCTTGATGATGATATCCTGCTCCTGCGCACACTCTTTTACNGCCTGCGCCATATCTGCGGCAGATGTGATTTCCACTGTATGCACTCCCATAGGCGGNATCAGATCNGTCTTTCCAGTTACAAGCGTCACCTCAGCCCCGCGCATCATTGCNGCTCTTGCTATGGCATATCCCATCTTTCCGNTAGAGTGATTGGTGATATAACGCACNGGATCGATTTTTTCCTGNGTAGGTCCTGCCGTCACCAGTACCTTGGTNCCTTNCATATCTTTGGGGTANAATGCCTTGATAATATATTCCAATAAAAGCTCCGGNTCAGGCATTTTGCCCTCCCCTGTATCGCCGCAGGCTAAATATCCCACAGCCGGCGAGATNACTTCCATACCATAGTTTTGNAGNATCTTCATATTATCCTGCACAATGGGATTTAAGTACATCCGCGTNTTCATGGCAGGCGCAATCAACTTGGGACATTCGCAGGCAAGCAAGGTGGTTGTCAGCATATCGTCCGCTATTCCGTGGGCTGCCTTGGCAATCACATTAGCGGATGCCGGNGCAANCATAAACACATCCGTTTGCCTCGCTAAAGACACATGTGCCACACTATGCTGAAAATTGCGNTCAAATGTGTCTACCAGACATTTATTTCCTGTCAACTCTTCAAAGGTAATCGGATTGATAAAGTTCGTGGCATTTGGGGTCATGATCACCGTGACATCTGCCTTGCGCTTTTTCAACATACTTGCAAGCGTGGCAATCTTATAAGCAGCAATACTGCCCGTTACACCAAGTACAATGTGTTTTCCTTGTAACATCCTTTCCCTCCCTGTCCCTAAGCTGTAGGCTCCATATTTTTCCAGTAAATCACGTTCAGTCCTTTTAAAGTCAGTTCATTATCATAAATAATCTTTTTCTTGCAATAAGGTACGATGCAGCCTGCAAGACCGCCGGTAGCGACCACCTCTGCCTGATACCCCAGTTCCTCCCATATGCGCTCGATCATACCATCCATGCAGGCAGCCTGCCCCATGATAATACCGCTCTTCATACAGTCTATGGTATTTTTCCCGATTATTTTTTTCGGTGCTTCCAGACTGATCCTTGGCAGCTGGGAGGTACGGTTCACCAGAGATTCCAACGATACCTTGACGCCGGGCAGGATCATGCCCCCGATATAGTTTTTCTTTTCATCCACTACGCTGATGGTAGTGGCAGTGCCCATATCGATCATGATAATGGGGGCTCCATAATATTTCAGCCCTGCTACCGCATTGACAATGAGATCCGCTCCAACCTGCGCCGGATTATCCATCAGGATATTCAATCCCGTTTTAACACCCGGTCCCACAATAAGGGGTGTGGTATGAAGAAGCTTCTCCATAGCGGCATTTACGATATTGATCAGCGGCGGAACGACTGAAGCAATAATGCAGCCTGTGATTTCTTCCACTTTGATGTGATACAGGTCAAACAGAGTCTTGAACTCCACCACATATTCCAGTTCTGTCTTAGAAATATTGGTGGATACTCTCTCCACAAAATAAATTTTTTCCTGCTCCATGCATCCGATTACAATATTTGTATTTCCGATATCTACTGCTAAAATCATTTTCTTTCTCCAATCCAGATTCCACTTTTGATTTTTACCGCTATCTTTATATTCGTCTTTTTATTTTAACTCTTTAATTGGCTTTACATGTACCAGCGCCGTACCGACACCTGCTATCAGGATTGCTGCAACCACTGCTTCAACGATTCCATTAAAGCTGATTACACCCATAATCACATCGATGACTGCGTCACCGGCAATGCCAAGGGCATTGGCATAAGCGTCTTTGTATAAGATAAAAATACCGCTCATAACAAACAATGTGTTTGTAAAAGCTCCTGCTAATCCGGCATAGGCAAATGCGATTCCCGATGCTTTTTTTGCCCTACCAGCCACGATAAGAACCACAAACAACACAATCCCGCAGATAAGTCCTACCACAGTACCCACAAGACTGCCTGCGCCCTCTATCAAATTGTTAACAAACGCTCTCACGGAAATAAAAAGAATGACAGCTGCCGCTGCATTGATTACAACACGCCATATTTTCTGTTCGCTCTTTAATACATTACGAATCAGAATATACACGAAGTAGGGAATGATCCCAACCAAAATTCTGGGCACAAAGCAGATATACATACTCTTAAAGACACCAGATATCCCCACCATATTGGCAGCCAGCACCGGCGAGAACACAAAAGCCGATGCAGTGGCAGCCTTAAACGTGTTATTGATAAAGCTTGTAAGACCAAATACAAATCCTAAAAATGCACCTTTTTTCGGTCCCAAAAATAGTGCTCCAAGGATTACCGGGATATGAATGACCGTTGCATTGATAACAACTAATGGGATATATCCCAGCGGTGTGAATGCCATTATGACAATAATGGCGGTGAACAGTGCCGTCAGCACTAATTCATAAGTTTTTTCATTTTTCATGGTACTTTCCTCCTGTTATTATTCTCATGTGAGATACAATACGGTGTAATCATACCACATTGATATTTTTTTGACAATGTTTTTATTGGAAAACATTCCTATCTCAGTTCTCTTCTGCTGTCAATTTCCAGCTTTTCAAATATATTGGACATATGCTTTTTTACAGTGGCTTCCGATATACAGAGTTCTTCCCCTATTTCCCTGTTAGTCAGACCCCTTCCTGCAAGTTCTGCTACCTGCTTTTCCGCCCTAGTCAGTTTAGATAAATCCAGCTCCCGCTTCTTTTCCTTCTTGTCTGCCCCGACTTCTGCATTCCTATCCTCTTCCATCGGCTTTTCCTTATCTTCCTGTATCTGGGGATGGGATTCCTCCTTAAGGATTACATAACATACAAACCCGTAAAATAAAGGTCTTATATCCAGTGCCAGTTCTGCCATCATCGCTTCCCATAAAATCCTCTTCTGAATCATACTTACAAAAATAAGCATAAAGGTTTCAAGGTACCCCGCTATAATAGCGTTTTTCCTAAAAATTGTTTTAACATCTTCCCATCTCATCTCTTTTTCAAGATATGGAATGCACAATATGATGCACCCTGCAAGAAACATTCCAATATGCCTGGGACTGAAAAGCAGCAGTGCCTCTGTCTTAAGCAGACAGCAGAGTAAAATCATGTATAAGACTATCGCTGCAAGTTTTTTTATCGTCCTTTTCATAGGCGACCCTATTCCTTTTCACTGATATATTCCTGTATTTCGATATTCAATCTTGCCTGCAAAGGCAAGAGAATCAGCGCGATTCCCATACCGTAAATAAGTGAAAGCATGGCTACTGAAAAATTTGGTCCAAGAATTGCCGGATCATCCACATCATAAATGATGAGAATCCCCTGTATGGCACATGTGAATACAGACAAAATCAACATGATTTTGATGGTCAGACTTACTGACTCCTTTGCCCGCTTAAGCTCAGTCAGGCTTGCCGGCGCCTTTTTCCCTATTCCAAGACGAAATGCGTTGTTAAAATCCCTCAGCAATCCCCCCGATATCAGCAGCGGAATCAGAAACAATATCAAAAAAAGAAACGTGCTAAAATCCAAAAAGCTGGCCACATAATTTCCATCCACTCCAAATGACATAACACACATGAATCCTGTCACTAATATGACACTTATAATTGATAATAAATACATATCTGCTCCTCCTTTTTTCTTCGGACCCTTTTTATGGCTTTATTCTATCCGGTAAATAATAAAAAGAAAATACTACTTTTGGATTAAAAAGTAGTATTTTTCGTAGTAATATCATTATTTGAGCGGGTTCTTATAAAATTCCTGGAAGTCCGTATATCCTTCCTTCGTCAGCTGCTCTTTCTGAAATTTTTTATTCTTGTTCATCCGAACTACCAGTACCTGTTTCCCTTCTCCCCGTTCCTTCTGTGCCTTAGCAATCACTTTACACAATTCTTCTCCGGGAAGTCCTTTTTCCAGAAGATATGCCACCTTAGCTGGCTGGGAGGGTACCTTAAAGCCGCTTTCCATAAGAAGCAGGATAATTCTCTCAAATCCAATGGAAAAGCCGCATGCCGGCACATCATTTCCGGTAAACTTTCCTACCATTTTATCATATCGTCCGCCGCCGCCGCAGCTTCCGCCAAACTCAGGCATTGCAATCTCAAAGATGGTTCCCGTATAATAGGACATTCCGCGCACCAGAGTGGGATCGAACACAAGCTCAAAATCAGAACACTGGGTAGCACGTACGCTTTCCATAATCTCCTGAAGGCTGACCTTCACTTCCTCCTCCAGATAATCTCCTAATTCTCCGGCAAGAAAACTAAGACCATCCTCGGCGCTTTCCATTCCCTTGAATAATGCCAGATATTTATCCACGCTTTCCTTTGCAAATCCATTTTCTAAAAGTTCTTTCTCCACACCGTCAAGACCAATCTTGTCCATCTTATCAAGGGTGATAAATACACTGTCATAACTGTCTTCTGCAAATCCGCTGTATGCTGCCATTGCCTTTAAGATTCTTCTCTCATTGATTCTGATCTGAAAATTCTTAAATCCAAGCTTTCCCAAAGTGGTGGTGGTTGCCAATATCAGCTCTATTTCTGCAAGATTGGAAGGCTCCCCAAGAATATCAATGTCACACTGCATAAACTGACGGTAACGTCCCCTCTGAGGCCTGTCCGCCCTCCACACATTTCCCATCTGGAGTGCTTTGAAGGGATTAGGCAGTTCGTTTGCATGATTAGAGTAAAACCGTACTAACGGCACCGTAAGATCATAACGAAGCCCGCCGTCAACCAGATCCTTTTCACTCTCAGCTGTCTCCAGATTCAGCTTCTCTCCTCTTTTTAAGATTTTAAAAATCAGCTTCTCATTCTCGCCGCCTTGCTTATTACTCAGATTTTCAATGTTTTCCACACACGGCGTCTCAATGGAGGTGAACCCAAAAGCTCCATAGGTTTCCTTAATCACACCAATTACATAATCCCGAATCTGCATTTCCTCGGGAAGAATATCCTTCATGCCGGTAACCGGCTTCTTGCTAAGTGCCATCTCTTTTACTCCTTCTGCTAATTATATACGTTGCAATTTTACACTTTTTTCCCTTGTAATGCAAGTCGTTCCACTGTCTTTATTATTGCAATTCCTTTTTTTGTATATTATAATGTACAAGATTACTTGAGGAGGAAAAGATTATGTCATTTGAATTTATAAAAAAACTGCCGACCCCAGATGAAATCAGAAGTCAGTTCGCTGTCCCTTCTGATCTGGTCAAATTAAAAGAAGAAAAAGATAAAGAAATCCGTGATGTCATCACCGGAAAAAGCAACAAATTCCTTGTCATCATCGGTCCCTGTTCTGCTGATAATGAAGATGCCGTATGTGATTACGTGACACGCCTTGCAAAGATTAATGAGAAGGTAAAAGACAAACTGATATTAATTCCCCGTATTTATACAAACAAGCCGAGAACCACCGGTGAGGGCTACAAGGGAATCGTCCACCAGCCCAACCCCGAACAGAAGCCTGATTTCCTTGCAGGGCTTATCGCTATGAGAAAAATGCACATCCGTGCCATCGCAGAATCCGGTCTCACCGCTGCCGACGAGATGCTTTACCCTGAAAACTGGGGATATGTATCAGATATTTTATCTTATGTGGCAATCGGAGCACGTTCTGTCGAAGATCAGCAGCATAGGATCGTGGTCAGCGGTTTTGATATTCCTGCAGGTATGAAAAATCCTACCAGCGGCAACCTCACCGTTATGCTGAATTCCGTGTACGCATCCCAGCATTCCCACTCCTTCATTTACAGAGGATGGGAAGTTAAAACGAACGGCAATGAACTTGCCCACACAGTTTTAAGAGGCGCGACCAATAAGCACGGCGGAAACCTGCCCAATTATCATTATGAGGATTTAAATCTTCTCCTCAATCTGTATCAGGAGCGCGATTTAAAGAATCCCGCCGCAATCATTGATACGAACCACAGCAATTCCAACAAGCAGTATAAACAGCAGATCCGCATTGTAAAAGAAGTCATGCACAGCCGCAAGCTGAATGCAGATATTCATAAGCTGGTAAAAGGTGTCATGGTTGAAAGTTACATTGAAGAAGGCTGCCAGAGAGTTGGCGGCGGCACCTACGGCAAATCTATCACAGACCCTTGCCTTGGATGGAAAGATACCGAACAGTTGATTTATGATATTGCAGAGTATGAATAAACAACGAGCAGCAGAACTGCTCTTATGTTCAAAATGAGCAGCAAATATGCTGCTCGTTTTTTTGATTACACATGCTAACGTCTTGGGTGTGCCTTTGCATACACTTCCCGTATCCTGTTGTGATTCATGTTCGCGTAGATCTGTGTTGTGGAAATATCCGAGTGTCCCAGCATTTCCTGTACGCTGCGCAGGTCAGCGCCGTTTTCAACCAGATGCGCTGCAAAGGAATGGCGCAAGGTGTGCGGCGTGATATCCTCCACGATTCCTGCCTTTTTGGCATAGTACTTAATCAACTTCCAGAAGCCCTGCCGGCTCATGGGCTGACCCGAGCAATTCACAAATAAATATTCGGACTCCCTGTCAGATATCATAGCTGAACGTGTTCCGCCCAGATACCGCACGAGAGCACTTTTGGCTTCATTTCCAAAAGGTATGACCCTCTCTTTTCCGGCATCCCGGCAAATAAGATACCCCATTTGAAGATTGACATCATTAAGCTTCAATGTAATAAGTTCAGTAACTCTGATTCCTGTAGCATATAAAAGCTCCAGCATTGCCTTGTCCCTGATTTCCTTAGAAGTATCTCCCGAAGGCTGTTCTAAAAGCCGGATCACCTCTTCCGTAGAAAGAATTTCCGGCATCTTCTTTTCTATTTTCGGTGCATGAAGCATTTCCGCAACATCCTCACTTACCAGCCCTTCCTTGTACATATAATGATAAAAGGCTTTCAGCGATGCGATATTCCTTGAAATAGTAGCTGATGAAAATTTCTTTTTTTCAAGATATAATATGTAAGAATTTAAGTTCGTCGATGTGATTTTCCTCACATCCTCAATCCCTTGTTCCTCCATATAATTCCTTACTTTTACTAAATCCCTGCGGTAAGACATCTCTGTATTCGCAGAAGTTTTTTTGATATTATGTAAATAAAATATAAACGCATTAATTTCTGCTTCCATCCCAAAAACACTTCTCCCCACCGTTTTCCCGTTTACATAAACTGGGTCTAGGTATCATTATAATCAGAAAAAGGAAGAAAAGCAAATGCATTTTTTGCCTTATATATACGGATTGTCAAATATTTTTATAAAAAATACTATATATCGAAAGTGCCAAATTATGATAATACCATATATTGTAAAAAAATATTTTAAAAAATTTTTACAAGGTCAGAAATCAGAATTGGGTTTACATAACTTTCCAAAATACATCCTATAATAATCACCACTATGATCCACAAAAGACCGATTGCCTGTCTTATATATTGTTGTTTTCTGTTCTTATAATAAGGCAGATCATACTTTCCCGAAAAATGTCCTCTGCTGCAATTCTCATAGCACCATCCCAGAAGCATGATTTCAGCCGGTACAAGAAGCAATTGATGGGGGAACATCCCTCCCAAAATGAGCAGCATTCCCCTTATCCCATATCGAATGATTGCGGTGGTAATCGTCATACCGGCAAGCACTCCCTGCCAGATAATACATACATAAACAGAGATAATTCCAAGTCCGGTGGTAGAAAGCAGCAAAAGCAACGCTCCTTCCCCCATCCTATGTTTTAAGACATATCGGAAAAATCTTCCGCTGTCAATTTCAATATATCTCAATCTGCTGACCGATGCCTGGCTGAAAATGCCATTTTCTGAGATAAGTACATCATCTCCCATATTCATGATCAGCACCCCCAAAAGAAAACTTCCCAGAAACAAATAGAACCATAATATATAAACATTGCCATTTCCCATCTTCTTCATTACTTATTGTCCCATTTCAAGGTTTTAATAAATATATGAAAAACAGGCAGTACATATGCACTGCCTGTCAAAAAACTATTTTACATATTTATCTTTATAAGCAAGAATCGCTGCAACAGTTTTGGAATCTTCTATTTCACCTGCATATATCTTTTCTGTCAGTTCCTCAACCGTGTAGGCGCCTACCCTGACAAACTCATCTTCATCCAGATGCTGCTCTCCGGCCCTAAGTCCTCTCGCCAGATATATGTCGATTTTTTCATTACAGAACGCAACCGTCGTGCGGATTGTAAGAAGAAGCTCCATATGCTCTGCGGTATATCCTGTCTCCTCCGCCAACTCCCTTGCTGCTGCCTCCATTGTGGGCTCTGCCTGACCGTTCAGTCCGCCCGCCGGTATCTCAAGTGTATAGCGGTCCAGCGCATTGCGGTACTGTTTTACCATGATGAGACGTCCCTTGTCATCCACCGGCACCACCGCCGCTGCTCCTTTGTGTTTGATAAAGTCCCATTTTACAATATTACCGTTGGGTACCTGTATCGTATCCTGATAATAATCAATGATTGCACCATGGGCAACCAAATCTCTGGACAATCTTTTAAACTCTTCCATCCTGTATCAGCTCCTGTTTCAAGTCATTTGACATCAATACTGAATATCCTTATTTGTTCTGAAGCAGTTTTTCCACGCTGACCAGTTTCACACAAAGCACAAAAAGGTCTGTCGCTATGGATAGTTCTTCTTCCGAAGGGAATGTGGGTGCAATACGGATATTGCTGTCTTTCGGATCATTCTTGTACGGATAGGTTGCTCCTGCTCCTGTGAGGACGACACCTGCATCTTTACATCTGCTCACAATTTCTTTTGCACATCCTTCCATCGCTTCAAAAGAAATGAAATAGCCGCCGTTCGGCTTTGTCCATGAACCAATCTCAAGTCCGTCAAGTTCCCTCAAAAGAACCTCTTCGATAGCCTCAAATTTAGGGCGCATAATTGCCGCATGCTTCATCATATGTGCCTTCATTCCATCAATATCTTTGAAATAGAGCACATGACGCAGCTGATTTAATTTATCGGGACCGATGGTCTGAATCGTCATCGTATTTTTGATGGAATCCAGATTTGCTTTTGAAGACGCAAGCGCTGAAATTCCTGATCCAGGGAATGTAACCTTAGAAGTGGATACAAACTCGTAGACCATATCTGCATTTCCCATTTTCTCGCACTCGCCTAAAATTTCAAGAAGCTGATCGCTTCTATCTTCATACAGATCATGGATTGCATATGCATTATCCCAGTAAATCCTGAAGTCCTCAGCTGCCGGCTTTAAAGCAGCAAATCTTCTTACCGTTTCATCTGAATAAGTATATCCCTGGGGATTCGAATATTTCGGAACACACCAAATTCCTTTTACTGCCGGATCTTCGTTTACATATTTTTCTACCAGATCCATATCCGGTCCGTCACAAGTCATTGGAATATTGATCATTTCAATGCCAAACTGTTCCGTAATTGCAAAGTGCCTGTCATATCCAGGTACAGGACACAAAAATTTCACCTTATCCAGCTTACACCACGGCGTACTTCCAAGCACACCAAAAAGCATGGAACGTGCAACTGTATCATACATAATATTGAGGCTGGAATTGCCAAAAACAATAATCATATCCTCGGAAACGCCTATCATATCAGCCATAAGCTTTTTGGCTTCCGGAATACCATCTAAAAGTCCATAATTTCTGCAATCAACCCCTGAAGATGTTTTCAAATTCGTGTCTGACCTGATTATCTCCAGAAAGTCTCTTTCCATATCCAGCTGGGACGGAGAAGGCTTTCCTCTGGACATATCCAGTTTTAGTCCCTTTGCCTTTGCTTCCTCATACTGCTTGTTTAAATCTTCTTTCAGCGCAAGCAATTCATTTTCACTAAGTTCCCTATATGCCTTCATCATGCATATCCCTCCTGCTTGTATCTTAATGGTATGATTGAATAATTGTATACAATCAAATGCTCATATCATTTTACTATAACATCTATAGACAGACAAGATTTATTTTTGTTTTTTTTTAAATACAAAACAGCAGAACCCATAAAAATGAATTCTGCTGTCAACTTGTCCGTAAATTGAATAAACTTATTTTGCGTAATCAATTACTCTGGATTCTCTGATTACATTGACTTTTATTTGTCCGGGATATTCCAGTTCAGCTTCAATCTGTTTTGAAATATCTCTCGCTAAAAGTACCATATCGGAATCAGAAATCTGCTCCGGAACTACCATTACACGAATCTCTCTACCTGCCTGAATTGCAAAAGATTTATCTACACCTTTAAAATTGTTTGTGATATTTTCTAACTGTTTAAGTCTGCTTGTATACGTCTCGAGTGTTTCTCTTCTCGCTCCTGGTCTTGCTGCAGATATTGTATCAGAAGCCTGTACAATACATGCGATTAATGTCTGCGGCTCGACATCACCATGATGAGATTCCACAGCATTAATAACAGTCGGTGATTCTTTGTACTTTCTGCACAATTCAACACCCAGCTGAATATGGGATCCTTCCATCTCATGGTCTACTGCCTTACCGATATCATGCAGAAGTCCTGCTCTCTTTGCCATTCTCACGTCAAGACCAAGTTCCGCTGCTAAAAGACCTGAAAGCTGAGCCACTTCGATGGAATGCTTTAATGCATTCTGTCCATAGCTTGTCCTGAACTTCATCTTACCAAGCAATCTTACAAGTTCGGGGTGAATGCCATGCACGCCTACCTCTAAGGTAGCAGCCTCACCTTCCTCTTTAATCATGATTTCGACTTCTTTTTGCGCTTTTTCAACCATCTCTTCGATTCGTGCCGGGTGAATACGTCCGTCCACAATCAATTTTTCAAGCGCAATTCTTGCCACTTCCCTGCGAATAGGATCGAAGCCTGATAATATAACGGCTTCCGGTGTATCGTCAATAATCAGATCTACACCCGTTAAGGTTTCAAGGGTCCTGATATTTCTACCCTCTCTACCGATAATCCTTCCCTTCATTTCGTCATTAGGAAGCTGAACTACAGATATCGTAGTTTCAGACACATGGTCGGCAGCACACTTCTGGATTGCTGTAACCACGTATTCTTTGGCCTTCTTGTCTGCTTCTTCTTTGGCGCGATTATCCATTTCTTTGATCATCACAGCCGTTTCATGTTTTACTTCATCTTCAACAATTTTTAATAAATATTCTTTTGCCTGTTCGGAGGTTAAACCAGAGATTCGTTCCAGTTCCTGTAATCTTTGTTCATTCAGCTTTGAAACTTCAACCCTCTGCTTCGCCAGTTCTTCTTCTCTGGCTGCAAGACTGGCTTCCTTTTTCTCAATCGCCTCTGATTTCTTATCGATGTTTTCTTCCTTCTGCTGAACCCTGCGCTCATACCGCTGTGCTTCGGCACGGCGTTCCTTGATCTCCTTGTCCAATTCATTTTTGGTACGAATGGACTCTTCCTTTACTTCCAGTAAGGACTCTCGCTTTTTGGTCTCAGCAGTTTTCAATGCTTCATCAATAATCTCGCGTGCCTTTTCCTCTGCATTTCCAATCTTAGCTTCAGATACCTTTTTGTAATAAGCTGTTGCTAAAATCCATGCTATAGGAGCTACCACTACCAGTGTGACGATGACTGCAATCAAAACTTGCATCATTTACAGGAGCACCTCCTTATTTAGTTTTCATTGTACCCTGATCTATATAGAATGTATGTAACAAATTCTGACACAAATGATATGCCAATTATTGTAATAAAACATTCTAAAGCAATCTACAACACTTAAATTTTAAACTCAAATGGTAGTTATGTCAAGCGAAAGTACACTTCTAATCGTCTCATTTGAAAAACCTTTCCGATACAAAAATGCCATCATTTTTTGTTTTTCCTGTAATGACGCTGTTTCCGGGAAAAAATTCTTTTTATTGATCCAAGAAATAATCTGTTCCCTCTCCAGTTCCGCCCTATCTTCCCCAACCACGTCATTCCATGCTTTCTCAATTATATCCCGTGAAATCCCCTTTTTATACAAGTCCGTATAAATTCTGTTTTTACTCTTTGTCTCTTTATTGTATTCAATAAAGTCAATTGCATACTGACTGTCATTCACATAGCCGAAAGATGTCACATAATCGATTGCCTCTTCTATGATTTTCCCGGGATATCCCCCCATTTCCAGTTTTTCTTTCAATTGGAAGGACGTGTATGCACGGCCTTTTAATAGATTCATAGCACGGAGTTTTGCTCTTTTTGAGAGCACTTCCGTCAGAATCTTCTGATAGATTTCCTCGCTGATCTCCTGATTTTCCTTTATTCCATAAACGCGCAATTCGCCCTTGTATAAAACAAAGGCGAATTCACCGTCTATTTCTATTTTCATCCGTGATTTAGTTATTTCTTTAATTCCCGTTACTGTCATCTGCTGCCTTTTCCTTGGAACCCTCAGACCCCTGCAGTCCGTAGTGTTCCCGAACCTTTATAGAGATTTCATCAAATACTTCCGGATTATCTTTCAGATACTGTTTGGCATTTTCCCTGCCCTGCCCAATCTTGTTTCCGGCGTAGGAATACCATGCGCCGCTTTTGTTAATAATATTTACATTTGCTGCCAGATCCAGCACATCACCCACCACTGAAATTCCTTCGCCAAATATGATATCAAATTCAGCTTCTTTAAAGGGCGGAGCAATCTTATTCTTGACTACCTTTACTCTCGTTCTGTTTCCGATGGCTTCTCCGCTTTGTTTTAAGGACTCGATTCTTCTTACATCCAGTCTTACGGAAGAATAGAATTTGAGCGCACGTCCGCCTGTTGTGGTTTCCGGATTACCAAACATTATGCCCACTTTCTCACGCAGCTGGTTGATAAAAATGACCGTACAATTTGATTTACTGATAACTGCCGTCAGTTTACGCAATGCCTGAGACATCAGTCTGGCCTGCAGTCCCACATGGGAATCCCCCATATCACCATCAATTTCTGCCTTGGGAACAAGCGCTGCAACCGAATCGACTACGACAATATCTATGGCGCCCGAACGGACCATTGTCTCTGTGATTTCAAGTGCCTGCTCACCGTTATCCGGCTGGGATATGTAAAGATTATCCACGTCCACGCCGATGTTCTTGGCATAAACAGGGTCAAGAGCATGCTCTGCATCAATAAATCCTGCAATACCGCCTCTCTTTTGAACCTCTGCAATCATGTGTAGGGTAACTGTGGTCTTACCGCTGGATTCCGGTCCATATATCTCAATGATTCTGCCCTTGGGAATCCCCCCCAGTCCCAGTGCGATATCAAGGCTCAGTGAGCCTGTGGGAATGGTCTCTACGTTCATATGCGCGGAGGAATCTCCCAATTTCATGACCGCGCCCTTTCCAAACTGCTTTTCAATCTGCCCAAGCGCGGCATCCAATGCTTTTAATTTGTCTTCTTTTTCCATAAATTGTTTCTCCTTTTCACCTGATAAACTGTTCTTAAGTCAAGTCAGTTTCCACGAGAACATTTGTTCTTAATTACTATAAAACAAATGTTCGCTTTTGTCAATAAAATATTATTTTTTCTTTCTGATGTTTATCATAACACATTAAATGTCCAATAAAACTCCCTCAAAGGCATCTTCCTCCTCCCATTACCGATTTTGCTTTGGATGTTTGGCAGAACATGCCGGATATGCAAAGCAGAACGTTCACCGCAAAAGACTGGCGGTGCAGATTTACTACTTCTTAAATGTATCACACTCTCATTTTCCTGGCAAGAAAAAAATGCCGACCTGTATACATAAGTCGGCATCTTATGTTTCTTTTCACACTCTGACTAGCGTGACGCTCTGAGAAGATAAATATTCCAACGTCGCCGCGCTCCCGCTCTTCAAAAACACAGCAGACGCTAGGCTCGTGAGGAACCTCGCCAAGCGCTGGTGTTTTTGCAAGGGCTCCTTATGGATTATTTATCCTCTCAGAGCTGTGCATTGGCTACCTGACAAAAAATAGCGAACATTCTGTTATTTTACAGGCTAACCAGTAACGTAGCACAGGACAGGTAAATATACCATAAGGAGTCCCTATAAAAACGTCAGCGCTTGGCGAGGTTCCTCACGAGCCTAGCGTCTGTTACGTTTTTATGGAGCGGGAGCGCGACGACGTTGGTATATTTACCTGTCCTGTGCGGACT
>JAAVAE010000039.1 GCA_014804245.1 Lachnospiraceae bacterium | reverse complement strand
GTAAATATACCAACGTCGTCGCGCTCCCGCTCCATAAAAACGTAACAGACGCTAGGCTCGTGAGGAACCTCGCCAAGCGCTGACGTTTTTATAGGGACTCCTTTTGGTATATTTACCTGCCCTGTGCTACGTTATCGGTAGCCTGCATAGTAAAATAATGTTCAGTTCTTTTTATCAGGTAGCCAATGCACAGCTCTGAGAGGATAAATAATCCATTAGGAGCCCCTAAAAAAGCGTCAGCACTTAGCGAGGTCCCTCACGAGCTTAGTGTCTGCTACGCTTTTTACGGAGCGAGAGCGTGGCGACGTTGGATTATTTATCCTCTCAGAGCGTCCCTCTAGCCAGCGTATGAAAAGTAACCTAAGCCCAATAAGGGCGTACCCCCTATTGACATTCCCCAGCCACGTGCTATACTATACAACGAATGCCGCGCTTTTCGGGGCATTATAATATAAAAAGCTGATTTATCATCTGTATATCACATACAGGCGAAACCAGCTTCGAGTGTTCGAGACCTTCCACTCGTTAAACAAAACTAAAGGAGAATAAAAAAATGAAAACTCAAAACACAAATGCGGCTCCCGCAGGAACCGCGCCCTTGCTGTCTCTCGTTCAGGCAGCCATGATTGCTGCACTTTACATAGTGCTCACTTTTATCGCCAATGCATTGGGACTTGCCAATCAGGCAATCCAGGTGCGTTTCTCAGAGGCTCTCACCATCCTGCCTTACTTCACCCCTGCTGCCATACCGGGACTTTTTGTCGGATGCCTGCTGTCTAACCTATTGACAGGTTGCGCACTTCCCGACATCATTTTCGGCAGCCTTGCCACCGTTGTAGGCGCATTTTTTACTTATAAACTGCGCAAATATAAGTGGCTTGCGCCGATTCCGCCGATTGCTGCCAATGCCATTGTGGTTCCCTTTGTACTTCTGTACGCCTATGGGATAAAGCCCCTCTGGTTCTCATTTATTACAGTAACAATCGGTGAAATTATTTCATGCGGTGTGTTAGGCATGCTGCTTCTGTTTACCCTGAACAAATACCGCGGCAGACTGTTTTCTACAGACCAGAACTGACGGTGCCCTCCAAGGGGCACCCACTAATTTGAGACACGTACATTGCCGCTTCCGGCTTTTACGTGAACCTCAACCTGCGGTGCCCCTGCACCTACTTCTCCTTCCGCCTGATTTCCCTTTTTATTATAGGATAAGGCACCATCAAAATCCGTGTTGATGTTTCCGCTTCCTGTTTCTGCCTGAAAATGGAATGCAAGATTTTCCGGCAGTTCCAGACGAATATTTCCGCTTCTCGTCGTAAGGCTCATATCTCCCGTTACTGTAACAGTTTCTACTTTCACATTTCCACTGCCTGCTTCCATACTTCCTTCACCGGAAATTTCTGTCAGAGTGATATTTCCGCTTCCTGCTTGTGCGTCCAGCTCTCCCTCTATCTGATTTCCCGTAATATTACCGCTTCCTGTTTCAACCTTCAGATTTCCCTTTATACTCTCTAATTTCACATTACCGCTGCCCGTCCGGACAGAAAGATTTTCTGCCTCTGCATGGCTCAATTTGATATTACCGCTTCCCGCTTTAATCAGAAGGCTCCCCTCTTCCCTGACACAGGATACACCCGACGTAATATTGCCGCTGCCCGTCTCCAGTGAAAGTTTTGCAAGACTTTTCTCCGGTACATAGACTTCAATCCGCTCCCCTTCCGCCCAAAAGCCAAAGATAACGATAGAGTGCATCTCTCCGCCCGTCACCACCACCTCTTTATCCTCATGATAAGATACCGATGCGACTGCTTTAGGGCTGCCACTATATAAATACTCTTTGATCATTACATTATCATCTTCTGACAAGTAAACATTTATATTCTTACTTCCATATTCCATCACAAGACTATCCAATTCTGATGAAGGAATCTCAATCGAATTTCTAAGTTCGGCTTTTCCGCCAAACGAAAAACTGACCATATCTCCCCTTCCCGGTGCATTCCTGACACTCATCACGCTGATGAACAGGACAAACACCGCCATAACAATTAACGCTGCCAACAAAGCAATTCTACCTCTCTTCATTCGTCTCCTCCATCCCTTCATAAACACCATTTTCAGAATCGTTTCTCATCTCTTTCCTTCTATACACCAGCGACTGGAGGTAAGATACCATCGCATAATAAAGCGGTATTGTCAAAAAGACCACCCAACCGGGATGCCATGCAAACCAGAAGAATCCCAGACAAAGGAACACCAACGTTGCCAGCACAGGATACGCAAAGCAATGGGCGTTTCTCTTTTCTATTGCTTCCACCAGCGAATACCAGATCGGTACAAGTAAAAATAACAGCCACCCCGGGTGCCATGCCCCGAAAGCACATCCTATAATAATGTACACAATCGTAACCGTCAGAAGCATAGGAAAGCGCACATGATGAGACCACCATTCCTTGTCATACTTTTCCCCATTCACAAATACTCCCTCCTTATCAATATGCACACTGTCTCCTTTTGCCTTGTCGTCAACATGGATGCCGTCCCAACCCACATGAACCTCTCCGTTCTTATCCTTTACATGAACTCCCCCAAAACCAACATGCACATACTCCGGATTTTCATCTTCCCCGAACGCCTCATCCTTCCAGCCTTCCTGCTGCGTATCCATTCTTTCTTCATCCGGTCTGGGAATTTCATCATCCGTTTTCAACAATTCATCCAGAGAGACCCCATAAAGCCGCGCCAGCAAAATCAAATTATCCGTATCAGGAGATGCCTCCGCCCTCTCCCACTTACTAACTGCCTGCCTACTAATCCCCAACTTCTGTGCCAAAGCCTCCTGAGAAAGATTATTACTCTTCCTCAAATTCACCAGTCGATTTGCAATTTCAATATTCATCTTTTCTTTATACCTATACCTTTCCTCGCATTATTATTCTCAGTCAATCTAACCTCAAGAGGTAATCCGGATTCCCTCACATCACGAGCCGATTATACCCATTCTCCCCCCGGTTGCGCCACCAATTCTAGTTTGAAAAGAGGAAACTATTGGTTGCAAACCGCCATAAATCAGTATTTCACGAGAAACCAGCCCTCCGGCACCCGGTCAGATATAAGACCACGCCGGAACGGATAAAAATCCACACCGGACCTTATGGAAAGTGGTTAGAAGGACTTAGTATCCCATTCGACATCCAGCAATCGTCGGACAGGACGTCCGACGAAGGCGTAACTTGGTCCACGGATGGACCAATACGCCGCTTGCGTCCTCATTGAAACATCTTCCAAAGGGATACTTAGTCCTTCTTACCACTGCACATAGGTTCGGCGTGGACTTTTATCCGTTCCGGTGCGGTCTTATATCTGACCGGGTGCCGGAGGGCGTCCTTCCTCCACTACCCTGCCGCTCTCTCATCCTTCATTTCTGATATAAGTGATAAAGCAATTCCCATTTTCCTCAAACCATTCTTTGGAATCATTCATCCCCACTTTATAAACCGTCCCCGTCTCCGGATTCATCACAACGGTATTCATCTCATTAAATCCAATCAACAGCACTGCAGAGCCATCCCGCATCATGACCAGCACAGGGATATCCTTGTTTACATAATATAGCACTGCGTCCAATGAACATCCCGTCAGCTCCAATACCTGCACATCCGGCAGTCCTTCTTCCAAAATACTTAAGACAGATTCTCCGCTTGCAAGCATATATTTTGAATTTCTTATGACACCTTCATATTCCAGCATCGTATCCAGACAAACCGCAAGAGAATCTTTTTCTTCTGACATCATTTGCCCCTGAATCGCCATAATCTGATTCTTCAGGCTCCTGTTCCCTTTCGACCACACATAGTAACCATCCTCGTTAATGACGACTCCCGAAATGGATTCTGCTCGGCTTACTGCGCTGTTTTCGTTAGTAAAAATATCCTCTATGCCATCTTTTCCATATACATAGTATCTGCCTGGCTGTTCCTTCGGAACGGACAGCGCCACATTTCTTTCTCCCTCAAACAAAACCTCACGCGGTGTAAGCTGCTTCATTGTTGCCGCATTAATCGCTTTCATAACAGCTATCTGCGTCAGCTTCTCATACTTTTCCGTAACGGCCGTTTCAATGGTATTCTTACTGTCCAATTCTGTTTCTCCACTCATGATCTGGTCGTCTTTGATTTCCTGATATAATCCATCCTCTCCCTTTTCCACACGAGACAGAATAATCTGATTTTCGCTCACTTTCCCATCCGTAATATAAACATTCTCCTGCTGGTAAGTCTTAAGCACACCTTCCGTTTCATCTTCAATCTTGACACAGTACATCGGGAATACGGTATTTCCTGCGTAATCCATCACAATATCTCTCTCCCTTGCGATACCGTAAATCAGATCCTCTCCCATAAAACCGATAGGCGCAATGACCTCGCCGCTTCCTGCCTGAATGCTCTTCTGCTTTCCGGTAGTCAGATTCATCAGCACCAGCTCTTTTACATGATAAGGATCACTCCCCTTCTGCCAGACGGCCATCTTGTTGCTGTCAGAGACTTTATAACTTCCTTCGGAAAGATTCTCCACCATTACCTCGCAGGTACGGTCCATAACATTTATTCCATAAATCTGACTTCCCCACTTCAGATAGAGCATACTGTTTCTATTGATATAGGACAGCTGATCTACCTCCTCCATAAGCAGTTCCTGTGAACTGGTAAAAGGAATGTATGTCAATTCCTCCACCGTATTTACTGTGCTGTCATAATAATAAACCGAAATTCCTACCTGCCCCTCGTGGTGCCCTCTGTTCATATATCCATAAACCAGGAAAATGACATTGCCGCCCTCATCCACATTTAATATTTTGATTTCATGCCCGTCATACAACGTCCGCTGATCCAGATTATCCTTATCATAAAAACCGAACAAAAGCGCCATCTTGTTGTCTGCAACATTGTAACTGTACAAGCGGTTACCAACTACAAATGCAAAGACATTCCCTCCATCGCTTTCCCTAAGAGGCACCTGATCGCTGACAATCCCAAGCATGATCTTGTTATTGGCATACACATCTTTCTCCGCCTCAAACATCTGATCCATTGTCCTCTCAAAATCCAGAAGATACATTCTCTCGGGCGTATAGCGCACACGATAAAATTCTTTTACCCTGTAATAATTTTTATCTTCTCCATCCGGCGTGGATACATAATATTCCTGTATAAAACTCCCCGTCTGGGTTCCCAATTCTTTGATGGTGATTTCCGGCTGGCTTTCTCTCGTGATCTCTAAATCTCCCCAGGTCACCTGCTTAAAGCTGCTGTGAATCGTAACCCTTCCAAAAGTCGTATTGTCGCCTTCCGCATTAGACTCCAGATACTTTGTAAGTTCTTTTGCCGCCTCCTTGTCAAAGGTTCTTCTGGAAAAATCATATATATAATCAAGCTTATCACTTGCATGATACTCTTCTGTACTGACGATTCTGGTATAATATCTGATTTCTCTCCCATCCTCCAGCGTCAGCAGAATGACAAGCATATACTCCTGATTGGTCTCAATCAGATCCTTTAATCCAAAAGACAGCGAAATTTTTTCCTCGCTCTGCTCAAATTCCGCCACCTGTGTGCTTTCAATCAAACGGCTTCCATCTAGATTTCTCACTTCATATACAATCCGGGAAATCTCCCTTCCATACGTATTGATCTCCAGATTGATTTTTCTTCCGGCAGCAAGCGGCGTAATGCTCTCCCGCATCTGCCCTAATTCCATGGCCTGCTCATACCCATGCATTTTATTGATCAGGAATCCGCCGTACCTTACTCCGACTACAGGATAAGAGGCCTCGCTCATCTCCATAGTCATATCTGTATTTCCCTTGTTCATAATGCTGCTTACAATAAAAAGGGTCGCAAAAAATACAACTGCCACTATGCACCCTTTGATAATCGTTTTTTTCATATAACTCCCATCTATTCCTGCATTAATTTCTGCAGGGTCGTATTTACCTTAAATGCTTCACTCATACGGTCAATGCCGGTCTCTTTTTTATGACCCTCTTCTGCCGCCCGGCGTTTTACCGCCCTTATCAGTATATTCTTCGGCGTGTGTTCCATATCAATAAATTCCAGCACCTGGGTATCATACCCCGCTTCCTCCAGAAGATTCGCGCGTATCCCGTCTGTTATGAGCGCTGCCATTCTCTCCTTCAAAAGACCATATTTCAAAATCGGTTCCATCACTTCATTTGCAATCTGCCTATTAACCTCATGCTGACAGCAGGGAACGGTAAAGATCACTTTTGCATTCCAGTCCACCGCCTTCTTGATGGCATAGTCCGTCGCTGTATCGCAGGCATGAAGGGTGACAATCATATCCACCTTCTCCACTCCCTGAAAGGTACTGATATCTCCCTGATAAAAGTGCAGATTCCGATACCCATACTGCTGCGCCAGCAAATTGCATTTTTCAATCACATCTTTTTTCAGATCCAGCCCTGTAATACAGACTTCCATTCCCTTAAGTTCATGAAAATAATAGTACAAGGCAAAGGTCAGATAGGATTTTCCGCAGCCAAAATCAATGATATGCACCGGTTCTTCCTTTTCCAATGAAGGTAGTATATCCTCAATAAATTCCAAATATCGGTTAATCTGCTTAAATTTGTCATATCTGGCACGCACGATCCTGCCCTCTTTCGTCTGCACGCCCAGATCTACCAGAAAAGGAACTGCAGTTCCCTCCTCAAGAATATATTTCTTGACCCGGTTATGTGACATATCCGGTCCATCCCCGGCTTTCTCCTCTTTACTCTTGTGTTGCTTTACCGTAACCTTTCCCTTTTTGCTGACCAGGGCAATCAGCTTTCCGTCCATGCTTTCTGCTTCTAACTGCTTAAAATCTGTTTCCATATAAGAAAGAATCTTTAAAAGCATCTCATCCTTCTCATGATTCTCGTGAAAAACCTGAGTTCCCTTTGATATCGTTTCCTGAAAACAGATCCTTCCCTTCACCATGACCGGACGTATCTTTATTTTAAAAGCACCCTCTTTTTTTCTGGGATTGCTGATAATAACCTGATATAACCTGTCCGACAACACAGCAGACAGCTTTTCCATTAACTCTTCCACAAATTCATTCTCCCGATTCTTTATATACAAATATAGCCATAACTTTGCGTCATGACTATATTTTACTTATTTAACTGAAAAATCACAACTAAAACTTTATCAGAACCTGAGAATCCCTCTTCTCGTGTTGTGTCTCCTTTTGTATATCTCATAACAAAGCAGGATCTGCACCAGATCCCCCAGCCATTCCCATCTTTCCGGGGGAAATTCACAATCAGGGTTTTCTTTTTCCTCTTCCCTCTTGATCCGGTCTAATATGTCTCTGGACAACTTATAGAGCTGCCACTTATCTGGATACTCATCATAAATCATGCTGCCCTCATAATCCAGTTTATCTAAGATACCGCTTATGACTTTCTGGTACCGCTTTGCTTCTGATGGATACATCTGCTGCAGATATTCCAGATCCCTTATGATAGAGTCCTCCTCCTCATAATACATAGGCAGTGGATATGTCATATAAAAGGGCAATATTTTACGCTCATACATATAAATAACTTCCTTATTTCTTTATTCCTATCATATGCATCCCTGCCCACTGCCGTGCATCTACTGTGCCTGGTCATCTTCATCTATTTAAACCACAGCAAAAGAGGGCAGTTTCCTGCCCTCAAATTAATGCTTATTTTACTTAATAACATGAATACGTGCCAGCGCTCTCTGCAGTGCGGTTTCCGCGCGCAGGATGTCCGTCTCCGGCGTCTTGCTGCGAAGTCTTTCTTCGGCACGCTCTTTCGCTGCCTGTGCCCGGTTTATGTCGATTTCTTCGGGCCACTCAATAATCTCCGCCAGAATCACCACTTCGTCCTGCAGAATCTCTGCAAAGCCGGCGTGAAGGGCAGCTTCCTTTGTCCCCTCCGCCTCTGTGATGGTGAGAATACCCGGATTTACAATTACCGTCATCGGCACATGTTTCTTGTAGATACCAATTTCTCCCTCAGTGGTATTAAATTCAACCATAGAAGCTGATCCCTCATAAAACACACGGTCGGGAGTAATGATTTTTAATGTAAATAAGTTGTTGTCTGCCATCTGCTTCCTCCCGTCATTATTTCACGCGGGCAAGTACGTCATCAATACCTCCGGCATTTAAGAAATAGCTTTCAGGTATATCGTCATGCTTACCTTCCAGAATTTCCTTGAATCCGCGAATGGTTTCAGCGATTGGAACATATTTTCCTTCTAATCCGGTGAACTGTCCTGCTACGAAGAACGGCTGGGATAAGAATCTTTGTACCTTTCTTGCACGGGAAACTACCAGCTTATCGCTTTCTGACAATTCATCCATACCAAGGATTGCGATAATATCCTGTAATTCCTTATACTTCTGAAGGATCTCCTGAACACCTCTGGCTGTATTGTAGTGATCCTCACCAAGAATTCTGGGATCCAGGATTCTGGATGTGGACTCCAAAGGATCAACCGCAGGGTAAATACCAAGTTCTACAATAGATCTGGAAAGAACGGTGGTTGCATCCAGATGGGCAAAGGTTGTTGCCGGTGCCGGATCTGTCAGGTCATCCGCAGGCACATATACGGCCTGTACGGAAGTGATGGAACCGTTCTTTGTGGATGTGATACGCTCCTGCAAAGCACCCATCTCTGTCTGCAGTGTAGGCTGATAACCTACCGCAGAGGGCATACGTCCAAGCAGAGCGGAAACCTCTGAACCTGCCTGTGTAAAACGGAAAATATTGTCAATGAAAAGAAGTACGTCCTTACCACCCTTGTCACGGAAATATTCCGCCATAGTAAGACCGGAGAGTCCGACTCTCATTCTAGCTCCGGGGGGCTCATTCATCTGACCGAAAACCATGGTGGTCTTATCGATAACCCCTGACTCGATCATTTCATGATAAAGGTCATTTCCCTCTCTGGTTCTCTCGCCTACACCCGTAAATACGGAATAGCCGCCATGTTCTGTTGCAATATTTCTGATCAGCTCCTGGATCAGGACAGTCTTTCCAACGCCGGCGCCTCCAAACAGACCAATCTTACCACCCTTCTGATAGGGGCAGAGAAGATCCACGACCTTGATACCTGTCTCCAAAAGTTCCTGCTGGGTTGACTGCTCCACGAATTCGGGGGCAGGTCTGTGTATCGGTTCATAGGCTACACCTTCCGGCGCAGGCTTATTATCAATGGGATTTCCCAAAACGTTGAACATACGTCCAAGTGTATTCTCACCTACCGGAACACTGATAGGCGCGCCGGTTGCAATCGCCTCCATGCCTCTTACCAGTCCGTCGGTAGAACCCATGGCAATACATCTGACCGTATCATCACCCAGATGCTGCGCTACCTCAACAACGAGTTCCCCATTATCTTTTAAAGGAATTTTGATCGCTTCGTTGATTTCAGGCAGCCTGCCGTCTGTGAATTTGATATCCAGAACGGCACTGATAATCTGTGTAATTTTTCCCGAGCAGTTTTTCTTGCTCGTATTTATATCTGCCATTTCTCCTCCATTCCTGCCCGGCAGTTAAAGCATGCCGGACCATGTTTCTTTCCTTATAATTCTGCTGTCCATAAACTTACTACGAGATTGCATTTGCACCTGCAATGATCTCTGTCAGTTCCTGAGTAATGGAGCCCTGACGCGCTCTGTTGTACAGCAGTGTCAAATGATCTATCATTTCTTCTGCATTGCTGGTAGCGGAATCCATCGCCTGCATTCTGGCTCCGTTTTCACTGGCTACCGATTCGACCATGCCGCCGTAAATCAGGCTGGTTATATATTTGGGTATGAGCAGATTCAAAGCTTCCTCATCCTCCGGCTCGAAATTCATCAACGCTTTATCCTCGCCTGCTGCTTCCTCGGCCTCCCCTTGTAATTTTCCTTCCTCATTTACTTCCACCGGAAGAAGTTTAAGGAGCGTCGGAACATGTACAACCGTATTCTTAAATGCGGTATAGGCAAGATAAATCTCGCTGATTTCACCTTTAGCAAAAGCTTCAAGCACCTCTTTTCCAATTGCCATTGCATCTGCATAAACAGGCTCTTCAATCACGTCTGAATAATCAGCCTTGATCTCATACTGCCTTTGCAGTGCATCCTTCCCCTTTTTCCCAACTGCATAGATTGCCAGGTCTTCTTCTGCCAGTTCGCCTCTTGTAATCAGTTTGATTACATTGGAGTTATAGCCTCCTGCCAGTCCTCTGTTGGATGTGATCACGATTACTGCCTTTTTGCCTGACGCACCGGATTTTAAATACTTATGATCCAGATTCTTTGTCCTTTGCAAAATGGAGTTCACCGTCTCATACATACAGCGAAAATAATTTCCTGATTTCTCTGCATTTTGTTTTGCTCTCTGCAGCTTAACAGTGGAAACAAGCTTCATGGCCTTGGTAATCTGCTGGGTGCTCTGGATACTGCCCTTACGCCTTTTTATATCACGCATTGAAGCCATACTATCACCTTATCCTTATCTTTTCCTATTATTTTAAAAATGCTGCTTTGAACTCTTCGATTGCTTTCTTTAAGGTTTCTTCTGTTGTTTCGGAAATCACCTTTTCGTCTGCAATAGCATTGGGAACCTGAGGATATCTGGTATCTAGGAATTCAAAGAACTCTTCCTCGAATCTGGTAATGTCCGCAGTGGGAACATCCAGCAGATACTTATTGGTAACCGCATAAATAATGATGACCTGATACTGTACCGGCATCGGTTTATACTGCGGCTGCTTCAAAACTTCTTTGATTCTCTCACCTTGTGCAAGCTTTTCCTTCGTATCAGCATCCAACTCTGAGCCGAACTGGGAAAAGGCTGCCAGTTCTCTATACTGTGCCAGTTCTACACGGATAGGCGCAGCAATCTTTTTCATTGCCTTGATCTGCGCAGCGCCGCCTACACGGGATACAGACAAACCTGCATTGACCGCAGGGCGGAATCCTGAGTTAAACATTTCTGTTTCCAGATAAATCTGACCATCTGTGATGGAAATAACATTGGTGGGAATATAAGCAGATACATCACCTGCCTGAGTCTCAATAATAGGAAGAGCAGTAAGGGAACCGCCGCCGTATTCCTCGCTCATTCTTGCCGCACGCTCAAGAAGTCTTGAGTGCAGATAGAATACGTCGCCCGGGTATGCCTCACGTCCGGGGGGACGCTTTAAGAGCAGGGAGAGTGTACGGTATGCAGCTGCATGCTTACTTAAGTCGTCATAGACTACCAGTACATCCTGTCCGTTTTCCATCCATTCTTCACCAATCGCGCAGCCTGAGTAAGGGGCGATATACTGCAACGGCGCCAATTCGCTGGCGGTTGCTGCCACGACCGTGGTGTAAGCCATAGCGCCTGACTCTTCCAATGTGCTGACAATAGATGCTACTGTGGATGCCTTCTGTCCGATGGCAACATAAATACATTTCACACCCTGTCCTTTTTGATTGATAATGGTATCGATAGCAATTGCAGTCTTACCTGTCTGCCTGTCACCGATGATAAGCTCACGCTGTCCTCTTCCGATAGGCACCATGGAGTCAATTGCCTTGATACCTGTCTGCAGCGGTGTATCCACTGATTTTCTGGTGATAACACCAGATGCAACTCTTTCGATCTTACGATATTTATCTGTCGCAATGGGGCCCTTTCCGTCAATGGGCTGCCCAAGAGCATTGACTACACGTCCTGACATGGCATCGCCTACAGGAACCTCAACAACACGGCCGGTTGTTTTTACCGTATCGCCTTCGTTGATGTTCTTCTGACTTCCAAGAAGCACGGCACCTACATTATCCTCTTCCAGGTTCAGTACCATTCCATATACTTCTCCGGGGAATTCCAGAAGTTCTCCCTGCATTGCGTTTTCCAGACCATGTACACGGGCAATACCGTCGGCAACCTGAATAACTGTACCGACTTCTGAAACTTCAAGCTCTGAAGCATATCTTTTAATCTGCTCTTTGATAACAGAACTGATTTCTTCCGGTCTTAAATTCATGGTTCTTACGCACCTTTCTTTTAAAGTTACTAAATTTGTGTTTTAAGCAGCTCCCGCTGTAACTCAAACAACTTACTTTTCACACTGCTGTCCACTACACGGTCACCAATACGGATGACCATGCCGCCTATCAGATCTTCATCCACCTGATAATGCATCTCCATCTTTTTAAAAGATGTTGTAGTCAGCAGCTTTCCTTCTATTTCTTTCTTTTTCGCTTCACTTAAATGAAATGCTGTGGTCACATAGGCAATGCCTATTCCCTTAAGAGCCTTGACCTCATCTATAAAGTAATCCAGAATGGCATCAATCTCACCATATCTGTCCTTACTTACTACAAGGTATAAAAATCCAAGCAGCTCCTTTGAAATACGGTTCTCAAAAACCTCCTCAAGAACCTTAAGCTTTTCTTCCTTCAGCACCTTGGGATGATTCATAAGTCTTCCGAAATCCGGGTTTTCTATAAGCAGCGTCTTTAACTGCGTGATTTCTTCCAGAAATTCGTCTTCCTTCTTTTCTTCCACAGCCAGTTCAAACAAAGCTTCTCCATATGTCGCGCCAACTAGCTTTGCCATGTGCTCTCACCTATTTCCTTTAACGTTTCATTTACCAGGCTTTCCTGTATGGTTGTATCGATAGATGCCTTCACTACCTTACCGGCAATCATGGACGCAAGCACTACCATTTCGCGCTTCACATCATCTGCTGCCTTCTGCTTTTCAAGCTCGGCTTCCACCTTGGCTCTGTCAATGATCCTTGCCGCCTCTTCTTTCGCCTCAGCAACAATCTTATTTTCATTATCCAGCGCCCGCTTTCTGGCATCACTCAGAATCTCTTCAGCTTCTTTGTTAATGTTCTTAAGCTTTTCTTCATACTGAAGCTTTAATAAAGATGCGTCTTCCTTATCCTTAGCTGCACTATCCAGTTCATCCTTAATCTTTGCCCGTCTCTTCGCCAGCATCTCCCTTGCAGGATTAAACAAAAAATAAGACGCCACCAAAAACAACACAAAAATCGCAATGATCATAAGCACCGCATCCGAAAGCAGCTGCAAGTCAAGATCAAACAATCTCGGTTCCATCCATAAACCTCCTTTCCTCATATTTAAGCATTTTGACCACTCGATACCTTTGAAAAATGTCTCCCAGAGACATTTTTCCCGAGAAAGTTGTAGTTTTTCTTAGGCGGCGTCTTCTGACGCCTTAGAAAAACTCTTTCTCGTGTTATTGAGCAGCGCCCATAAGAGGTCTTACGAATAACAGCAATATTGCTACTAACAGACCATACAGACCGGTTGTCTCTGCAACGGCCTGACCAAGTAACATGGTAGAAGTAATATCTGACTTAGCGCCGGGGTTTCTTCCTACTGCTGCTGCCGCATGTCCTGCTGCAATACCCTGTCCTACACCAGGTCCGATACCGGCGATAACTGCCAGACCTGCACCGATTGCTGAACAACCTAAAATAAAGTTTCCATTAAAATCCATTTTTGTTTCCTCCTTATGCTTTTTGCATGAAAAATTTTTTTATTATTTGATTTTCAATCTCTATCCTTCTGTACTGCATGCATCTGTGATATAAGTCATCGTGAGCATACAGAATACATAGGTCTGGATTGCACCTGAAAACAGGTCGAAGTATACATGAAGCGCTGCCGGCCATATGATGGCAAACTTACTCAGCAGTGCATAAATGAGCGCCATGATTGCTGTTCCTGATAAGATATTTGCAAACAGACGCAGAGAGAGCGAAATCGGTACTGCCAGATCGCTCACGATATTGATCGGCGCCCAGATTGGCCATGGACTGCACAATCCCTTCAGCACGCCGGATACCTTTTGGTATTTAAACTTATTAAAGTGAATCAATGTAAATGTGATAATACCAAGCGCAAAGGTCACTCCATAGTCTGCTGTCGGAGGGCGAAGCCCTAAAAGTCCGGAAATATTGCTGACCAGAATGAAAATAAAAATCGTTCCGATATAATTCCGGAATCTGACCGCCTGACCGCCCATTACACCGCCGATCATTCCATCTAACATCTCCACTATCATTTCCACCACATTTTGAAATCCCGAAGGCACCTCGGTGGCATGTTTAATTGCCCGGTTTGCGGCAATGCAGAATCCGATGATGATCAACATGACAATCAAGACGCATACATGCGTTGTCGTGATCCATACCTGCTGACCAAACAATTCATAGGAAAAGACCCCGTGAATCATAAAGTCGACTTCAGTACTTCCAGATAACAGAATTCCTTGTCCCATATCTTCACCTCCTTACCTATCCTGCCCCCCGGCAGGTTCTTCTATCAGCGGGGGAAGAATTTCTTCCCCATAAATAATAGTACTGATCTTTTTGGTAATAAAATGCATATAAGCAGACGCTTTCAATCCCATAATACCTAAAAATGCGGAAAGAGGATTTCCAATCCCGCTTATTGCTATCACTGCAAGCGCCGTTGCAATCAATAGATACCGAAATATTGTATGAGCGCTCATAGATTTAACGGCTGACTTTTCAGGAAGGACAAGCGCTTTTTCCAGGGACCACCACATATGAAATGCACTCAGCGCCGCTATCAGTATCCCCAGCCAGAGTCCACAGCTATATCCTGCCTTATCGTCCACCAGAAAGACAAAAATCTGGCACACTGCGCCAAATATAATGATACCTGTCTCAAGTTCAAACAGAGTCCTGTTTATTCTGGTGATTTTTTCTTTCATTTGATTCTCCCCTGTTTCTTCTGCTCTTATGAAGGTAGGCTGACTGTTCACTGTCACCTGCATAAATCCCTCTGGCAAATCGATATACATTATATCCCCCTGCCACTGCACCTACAAAAAACAATATTACTACAAGAAAGTTCGTCCCCAGCTTCCTATCAAGGAACATTCCCAGAAAAGAACAAATAAAAACAGGGACCAACATGTTAATTCCGAACTGTCCGATCATCGTTAATGCCTGATAAACCTTTCGATTAAACTTCACATGCCTCGCCCTTTCAAAGTGCCTTTTTTATTGCCTGCACTCACTTATTGATTATACCTATTTTTTCTATTTCTGTCTAGGAATAATGAAAATTTAATCATGAAATTTGCCACAAAATCGTTTTGGGCAAGATTAGGTAAATCCGTTGACTTTCCCCTGAATTAATAGTAGTATTTTTTTAAATAGATTATTACTGTTTTGGAGGTTTTATGGCAAATCCCATTTTGTACCGCAGGCGAATTATTCCGGAAGAGTGCGTTCTTCTCAAGGATGACATCATCCTCTCCTGTGACGAAGACCATATCGTCACCTCTTGGCATGCCCTGCATCCCAAAAAGGACCTTCACCATGGCAGTTCCTGCTATTTTCTGAAAGAAGGCTTCAAAGTAAGCAAGTTCTGCCGGGAAAACGGAGACTTGCTGTACTGGTACTGCGATATTGTGGATTTTGATTTTCATCCCTCCGACAACAGCTTGATTGTGACAGATCTTCTTGCGGATGTGATCGTTTATCCTGACGGCTTCGTAAAAATCGTGGATTTGGACGAGCTGGTCACCGCCCTGGACACCCGTTCTATCGGTTTAGATACTTTAAAATCAAGCCTCCTGCGGCTTGACCGCTTGCTGACGATTATTTACTCCGGCAACTTTGATTCCCTCAAAAAGTTTATCAAGTAATTTTAATAGAAGATATGTCCGCCAATCTGGGTTCCTGTAAGCCCCTCAATCGGTGTCCTAAAGAACAGGCAGTTTCCTACCGTGGTCTGACCTGCCATAGCCGCATCCGCTGCTCTATAGCAGGCATCTGTGGCGTGATTCTCCTGGAGAGCAAGGGCGAGACGTCCGCTTGCAACCGGAGAGAACTGCTTATTCTGATATATAACTCCCAGCACCGTATCCGGGAACACCGAACTCATGACACGGTTCATAACCACTGCCCCCACTGCAACCTGCCCTTCATAAGGCTGATTGCCCGCTTCGCAGTAAATCAGGTTTGCCAATAAATATCTGTCTCCTTCAGCAAAAGAAACCTCCGAAATATCTCTCCATGCAGACTGCGCCGCCAACGCGGAAAGCCTTCTTTCTTCCGCCAGCTGTGCCTGAAGATTTGCAAGATCGTTCTTTTGTGCTTCAAGTTCCTTTTCATACTTCAGCATTTCTGCTTCTGTCTGTGAAATTTCATTCTGATTGCTGGAAATCTTACCGGATGTCTGGTTTACCAGCCCTGCAACATGACTCTGTTCCTGTTCCACCTGATCCCGCAGTTCATCCAGTTCTTCTTTTTCTCTTACAAGCTGCGCTTCCTTCTCCTCGATTTCCTGCCTTGTTTCTTTAAACTTGTCAAGCTGCTTCCGGTCATATGCCGAAAGCTGCTCAATATAGTCATTGCGGTTTAAAAACTCCGAAAAACTTGCTGAGCTGAAAAGCATCTCCAACATAACGAAGTCTCTTTTTTCATACATGAACTGCACCCGCTTCTTCATTGCGGCGTACTGTTCTTCCTCTACCTTTCTTGCTTCCTCCAGCTCATTTTCCGTAGTTTCGATTTCTGCATTCTTGACTTCTATCTTCTCTTCAAGTTCTGCAAGATTATTGCTGACAGTGGTTAAATCTGCATTCAACTTGTTAAGCTGCCCTTTAAGACCTTCTGCGGTTGCATTCAGACCTTCCAGTTCATTCTTCTTCTCGTTTATTTCATTTTCGGTCTGTTCCTTTTCTTCGTTTTTCTTATTGATTTCCTCTTCCAGTTCCGATATCTTATCAGCATATACAGTTATGGGAAAAGCACATACCAAAAGAACTGTCACCATAAACACAGCAATACTTTTTTTCTTTACCCTTCTCATTTCCTTTACCTGCCCTCATCCTCCATCGTTCTAATTCTGACTTTCCAGCTTTCCCACTCTGCGCACGTGATTTTCCCCTTCTGAAAATTCCGTGTCAAGGAAGGTATCCACTATCTCAATGGCAAGATTCTTCCCTGTAAATCCGCCTCCCAGCGCAAGCATATTAGCGTCATTATGCAGCCTTGTCATTTTAGCAAGATAGGGATCCGTGCACAGTGCGCAGCGCACGCCTGCAACCTTATTTGCCGCAATTGAAATGCCGATTCCCGTAGTGCACACCACGATTCCGCGCTCACAACTGCCATCTGCAACTGCTTTTGCCGCCGCCTTTCCGAAATCGGGATAATCACAGGATTGCTGGTCATAACATCCAAAATCCTGATAAGAAATTCCCCTTTCCTTCAAATGCTCCATAATATGACATTTCAGTTCATATCCGCCATGATCACTTCCCAATGCTATCATTGCCTGTCCCTCCGTTTATCTTTATTCTGTATCCGGCAGATGCTCTACCTGATGCCCCGCCGCCTTTAAAAGCCTGTTCATAATCGCTTCACCTACTCCCTGACTTTTAAAACTTTCAGCATAAATCACCTGCACTTCTTCATCATCAAATTCCCTTAGGATTCTGAACAGCTGCCTTGCTATCTGATCTTCATCCTCGCGTTTTCCAACACTTTTTATGCAGTCTGCATGATAACCATCCGCCGTTTCATCTGTGGCAATCACACCGGTTTTCGCACCGCGGGATTTATGCCATGCCAACTGCTCATTGATATATGCAACCACCTGTGCTGCCGCACCTTCCACGAGAACCAGATTTCCCTTCGGCGCATAGTGCCTGTATTTCATTCCCGGCGCCTTTGGCGCCTGCTTTGAATCAACATCCAGAATCGTCCTGTCCGTGTCAACGCTTCCAATCGCCTTCTCAAGCATCTCCTCCGTAACATATCCCGGTCTTAATATCATGGGAGTCTTTCCTGTCAGATCAATGATGGTAGATTCCAGACCAATATCCGCCTCGCCTCCATCAATGATCATGTCCACCCTTCCATCCAGATCTTCAATTACATATTTTGCAGCAGTAGGGCTTGGACGCCCGGAAAGGTTGGCGCTGGGCGCTGCCACATATCCTCCCGCTGCCTCGATCAATGCCTTTGCTACCTTATGAGACGGCATACGCACTGCCACCGTTGCAAGACCGCCCGTGGTCTGCGCCGGCACACACTCCGCCTTGTTGAAAATCATGGTAAGCGGTCCCGGCCAATATCTTTCCGCCAGCTTATACGCCGCCTCTGGAACCTCCATTACGATTTTCCCCAGCATTTTCATATCTGCAATATGCACAATCAAAGGATTATCCGAGGGTCTTCCCTTCGCCGCATAAATCTTTCCTGAAGATGCGGCATTTAGAGCATCCCCGCCAAGACCATATACTGTTTCCGTGGGAAATGCCACCAGCCCTCCTTCTCTGATGATTGCACCAGCCTCTGCAATCAGCTGCAAATCTATATTTTCTTCGTCAACTCTTATTACCTTCGTTTCCATTTCATGTAAGCTCCAGGGAAAATGATTTCTCTTCGAAATCTTCGTTTGTCTCACACATACCTTATCATATTTTCTTAATTTTGACTACCTTGATTGTTTCGTCTGTGAAAAAATCTGATTGACAAATCCTAAAGAAAATGTAAATTGTACAAATACTTCATGACTCCCATATGAATATTCCACGCCATTTTTTCCTGATACAAAGGAGTAGACAATTCTGCCGCCTCCTCCCGATTTGATAAAAATCCGCATTCAACGATCACAATCGGCTTAGAGGTTTTTTTCAGCAGGAAGTAGCTGTCATTTCCCTTAGCCTCCCGTTTATTGTCGGAATCAAGGCTGCGCAGCTGCTCCTGTATGATTTCTGCAAGCTGTTTGCTGTTCTGGCTGGTCTCATAGTAAAAAACCTGCGCGCCTTTTACATATTCCTCGTGGTAACTATTCTGATGAATGCTGACAACAAGCACCGGATCGGCTTCTTCAATGATTGCAAGTCTTCTTTTCATATCCTGTACTTTTTTGTTAGAAGCATTTTCATCATAAAGTCCGCCGTCCCCTTCTCTGGTCATGACTACCGTGATTCCCTCGGCCTGCAAAAACTGCTTTAACATCTGTGCAATCTCTAAATTGATATCCTTTTCCAACTGATCATTAATTCCGACTTTACCGGGATCAGCGCCTCCATGCCCTGCATCTATTACCACGCAGATATTCTTTTTTTCCTCCACCTGTGTGGAATTCACATAGACAGCGCTCTCCCTTGCAACAACAAACATGGAGAACATTAAAATTCCTACCATTACTAATTTTAAAATCCTGTTTTGGTTGTTTGTCATGCTACGCCTCCTGGCATTCGTCCTCCTTTATATTTATGAAAAATAAGCTGCGGGTATTACCCACAGCTTATCCTTAATATCTCATATTCTGATTTCCTTTAATTACAATAAACCGGTTCGCAGAGCGTGGCATCCGTTGTTTATGCTTCTTCCTGCAGATTGCATCTGACAGTTACTCTGTTTCTTCCTCCATAGGTACAGGTGAACAAGGTCAGATCCCAGTCTCCCTCAGACATCTTTGACACTTTCTTGCCGCCGATAGTCTCGATCTCTGCTACCTCATAGAAGTATTCCGTTCCATCCACATCCAGAAAGACGACCTGGTCTCCCGGAGAAAGATACTTGATGTTGCCAAAGTGTCTCTGATAGTTATGTGCCGCTATGATCAGGGAATTTTCTTTATAATTACCCTCATACCTGCCCGGTGCGATCTTAAGTCCTTCGCCGGTAACAGAATTCATGACGGGCAGTGAGATATCGATTGCCGGAATCGCAACTTCCCCGATATATGTAAAGCCGTCCACCTCTATCGTTGCCATGGTGGTATCAATCTTTTCCTCGATTTCCTCCGAAATAGCAAAATTGTCAGCAGCTTTCGCTCCTTCCGCCCTCGCAGCGTTCTGTTCTATCTGGACGAGCACCTGCTCTGCAGCTTTCTCCGCCCTGGTGTTATCCCAGTTGTTGTAAAGCAGGATTCCCATGCCGCCGATGATCATAAGCGGTCCCACGCTCATGAGCAGCATGCCTTTCATTTTCTTTTTGCTTCCGTTTCCATCTTCCGGTTTATTCTTCTTTCCATATCTTCGCATCCAGCCAATGAAGAACAGCAGGATTCCCGCTCCTGCAAGTACCGGTATCGGCCACTGCAGTGTTCCTGTCTGAGGAAGTCTTCTCCTTCCTAATACGCCCTTTTCCCATCCTCTTCTCCTGCGCATACCAAGCACTGCCTGGTCAGGCGTAGGGGTCGGAGTCGGTCTGTTGGTTATCTGCGGAGGATCCGAAGGCTGTGGCGGCGGGTCTGACGGTGCAGGTGTTGCTGGAGGCGTAGGTGCCGGAGGCGGATCCGACGGTGCCGGTGTGGGCGGATTTGTCGGTCCTGGTGTAGGAGGCGACGTCGGAGGCGCAGTTGGCCCTGGGGTAGATGAAGGTCTCGGTGTCGCCGTTGGCGAAGGTGTTGCCGTCGGTGTAGGTGTCGCCGTCGGTGTAGGTGTCGCTGTTGGCGTAGGCACCGGCACTGCTTCAATCTTTGCCTTCACGGTTACATCATAATGCACATCACCTTTTGAATCTATCCTTGGAACAGTCACCAGGAAAGGAGATGTGACAATATATCCTTTCGGCTGCTGCGTCACGATGACCAGATATACTCCCGGGTCAAGGCTGGAAAATGCCGCAAGACCGTTCTTTCCCGTAATTCCTGCCATATCCGCAGAAATACCGTCGTTTTCCCTAATATGGGTTTCCAGCAGCACTGCCACTGATTTCATGAAATTTGCCGTGCATCCCCGGAGACTGCCGATCTTTTTGCCATTAATCTCCTTATCTCCAAAACCGGCAAAATCACCGTACCACTCCGGATCCTGATCCGAAACCACATCTTCCCATTGCTGCACTTTATAGATTTCAAACTCTGCGCCCGCAATATGCTCTTCACCATCGCTGACGTCAATGGTCAGGCTCCCTGTATCCACATCAGCATAGGCGATGATGCCGCAGGAGAGCATAAGCAGCATGGCACTCACGATCGGAATGATTTTTCTTATCCACCTTTTCATCTTCATCTCATCTCCCTCTTTTCTCTCAATCTGATGAAACAGTCAGTAATACTTTCAAAATTCCATCTTACTCATTGTGGTCTATCGCACCCTCTACCCTGATACCACGAATCATCAGCCTGTGCGTATTTATCGCATAGGGGGTACAGGTCACAAGGGTAACATAATCTTTTCCTTCCTCAATTTCAAGCGGGTCTGTCTCATGGGGCTCAACCACCAGAATCTGATCCACCTGATAATTCAAAACTTTACCGAGGACATTGACACTGAAATAATCTCCTATTTCTATCTGGTCCAGGTCGGTGAAGAGCAGCGCAGAGGGCAGTCCTCTGTGCCCGAACAGTGCGGCATGCGTATTTTCACCTCCCACCGGAAGGGAACTGCCTTCCAGATGTCCCACGCCGTCATGCAGCACCGCATCATCTGTTCCATGGCTGATGGCGAGCCGCACATCAATCTTGTCAATGACCACATACCCCATCACACCGTTTCCATTTATGTTAAGGAGCTGGTCGTAATTCTGACCATTTACACTGAGCCTTTCATCATTTGCATCTATACTTGCAAAGGAAAGCCCGAGCTGATAAAGCTTTTCGTTATAGATCCTTGCCGCTTCATATATTTCTGTGAATTCTTCGGTGTCTGTTAATTCTTCCACTTTTCTTTCATACTCTGAAATCAGCCGGGACTGCATCCACAGATTCCACCAGTTGCTGATTGTGGGATACAAGAGCACTCCCAGTCCAGTCAGACATACGATAACTGCCAGAACCATAGGCAAACGTCTTCTCATCCTTTTAATACTCCTCTTACAGATAGCACTTAATCAGTTTGAACTGAATCTTTTTCTTTAAGCGCTGCTTTTTGTACACTGCCTTCCCAAGTCTTATGTAGGCACTCCTTATAAACGAAAGTTCTTTCTTTCCCTGCTCCTTAAATCCATAATGTGCCTGCAGAACCATCCTTGTCAGAGATCTCATCTGCTCTACAGACAGATCCTTATATTTCGCTGAAACTGCTTCCGGAAAAGCATCATCAGAACATCCCAGTTCGCTCTGCCATCCATCAAACAAAAGTATCTCATAAAAACTCTTGTAGACATATTTCATATTTTCTTTTGTATTATTATTTGAAAGTTTTCCCAGTCTTCTTTTCAACAGATGTCTTCTGTGAATAATTAGGATGACCAGAGCATTTATAAGAAGAACACCTACAATCACAGGCAGAACCATCCACACCCTGAATGAAGATGATGTTTCTTCTTTTTCTGCCGCTGCCTGCTCATCCTCTGTTTTTTCAGAAGACTGTTCTTCTTCCTGACTCTCCGTATGATTACTTGCAGACTCTCCGCCGGCGCTTTGTGCATCATAATTCGCCTCTTCCAGCATTGCCACAAATCCGGGGGTAGTCTCCACCGGCACCCAGCCCACGCCGGAGACAAAAATTTCTGTCCATGCATGAGCATTATCATCCTCCAGAATTGCGGTGTAAGTACCGTCTGACTGTCTGGAAAAGATGCTCTTTGGTGCAACATACCCGACTACATATCTGGCAGGTATGCCAAACATACGGAACATCATAGTTGCCGCTGCTGCGAAATGTGTGGAATATCCTTCTCCTGTCTCATATAAGAACCATTCTACAAAATCCTTTCCATCTGGTAAGGACTCCACATCCCTGTTAAAAACATAATTCTGTGATAAGGTATTTACTACATAATCCTTAATCTCATCTATATCAGTAAGCTGCGCCGCCTCACAGTCTGCTTTCAGTCTTTCAAGACCGCTCTCCGGCATCTGCAGATCCACTGCATTCACGTAATCTTCATAAGAAGTCATTGCGGTATCCAAAACGCTATGATAATCCTCATGGAGCATCCATTCTTCCATGGTTTCCTGATAAATTTCCCTAGGATAATAAGAAAAAATATCATCCTGTCTGGTCTGCCCCTCTACTGCGCCGTCCCCGGCAAGCATCACATAATACTCATTTAAGAAAGCATTATACGGCAGATACGTATAATCGTCATTGGCATCCAGATTTTCAACAGTAAGCTCCTTTGCAGATGATTCCACCTCACCTGAAAGCTCCGGCGTCACATCATCCTGATCCTCAGAAAAACTTACATTTTCAGAATACATCATCCTAAGGAAAGGAAGATTCTGCACATATAAAGCAGGATTATCCTGTGTTTTCCAGTTAGACGCCGCATTTAGGAAGCTTTTCTCATCGGCGGCATCAAATCTGCTTCCACTGTAAACTGATCCAATGAAACCCTTGAGATAAACAGTTTCCTCCGGTCTTTCCGGCGCAGTCAGTTTAAGAGCCTGCACCTTTCCAAAATAATAACCCTCGACCTCGCCTAACGTGCCGTCATCCACACCGCCGCCTACTCCTTCCAGCGACAGCTTCAAGCGCCCGCCGGACACCCTGGGAAGGATTCCCCAGACTGCCTGAAGAACACCATTTTCTGCTTTCATGCCTGACTCTCTTGCTAATTCTATCGGAACACTAAGCCCCGGTCTTAACAGGAAAAATGAGGGTATAGACATAGTCATCACAAGAACGATGATAAACACCACTATTTTGCTTCGAATGCTCTCATAGCAGTTCATGTTCTGTTCAAACTGCTCTTTGTCCCCTTCTTTCCAGAAGGTAGGCGGATCCTTTAAAGTGGATGCCGTAATAGTTCCAATCAGAGCGAGCAGTATCATAAGCAGAAAACCTACGCGGGGAGCTCCTCCGGCAAGCAGTACACCCATGATCAGCGGAAAAGCCACCGCCATAAGACACCATATATTTGGTCTGTACATCAGACCGGCTGAAATAATACCAGCCACCAGAAAACACACAAAAATAAGGAAAACGGTAATCTGCACTGAATTTTCTGTTACCTGATACAGTGTGAGATTCCCATCATATTCTTCATTCAGTTTATTCATGACACTGTTGACCGTTTCCATAAACCCCGGTATAACAAAACTTTGCAGTATCAGAAGAAGCACGCTGAATGCAATCAGTGCCGCCAGCAAAGCAAGGAATCGATAGACTCCCTCCACCTTTAACTTGGAAAATCCTGCCCAAAAAATGCAGAATGCCAAAAGGACCGGATAAAACAGTGCCGCTATGCAGGGAATGGAAAATGCAGAGATAAATGTGCCCGCAGATCCCGCTGCTGCTAAAAATAATAAGGCTGTAGTAATTGCAAAGGCAAGTACCTTATTGTTCCTTTTTCCATCTATCTGAATCAATTCCCTTGATACGATACAGATATCTTCACTATAAACCTGCTCTATCTCTTTCTTTCTTTTAAAAGCCTTCATTCCCCTACCAGCCTTATATACCAATAAGAAGCTCCGGCAGCACCTTATCAATTTCTTTGTTTGAAAGAGAAGCGACCATCTCCCCTTCCATGCGCAGGTTCCATCCGGTATCCACCGCAAGGACTCTGCTGCCTGCGCCTAAGGAATAACTCTCTGTATAAATCTCTTCCAAATCTATTTGTTTTTCATAAACTCCTGCGTCTATCAGCTGCCCTGCCAGTTCATAAATATCTTCCTCGGAGGTGATAGAAAAACGGTTCAATTCTTCCGAAGCAGCTGCATACCATACAATCTCATGAGGGCATTCCTGTACCAGAAGACTGTAAGAAATAGATGCAATCACTGTAAGCATGCCATCCATCTGCATATGTGTCCATTCCCGCTCCTTTGGCAGATAAAAATCTGCAAGCAGAATGACGGTATTTTCAACCGGCATACTGAACTCTCTTACCAGAAGTTCTTCTGTCTTGGCGCTTAATTTCCAGTGTATCCTCTGTAAGGTATCCCCCTCCCTGAATAATCTGGTATCAAACACCTCGGAGGAGTCATCTCCGTTACGCTCATGGGAATGGAAATCTCCGTCCTCCCGAAAGCGCATTGTCATATTTCCAACATCCATATGTACCTGATACAAATCCGGCACCACCAGCATCTGCACCGTGTCCTTTTGAACCGGCACATACCATTTAAACAATTTCATATAATCATATATTCTCGCCTGATCCAACCGGAAACTGATCTTCCCGGCATATCTGGCTGTTATTTTCATTCTTAAGACGACAGTGCTCTTAGAGTTCACCATTCCTGATGTTCTCTCACTGATTGTCGTTCCATCAAAATCATCTATATAAGAAAGCCCCACTGCCACGTTGGCAATGGGCAGTCTGGAGCGGTTCTCAATCTTTACTTCTACGGAAGCCGGCTCCTGCTTTGACACCGTAGGTGCAGGCAGCTGTAAGCTGACCTTTACCTTTTTTGACATAAAAAGTGAAAAAAGTAATAATCCAACTAAAAAAACCAGCTCAAACGCAAGCAGAAACACCGGGAAATCATAAGGGCTTACGATTGCAATCAGGAGTGTAAGCAGAACCGCTGACAAATAAACTACTTTATTCTTCATGCAGTATCTCTCCCAATCAGCCTTTTTCCGGCGAAGGCTTCGCTGTTTCTTTTAAAATCTGGGTCAGTATATCAAACTCACTTTTATGGTTCAGCTTTGCTTTAGCGCTTCGTCTGACCCTGTGTACCGCCACATCCGGAAATACTGTCACAACATCCTCGGGAATCACATATTCCCTTTTCTGCAAATATGCCCTTGCCTGTGCCATCTTGGATAAAGCAAGGGTTCCGCGGGGGCTGATCCCTAAGTCAAGCATTTCATTTTTTCTGGTAGCGCTCACCAGCCCTACAATATATTTATAAACCTCATCATGCACATAAATACTGGAAACTTCCTTCTGCATTGCCAGAAGTTCTTCCGCCCGGATTGCAGGTATGACATGATCTAAAGGATTGTTTTCTCGTCTATCTTTAATAATATTAATTTCATCTTGCATTTCCGGATATCCCATGCTGAGACAGATGATGAATCTGTCCAGCTGGGATTCCGGCAGCATCTGCGTACCCGTAGAACCGATGGGATTCTCTGTTGCTATGACAATAAAGGGCGTAGGCACTTCTCTGGTCACACCGTCTACCGTCACATTTCCTTCCTCCATCACCTCCAGCAAAGCCGACTGTGTCTTTGGAGAAGTACGGTTGATCTCATCCGCCAGAAGAAGGTTGCACATCGCTGCACCCGGCTGATAGGAAAAGGTTTCTGAACCTTTGTTGTAAACGGTGAACCCTGTGATATCTGTAGGAAGCACATCCGGTGTGAACTGCACACGGTTCTGCTTTAAGTTCATCGCTTTGGCAAAAGCAAGGGCAAAAGTAGTCTTTCCCACTCCGGGAATATCTTCAATCAGGATATGCCCCTGTGCAAGGATTCCTGTCATGATCTTTTCAATACACTCATCCTTGCCGACAATCACCTTCTTTACTTCTTCCATGACCCTCTTTGCTTTTTCAACGTATCCCATCAGCTGTCTTTATCCTTTCTTCTGCTCTTCCGTTCGGGACGCTCTTTTTTTTCTCTTTTTTTCTTTACTTTCTGTTGCTTTTCTTCCGGATCTTTCTTCTGCTTCTTTCTTTTTACAATCAGAAGGAAGATACCAGTCTCTACAATTGCCATGACAACCAGTGATACCAACAGCCAAGGCCATACATCCACGATTCTCTTCGTGAGTGTACCGGACTGCAGCTCGCTATAGGTAACGTGCTGCTCTTCCTCCTCTTCCGGAATGTAATCCGTCCTGGTTCCACGCACTAACATCCTGTGGGTGTTGATTGCATAGGGGTGACAGGTTACCAGTGTACAATAATCCTCCCCCGGTACAATCTTAAGTTCATCAATTTCCTCCGGGAGAACGATCTTAACCTGATCCACACGGTATGCCAGAATTTCATCCAGCACATGCAGATAAAACAGGTCTCCCACTTCCATTTTATCCAAATCGGTGAATAAAACCGCACTGGGCAGTCCTCTGTGCCCCGTCAGAACTGAGTGTGTACTCTCTCCTCCTATTGGATAGGAGGACTGTTCCAGATGACCCACACCTTTTTGCAAAACCGTATCACTTGTGCCGTTATAAATCGGCAAATACACATCGATTTTAGGAATATCGATAAAACCGATACTCTCGCCAACATCAATCAGATCCAGATAGCTGATACTCTCATCAGTCTGGCTGCTTAAGGTGACTGCATTGCTGAGCTGTTCATTATACTTAGCAGCAGCCTCCTTAGCAGCATCAATATCTTCCTGATCCATCTGGGCGATCTGCTCATCATACTCAGCGATCGCCCGGCTGGCATTTGACTGTGCAATCAGGTTACTGACAAACGGATATAAAGTTATGCATAATCCCGACAAAAACAGGATTGCTATAAACCATGCTCTCTTTTTATCCACAATTGCTCCTTACTTGCTTAAATTACTTTGCTTCTTTTTTCTTTGATGTGAAGAAAAGGATTACTGCGGCTGCCATCATAGCAACACCTACGAAGGTAAATACAAAAGTACCCATACCACCAGTGGTCGGAAGTGTAAAGCCCTTCTTATTGATAACGGTCTCCACAAAAATACCCTGTACATTATCAGTTGCTCCGGTAAACTCTGTTGTTTCAATTTCATGCTTTATTAATGTTGTCTTTCCATCTGCTCCGGTAGTATATTCAGACTTAGTTGTTGTCGTATACTGAATATTCAATGTAACTAAAACAGGGGCTTTCAACAAATTATACTCCGCATTGGTCTTTGTCTCTACCAAATAGTAAACGTCATTGGCAAGACCGGACTGGCTAATCTCGCCGTTGTCATCTGTTACCAGTGAATGTTCATTTACTTTTACCCATGATTTTCCGCTGGGAAGACCTAATTCATCTGCATTTGCTACTCCTGTTTCACCCTCTTTTGCTTCTCTGTATAAATCAAATTCTACGCCTTTAAGAGGATCTCCGTTTGCATCTTCAGCTCTCTTTAAAATTTGAATCTTAAAGGTGTATACAGTTGCATGATCTTTAATCTTATGTGTCTCATCTTCCGGATCATCCTCAGGCAAAATCTTGTTTGAATATTCCAGTGTAGCCTCATTAGGATTTCCTGCCGTAGTTGTCACTGCAGAACTCAACAATTCAGCGTCATATGTAACCGTAATTTCCTGACCAGCATAACTAGCCATCTTTTTAGTATCAAATTTAATCTTGAATCCGACTCCGTCTACTGCCTCTGTCGTATACACATCCGTAGGTACATCAGCGTCACCAAACTTTACCTTAATAGTCTCTACCTTATCCTGCAAATTGGTCGGAGTATCCGTAATGGCAAAGGTCTTAAGGTCTGTAATTTTCTCAGGAACCTTAATTGTCAGCTTATAAGGAACTGCATCTCCAACGCTGTAGTCAGCATCTAACCCCCAAGTTTTGCCGTCACTTACTTCTTTCTTGAAATCAGGTTTTTCATTCGTAACAGGAATCGTTATTGTATCTGCTGTTTCGCCATTGTAAGTAATCTGTCCCTGATCAGTTACTACAAACACATATGGAGTCTTTCCGTCCATAATGTAGTTTGCATTCTCACCTACAGATGTCTCTATAAAACGATAAGTTCCTTGAGACAGATTCTCTACTTTAATAATACCAGATGCATTCGTAGTAAGGCTTAAAGGACTTCCGGTATTGTCACCGCCTGCTCCTGACTGAGCTGTAATAGGATCCCATTTGTCACCATTTTGCTTCTCTAATATAAAGGTAACACCCTCTAACTTAGCACCCTCAGTTCCTGTTTTTTCCAGCTCTACTTTACCATATTTGGTTCCGTTCTTCGGAAATACGTGTACATCATAGAGCCAGTCAGCACCATCAACAGTAGTCATAGGAATGGATACCAGGAAAGGCTCCACTGCAGACGTTACTGCTGGCGGCTTGGTTGTTTCAATTACTACATAAAAACCAAGATTTAAGTTATCAAACTTTGCAATACCATCTGTTCCGGTGAATAATTCCTCTCCTACCTTCGTGCCAGCATATGCAGATTTAATTACACCATTTTCATCAACATAAGTATCAATGCTGGGGAGTGCCGTGGGATTCTTGCTGTAATATGCATCCATACCATCTTTATCTACAACCTTGTAAATTGTGAACCCTGCTCCTGCCAGTGGATTCGCACCATCCGGAACCTTATCACTCGCACTACCAGTTCCTTCTAGTTTCTCATCCCCATTGTACTCATACTTATGAATCGTCAAGCTAGAGTTTCCATCTTTTGAGTCTTCAATGGTCGGTGCGGCAAATGCCGTCATTGTCATCATGGACATTGCCATTGCCAGAGTTACTACTCCGGCTAAAAATTTCTTCAATTTTTTCATTTTGTCTCATCCTTTCTTTTTAATTTTTTACTGTGTTGACTTTTTATTTTTATTTTTTCTCTCTCCCTCAGGAGGCTTTACCCTCCTTTCTGCGCTTACGCATACTATCTATATACATAAGGCTGGCAATTATGCAAATGCTTAAGCCGCCTACAGTAAACGGGATTGGTCCTGCTCCACCGGTTGACGGCATCGTCAGATTCTGACCATTCTTAATCGTAAGTTCGACCGTGTTATCCACAGGGGTCTGCTCTATTCCGTTGATTGTGTATTTGAAGTCTCCGTTTGCATTGATGGTAATCGAAATAGGGTTTGCCAAAAGCGTATGCCCCGGTGCTGTCGCTGTTTCGATTAACTGATACTCACCGCTGGGAAGATTTGCAAAGATAATAACACCTGCTCCTCCTACCGGGTTCTCTTCCTTGGTCGGTGTTGTAATTGTATCCACCTTGGTATTATTTACCGTCACTTCTACAGGTTTCCAGTTGCCCTCATTGTCTTTCCTCTGCAATTGGAAGGAAACCCCTCCAAGAGGCTGACCGCTGGCATCCACCTTTTTAACCTTCAAAGACACATTATGTATGTTGGTGATTGTACTTTCAAGCTTTTCTTCCGCGTCGGCACTTAAAGTTTCATCTCCGAATACTGGATCTGAGTAGGTTACCTGGAATTTATTGTCCCAGATTCCTCCTTTTTCAACCACAGTCACGTTTCCGCTGTCTTCCTGTACTTCCACGACACGGTATTCCCATAAAATCTTGTCAGCTGCTTTATTGTCTACATATTTATCAAGGTCTGCAAACTTGTATTCCCAAGTTCTTGCCTGATTGTTGCCTATCTTGATATTTGCCGTTTCCTGTCCCTTGATGATCACATCCTGCCATTCACCCTGTGAACCTTTTTCTCTTCTCTGCAGGCGGATCAGGAGATACTCAGGCAGTTGGTTATCCTTATCCTCCACAGCAGTGCCGTCTGCATTCTTCCATGTCTTCTCAACATGGATGTCAATGACCGGCTTGAGCATATTGGTGAAAATCAGCTTCACATCACTGCCGCTTTCAGTAATCTGTCCTGCCACTTCTTTCGTCTCGGAATTGATGGTAATGCCGCTGCCTGTTACCATTGTCACATCCTCGAGGAAGGATTTGTCTGACGGTGTCTCAGTTATGGTAAATTCCGTGTTGACCGGTATACCTGTAATTGTACGCTCCTGATCCTGCTTAAGCGTGAAGGTCATGGTAATCGGTTCGTTCTCAAGTCCCATGCCTGCTACATTTGCGAAGGTGACATTAAATGTGTAAGTTCCCGTCAGATTCTCTGACTTGTCGGATTTCTCCTTGCGGATGGTAAGCGTACCAGTCCTGACTGTATTCGTATACACCACCTTCAGCTTAGTCATGCCAAGCTCATAGTCGGGAGTTGCATAAGAACGGAATACGAAAACATCCTCACTGGGTCTTCGCGTTTCGGTATAACCTGTATTCGCCGGATTTACCTCATCCCCATCCTCCTTTGCCGTATATACTTCTGTTCTTTTATCATCCACAACACAGCCATTGATATTGATGAGTCCCGCATTCGTGCCGTTTATTACCGTATCTCCGACACCCATTCCCTTCACAGCCTGACCATTTTCGTACATGGTCCATGAGGTGTCAAAAACTTCATCATCCGCGATTTCCTTCAGCATGATATAGCTTCCGCGTCTGAACTGATCCCTGAAAAGCACGCTTTCTCCGTCTGCCAGTGCAAACTTTCCGTCAGACCCTATCACTCCATAGGATACGCTTCCATCAGCTTCCGTCAATGTGTATGCTGCACCTTTGGGATATACAAGTCCCTTTGCTTCGACGGAACCATAATCAGGAATATCATACTGCTTTGTTATAAATCCGGTCAATGAATCTGCTTTTGACGGCGATTTAAATATAAAATTGTCCAGATAAATATCTTTTTCGAAGTTGTAGCCAAACCTGACAGCCTTCACGTTTGTCCAGTCAAAACCAGTAGTTCCAACGAACTTCCTCAGATCCACCGTTATCGTCGTCCACTGACGCCTGTTTAGGTCAATGCTTCCATAGGTTACCCCGTTTAAGGTACGCGATATTTTGCAGTTCGCTCCATCGACCAGTTCTATGTACATGTGGTTCAGCGCCGGTATTCCGTCATCGTCAAAGTAGACATCGAACTGCAGATACCGGTTGGCATCTGAAAGATTCCTTGCTTCGTCACTGGTAGGATAGATTATGCCGCACCGCTGATCCCTGTATCCTCCGCCTGCTTCATTATATCGCGCTCTCCAGTGAACTACATTGTCCCTTCCGGCATAACTTCCCACTGATTCAAAAGTATTGGCATCACTGTCCTTGGCTATTGAGCCTGCAAAGGAGTCGTTGAACACTTTTTCCACGCTCTGGCCCGATCCAATTATGCCGCCGGCAGCATAGTGCGTTGCCTGGTTCTTTAATTCAAAGGAGAAGAGGCTGACGTTCTTAAAAAGTCCTTGGAAAGCGGGATTGACTCCGCTTACGTCTACTTTCTTCTCAACTGCCAGCTGGTTTTCATCCGGGAAGTTGAACGTAATCTTCATGTTGGATTCCCACATACCTCTTTCCATGTAGAACATGGTGAATGTATGCTCATCTGTATTTGCGCCTTTTATTTCAAAAGTCGATTCACCTTCACCGCCGCTTGATTTTACACCCTTGCTATATACCCTTGCATTTTTGGTACTGTCTTCTCCACTGAAATCAATTTCGCCGCTTACCGCTCCGTGAGGTCCTCCGATATCCAGTGCCAGATTTCCGTCAATAAATACCCATACGTCATCATCGCCGGAAAACTCAAAAACAATCGGCACCTCTTTATTATCGGTAGTCTTTTCCCTTCCATTCTCTGTCAGCGTGAATTTAAATTCCAGCTTGGCACCATATCCGAAATTATATGTACTGGAAGTGTTTCCATCGCTCCCGTTATTGAAAGGGAAAAAGCCGTACGTGCTCTCCGCACCATTCTCAGCGCTGTGGTTCTTGCTCCAGCCTGGTTTATTGCTGCCCTCATAACTCTTGAGCCAGTATTCATCTCCATCTTTTTTTAGTTCCAGACTGGTTTTATCGCTGTCATATACCCAGTATTTAACTCCCTCACCCCTACCCGACAATTCTGTCGACACAAACGGGAAGGATACATTCTCATAAACTTCTCCCAGAACGGCATTTTTACTGTTATTTCCAGCAAGAAAATCTTTATTGAAATGTGGTTCCAGTGCCGATCCGCCATATAGGACAACATCGTTCCCCTGTAGGGTGCTGTTAACCAGTCCCTGTGCGGCATAATGCCAGTCAAGACCAGGTGTGTTGCCGCTTTGGGTTACAGTAGATGTGTTGGCATAAAAGAAATTATTATAGTTACCCCAGCCATACAGATTTAACGTACCAGCTATATCCGCAAATTTATTACTCCACGATGTATGACTTGGCTGAAAGTGTCCCGTATAAAGGGGAAGCTGGGCATTGTTTTCCTCATAATAGTCACTCAATGCCTGGTTAAACTGCCTGAAAGTAACCCAGTTCCGCTGGCTTGCGCCATTTCCGACCTTATAATCATCACGATTATTACCATTTAACTCATAGTCTGTATAATAATCATACAGTGTTGCATTCATATACAGGGTTTTGGAATCCATTGCCTTGGATTCTTCGGCAATATTTACAACGTCTGTTTTTTTGTATTTTTCTGCATCCCTGAGTGTGTAAACCTCCTCCCAGTAGCCTCCCCACCACAATCTGTTATTATCATTACAATCATATAGTACCTTATCGCCACTGTCTGCATAAAAGCAGGGATCATCAAAATCATCCCAAGGCACCTCATACACATCCGTTACATTGACCCATTTATCCTTAATATCTTGAAATGTCTTCTCCCCAGCATCGTAATTTGCAAATCGTACATAAGAATACCCTTCAAGCAAGTTTACCTTCCAGACATCCTTCCAGCTTTCCCTATCCGTCACCTTATCCATGGGAAATGTTTTTGCACCGTTCCCATATTTATCCTTTGCCATCCAACAATAGACACCATAATCTCCAGGTATAGTTACATTGATAGCAGCATCCTTTGAACTTCCTGCATAAGATAACTTTGACAAGGTGGCATCAAAGTAAATCCAATTTCCCTTTTCATACTTGCCATTAACCCTGGCGATTTCGTCTTCAAGTGTAACCAGATTGTTACCGCCTTCAACCACGGTTCCGTCCGCATTTTTCAAGTCAAATTCATCCCAGAAGAAGTGGTACTTCGTCCCATCCTGGTCTAAATAAGTCAAAATCGATTGACTAGTCGCTGTGGAAGTGCCGTCAAAAGTATAGCTGTATGTTCTGGCATCACCTTCATCTGCTGTCAGAGAAACAGGTGTTTCAGTACCAATCTGGAACTGGGCTCCCAACGTTCCTGTTCCGCTCGTATTCCCTGTGCCAGTACCTCCACTTGCTCCGCCATTTTCATTTGTATCTTTCGGAACCTGAAAATACAACCTATCAAAATAGAGTTTCTTGCCCGCCAAGCTTACAATCTCTTCAGAAGGTCTTGCTCCCCAAGTGCTGATTTTCGTTCCGTCCGCCTTTTCAGTAGCGCCATAATAGAAAGTATTGCACTCCTCACTGTCATAGCGGAAGCCTTTTTCATCCTTTGTCGTGTCAGGATCATTGAAGAAACTATAGGTTTCCCCTATTGGAGTATTCGTCGTTTTATCATAAAATGTCACTGTCGAATATGAACCTATAATAGTATCTCCAGGTATAATATATCCGCCTGTTGCCTGATCTCTTTCTCCAACTGTATCTGAATTACCATTCCCTGCAAAATGTGCCTCTACATTCGCCGCATCATATTGGGACGTCATATCGACGAAATAAATCTTTTCACCGCTTTGAGACAAAGGTCCCAAATCATACCACGTACCTGTCTTTTTGGCCTCGTTAGTATTACTGCTGCTAAGTATAAAACAGGGGCGCGACATAGTGTAAGGAATTGTATTGATCGCATTGTCGTTCGTCGTCTGTTGGTTATCGTTATCCCACTCGCTTTGATAGCGTTGGAAAATGACATATTTAAATTTTTCTGCCTGGGCCTTAGTAAGGGTGTACTCCCATATGACACCGTCTGCTTCCTTTGCTGGCAAATCTGTTCTGTTCATATTCGCCAAGTTGTTAGTAGTTGGTAATTTTTCACCCGCATCATTATAAAAATGGACGAACATAGCATCAATTTTCTTCCACCCATAGGCATCTCCTGTTGTCCAAGAACCGTTACCCGACGTATCAAAATAAATTGTTACGCTGTCATTGCTTCTTGATAATGCAGCTGCACGCTGGAACATCATTGTAGCGCCTGTACTGGAGAGCAGTGACATTGTCGTTTCAACGACAGGCTCGTCATCAGTTCCTATCGGTGTCGCGCTCGGAGATGCACTTATCATATCCGGATTATCAGAAGGCATAGGCTCCCCATCTTCTTCCCCGCCTGTTGTGGGCGCAGGTGTAGGATTTTCATCCGAATCATCTGCCGGAGTATCTGGCGCCTCTGGCTCTTCCGTATCTGTCGTTGTCTCAGAATCCGTTGATTCATCTACAGTCGGAGGATTCTCCGGTGTTGACGGTTCCTCCTCATCTGTATCTCCAGACTCTTCACTCTCTATCGTATTAGTTATGGGTTCAATATCTTCTCCGCCTTCTGTACCTACCCAGATCATTTTATAAGATCCGTATGTAACAGTCAGTTCAGCCGCTGCTCTCGCTTGATCCAATGTCTGCGACTGTTCATCTGATGACGAATCATCCGATGTTGTATCCTGCTGATCTTCTTCGGAATCCTGTACCGGCTCCGGTGTTGCTTCCTCCACCGGCTCCGGCGTTGCTTCCCCTGCCGGCTCCGGTTCCTGTGTAGGCTCCGATGTCGGTTCTGTGGTCGGTTCCTCTGTAGGCTCAATCGTCGGTATCTCTGTAGGTTCTGTTGTCGGTGCCTCTGTCGGATTTGCCGAAGGCGTCGCCGTCGGATTTGCCGAAGGTGTTGCGCTCGGTGTTACGTCCGGGCTTGTGCTCGGTTTCATGCTCGGTGTCGCACTCGGACTGCCGGACGGACTTGCGGAAGGATCCGCGCTCGGGCTTGTCGAAGGAGTTGCACTCGGACTGCCAGACGGGCTTGCGGAAGGATCCATGCTCGGTGTTACACTCGGGCTCGGGCTGCCGGACGGGCTTGCACTCGGTGTCATGCTTGGACTCGGGCTTGCCATCAGGATTTCTTTCCTATCTAATGTCATCTTGTAGCAAGGTTCTGCGTATGTCATCCAGTCGTTTACAAGAACCTGCGATGAAACCTCTGCCTCAAGAGAATCGCCCAATACAAACTGCAGATTTTCATAAGGTCTTTCCATCGTGTATTCATATATGTAGCTTCCCACGCTTGAAGCAACCATTTTTACTGGATCTTCACTGAGTTTGTCATCTGAATCATTGAATGCATATAACCAGACGCCGTTTTCTATAAAGGCCTCATCATCTTTAATGTCAGACGCATCAAAATAAACTGTATATCTAAGATTACGCCATACACCAGTAGACTCATGCCCATCCACCTGCTCAAGGAAGAAGCAAGGGGCACTGTAACTCCAATCCATGTAAACAGGCGCTGTGGCAACTTCGTAATTCCAGCTGCCATAACCACCCATGAATGCAATGCAGTCGTAAGGCCCATCAAGACTGTATTCATAAACATTGTCACCCTTACCTGATGCCTTCATAGCCACTGGGACAGCGGTATAGCTGTCTTCATCAGAGTTATATGCGTAGACGCCTACTCCATTATCTGCAAATGCACTCGCATCCGGGGCACCATTCAAATCAAAGTAAACCGTATAAAGGCCATAAAAATGTCCTCCATCCGAAAGAGCCTCGCTGTTGAACATATAGCATGGTGATCCAAGACTCCAGTCGATTGCCAGTGCTCCGGTCTTCGTGCCGGTATTTAAATCAGAGCCCTTTGTAAATTCTACATATGTATAGTAATCATCAAGGACAAGCTGATAAACGTTCCTTTTCCCTTCTACTTTTTCCATTATAATAGGCGCATCAGAATAAGAACCACCATCGCGATTATATACATACGCTCCGATGCCACTCTCCATCACATCTGAATCCGCTCCAATCAGGGACGTATCTACATAAATGCAACGCCCTGATCCCACTTTATCTTCATGTGCAAGCGCCGATCTTATGAGACCGCTCCAAGAAGGCGTTTCAATCACCATCATAAGCGCCAGTCCAAGACCGACTGTCTTTCTTATGATCCCTGTTCTCTTCGCTCTTTCTCTTAAGGTAGATATCATTTTCTCCATTTTCTGCTTCATACTCATCAACCCCACATGCTTAATCACCGGAAGTATGTTCTCCGTCCGGCAACGTTACCAATAGCTTTTATTACAATTAATTCTACTTGCTTTCTATTACTTTTTTCCTAATTCTAGGGTTCATGATTAGTATAGTACTCTTAAAATCTACTGTCAAGTTTTCGTAAAGTTTCTGAAAATTTTTGTCATGCTGTACAAATAATTTTTAAAGATTTTGTGCAATTTTTGAATTGCTTTTTTGGAATATTTACCAATCCTCTGAATAGTCATCTCAACGAAGAAACCGCACAGGAACAACTGTTCCTGTGCGCACGTCTGACTATCAGCAACACCTTCTTCAAGCATCACCGCAAAGATATGTATTTTTAAGAAGCGCCGGAACGCCCTCCCATACAGATGTCTTCACAGCGTTTCTCTACAATATAATGTGTTTGTTATTTCGTTTTTATTAGATATACACCAAGATATTGTGTGGCTTTAGAATCACTTTCACCTATAGCTTCTTATTATATGCGCTTAGATATACTCTCCTTCGCTTTATAGTACTCTTCTATTGTGTTTCCAAGTCCTTCACATGCCCTCTGTAGGTTCAAATTAAAATTTTTCATCACAGACTCCACACTTTTTACAATTTCTTCGCTTCTCCCCTCTTCTTTGCCCTCTTCTCTGGCATACACAATCTCTTCCCATTTCTGCATATACTTCACCCCCATTTTCTCCGAAATCTTAATCCTCTTGACTCTTTCATGGATCTTTTTTATTTTTTCACTGTCTGTTCTGTCCGCCACTTCATCCGTTGATGCGTTGATATAATCCATAAAATCCAGAAACTCCTGGGAAAATTCCTCTCCGTTCCTGCCCTTCGTGTTGATAAAGACTCTGACCGCACCGTCTCCAAGGCTTAATTCCGGACACTCTCTGCATGTTCCCTCAAAAGTATACCGGTACAGATTCTTCCCAAATATATCAAACGGCGCTATCATAACGAAGCAGCTGTCATTCAGTAGGTTAAAATTCACACTTCCCAGCTCTAACAGGGATACATCCATCTGCGCCTGATAGTATCGACTTCTCTTTTTCAGGTTGCCGGTATTATTCTTCTGCATCTCTGTATAATAGATTTTCTTCTGCACGTCCATGCTCACTACTGCCTGGTAGGATTCCTTGTCCTCCATCGTTTCATCAAACAGAAAACGGTCATTCAGATTCAGTTTTGACAGGCTCTCCATAAAGTATGAAGGCATCTGTTCTTGCGCTTTTGATGTTACATCACTCGCCATACATTTTCCTCCTATGTGCAGGAAAATGCATCGCCCTTTCATACCTCTCGCTGCGCCCCTACAACGTATCAATATCTTCACCGGCTTCCTCTACACTTCCTGCTATGTTTTTGTTTTTTTGAATTTAAAAGCTGGATTTCGAGAATGTCAGAAATAGATATTTTCAGATACGGCTGCGCCGCCTACAGAAATCTTTTGCTTTGAACATATTATAGCGCTAAGTTATTGTTTTTTCAATAACTATTTTTCTCTAAAATGTGCAAGATTTTAAAGTGATATTTTCACCCTCTGACCAGTGCGACGTTCCGAGAGTTGTGTTTCGACTATTTGATAAAAAACTGAACATCATGCTACTTTGCAGCCCAGCCAACAACGTAGCACAGGATAGGTAAATATTCCATAAGGAGTCCCTATAAAAACGTCAGCGCTTGACGAGGTTCTTTCGAGTCTAGCGTCTGCTACGTTTTTATGGAGCGAGAGCGCGACGACGTTGGAATATTTGCCTATCCTGTGCGGACTGTGCGGACTAATGTCTTCCCCATGAAAAGTAATGTCCATTTAACCTAAGAAGGCATATCACTTTAATCCCCAAAGTGATATGCCCTCTTTTCATGTCCAGATAATCATATTTGCAATTTCTTAGATGGACTCATGGAATGTACGCGAAATAACATCAGCCTGCTGTTCCGGTGTCAATTTGATAAAGTTAACAGCATATCCTGAAACACGGATTGTAAGCTGAGGATAATTCTCAGGATGCTTCTGCGCATCTAATAACATATCTCTGTTCAATACGTTAACATTCAAATGATGTCCGCCCTTTGTTGCGTAGCCATCTAATAATGATACTAAGTTGTCTACCTGTGCTGTATTTGTTGCCATAGTAATTTACCTCCTTATTATTCTTAACGAAAATCATCCAATCCATCTTCCAGGGTAGGTACGCTGCACGCCAGAGGCGTTCTGGAGCAGTCTGTGCATCCCATGGTCTGAACATCTTTTGATTTCTCTTTTGTCTCGTCGTAGTCCACGTTAACGTGACCTACTCCCATAGCCATGCCGGAATCCAGCATTTTTACAAGATCATCAATCATCTTTTTGTCATCCATTACATTGTACCTCCCGAAAGTGGATTATAGTTTATTCTTACTTATTTAAATCAAGTTCGATATCACCAGCGAATACCTGGTCTTCTTTTCCAAGTGCTCCAGGGATGATGGTGAAGGTATTAGAGATACCATCCTGTGCATCATTGAAAGGAAGCTTGGATACGGAAGATAAGGATGCTACTGCACCGTGAGTATCGCGTCCGTGCATCGGGTTAGCACCGGGAGCGAAAGGCTGACCTTTCTTACGTCCGTCAGGTGTATTTCCTGTTGCCTTACCATAAGTTACGTTAGATGTAATGGTAAGAATGGATGTTGTCGGAACACCGTTTCTGTAGGTGTGGTGTCTTCTGATCGCTGTCATGAACTTGTGAACAACTTCCTGAGCAATGCTGTCTACGCGGTCATCATCATTACCATATTTAGGGAACTCACCGGTTGTCTTGAAGTCAACGATGATACCGTCTTCATCTCTGATAACCTCTACCTTAGCATGCTTGATAGCGGATAAGGAGTCAGCCACGATGGAAAGACCTGCAACACCTGTTGCGAAGTAGCGCTTAACATCTCTGTCATGAAGCGCCATCTCAGCTCTTTCATAGCAGTATTTGTCATGCATATAATGGATGATATTCAGAGTATTTACATATACATCTGCCTGCCATTCCATCATATCGATGAACTTGCTGTATACATCATCAAAATCAAGGACATCGCCTTCAACAGGACGATACTTAGGACCAACCTGTTTCTTGGTAACTTCATCAACACCGCCGTTTAACGCGTAAAGCAGACATTTTGCAAGGTTTGCTCTTGCTCCGAAGAACTGCATTTCCTTACCGATTACCATGGAAGATACGCAGCATGCGATACCGTAGTCATCACCGTGTGTTACTCTCATGAGGTCATCATTCTCATACTGGATGGAAGAAGTCTGGATAGACATCTTTGCGCAGTATTTCTTCCAGTTTTCAGGAAGTCTTGTGGACCAGAGAACAGTTAAGTTCGGTTCAGGGCTGGGACCTAAGTTGGTAAGTGTGTGCAGATAACGGAAGCTCATCTTTGTTACCATAGGACGTCCGTCAACGCCAACACCGCCGAGGGATTCGGTTACCCATACTGGATCGCCGGCAAAAATCTGGTTATATTCAGGAGTACGTGCGAATTTTACGCATCTCAGCTTCATGATGAAGTGATCAACAAATTCCTGGATCTCCTGCTCTGTGAATGTTCCGTTAGCAAGGTCTCTTTCTGCGTAGCAGTCAAGGAAAGTGGAGGTACGTCCAAGGGACATAGCTGCACCGTTCTGCTCCTTAACAGAACATAAATATCCGAAGTAAGTAGCCTGGATTGCTTCCTGTACGTTGGTAGCAGGTTTGGAAATATCGCAGCCGTAGGATGCAGCCATTTCCTTCATCATCTTAAGAGCAACCATCTGCTCGGAAAGTTCTTCACGAAGGCGGATAACATCATCTGTCATAACGCGTCCTGTGGAATCCTTCTGAGCCTGCTTGTCTTCGATCAGTCTGTCAATACCGTAAAGAGCAACACGTCTGTAGTCACCGATGATACGTCCGCGTCCGTAAGCATCCGGAAGACCTGTAATGATATGTGCGGAACGGCATGCTCTCATTTCAGCATTGTAAGCATCAAAGCATCCTGCATTGTGTGTCTTTCTGTGTGTTGAGAAGAATTCACTGATTTCAGGGTCAACCTCATAACCATTGTCAGCGCAAGCTTTTTCAGCCATTCTGATACCGCCGTAAGGCTGGAGAGAACGCTTGAAAGGCTTATCTGTCTGGAAACCAACGATTTTTTCCTTAGACTTGTCTAAGTAACCGGGGCCATGTGATGTGATTGTAGATACAACCTTCGTATCCATATCAAGAACGCCGCCTGCCTCACGCTCTTTCTTCTGCAAATCAAGCACCATCTGCCATAAGTCTTTTGTGTTCTGTGTAGCCTCAGCTAAGAAGGATTCATCACCATCATAAGGATGATAGTTTCTCTGGATGAAGTCGCGTACGTTAACTTCATTCTCCCACTTGCCGCCTACAAAATCTTTCCATTCTGGTCTCATTTTGTGTAAGCCTCCTATTAAAATAATTTTATTTATTTGTGCATAAAACTTATGCTATTACCGTACCATCATTATATGTTAGAATATCATTTACAGTCAAGGCAAAGAGTGTACTTTTTTATGAACAAAGTACGGATTTTAGGGAAATTTCATATTTTTTTTGTAAAAAATGTTCAGCACGGGCAGAAGATGCGTTTAGGCTTGTCAGAAGATGGGCAAAGTATTATACTATAAAAGCGCAGACGTAAGATCTGTCATAAAATGTATACAATAGAAGGAGGTTATCTATTATGGCACAGATTACCAAAGACATGACAATAGGCGAGATTTTAAATACCAATCCGAATGTTGCACCAATCCTCATGGAAGCAGGCATGCACTGCCTTGGCTGCCCTTCTGCACAGGCTGAAAGCCTTGAGGAAGCTGCTATGGTTCATGGCATGGATATAAATGATCTGATGGCTAAGATCGAAGCAATCTGATTTTGCCAGCAGAAATTTTCAGGTATAAGGAAAGCCGGGCATCTTGCCCGGCTTATTTTATGGAATATATTTATGCTAAGTCCTTCTCGCGGCTGCGCCCTTTTATGACAAACAGGCAGATTAAAAGCAAAACAATGCCAACCGGAAGCGGTACCCATGGATTTTGCACAAAACCTGCAACGATATATGTGACAAAGGAAACCGCTGCAACCAAAAGTGCATAGGGCAGCTGAGTGGAAACATGGTTTACGTGATTACACTGAGCGCCGGCGCTTGCCATGATGGTGGTATCTGAAATAGGAGAACAGTGATCTCCGCATACAGCGCCTGCCATACATGCAGAAATGGAAATAATCATCAGCTGAGGATTTGAATTGGCGAAAACCGCAACTACGATAGGAATCAATATACCAAAGGTACCCCATGACGTTCCGGTGGAAAATGCCAGGAAGCATCCTACAATGAAAATAATAGCAGGCAGGAAGAACATCAGCCCTCCAGCACTCTTTGCCATTGCATCTGCCACAAATACGGCTGCTCCCAGACTGTCAGTCATTGCTTTTAAGGTCCATGCAAAAGTCAGGATCAAAATTGCAGGCACCATTGCCTTAAAACCGGAAGGCAGGCACTCCATACATTCGCTAAAAGAAAGCACCCGTCTGATCAGATAAATGATAATGGTAAGAAGCATTGCAAATATACTTCCGAGAGCAAGTCCGACAGAAGCGTCTGAATTGGAAAAAGCAGATACAAATCCTTCGCCCTGGAAGAAACCGCCGGTATAAATCATGCCGATCACACAGCATATGATCAACATGATGATGGGAATTACCAAATCAATCACTTTTCCCTTTGAACTCTTTGATTCTGCTTCATTATCAGATGCCGTTTTCCCGGAAGTAAACAAATCCCCATTCAGTGCATTCTTTTCATGAGTGCACATAGAACCAAAGTCAATGTTCAAAAGAACGATGGTTATCATCATTACAATAGTAAGCAGGGCATAATAATTGTAGGGAATCGCCCTGATAAAAATGGAAAATCCATCTTCCCCCTCAACAAATCCGGACACTGCAGCTGCCCATGAAGAAATGGGAGCTATGATACACACAGGGGCTGCCGTGGCATCTATCAGGTAGGCGAGCTTCGCCCGCGAAACCTTGTGTTCGTCTGTCACAGGGCGCATAACGCTGCCCACAGTCAGACAATTAAAATAATCATCTATGAAAATCAGAACTCCCAGTGCTATCGTAGCAAGCTGGGCACCTGCGCGGGTCTTGATTTTCTCTTTGGCAAAATGCCCGAAGGCAGCTGAGCCCCCGGCACGGTTCATAAGACTTACCATTGCGCCTAAGACTACAAGGAAAATCAAGATACCTACATTATAACTATCAGACAGTACCGCTATAAATCCATCATTGAAGATGTGATTAAAAGTGCCTTCAAATGAAAAACCGGAATAAAACAATCCTCCTACAAGAATGCCCACGAACAGAGAACTGTAAACCTCTTTGGTAATGAGGGCAAGCACGATTGCAACGATGGGAGGTACAAGCGCCCAGAAGGTGGCGTACATGGAAGGCGCCTGCGCGGCCTCTTCCTCTGCGGCAAGTGCAATCACGGGTGCCAGCAGAAAGCAAAGCGAAAGGACCGATGCTCCTGCAAGCAGTCCACGTTTCATTTTTTTCATAGTTTAAACTCCTTTCTTTAGTAAACAATTTATTTTATCATTAAATAATACCAAAAACAACAAAAACAGGCAGCCCCTAATGGGCTGCCTTAGCTCCGAATCTGATTCTATATGCAGGATAATGACTGCAGTGCAGTATTTTGAATGATTGGCTCAAAATGTTCTTGCAGATATGCCTCGGAAGCAGGCACTGATTTGATAATCGTTCCGTACTCCGAAAGGACATTGCAGACCTTGTTGAAATCGACCGGTGTATGATCACTTTTAGAAAGAACTAATATATATGAGCCGTCTTTTTGCTTGTATAAAGAGTTCGTACCGTTATAAAAATCAGACAGTACATGGGCTGACCCGATGATCTCCCGCAGCGAGCGGAAAGAATAAAGCTTGGTGAGTTCCGCCGGAACCGGGGTATCGGAGAGCTTTTTCTGCAGGGCATTCTTGAAAGAACGCTTGGTGCTTTCTATATCCGCGCTGCTTTCACCAGCGGAAGAGGTTCCTTCGGAAGATATGTTTCCCGTTTTCGTGTTTTGGATTTTCTTGAAAAGATCAAGAACATCATCTGCGCCTTCCGCAATGGTATCGAGAACATCACCTAAAGTATTGTCTTCTTCGTGAACAGATGGCGCAAACTTTGAAAAACGGGTATCAAGCTCATCAGGATCTTCCACCTTGGTGATAATCAGGACGATACACTCAGAATTCAAAGGAATCGCTTCTATCATTAATGGGATGTCTTCTGCCTCAAATCCGAATTCAAAAGATGCCTGCTGCATCATATCGCGGAATAAATCTTTGGCTTTTTCGGTACCATAAGCAAGTTCGCTGAGTTTCAATTCCCTGTCAGCCAGATCTTCTCTGGTAAGGGTACAGCGGATCTGATGATCGTTAACTTTTTCTATTTTCATATTATTTTCACATCCTTACTATTAAGATACTGTTATCCTGCCGTTTGGTGACACTTGCAGTCACTTAAAATTATATTATACTTTGTGCGAATTTAAGTCAATAGGACAGAAAAACAGTTTAAAAAAATTTAATAAAATACCCGCTTTTTTATTCTTTTATAGATTTTTGTTAAAAATAAATAAAAAAATATGGAATCATATTGAAATATTTGGCAATAAATGCTATGCTCAGTTTCGTAAGATGCTTCCGGATAAATCCTGTATCGGGAGGAGGCATGATTTTTCAACATTTTATTTATACGAATCTAAGCAAATTTAATCAAGGAAGTCCAGACCGAAGCGCATCTGCATATCTGCATATGACCGCTTGAGCTGGCGCCATCTATTGATGTCTAACAGGCTTCGTGCCTGTCGCGAGTCTTTCTATAGTTTTTCAACTGTTATAATTCACCTAATTAGAAATTCGCAGCGGTAGTTTATTTTAGATACGTGTCCGGCATCTTATCTGTTTTTATTATCGTCATTAATAAGAAAACTATAATCAGTTTTGAATTTTATTTATCTTTTTGACATGACATATCACGGAATCCTTTTGGAATTTGTCAAAAAAAGATTCAAAACGGATGGGAGAAAAAATGGCTTTGACGCAAAACACAGATCCCGTTTCTCTTAAGCCCCAGCTCGAACAGCTGGAGAGGGAAGGCGTTATACTGTACCTAAACGGCGTTCCGTCCACTACGGAGTATATTATGAAGAATTGTGTGAATGAGGATACAATATATATGCCAGACTATGTGATTGATGAAAACGGGAAGATAAAAGAAATCCGGTATGACCGGATATTCCATAATTAACGCCCCTATCTAAGCACGCCGGGAACCGATTTGTTACACGAATATTCCAAACAACAGAAAGCCCCTTATAATATAGTAATAAAACAACAGGAATATTCCGGTTCCTTATCGGCGTGAAGTATACCGGCAATGCCGGAAGAAAATGTTATAAAAAGTCAAAATTGGTAATGACGGTGTGAAAATAGTCTGCTATAATATAGGACGATTGGAGGTTACAGGATGAAAAAAAAGATAATACCTGTTCTGATAGCAATCGTCCTTATTATAGTAATTGCAGGCGTAAGCTTCGGAGCAAAGATATTGGAAAGATATTCCTACACAAAAGACCGCGCCGATCTCAATACCTATTTTGGCATGTCAGGGGATGGAGATGTGGCAATCGTACTGCAGAATGAAATTATTGAAGAGAGAGCACGTCTGTTTGACGGCGTTTATTACTTGGATTTAAATACGGTTCATAAATATTTTAATGACCGTTTCTATGAAGATAAAAGCGAGGGTCTTTTACTCTATACGCTTCCGGATGATATTATCCGCACCGTTACAGGAAGCAATGAGGTGACAGACAAGAGCGGAACTAGGTCTCTGGCATACCAGCCGGCACGATATGAAGGAGAGACTTTATACGTTGCAATAGATTACGTGAAACAGTACTCCAATTTCTCCTATGAAGGGTTCGCAGAGCCGAATCGTCTCCAGATTTACACCAGCTGGGAAGAACGTCAGACCGCTGAAGTCAAAAAAGATACTGCGGTAAGAGTCTTAGGCGGCGTCAAGAGTGAAATTCTCGAAGATGTCCATGCCGGAGACAAAGTAATCCTCCTTGAACAGATGGAAACCTGGAGTAAAGTCAAGACGGCAGACTCCGTAATCGGCTATATAGAGAACAAACGGCTTGAGGAAGCCAGAGCGGAACTTCCCATTCCGGTCACGGATTATGAGGAGCCTGAATACACCAGCCTTACAAGGGATCATAAAATTAATCTGGGTTGGCATGTGGTAGCAGGAGTGGCAGGGAATGACACCCTCGATGCGATGACTGCACAAACAAAAGGGCTCAACGTTATCTCACCTACGTGGTTCAAGCTCAGTGATAATGAAGGCAACTTTACCAGCTTTGCAAGTCAGAGTTATGTGGACAAGGCTCACGGGCTGGGACTTGAAGTGTGGGCACTTGTTGAAAACATTGAATATAAAGACAGCATTGATATGTACGAAATCCTTTCCTCCACAACAACCAGAGCCAAACTGATCGACGGTCTAGTAAATACCGCACTCACTTATGGAATTGACGGAATCAACGTGGATTTTGAGGAAATCAGCACGGACTGTGGAAAACACTATATAGAATTTATCCGGGAATTGTCCATTCCCTGCCGCGCAAACGGAATCGTNCTTTCGGTNGACAATNATGTTCCTACCGGATATANCGNTCATTACGACAGAGAAGAACAGGGCGTGGTCGCCGACTATGTAATCATCATGGGATATGANGAACACTATGCCGGAAGNCCTGANGCGGGNAGCGTTGCATCTATNAACTTTGTGGAGGANGGCNTCCAAAAAACGGTTGCACAGGTTCCTGCCAATAAAGTAATCAATGCAGTTCCGTTCTATACCAGAATCTGGGAAACAAAAGACGGTCAGCTCAGCAGNCANGCNGTAGGAATGGAAATGGCGGANGAATACATCAGNGCCCACAACATCCAGACTGAATGGGATGATGAAACCTGTCAGAATTACGGGGAGTACTCAGATGGCGTAAGCTTATTCCAGGTATGGCTGGAAGATGAAAAGTCCCTNGANGTAAAACTGAACATTATGGAAAAATATCAGATAGGCGGAGTGGCAAGCTGGAGACTNGGTTNTGAAAAACCTGAAATATGGGATATAATTGAAGCATATCTGGCACGATAAAATTTNATACCTTNAANNANNTTTAANACAACGGGNTGGAAGTTTTTNAATANNCTTCCAGCCCGTTTATCATTNCAATAAGCCNGCGCGCGAAGCGTGGCGGCNTTTGTNNCAANCAGNCAGNNTATCCAGACAANTTGNNTNTGTNAAATGCTCTGTGCAAATTCNTGAATACTGGCTGTTTTTGCNGCTAACTTTAACCATTTNCTCAATATTCCTATATCTTTTTGAGNAAAAANTCTGCTTTTCAGNTCATTCGATACCTGCCCATGCTCTTCCAANAATTCAANAATANCCTCTGCTTTTCCGATGATAATCCCTTCTTCACGAGCATCATTCTCCAAGTCATCAATNGCTTTACACATAGTTATTTCCTTCCTTTCTATATTAATTTTTTTCAATTGTTCCCTTTGNTGTTTTTCCTCAATTAACTTGCNTAAGGATTTGGAGTGGGTCAACTGNCTTAACATGTACCANCTTTCATCATCCATGTTCCAGTGAGNTTCNTTTGCTTCTATATATTCCATAAANAGTNTCTTACTATTCCNCCGTTTAAAAAGTTCCAACANCGGNCGNAGTTCTGTCTTGAAATATNCNAAGTGTTCAAAAACTGANATATTCANAAAATGAATTGGATATTCCGGCACCAGTTTTCTAAGTTCTTCTTCTAAGGACTTATCNCCAATGCCNAAATCAATCATATCATGAAGGCTTCTGGCTCCTNTCCATTCTTCTTCCCCCCAGTATACCACTAAAGTNACGACAGGATGAAGCAGGTCTGCTTTCNTAAATTTATATAGCCGTTCCCCNGCATCATGATATGGATCACAAGTCTTANCTTCAAATTCATTTTTCCTTGTAATTGCCTTAATCTGNCGGTTATATTCCAGCGCTTCTTGCAGCATGATACGCGCCGGCATGCTGTAGTCAATGGTTTGCTGGTTTTCCACNGCAAAGACAGCATAGCACTGACCGTCACGGCTTTGNTTCATGACNAGATCACGATTCCGTTCAAGGATATTCTGTCCGTCCGCCTGATGAAGAACAGGGTTCGCCTCCATAAGCTGCTCNGCCTTCAGCACTTCCTTTCCTCCAAATACAGCTCCGTTCCATAAATCAGCGTACCGCCGTTCATTCTCAAAGTAGGTCTTAAGCTTAATATCTTCTTTTCCCATAGTNCCTCCCTTGCAGGAGGATATCATGNCANTGCTTNNTGATNCAGAATTGNTTACNCAAAAGCAATAATACNAAATCTCCTGCTTTATTCAATTGATTTTGGAATAAAAGCANGATTTCGTCTGATGCCCACAGGCTCATAGTATTATAGACCGTTATAACGTTTAGAAATGAAATAAAATATTGAAATNTATGCTTTGTGTNAAGTATAACATAGAACCATATATCTGTCACGTAAAATATATCTTANATANAGCANCCTGACAAAAANGTGCATAATACAATATCTTGTGNNNCAANAGNTNAATNATGATTANNAAGCNCANTATATAGTATATATGCACNTTTACGNATATTAAAAAAACAAATCTTTTTGTTACAATTTTATGATAGAACTCTTTTTAATTCGACGTTGTTCCTTTATTGTCTCTCTGAAATTCCAGTATATCTCCTGGCTGGCAGTCCAGCACATCGCAGATTGCGTTTAATGTAGAAAATCTGATNGCACTNACTTTCCCCGTCTTNATATTGGANAGATTNACATTTGCAATTCCAACCNTTTCTGCCAAATCATTCAGAGATATCTTCCGATCCGCCATCACACGGTCTAATCTTAATATNATCGCCATNTCTACATGCCTCCTTTTATAATGTTTCATCTGACTGCTTTTGAAGTTCACATCCATATTCAAAAATATGNATCACGCACCAAAACGCAATTGCTACGATAATCCCTATTCCCACGGAGCTGCTCACAATAAGAAGCGTTGCCAATACGAAAACGACCTTTAAGTTTTTTATGACAGAAGTTTGGAAGGGAGAATAACTTTCACGCATTTCCTTAAACACCTTACCCACAAAATGAATCAGCACAGCAGTACAGATCAGCATTGCGCCCATCGCAATTATTTCTGCGCCAATGGTAGNAGCAAAATCACCTTGCTCAAACAGATTACGCATCAATGTTCCTTCAAGAAAATCCAAGTCATTCATCTGCAACTCACCGGCGGCAATCAGTCCCTCAAATNNNCTNTTAANCNNNTNNCTTNCNCCCACCATAATGATTCCTGCCANAATTGTAATAACAGACATCACAATGCAAAAAATTTTAGCAATGTTCGTTACGATTACTCCCGTATTACTTGTNTTTTGAATTTTTTCNATAATTGTTNTTTCTTCTTTCATTTTCNCTTTCCTCACTCTCATAACTTTTNATTTCAGGTTTCTNTTTNAGGCTGCATGCATTNATCACCNTCTATGATGCNATCATAANCCANGNTNTTANGTTTGTCAATANATTTTTAATGTTTATCNTTAAATATTTNATATTNCNTATTAANCNATNTANTCTATTANNNTTCANGTGGGTANCCATNAGTCCGCACAGGAGNGGTATACCTANNNNGTNCAACATAATGTTCANTATTCTTCANCNGGCAGCCGAAGCACAGCTCTGAGAGGATAAATAATCCATAAGGAGCCCCTCAAAAAGCGTCAGCACTTAGCGAGGTTCCTCACGAGCTTAGTGCCTGCTACGCTTTTTGCGGAGCGAGAGCGCGGCGACGTTGGATTATTTATCCTCTCAGAGCGTCCCTCCAGCCAAAAAAGTAAAAGNAACATTTTTTCACTAAAGTATTCCAAAAACGCAGTGAGCAATTGGTTTTTTGGGTGCAATCTGGTATACTATAAGATGAAACAAGAAGGGAGATTTTGTTATGCAAGGAAGAATTCATTCGTTAGAAAGTTTCGGCACTGTAGACGGTCCCGGCACCCGGTTCGTGGTCTTTGTCCAGGGATGCCCCATGCGCTGCGCATACTGTCACAATCCCGATACCTGGGCTATGACCGGCGGTACCATGATGGAGCCGGAAGAAATTTTTGAACAATATAAAAGAAATGAAGAATTTTACAAAAAAGGCGGCATCACCGTAACCGGCGGCGAACCTTTAATGCAGGTGGATTTTCTGATAGACCTCTTTACCATCGCAAAGAAAAACAATGTACACACCTGCATCGATTCATCCGGCATTGCTTTCAAACCGGATAATACTGAATTCATCAAAAAGCTTGACAGATTAATGGAACTTACGGATCTTGTAATGCTGGATATCAAACATATCAATCCCGAAAAGCACAAAGAGCTTACCGCACAGCCCAATGACGGTATCCTTGCTTTTGCAGAATATTTAAATCGGAAGCATATTGATATGTGGATCCGCCATGTTGTGGTTCCCGGCATCACAGATGATGATACGTACCTGTTCGAGCTGGGTTACTTTATCGGGCAGTTTGACAACTTAAAGGCCCTGGATGTACTCCCATACCACACTATGGGCGAGTCCAAGTATGAAAAGCTGGGCATTCCTTACAAACTCGCCGGAGTACCTGCCATGGATAAAAATAAAGTGGTTGAAAAGAAGGAAGTCATTTTGAAAGGTATCCGCAAGCGCAGAGATGAAAAGGCAATGTAATTTTAGGGATATTTTACTTGTATTCCCTATCGTTTTATATTAAAATGTAAGAAGAGTTTGATAATAAAATATCAATAAGCTCCGTATGATTTAGTACGGACATATTTAAGGAGGATTTGATCATGGCATATGTAATTAGTGACTCTTGTATCTCTTGTGGTGCTTGTGCTGGACAATGTCCTGTTGGTGCTATCAGCGAAGGTGATGGAAAGTTTGAAATCGACCCCAATACTTGTATCAGCTGTGGTTCCTGTGCTGGCGGATGCCCTGTAGGTGCTATCTCCGAGGAATAAACATTGGATAGCTCAAAGCGTTCAATCATACGATTGAACGCTTTTTTCTTAGAAATACTTTCCCTATTCCTTTTTTTACTTCTTCTTTTGCGTTTTCCTCCTCTTGCTTTCCAGGAATCCCTTTATCCCGTACTTTTTTCCCTCTTCTGCCCCGCTGAGTATAGGCACGAAGCAGTTCGTCTATCTGATGGTAATGTTCTTCCTGTTTCAACAGCCTCTCCTCCTCTCTGGCATCTTCTTTCTCTTCCTGAAGCCTGAACTGGTAATCCAGTTCCTTCAAAAGAGTCTCTTTTATTTCCTCACATATTTGCTTATTGTTGCTTTGTACCGCCTCCACGATCATCTCTTTTAACAGCTGCTGGAGCCTTAAACTCTTTTGCTCACGGCTCTCCTCCTGCACCTGCAGCACGTTACCGTCCACCGGAAGAAATTCCCCCTTCTTTACCATGATTACATGGTGCTTTCCCAAATCTACATCATCCTGAATGGATGACGCTTGTAACTCCGCTCCATCCTGCTGCACCTGTACCTCTTTTTCGCCTTCCGGCTTTTCAAAAAGCATGATCGGAGTCTTAAGGTCACCATTTTTCAGCATATGACGTATCGCCTTGAGCTGGAGTCCCTGTTCCTTCAATTCCTTTACCCTCTGGAATCTGCTGATGTCTTCTTCCGTGTAATAGCGGTGTCCCATTTCGTTCCGCTTCGCCGGTACCTTTAATTCCTCCTCCCAGTATCTGAGCACATGTGCTTCCACCTGTACTTTTTTCGCCGCATCCGAAATCATATAAATTTTTTCTGCCTGTTTCATATTTTTTCCCCTTTCTTATAGATGAAATCTTAATATCTTATTAGATAACAAAAAGAGAACACGCCCTCACAGCTTGTCCTCTTTTGTAATGTATACTTGATATGTATAGGAAACGACTTTTGTCGTTTACTATAATTTTACTTCTGCAGATTGGCAAACTTGGTATAATCCGGCAGCCAAACCAGTTCTATGGTGCCAATTGGACCGTTTCTCTGCTTGGCAATGATAATCTCTGCAATGCCTTTCTTTTCCGTATCTTTGTTGTAATAATCATCTCTGTATATAAACATGACCACATCGGCATCCTGCTCTATGGCACCGGACTCACGCAAATCTGAAAGCATGGGTCTATGGTCCGGACGCTGCTCTACTGCACGAGACAGCTGGGAGAGTGCTACTACCGGCACATCCAGTTCTCTTGCCAGTGCCTTTAAAGAACGGGATATATCTGAAATTTCCTGCTGTCTGGAGTCAGAGCCCCGACCGCTTCCTGACATCAGCTGCAGGTAGTCGATGATGATAATCTTGAGGTCATGCTCCAGCTTATATTTTCTGCATTTGGAGCGCAGCTCTGAAATACTGATGCCCGGCGTATCGTCTATAATCAGATTTGATTTTCCTATCACACCTGCACTTTCTATCAGCTTCTCCCACTCTGCGTCGGAAAGGTTACCAGTACGCAGGTGCTGGGAATCCACCTTGGATTCCAAGGAAAAAAGACGATTTACAAGCTGCTCCTTACTCATTTCCAGACTGAATATGGCTACCGTCTGATTAGACTTAAATGCCACATATTGGGCAATATTCAGGACAAAAGCGGTCTTTCCCATGGATGGTCTTGCTGCCACCAGAATCAAATCGGAAGGCTGCATGCCTGCCGTCCTGTAATCCAGATCGATAAAGCCTGTGGCAATACCTGTGACATTTCCATTATTTTTGGATGCCTTTTCTATTTTATCCATGGCGTTCATCACTACCTGTCTGATAGGGACGAACTCTCCTGTATTTCGTTTTTGAACCAGTTCAAAGACCCGTTTTTCGGTGTCTTCCAGAATCACTTCCAGATTTTCTTTTCCAACATAGCAGGTATTGGCAATCTCTTCATTCAGACGGATCAGTTTCCGGAGCGTTGACTTCTCAGCCACAATGTTGGCATAATACTTGATATTGGCCGATGTGGGCACTGCGGTAATTAAATCTCTGATAAATTCTAGACTGCTGACCTCCGGAGGCACATCCTTCTCCTTAAGCCTGTCCTGAAGCGTTATCAGATCTACAGGCCTGCCCTCATCATTTAACTCTACCATGGTGTCAAATACTACCCCGTACTGCCTGCCGTAAAAATCGTCACCCGAAATAATTTCAGACGCTACCGTAATAGCTTCCCTATCCATGATCATGGATCCTATTACCGATTGTTCCGCTTCTATACTATGCGGTAATACCCGCTTTAAAAGCGCTTCCTCCGCTGCTGCCATTTATCATCTAACCTTTCATCTGTGTTACTTTCACTTTCAGTCTGCCTGTCACACTCGGGTGCAGCTTTACGCCTACTTCAAACACGCCAAAACTCTTGATTGCTTCGGGAAGAATGATTTTTTTCTTATCAATTTCCTTTCCGCACTGTTCCTTGTATCCCTGTGCGATTTCCTTCGTGGAAATGGACCCGAAAGTCCTGCCGCCTTCTCCAGCTTTGATCGACAAAACAACTTCTTCCTCTTCCATTTCTTTCGCAAATGCCTGTGCCGCTTCAAGCTGCTCTTTTGCAAGCTTTTCATCATTTGCTTTTTTCAGCTTTAAATCGTTCATATTCTTGTTATTTGCTTCGATACCCAATTTTTGGGGCAAAACAAAATTCCTTGCGTATCCGTCATTTACGTTTACGATGTCGCCCTTTTTTCCAAGGCTCTTTACATCCTCTAACAATATTACTTTCATAATTTTATCTCCTCTGTCTGAAATTACCCTGCCTCAAGGTCTCCCTCGGCAATCATCTTGTCCAATGTTCCTTTCAGAATACCAATGCCTTCCGGAATCGAAACGCCGCTTAGCTGACATCCTGCTGTTCCTAAATGACCGCCTCCTCCCATCTTCTCCATGATAATCTGCACATTGACCTCATCAATGGATCTGGCACTGATAAATACCTGATTCTGATACTCCGTAAGGACAAAACTTGCCTTTACTCCCTTAATATTCAAAAGTTCATTGGCGGCCTGTGCGCCAACAACGGTAGGGCTCTGTATATCTTCACTGCTGCAGGTTGAAATCGCATACGACTTTTTGTATATTTCCGCCTGGCTCACTGCGTCCGCCTTTGCCTTATATTCTATGGCGTCTTCCCTGGACAGCTTACGCACTCTGGTCACGTCTGCACCGTTCCTTCTCAAAAATGCCGCCGCTTCAAAGGTCCGCACACCTGTCTTGGTCATAAAGTTATTGGTATCGACTACAATACCGGAGTACATGCAGTCTGCCTCTTCCGCTGTAATCTTAATATTCTCTCCAATGTACTGCAGAATCTCGGAGACCATCTCGCAGGCTGAGGATGCGTACGCTTCCACATAGGAAAGAGTTGCATTTTCAATAATCTCCGACCCCTGTCTGTGGTGATCCAGTACCACAATCGATTTACACATCCTTAAAAGTTCCGGACATTCTGTAATACTGGGCTTATTGACATCCACCACCACCAGCACGGTATTGTTTCCTGCAAGCTCCAATGCCTGCTGACTGGTGACGATCATATCCTCGTTGTATCCTTCATGGTTTCTGATCAAATCAACCATGGGTTTCATGGAAGCGCTCACATCATTCAGCACGATATTTGCCTTCCGGTCCAGTGTGACTGCAATCCGGTAAATTCCTACTGCCGCTCCAAAACTATCCACATCCGCAAGCCGGTGTCCCATGATGAGCACTCTCTCTTTGGTGGAAATGATCTCTCTAAGAGCCTGTGCTTTGACCCTTGCCTTTACTCTCGTGTTTTTCTCTACCTGCTGGCTCTTTCCTCCAAAATAGGTGACATTTTCAGGTGTCTTTACAACCGCCTGATCACCGCCGCGCCCTAATGCAAGGTCAATGGCGTTGCGGGCAAATTCATAATTCTGAGCATAGCTAAGACCATCCAGCCCCAGACCGATACTGATCGTCACTGCCATCTCATTGCCGATGTTGACCGTCTTGACCTCCTCAAGAATGTCGAACTTGTTCTCCCTAAGAAGCATGGTTGCTTTTTTGCGGAGAATGATCATGTACTTGTCCTTTTCTATTTTCTTGCAGATTCCGTCAAGAGCTGCTATATATTTATTGACTTTTCTGTCTATCAGCGCAATTAAAAGAGAACGCCTCACCTCTTCCACACTTTCAAGGGCTTCATCATAGTTATCCAGATAAATCATGCCCACCGCCAGACTCTGGTCATCCACTTCCCGAAGTGCAATTTTAAGCGCCGTCTCATCAAACAGATAAAAAGCGATCAGAAAACCATTGGAATCATCCGCCTCAACGATATCGCTGCTTTCAAGCATACCCCGCATAGAAAGTTTTCGCATCTTGGCAACATAATTACTCTCTTCAAATACAATATCCGCCTCCGTAAATTCGCTTTCATAGGGAAGTTTCTCTTTGGTGATGGAAGGAAAAAGAGATGTGATGGACTTCCTATATCCCTTTGCCTTATGTACTACTTTCTCAAAAGCTTCATTGGTCCAAATAATGTGCCCGCTGTCATCCAGCATTGCATAGGGAATCTCCAGTTCCCTAAGAAGTACCTTCTGTACCTGTCCGTACTGGGTCGCAAAACTTACCATCTCATTCATAATGACCGGCTTATTATAAAGCTGCAAAAACACCACCACCGCAAAGTAAAGCAGAGTGAAACAGGTCACGATAAGACCGGCAGGTACACTGAAAAGATATACCGCCAGATTTACGATCATCAATAAAAAACCCAGATATAAAGAAGTCTGCATGTATCTTTTCAGTCTTCCCTTTAATCTCATTTTGCTTCTTAATGGAGCCATTCTAACAAATACCCCTCTGTAGTCCGATGTAATTGGTTAAAATATACTTACTTAGTATAACATTTTTCCTAAAAAGTTTCTACCATATTATTCAGAAGCTTTTAGACAGCTTTTTACCTTTTTCTGCATCGATGACGCAAAATCAAGGGATTATATGTCGAGATAAAAAGAAATCGGAAACAGTCTGGAAATCCATGCCGCACCGTTTATATAATTTTCCATACGAATGAAAACCGGACAAAACAGACAGCTTCCCAGAATCAGTATCGGAATAAGACCATATAAAACCCTGCTTCTTTTAATTAACAAGCCTAAAAACCTGACATACAGTTCAAGTACCACAAAATATGCGCCAAGCGCCATCAGTTCCCTTCCGATGCCTCCTTGATGACGCTGCATATTCATTATCAGAAGACAGCCGCCTCCCATCAGAATGCTCCCCAGTACCGCCACGTGAATACTTCCTGATTTCAGTCGTCTTCCCAAATGCCCCGGCAGCGCCTTCCAGATTTTTTCCTGCTCCATGGCATTCCCCAATCCGAGAAGACTCATAAGAAACATCATTACACCAATACAGCCTTTAAAAGTATCCATGTTTTCGGCAGATTCACCGCCTTTTTGCCCTATCGCTTCATATTCAAACCAAAAGGTGCTTCCATCCTTGGCATACTGTCCATTCAGAGAAAGAAGCCGCTCAATTTCATAACCGCTTTCTTCAAAATAATCCGTCAATATGTCCTCGGAAAGAAACTCAAACAGCTTTGCAAATACCACCTCATAAGAAATCTTATGGGCGGAAGAGGCAGGGGAATAATAAAGGGTAATCTGATGCTTTGCCCCTTTTTCCAGAAGCTGATCATAAAAATCCTTGGGAAAAAGATATCCGCACTCCAGCGTTCCGTTTTCCACAAGCCTTATCATTTCTTCTTCATCCGTATAACCAAGAAATCTGAAGATTCCCTCCTCTTTTTCCAGCTCTCTGAAAAGTTCTTTTCCTTTTTCATCTTCCCAGCAGACGCCCACCGCAATCCCGCGGTATTCTTCCTGCTTTAGCGCACTGACTTTTCCGATTACACCGATTGCAAATGCTGCAACAAATAGAAAAATAATCCACAGCCTATGCTTTTGCAGATATTGCTTCCAGAGGATTTTATAAATCTGTATCCAGTTTGTCATTTCACCCTCCTTTTCAAAGCCGGGCAGTCTAAGTTCTCTCTAAACACTGCCGCCAGAGCCCCGATTGCCGCCGAGAGCAAACCAATAAGGAAAAGCTTTACCGCCATTTCCGCACCAAATTTCCCCTGGAGAATCATGATCATACCTTCCATCCACGTTTTGTAAGGAACATAATTTCCCGCTTTTTCTATAGAAACAGGCAGAAATGCGGGAGGAATGAAGACACCGGACGAAAACATGAGCATCATCAGCAGGATAAAGCATACACCGATACTTCCCGTGTGATTTCCCAAAACCTGAAACATTGTCCGCAAGCACATGCCCACCACAAACCAGATGACCATCATTACGATCCAGACAGGCGACAGGGCGAACGAGCTTTTGCTGTTGCTTATGACCAGCAGATATACCGGCAGGGAGAACAATGTTCCAAGACATGCAAATACACTGGAAAAGGCTGCTGTCTCAATGAGATACTGCTGCATGCTTCCGATTCCCCGGCTTTTCACTAACTTCTCCTTTTCTCCCATGTCCACCTGCATATACCTTCCAAAAGAAAGTCCCACAAATGATAAGAAAGCAAAAAGCAGGGAAACCGCGTAATAATCTGTCAGATTGACACCTTTTATAGCATTCACCTCTTTTTCTCTAAAAAGAGCACTTCGTTCAAGAGCATATTTAAGATAAGCCTCATTCAAATCGTTTTCTGTCTGCGTAATCAGATCCGCCCTTCCATTTTCCACACAAAATGTATCTGCTGCATAGATCCCTGCCTGCGCTGTGGTAAGAAGGGACGCACCTGCACGGGACAGCTGAGTGAAAACTTGGGTCTCTATTTTGCTGTAAGCACTGCCGGTCAAAATCTTGGCAGGTATGTTCTCGCCCGAAATAATACTGTCCACCAGTCCTTCCGGCAAAACAACAGCGGCATAGATTTCCCCTTCTTTAAGTCCGTCTTCCGCCTCTTCCATGGACATCATTTCAAGAGATGCCGTGTCTTTGATACTGTCCATAGCACCCACCAGCCTGACCAGCATACCCGCCATCCGATCCTCGTCTTCGGCAACAATCCCCACGCTAATCTCCCTGACTGCCTTTTCTCCGTAAACTGCCTTTGTCGCATAAGCGCCCACTCCAAGCAGGATCAATACAAACAAGATTGTTTCCAGCAGGATAACCGGAAGAATCCTGATAATTTTTTTAATTTTTAATCTAAAAAATGTCCATCTGCAATACATCATTTTCCCCACTGCTATTTCATGTATTTTCCGACCATTTCCTCTACAGGCAGCTTTTTAGGAAGTTTGACCGCTATCCCGTCTTTGATTGCCCAGAGGCTTTGACACGCCGTAATCTCCCCCTCGTCATGGCTGCTGAGCAGAACGCTTCCGCCCTCTTTCGCAAAATCCCGGATATATCCCTTTAGTTCCTCTTTAAACACCATATCGAGGGCAGCGCTGGGTTCATCCATAAGCAAAAGGGAGGGCTTGTGAATCAACGCGCATACAATGTTCACCCGCTTGCTCATACCCCCCGAAAGATTCCCTGCCTTTTCTTTGTAAAATGTCTGGATTTGAAATTGTTCACATAATCTTTCAAGGTTCCGGCAGTTTTCCCTGTAATCACCGAAGCTTGCCCATAGTTTCAAATTATCCTTAACTGTCAATTCCGGCATCAGCGCACTTTCCTGCGGTATATAACCCACATGCGCCGCCATCTGCCGGGAGGGGTTCTTGATGACCTCTCCATTCACCAGAATCTTTCCGGCATCCGCCTTTTCCACTCCTGCAAGGATTCTAAGAAGCGTGGACTTACCGCTCCCATTTGCACCCACGATTCCCGTACACTGCCCCGCCTGTGCCGTCAGGTTGATCTGCCTCAGCACCTGCTTTTTTCCATAATTCTTTTTTATATCTCTGATTTCCAATTCCATATATTCTATCCTCATATGTTAACAGACACATCCGCCCGGCTCATTGCCGTGGGAACAAAATAGAGCAGTGGTTCTCCACCGCTCTATTATCATAATACCAAAATTTATCTCTGTCCAATCTTAATACAAATAGTATGAAAGTTCCCAGAGGATATCATACCAATCATCTTCCGTCATCTTAAGCACATTGCGAAGATCCCCTTCCGGCACCTCGATTTTCCCGCATTCATTTGAAACGGTAATATCACCGTACAGAATCTCTTCATTATCCACCTTAAATGTATCGATGATAATCGCATATTCTGAACCGGGCACCGTTTTTTCTATTTTTCCTTTTAAGAGTATGGAAAAATAATAATCTTCCTCAAATTCAAAACGGAAATCACCATTCTCTTTATCAAGTTCCGCGGTAAATATCAGTTCTTCATCGCCCACTGAAATCTGATACTCCGCCTCATAATCCGTCCCATTAAGACTTCCGCTTCGTTTGATTACAAACCCCTCTGAGTCATATGCAAATGTTAAATCCATATTTTCAAGCGGGAAGTTTCCGCCGCAGATGTTCCACTCGAAGGAAATCTCTCCGCTTTCAAAGCAGATCTGCGCGAGCACACCATCATAAATATAACAATAAACTTGGATATCTCCCGCTTCAGCACAAGCATCTGCAAGCAGATCAAATGCCTCCAGAACCAAATCATGCTCCAATTCGGCTCCCGCTGTGGCTATCATAATCTGATCAAAATAGTTCTGAAATGCTTCATTACTCTGATAAATTTCTTTGTAAGTACGGAAAAATTCAACTGTCCCTGATTCACCAATCGTCACTACATAACCCTTACAGTTTCTTTCCTTGCCATTTACGGTAAGCTTTTTACTGTCTGTCTTAGCGATTTCAGCTCCGCTGCACATGCCACGCAAAGCATCCTGCAGTTGTTCAAACGCTTCCTCCAGAGATTCATCGATCTCGGCATCACCTGCTACATCCCTGTCCTGCAGTGTTTCACCTAATACTCTCAGTTCATCGGCAAGATCATCATCAATATCATACGTTTCAATAAATGCTTCAATATCTTCATTATATGTTGCAAAGTCCACATAAAAGACGTAATCGATCCATTCCGGAATACCCAGCCGCATTTCTTCTTCATCCACGTATAGATTGGCCTCGAGAATGGAAACCCCATAGTATCCTACGCCCATAAGCATACCGCAGCGATCTTGGTCTTTATCAAACTGTATTGCTATATTTCCCAGTCCGGACAAGTCTATATCTGCATCAATATGCATCTGTTCGTCCTTAAACATGTCTGTATACTCATCCATCTGCCATGTTTCCTTAAGCGCGTCTCCACTCAGCGTAAAGGTCTTATCCACAGCTTGGGCAAGCGTCTTCCCCGGATTTCCCCCAAGGTTCCCTGTTGCCACTGCCACGATCAAAAGAAGCGCCACCAGTGCAATACCAATGGCTGCCGGAATGATAAATTTGACCGCATTGCCGGATTTCTTTTCCTTCATTTCATCCATGATCTTATCCTCCACCTACAACAAATGCCACGCTTTGCGAGGCATTCTTATGTTAGACAAAAGGGCTGCCGATAACCGACAGCCCTTTATTGTTTCTGGTTAATAATGCCTAAACATTCTATTACGTATTAATCACAAGTATAAGGCATTAATGCAACGTGACGAGCTCTCTTGATTGCAACTGTAAGAGCTCTCTGATGCTTTGCACAGTTTCCTGTAATTCTTCTGGGAAGGATTTTTCCTCTCTCAGACACATATCTTTTTAATTTGTTTACATCTTTGTAATCAATTGCGTTGTCCTTGCCACAGAATACACAGACTTTTTTCCTTCTGCGCATTCCGCCTTTTTTTCTCATGGGAGAATCAGACTTCTCTGCTTTATTATATGCCATAATCATTGCCTCCTATCTTTATTAAAACGAAAATCTTAGTTAAACGGCAGCTCCTCGTCTATTCCATCCGGAATATTCATAAAGCCGTCGCCTGCTCCTGAAGGTTCGGGAGCTCTGTTTCCACCGGTAAAACCCCCGTTTGAACCGGCGCTGCTGTTTTTGCTTTCAGCAAATTCCTGATCTTCAGCTACAACCTCTGTAGTGTACACCTTGACACCGTCCTTATTGGTATAGCTTCCGGTCTGAATACGACCTGACACCAGAATCTTGGTTCCTTTCCTGAAATATCTTTCAGCAAATTCTCCAGACTTTCCAAATGCCACACAGTTGATAAAATCTGCGGTATTCTCATCACCGCTACGATTAAATCTTCGATCTACAGCTAGTGTATATCTGGCAATCGCCAGTGCGTTTTCCCCCTGGGAGTATCTCACCTCAGGGTCTCTTGTCAAGCGCCCCATAAGTATTACTTTATTCATACCTGCCTCTTCTTTCCAGCATATCTCTCGTATACGCTTTATGCTTCGTCCTGTCTAACGCATAAAAATCTGATAACATTGTCCATAATGCGAACACGATTTTCGATTTCGATCGGCGCTGTGCTTTCAGCATCAAACTGAATGAAGTAGTAAAAAGCTTCTTTCATCTTCTGAACTTCATAAGCCAGTCTCTTCTTGCCCCAGTCGTCAACGTTTGTAATCGTACCACCGAATCTTTCAATGAGAGCCTTGCATTTGTCAACTACTGCTGCTCTTTCCTCGTCTTCGATTTTCGCACTTACAACAACGGCTAATTCATATTTGTTCATGCTTAAGTTACCTCCTTTTGGTCTCTGGCCCCCATTTGCGGGAGCAAGGAATGTGTTGTTTCCGCTTTCGCGGATGGTAAAAACATACCACGGAGTAATATAATACCACGTATTTTTTCTTTTTTCAAGAGTTTGTCCGCGAAATCTTCTTTATCTTTTTTTCAATCTGGCTCCTCGGACTCATAATCTGATGTCCGCATCCTACGCACTTTAACCGGAAGTCCGCCCCTATACGGAGCACCTCCCACTCATAGCTTCCGCAGGGATGGGGCTTTTTTAGGGTTAGCTTATCCCCCACCTGAATATCCATAAACTACTATCCTTTCTTTTCTATCTCTCTGCCAGTAAAATACCCCGACCGCAAGCTTAAGAATCTCTGCCTTACAAAGCAGCAAAAATCTCGCCGATACTGCCCTGCACAACCAAGTCTGCCGCACTGTCCCTTGCTGTGGGCGTCTTATTGACCAGAATCAGCTTGTTTCCATTATAATAGTCTATCAGTCCTGCTGCCGGATAGACCACCAGTGAAGTGCCTCCGATAATCAATACATCCGCATTTCTAATATAGGAAATGGCATCCCTAAGCGTCTGATCATCCAATCCTTCCTCATATAAGACCACATCTGGTTTGACCCCGGCGCCGCATGCATCGCATTTCGGTACCCCTTCTGCATGTAGCATATATTCTGCGTCAAAGAACTTCCCGCAGCTTTCACAGTAATTCCGAAGGACGCTGCCGTGGAGCTCTAAGACTCTTTTGCTTCCTGCTGCCTGATGAAGACCATCGATGTTCTGGGTAATGACTGCCCGAAGTTTCCCCTCCTGCTCCCACTTAGCAAGTTTCAAATGTGCAGCATTAGGCTTCGCTCCAAGGCAGAGCATCTTGTCTTTATAAAAACGGAAGAACTCTTCGGGTTTTTGCCTGTAAAAGGTGTGGCTTAAAATGGTTTCCGGCGGATAATCATATTTTTGATTATAAAGCCCATCCACACTTCTGAAATCGGGAATGCCGCTTTCCGTAGAAACACCGGCTCCGCCAAAGAATACAATATTGTCGCTGCCATCTATGATTTCTTTTAATCTTTCAATCTGATCCATATCAATCCTCCATTCCAACCGGCTTATCTGGCTAAAATCAGTTTACTACATGCTAATTAGTTGTTCAACTGCATTTATCTTATTTCACTGAGTAAACTTTAATAGTTTCTTAATTTTGATCTCCATTACCCCATTTTTCCTTTTTTAATGTTAAAATGACTGCGAGACCCGAAGGTTGATCTGTTACCGCAATCATAACATTCTGCCTGCGTATCTCGACATAAACGTTTTAGAATGGAGTATAATATGTATCTTATTTTATTTTTATTGGGAATCATTTCAATAGGCTATTTTTTATGTATTGCGTTTTTCGTAGGTCATGGGACCAACTTTTATTTTATATGGCTGTTTTTCGGAATCGGGGCAATTGCTTTGGCAATTCTTTTGAAAAAAGGAGTCTGGGCACAACACTTTCCTCTTTGGTTTAGAAGAATCTTTGTGACGCTGGCATGTCTTGGGGGCATTTTATTCATCATTGTTGAAGGATGCATTATCAGCGGATTTTCGCAGAAGGGACCGGACGGACTTGATTATCTTGTGGTTCTGGGTGCACAGATAAAGACCAGCGGCCCTTCCAAAGCGCTCCAATACAGATTAGATGAAGCTATTCGTTATCTGGAGGAAAATCCGGACACACGGGTCATCGTATCAGGCGGCCAGGGACCGGATGAACACATGTCGGAAGCGCAGGGGATGTATGACTATCTGGTAGAAAAGGGCATTTCACCCGACCGGATCATATTAGAAGATCAATCGAAAAACACTTTCCAGAATCTTACATTTTCCGCGGAATATCTGGACAAGGATAACGACCTTGTGGGCGTGGTAAGCAATAATTTTCATGTATTCAGGGCTACGAAAATCGCTAAGAAGGCTGGATATGAGAATGTATATGGAATTGCCGCTAAGGGAGAGCCTTTTTTGCAATATAATAATATGATGAGGGAATTTCTGGGCGTAGTAAAAGATTTTCTGGTAGGGAATATGTAATTTGTTTTATAATGCTTCTTATATAATAATTGTAGCTATGCCGAAAGCATAGCCACAATGTAGAATCACCTTAAAACGATTAACAATCAACTTTTTACATATAACGCTTCTATCGGCACTGTGCATAAAAAGTTAGTTTAGTACGGTGCGAATAATACCCATATCACTTCACAATCTTATAGTAAGTTTTAGCCGTCATAACATAACTGATTCCATAGACAAATATAAACATCAACGAAACCAGCACCGTCCACAGGATAATCAACTTTCCGTCAAACAATCCCAGCGCCGCCATCAGGTTATCCACCATGAACATCCCCGCCGATGTGTGCAGGAGCGCTCCCACCAGGGGAAGCAAGAATACCAGCAGGATCTGTCTGCGGATTGTCCCTTTAATCTCTTTATCGCTCATACCCACTTTCTGCATAATGGCAAAGCTGTTTTGATCTTCATAGCCCTCTGAAATCTGCTTATAGTACATAATAAGGAGCAGGCACATAAAGAAAATCAGTCCGAACAAAATACCTATAAACAAAAGTCCCCCGTACATCGCCTTGGTGTCCGCTCTTTCCTCCAGTCCATTCCCGATGCTGGTAAAACCCTCCTGTCCCTGCATCCAGACTGCCAACTCTTTTACGAAATCCTGCTTTGCTTCGTCCTTTCCTTCCAGCACGACCCCCATACTCTGGTATCCGCTGTCCAAAAAAGCATCTACCTCCGTAATGCCGTTTTCCTTTGCAAACGCTTCTGCACATGCATCCCTTGCTGCCTCATCCTTCACTACGATTACAAAATCTGTTCCAAAATTGTCCTTTCCTGATTTAGGAAATGGATAAATATGCTTTAATTCTTCCGTCACGGACAGATTCACTCCCATAAATCCTATGCTTTCAAACCCTACATCTTCCCCTGTCGAAAGGAGCAGAATCTGATGATCATCCAGCATCTTGTCTTCATTTTCCAGTCTGTTATAATCCTCCAAAGTCAAGAAATATACCCCATAAGTATCCTCAAATTTTGAAGTCTGCTGCTTACGTTCAAACTGACTGCCATTTTTTAAACAGGAAAATGTCATGTAATCATAGACATCCATTCTCAGAGCCTTTATGCCATATTTTTCTTCCAGTTCCCTTATTTTGGCAGCTGCCTCTTCACGTTTGATATCCCCGGCTCCATATTCCGCCCATACATCGTAGGGGTACTCATAAAGAGCAATGCCATCCAGCCCATGGTAAAGGGTGATAGTACAAATCAAAGTAATGACTACCATTGTTGAAAAAATACAGATATTTGAAAGGCTTGCCGCATTCTTTTTCATCCTGTAAAGCATACCGGAAATGGTCACAAAATTCTGAGGCTTATAATAAAATCCCTTCCTCTTTTTCAGTATTCTAAGCAACATGATACTGCCGGAGGTGAACAAAAGGTAAGTGCCCACTATAACCAAAAACACCGCAAGAAAAAAGTCCGTAAATATCATACTGTTCACTTCCGAAAAAATAGAAATCTTATACCCCATTCCCAGTGTAACCAAACCCAAAATTCCATAAACCGCAATCCATCTTGGCTGCCTCTCTCCCTTTTTGCTCCCAGACAAAAGTTCCACCGGTTTTGACTTTCCAATTTGAAATAAGGCATAAATCAGATTAATCAAAAATATAACAGAAAAAAGCATCACCGTATATTTCACTGCCTGCCAGGTAAAGACAAATTTTACATTAAGAGGAAGTCCGCTGACTTTAAGCAACAGTAAGAAAAGAAGCTTGGAGAGCACACTTCCCAGAATAACGCCGCCAATTACTACAATCAGATAAATCACCAGCGTTTCAAAAAATAGCAGCATGCCTATATGTCTCTTTTCCAACCCCAATATACTGTATAGACCAAACTCCTTGGTGCGTCTTTTTATCAAAAAGCTGTTGGCATAAAACAAGAAAGGAACAAGTATAATCCCCAGAAGCACCCTGCCAATCTCAAGCAGCATCCATGCATAAGCAGCCCGGGGCAGCTCCTTGATCAGACCTTCATTGTATATGATTGAAGTAAATGTAAAAAAGGTAAATGCCGAAAAAATCCCCGCCGCAATGTAGGGATAATATTCCCTTCCGTTTTGCACCACACCTCTCAGCGCCATATGAGGCAGTAATTTCCACTTATTCATCTTTACACCTCCTCACCTGCTGCCGTATTTATTTTTCTGCTGTCCTCATTCTCCGTCTGTAATACAGTGAGGGTGTCTGAAATCATCCTGTACATGGTGTCCTTGTCCCGGTTTCCTCTATAGATCTGATGAAATACACAGCCATCCTTAATAAACATAATACGCCCTGCATGGCTGGCTGCCTGTATGCTGTGAGTTACCATCAATATGGTCTGCCCTTCCCTGTTAATCTCCCCAAACAGATTCAAAAGCTTCCCAGATGCTTTAGAATCCAAGGCGCCTGTCGGCTCATCTGCCAGAACAATGTCCGGCTCTGTAATCAGGGCGCGGCAGACTGCCGCCCTCTGCTTTTGTCCTCCTGAGACCTCGTAGGGATATTTATCCAGCAGATCAAGTATAGACAGCTTCTGTGCCAACGGAATCAGCCTTTTTTCCATTTTTTCATGACTCACCCCTGCCAGCACCAACGGAAGAAAGATATTATCTTTCAGGGACATGGTGTCAAGCAGATTAAAGTCCTGAAATACAAATCCCAGATGGTCTCTTCGAAACGCACAGAGTTCTCTCTGCTTTACCTGTGCAAAATCTTTCCCTTTCAAAATCACCTTTCCGCTGGTGGGTTTGTCTAAGGATGCCAGAATATTAAGCAGGGTTGTCTTACCTGAACCGGACTCCCCCATAATTGCCACATATTCTCCTTCTTCCACAGAAAAGTTTACATCATTCAAGGCATTTACCTTGATTGCGCCAAACCGCGTCGTATATACCTTCTTAATGCTTTTTACTTCCAAAAGTGCCATATCCTCTTCTCCTCATGTTTCATTTCTGTATATGATGTCCAACATTTGACCCATGGACTGATTCTATTATAAGAAAAGGGGAAATGTGCTGCCATTCATCTGGCTTACATTTCCCTTTTCAAACTTACATTTTTGTCACTTATCCTGACAGAATCCCAAAAGAACCTTTGTGCCCTTCCCTTCTTTGGACTCCACCCTGATGGCAGCTCCAAGCCTGTCCATAATCTGATGACACAGATAAAGTCCGATACCGGTTGACTTTTTGTCCATCCTGCCATTGTATCCAGTAAATCCTCTTTCAAAAATACGTGGAAGATCTTCCTCCCTGATGCCCATTCCGGTATCTTCTATGACCATATAGTTCACTTCTCCTGTCTGCCTTTCGCCTGCGGCATTTGCCCCATAAATGGATATACCTCCTGTTTTCGTATACTTTATGGCATTTGACAACACCTGCTCTATGACGAAAGCCATCCATTTTTCATCGGTGACTGCCCTTAAAGAAAATTCTTCCATTGAAAAGGTAAGACCGCTTCCAATAAACAAAACCGCATATTTGCGGACTGCCTGCTTTGCAATTTCATGAATCTCATACCTCTTAAACGCCAGATCTGATGTCAAACTGTCCAGTCTGGCATAATGGAGCGCCATCTCCGCATACTGTTCGATCTTAAACAGTTCTTCCGCCGCCTGCTGCCCCGTCAAGTCCGCCGCTGTCTCATCTGCATCTTCCAGCAAAAGATGCATTGCCGCGATGGGTGTTTTGATCTGATGAATCCACATGGTATAATAATCCGCCATATCTCTTTTCTTTTCATCATATTCCGTAATCATCCGGCTCACTTCCTGCTCTTTAGCCGCGAGCATCTCCTGATAGATTGCCTCCGGAAGGTTATCCGCAATCGGAAGACTGCTCTCCCTTTCACCTTCCCTAAGGGCGGCGTCCGCCAGCCTTAAGCATTTCTTTTTATAGCAGACATAATCATACACCACATAAATACTTCCAAAAAAGAGAATCAGCACCAGCGCATAGGACATATTGGCAAGCGCCTCATCATATCCGTACAAGCCTGCAAGGATATATAAAATCGAAATGCCAAGCCCGTAGGCCAGCGCGTATCTGATATGCTCTCTGATATATGCTTTTCTGATCCGTTTATTCATCAAGTTGATATCCCACTCCCTTTTTGGTTGAAATCACCATATTTATTCCTGCTTCCTCAAGTCTTTTTCGCAAACGGTTCATATTCACTGTAAGAGTATTGTCATCCACGAAGCATTCATCATCCCAAAGGCGCTTCATGATGCCTTCACGGGTAACCACCGCTCCCGCATTCTCAAACAAGATTTGAAGAATCCTGAACTCATTTCTGGTAAGCTCCAGCCTCCTCTCCCCGCACGAAAGAGACATATCGCTCAGATTCAGGAGAATATTTTTATATTCCAGAACAGAAGGCTGGTTCTGGAAAGAATAGGTTCTCCGCAAGATAGCCTGTACCTTCGCCGCCAGTACTTCCAAATCAAAGGGCTTTGCAATGAAGTCGTCCCCTCCCATGTTGACCGCCATCACAATGTTCATATTGTCGGATGCCGAGGAGATAAAAATAATCGGAATCTGGGAGCTTTTCCTGATTTCCCCGCACCAATAATATCCATTATAAAAAGGCAGACCAATATCCATAAGCACAAGCTGCGGCGCAAACTGCTCAAAGTGTTGCAGTACATTTGCAAAGTCAGTTACACACACCACCTCATACCCCCATTTTTCCAGATGCTTTTTCATTTTCTCTGATATCATATGATCATCTTCTACAATCAATATACGGAACATATCTTTCTTCCCCTCAACCACCTTTTTGATATTATAACACCTGAACATTTTAGTCTCTACTATCATTTCCTTAAGAAATTCTTGTTACTTTTTATGGGGTAATCAATAGGGACGCTCTGAGAGGATAAATAATCCAACGTCGCCGCGCTCCCGCTCCGTAAAAAGCGTAGCAGGCACTAAGCTCGTGAAGGACCTCGCTAAGTGCTGACGCTTTTTTAGGGGCTCCTTATGGATTATTTATCCTCTCAGAGCTGTGCATTGGCTGCCGGTGAAAAGCAGCGGTCGTTATGCTATTTTGCTGGCTAGCCAGTAACGTAGCACAGGGCAGGGAAATATACCAAAAGGAGTCCCTATAAAAACGTCAGCGCTTGACGAGGTTCCTCACGAGTCTAGCGTCTGTTACGTTTTTATGGAGCGGGAGCGCGACGACGTTGGTATATTTCCCTGCCCTGTGCGGACTAATGGCTCCCGTTAATAGTAACGAATTGTTTGTTTTTTCGTTGAGTAAATCACTCTATTATTTTTCCCTCCACTATGCTAATGTTAAGTAAGCACTCAAACTATTTGAAGGAGAAGCCTTATGACGCGAAAAGAACAAAGGGAAATCAGAAAACAGCAGATTTTCCAAACCGCATTGGATTTGTTCGTGCAGCAGGGTTACTATGGCACAAAGACAAGTCAAATCTCCCGGCGCGCCGGAATCAGCGAGGGACTGTTGTTCCATTACTTTCCCACAAAAGAAAAACTGCTGGAAGAATTGGTACGCTTTGGTGTAATGGGTATGCGCCTGCCCACACAGATAGAAGCTGCAAACGGCTTGGATTTCTTTTATCAGTTTATTGTAATGTTATTTGAAGCGTTGGAAAAGAATCCTTTTATTGCCCAAATGTTTATTTTTATGGCACATGTGGCAGTAGCAGAGGATATTCCGGAGCATATCCGTAAAATGGCAGTTTCTGTAGATACCATTAAAGACAGCCTCTGTAGAATTGAAGAAGGACAGAGGGATGGCAGCATCCGGGAAGGAAATCCGCTGGCATTATCAAATATGTACTGGTGCTCTGTACACGGAATCATGGAGCAGTACTCTGCAAGACCCGACATACCTCTGCCCGATCCGGAATGGATCATAGATATGTTACGTGCGAAACCCACATCTCCCGCAGAAAGCAGATAAAGAAATAGCTTCAACAAAAAATAATTTTAAATGAGGTAAAAGACTATGAAGACAAATAAAAAACAAACCCGACAAAAGAAAATAGTAATTGTGGGAGGCGGGGTCGCAGGACTGTCTGCAGGAATCTATGGGCGGCTGGCTGGTTATGAAGTGGAAATTTATGAGAAAAATGCTGTCGCCGGCGGACAATGTATGGGATGGAACCGGAAGGGGTGCCATATCGATAACTGTATTCACTGGCTCACAGGCACACGAAAAGGCACTTCTCTCCGCAANGTATGGGAAACCGTAGGNGCACTTGACAAAAACTCGCAGTTTGCAGATTGTGATATATTCTACACGACCGTTCTAAATGGTCAGCGTATCACCTTGTGGAAGGATCTTGAACGGACAGAAGCCGAACTGCTGCAGCTCTCACCGGAAGATGCAGAAGAAATAAAGAAATTCATCCAGCATGTGCGATATGCATCAGAATGCGAAATGCCCGCTGAAAAACCCATGGAGGCAATGGGAATCCGCGATTATATCCGCATGGGCTCTTCCATGGCAAATATGCCGAAAGTGATGAAAGAATACGGCTCCATTGACTTGCAGGATCTGGCAGAGCGTTTTAAACATCCGGTATTAAAAACCCTTTTCACCGATTATATGCCCAAGGAGTATATCGCAAGTTCTTTTCTCGTTTCCTACGCCACCATGGTATCAGGTAACGGCGAGATCCCCCTTGGCGGTTCCCTTGCAATGGTAAACCGCATGATAGATAAACTGCGTCAGTTGGGCGGAAAGTTATACTGCAATTCTCCTGTTTCACAAATTTTAATAGAAAACGGAAAGGCTACAGGCATTGAACTGGCAGACCAAAGACGCGTTATGGCGGATTATGTGATTTCCGCCACTGATACCATGGAAATGTTCGACCGTCTGATCGGGGAAAAATATATGGACAAGAAATGGAAATCCTGTTATACAGACAGCAAAACATATCCTCTGTTCAGCGGAATGCAGGCGGCATTTGTAGTCGACCGCAATGCCTATGATGAAAGAAGTACTGTATTCTTTGACTGCAATCCCATTGAATCAGGTGGGAGCCAGACTTGCCGGATGTCGGTTCGAAGCTATGACTACGAGCCCTCCTTTGCACCGGAGGGAAAGACAGTGCTCCAGGTAAACATTGCACAGTTCGATGCAGAATATCTGCACTGGAAAAGTCTTACAAAAGAAGCCTACATAAACGAAAAACAGCGGATTCTTCACGCGATAGAAGAACGACTCTGCCAGCAATTCCCGAAATTGAAAGGGCACATGGAAGTCCTGGACTGCTGGACGCCCCTCACCTATGAGCGATACTGCAACGCCTACCATGGGGCCTATATGAGCTTTATCACGAAAAAGGGGATTAAATCTTTCCGCGTGAAGGGAACTATAAAGGGAGTGAAAAATCTCTATATCGCCAGCCAGTGGATTATGGCTCCGGGTGGACTTCCTGTGGCAGTGACATCTGGGAAATTTGCTATTTATTGGATTGTAAAGCAAGATAAACATCGGTAATTCTCTTGCAATTCTTTTCCATATCCCTTATCTTGAATATAGAATTACTGAACACAAAATGAGGGCTATATAATGGACATACATTCTCTGAAAGAAAATGCCCGACACGGTACCGTCATCTTTCCGCTGGCTTTGTATGAATGGAGNGGAAACACNAACTGGCGGGTACCTCTTCACTGGCATGATGAGATGGAATTAATTTATTTTAAAGAAGGTACTTTCAACGCATGGCTGAATACCAGAGAGTTTCTGATAGAATCTCCTGCCATTATGTGCATCCATGCCGGAGAGCTTCATTCTTTAATCCTAGGCGGAGGCTGCCTGGAAAGCGCCATTGTTTTTAATCTGAATATCTTAAGCTTTGAGCACTATGACGCCATCCAGGCAAAGTTGATCCGCCCGCTTATGGATGGTCGTCTTCGTCTGCCTGTTCTGATTGGGCATACCGATCCTGCTTTTTCCCACATAGAAAATTGTTATGAAAATATAGAGAAGAAAATCAAAGAAATGAATGCCTGCCGGGCAGAAGATGAAATCTTAAAAAATTCTGCATACCTGCAAATCAAATTACTCCTTTTCGATATGCTTGCATTTCTTTATAAAAATAACTGCCTTGAACATGTAAAAAATATGCATAGCGAAAATGAACATCAGATTGAAAATCTGAAGAAAGTCCTTTCCTACATCAATGAAAATTACTCTTCGCCCATCCGTTTGGATGAACTGTCTTCATTGGTAAATCTGAATACCCAATATTTCTGTAGATATTTTAAAGAAAATATCGGAAAAACCGCTACTGAATACATCAACGAGATCCGCATAGAAAAGGCGGCTGCATCTTTGCTTGAGACAAATGATAAAATTATAACCATTGCCCAGGACGCAGGATTTGATAATATCGGTTACTTTATCCGAAGATTCAGGCAGGTAAAGGGCGTCACTCCTTCTGAATACCGAAAAGAATCAAACAAGTCAAAATAGTGTAATAAATTAGCGAATTTTAAGCAAGATTTCCTCCGTATGGGATAATATAATGTTATTACAATCTCATTGTACGGAGGATACTGTGAAAAATCAGCTGTCCAGCTGATTTTATCACAGACAAATTTGTGCTGACGCCCAAATTTGCGGGCTGTTGGCAGTATGGAGGGTTCTTATGAATAAAAAATGGTGGCATGACAAAGTTGCGTATCAGATTTACCCCAAAAGCTTTTGTGACACAAACGGAGACGGCATTGGCGATTTAAAAGGTGTTATCAGCAAGCTTGATTACTTAAAAGAACTTGGCATCGATATCATCTGGCTTTCCCCAATCTACCAGTCCCCATTCGTGGATCAGGGCTACGATATCTCGGATTATTACAAAATTTCCGAACAATTCGGCACCATGGAAGAGTTTGATACTCTGCTTGCCGAAGCAAAGAAAAGAGAAATGTATATTGTGATGGATCTGGTCATTAATCACTGCTCTGACCAGCATGAATGGTTCCAGAAGGCACTTAAAGATCCTGAAGGTGAGTACGGTGACTACTTCTATTTCCGCAAAGGCGTAAACGGCAATCCCCCCAGCAATTACCGCTCTTACTTTGGCGGCAGTGCCTGGGATAAAGTGCCCGGAACCGACTATTACTACCTTCATATGTTTGCAAAGGAACAGCCGGACTTAAACTGGAATAATCCAAAACTTTTAAATGAATTATATACCATGATTAACTGGTGGCTGGAAAAAGGCGTTGCCGGCTTCCGTATCGATGCCATCATCAACATTAAAAAGGACCTGACCTTTGCCGACCTTGAGCCGGATGGTCCTGACGGGCTTGCCAGCGTATGGCATATGGTGGAAAAGGTCAACGGCGTAGGCGATCTGCTGGAAGATTTAAAAAAGAACACCTTTGAAAAATATCAGGCATTCACTGTGGCGGAAGTCTTCAATATGAAAAAAGATGAATTGGCGGAATTTGTTGGCGAAAACGGTCATTTCTCCACAATGTTCGACTTTTCTGCCCATTCCCTTTCCATGGGCGAACATGGCTGGTATGACAGCAAGCCAGTCCAGTTCGAAGATTTCAAGAATGCTTTATTTCACTCCCAGTCAGAATGTCTGGATGTAGGATTCCTTGCAAATATCATTGAAAACCATGACGAGCCAAGAGGCGTAAGCCGCTACCTGCCGGCATATGCCCAGAACAATGANGGAGCGAAAATGCTCGGCACGANCAGCGTATTGCTCCGCGGACTTCCCTTTTTATATCAGGGACAGGAAATCGGTATGTGCAACTGTCCTATGGATTCCATTGATGACTATGATGACATCAGCACTCACGGTGAATACCAGATGGCACTTTCCGTTGGTCTTACCAACGAGGAAGCCCTGAACATCTGCTGCCAAAACAGCCGCGACAACGCCAGAACCCCCATGCAGTGGGATGATTCTGAAAATGCAGGCTTCACGACAGGACACCCATGGCTTAAGGTAAACCCTAATTATAAAAACATCAATGTAAAAGCACAGCTTGAAGACAAGAATTCCGTTCTCTCTTATTACAAACAGCTTCTGGCTCTGCGGAAATCAAAAAAATATAAAGAAGTGTTTACATATGGCACTTTTCTTCCTCTTTATAAAGATGAGGCAGATATTTTTGCCTACGTAAGAAAGACAGATGACAAATCTGTTGCAGTACTGGCAAACTTTGGTGAAAAGGAAAAGACCTTGTCGCTAAAAGATAGTTCCAACGGCATCGTCCTTCTCAACAATCAAAGTGAGTTTAAAATCTGTGACGATCAGATTACCTTAAACTCCTGTCAGGTAGTGGTAATCGATCTTCTGGATATGGAAAAAAGAATGCTTGCCGGACTTCCTTATAAGACCACGAAAGAATTGTTTGCAAAACAGGCTGTGACCAAAAAGAAGATTGCTCGTTTCAATCATCTTGATCCCACTGACTTAAGTGAGATTACCGCTTCCTTAAAAGATATTTTGGGAAAAACAGGAAAGAATGTATTTATCAATGCCCCTTTTCACTGCGACTACGGAAGCAATATTGAAGTGGGAGAAAATTTCTTTGCCAATTACAACTTTACTGTGCTGGATGTAGGCAAAGTCATCATTGGCAAAAATGCCCAGATTGCGCCCAACGTTTCCATATACACCGCCGGACATCCCATTCATCCGGACGCAAGAAACTCCGGCTATGAATACGGCATCTCCATCTCCATAGGCGACAATGTATGGATTGGCGGAAACACCGTGATCATGCCCGGCATAAAAATTGGGAATAACGTAGTGATCGGCGCCGGAAGCGTCGTAACTAAGGACCTTCCCGACAATGTCATAGCCGCCGGAAATCCCTGCCGGGTCATACGTGAAATCACAGAGGAAGATAAGGATCATTACTACAAAGATAGAAAATTTGACGTGCCGGATTATCTGGGGGATGGATATTCCTGGCTATAGAAAATGCTTATTTATTTGTCAATTAAAAAGGAGCGCCGTAAATTCCGCGGCACTCCTTTCTATGAAATATTTTTTTTATTTTTCTCTTTCAAATGTTCCTTCACTATCTTATCTATGGTATCCCTTGAGAGCGGATAATGATACTCTTTTATGATTCTGTCCGTATCATATCCCAGATCCACCAAATGCCTGATTGCCCCTCCATATGCAAAATCCTGGACAAAATTCTGAAGCGCCTCATTAAAATACTGGTTTTCCATCTCCATCCCCCTTCTCNCCTTTNNCCGCAATACTGCTTTTCCTGCCTGTCATTGTGCCGTTTTACAGTCTGCCTTTCGTCTGCTGTCGCACGCAATCCACTCATCCAGTGTCAGCGGTTCATAGTCAGAATACATACAAAAGCAGTTGATCATATTGCAGGGAATATTCCGTACATTGCCCCTTGCATCTGTAACAATCGTATTCCGGGTCATCTCCTGAAACTGTTCTAAAAGCTTCTGATCCTGTGTGTCGTGGACATGTCCATAAAGCATATAAGTCTTTGGATTGCCATTATCATCCAACCGGTACTGCCCATTGTAGCACATAATTGGATAATGGCACAGAACCACCTTCCTCTTATGATCGTAAAGTTCCTCATAGGGTTTGACCCATCCAAAGCGGCTCATATCCAGATCCTTTTTGCCCAAAAAGCGGTCATGGTTNCCCTGAATCAGATACAGCCTTCCGTTCAGACGCTCCAGCAACAGATTCNTTTCCTTTGCGCTTCCCCATGACAAATCCCCNATAATGATCACATCATCTCTGTGCCTCACCTTACCGTTCCATTTTTCCACCATATACTCATTCATCTCCTCCACACTGCCAAATCCTCTATGATCCATGCGGTCATTCATAGCAGCGTGAAAAAAATGCAAATCTGCAATGTAATATCTCAAATCATCACTTCCTCTTGTTTNAGTTTATATGGTTTTTCCTAAGATGACAAGTCTGATTTCTGCATTGAGAAAATGAAATAATTATGATATATTTTATCTATTNTTTCACAAGGAGGCAAAACTATGGCATTGATAAAAAACGAAATACCTATTTTGGAACACGATACAGAAATTCAGGCAGTTATTATGCCCGACCACGCATGGGATTATCACTTTACAGAAAAAGCTGTCCTTCTATTTGTGGAACAAAAAATAATCGATGAATACGTTGCAACACACCATTGTGAAACAATTGGTGAATTTGAAGATGTTACCAAAACATTTTATGTGTATAAAACCAAGCATCAAGGCAAAGAAATTGCGTTTGTCCAGGCTCCTCTTGGGGGAGCCGGTGCTGTCATGATTATGGAACAGATGATTGCCGCTGGAGCAAGGTATATAATTGCTGCCGGATCCTGCGGGGCGTTAGAAGATGGATTGGAGGGCGACTTTTTTGTCCCTACGTCAGCGCTCCGGCAGGAAGGAACATCCTACCACTACTTACCGCCATCCAGAGAAGTGGAACTATGTGAAGATGCAATCATCGCCATAGAAAAGGCACTTATGAACGCCAGGCTTCCATTTCGCAGGTGTAAAACCTGGACCACCGATGGCTTTTACCGGGAAACAAAAGAAATGGTGCTTTATCGCAAAAGCGAAGGCTACTCTGTAGTTGAAATGGAATGTGCATCCATGGCAGCTTGCGCTAAAATGCGCGGCGTTATATTTGGACAGCTTTTGTTTACAGCTGATTCCCTTGCGAATGTGGACGAACATGATGCGCGGAACTGGGGAGGCGGCACCTTCTCAACTGCAATGGAATTGGCACTGGACGCAGTTACCTTAATATAAGAAAAAGAACGGGAGAATCATTATGCGAAGCGAAACGGAAATGAATCAGTTATTTATGGACATCGCCAATGAAGATCGTAGAATATTAGCCGTGTACATGAATGGCTCAAGAACGAATAAAAACGTACCGAAGGATATTTTTCAAGATTATGACGTTGTATTTGTAGTGATAGAAACAAAACCTTTTATTGAAGATAAAAACTGGATTTGCAAGTTTGGCAATGTTCTTTATATGCAATATCCTGATGAGCATCCGGATTTTCCCAGCGATAAAGAAAATTTTTATGGGTGGCTGATGCAGTTTGATGACGGAAACAGAATTGACCTTCATGTGGAGTCAGCCGCACACGCCAAAGAACATATCTGCGATGACAAACTTTGCCGGATTCTTCTGGACAAAGAGCATATTCTGCCGAAGATACCTGACTCTACAGATGAAGATTACCATGTTAAGAAACCCTCCGAAGCACAGTTTCAGGCATGCATAAACGAATTTTGGTGGTGCAGCAACAATCTGGCAAAAGGTCTATGGCGGGAAGAAATACCCTATGTTCAGGATATGGCAAACTTTGTTGTCCGCAAGCAGTTAGAAAAGATGCTCTCGTGGAAGGTCGGCATAAAAACCAATTTTAACGTCAGCGTAGGAAAGTCAGCAAAGTACTTGTACAAGTGGCTCTCCGAAGAAGAATATCAACGTTATCTGAATACCTATTTCGGCGGAAATACATCGGATGCATGGGAATCAATTCTTTCCATGTGCGATTTATTTGATTCTGCAACAGAATATGTAGCTGAAAAATTAGGCTATAGCTATAATGTTGAAGAAGGAAAAGCGGCGGCGGCATTTCTGAAACATGTAAAATGTCTGCCACGCAATGCAAAAGAAATCTACTAATATCAAACATTTAAAAAAAAAGAGAAAGAAAGATGTACAAGATAATCGGATATTATATCTGTGAATTAATTAAAATTCCACAATGGTTGAACCGCAGGGGAACCATGGTGTCCGTCAGTGAATGTTTTGGTGGAATTCATCCCAGATTAGATACATGTTTTTTTAAAAACAATTACATAAAAAAGGAAGAAAGAGCTGCCTATAATAAGCTTTGGAATTTAAGTGATGAAAAGTCAAGGCAGCTGACAAAAGAAATTGGAGATTTATTGGGAGACAAGCTTGCTATTGATGGGAGATTTATTCATGTTTCAGATGCCCTCCACTTTTATCATTCATATTTTTCAACAGGGAACTGCATAGTCGTAAGTGTATCCACAACTGAAAAATATTTTGAAGTATTGAAAGATGAATTGACAAACAACAGTTGCGGAACACATTCTTTTACAGGAGACCATGCGGATGAAAATAATTTACTGGGATTTGATATTTTAGGGTGGGATATAGGCAGTTTCCATAGTTTTTTATGTAATGGGCTGCAAAAAATGCTGCCTACCGCACAATTTAACAGCTATGGTTTACTGGAAAATACATTCAATGAAGTTGCTGCATTTTCATGTCTGATTCAAGGACATGGAGAACCTGTTGAATGGATTCCGTGCAGAATTGGAAAATGCATTTAAAAAGCAAAAACAAATCATGTCCTTAGTTCCTCATATATTGCTTCAGTTGATCATAAAAATTCTCCCTAGTTCCGGCCATAATCACAATGATTACCTTATCCTTCTGATACTCTACCGTATATGCTAACTCATAATTTGTCCTATTGTAATATATATCATACCCATAAACACCAGAGAGATCACCTGTCTTAATCTCTCCAATCGTATGATCTTCACGGATTTTATCAACTGCTTCCTGATACAACATCTTTAGTTTTTTATCTCTCAACTTTTTAATAAATTTTGCTGCTGGCGGAAGAAAACGTACCTCTGTCATCCCTCTTCCTCCGCATCGAAAACATCATTATAAGAAACATAGTCGGACTCCGAGACTGCAATCCGTTCTGCATCCACAAGCATAGCCTCTACAGCCGGGCGTACCTGCCCCTGCGCTTTCTTAAAACGCTCCAACAGATCATTTCCGCTGTATCCCTGAGCAATCAAATCTGCCAAAATCTGCTCTGCAAACTCTCCCCCCGCATTTGTTTTGACTGGACGGATAATCAATTCATTTCCGCGCACAATACATTCTGCTTCCGTATCAAACCCCAGCATGGTAAAAAATTTCTGTGGAATTGTTATCTGTCGTTTTGCAGATATACTCACTTTTTTCATTTCCATGGGAACTCTGCCTTTCATCATTGTTACTGGCATTTCTATGCCCTCCTCCACATTATATGTAAAACAAATAAGTAATATTCTTTGTTTCTTGGTTTCTAAGATTATTCTATTTGACATTCCACTATCTGTCAAGAGCTCTGAGATCTCTTATTTCTGCCTTACCTCCACCCCATCCAACGGCAATCCTAGTAGTCCAGCAAGATGCCAATGAAGAGGGTAAAACAAATTTGGTTGATCTATTATTTGATTTTTAATGATTTCAAACGGAGTTTTAGATTTTAAGAACATGAATAAAATAGAGGAAAATCAAAGGGGTAATATAGATCTTTGCATTATTAGAAAAAAACAACCCCTAAAACCTTGATTTTAGGGGTTTCTAAGAGGCGCAGACCGGATTTGAACCGGTGGATACTGGTGTTGCAGACCATTGCCTTACCACTTGGCTACTGCGCCATGCTATGTAATTATAACAAATCGATAAATCACAGTCAATCCTTTACTGTCTGTAATCTATCGCAATTGATGACTCCGACGGGAATCGAACCCGTGTTACCGCCGTGAAAGGGCGATGTCTTAACCGCTTGACCACGGAGCCTTATCCTTCCCTGCTGAAATGAGTACCCTTCCCATCCCCTACAGG
>JAAVAE010000038.1 GCA_014804245.1 Lachnospiraceae bacterium | reverse complement strand
TAATCGAATTTTACAGGGATAGTTTATCCATTTTTGTGGATAACTCGATCGATTTCAAGGAAACTGGTTAAAAGTTTTGTAGTATTGAGCATTTCTAAATGCTCATGAATAATTCAGGTATAAATATCATTATTTCCAGCTCGAAATCTTTTCCTTACTTTTCAGGAATATCACAAAACATTTCACAGTCAAACCATGCTGCAGTTCTGTCCAGCGCGTCGGCTTTTTCCTTACCTTCTGCACTATCTTTCTCCTGATTCCCCAAAGTTTCAATGATATCCATACAAACAAGCTTTCCGTCTTGTACGCCAAGGACATAAATGACTTCCTTATTGGTAAATCGACTCGTGTCCTCATGGTATTCTGTCTGTTTTATCTGGAAAAGCAGTTCATCTTCCCCATCCTCATTATAATCATACAGTGCAAACCGTTTGTGTGGTTCCGTAAATTCCGCTGCATAAATCTCCTCATCAAAGAACCCCAGTTCTCTGCTTTTCCCCTTGTCTTCAAAAGGATTTTCCACCGTCAGATTATAATACAGGAATTCTTGATACAAAGACGGCAGGAAGAGACTCTGCAAATAGCCTCTTANATNTATCATCTTTCCAATCTCAAATTCCATGTAATAACGCTTATTTGTATTATCCAGTATTCCGCTCGCTGTTCCCTTGATCACGCCTTCCTTCTGGTTTTTCTCCTTTGATAAAGAAACTTCTATATCAGAGAACAGCGTTTCNNCTTCTTCCCCTGAAATNCCATAAATTTTTGTNAGAAATCTATTGACTTTATCAGCATCCANTTCTACCTCCTTTGAAAAATACGAATTTCCCCTTAACTCAATCCTGCTTATCCGAGGGTTTTCTTTCCCTTCCAGAATCCATATCNCNTCCTGNTCCTGNTCGATAAGATAATCCGCCAGCGGATAAATGATCTTCTCAACTTCAGGCGCTAACAGATAAATNCCCTTTTTGTCAATACTATCATAAGAATAAACTATCAGTTGATTCTCCTCATACCAACAGCTACAGTCAGACANTAAAATTTCATGCCTGGTGTTCCCTTCTTCTCTGACAGTAAANCTTTCCGGTACTTTAAGGGGGATGACCGAAGCCGCTGTTTTTTCCATATCAGCATATATATCATCTATGGAAACCTGTTCCCATTTCTCCCCTGGTTCATATGACTTCTGTCTCTTTATGTAATAGTATATTTCCCCNTGCTTATAAGCCGCGGCATAAAAATCTGAAATATAATAATAGTCTGCCACAGGACATCTNANGAGNNTNCTGACATTCTTTTTNGTTTCTGTTGTCCATGGATAAGCCCGCCTCTCCAACTNCAGNCCAGAGTTCTCTACTGCATTTTTCAACAGTTCATTTGGATTGTCATCTTTTGCCTGCTCTATCCAGCGAGCCATTCCACTNCCATAGGCTTCCCCGTCTTCNGGATANTTGCCGCCATCCTGCCACCANCTTTNATCAAANGGATTCCANGGGTCATAAACCGCAGGATATTCATTTTTNTCATANCCATATTCTGTGAATGGNAAAAGCCTTGNCTCAAAAAACTCTTCGTCTATTTTCATNCTTTCCTGCGGACTTACATAATACCCATAGCCCTCNCCNTCCTGCTCACATCTGGCNGCATACACNCANTAAGAACCNTTTTTATANTCATTTACATANTTGAGAAGNGGAAAATCCCAATGAAANCNATANGATTCCTTTTTNTCAACNACTACCTCNCCTTCTCTGAACCCTAAATGAATCCTNACTCCGCCCTTCCATGAAGAAGCAGACGCATACCCCANTGTCGGAAGGAGCTGCGTNCCGTCNGNNGCAAGGATNTCTGTATANCCGCCCCGGAAATTTGCATTTTTTGATAAAATACTAAACCCTCCGTCATCCTCTTGCGCAATAACATAAAATGCGCCGGAATTACTCATCGAGTGATTGCACGTCTCCACATAAGCAAACATTTCCTTCTTTCCATCACCCGTTATATCNTAAAACGTTATATTTTCTAACTGATAGGGAAGGTCTGCCTGCTCCAGTTCCACCACTTTTCCCTGAAACAGATCGCNNGAAACGGCCAGAAGCCTCTTCTCAAGNGTGATTCCGTATTCCTCTGTTTTCNGCAGGTCAGCATAATNATCTGCTATTTCAGATTCATCANTTTCAAACCAAAGAGGCAGTCCATAATCATCAAAATCCCTTGCCTTGTATATGACACTTCCGCCTTCCGCTTCTTNTTCNCAAAAAAACTCTTTTTCCCGGTCCGTGTCTCTAAGATACCCCTTATTTTCCCTATTATAAGTATAGGTGACACTGTAAGAGGGAACAGCATATCTGTTTCCTCCTATTCCCATATAAGTACAATCGTCANAAACAGCCGTCACCGTATTTTCATCTATTCTCTGCCATGTTCCCCTATCCACATTTCTACATCCATAATGGACTACCTGTCCGTCAGGGGAAAAGCAGGTCCGGTAAAGGGTCACCCATTCATCCAGCTCAGACTCAAAATAAGTGCCCCTTATATTTCTCCATGTCCCCACAATAGGGTCTGCCTGTTCTTCATATTCCGGCGTTGCAGTAAGCAAACTCAATGCCATATACACCGCGCCGCCTATCAATGTTATCAATTTCTTCATTGCTTTCTCCTTATCCTATTTCTAACACTAACTGCCACAAAANCGGCAATCANATAGTTTATAATAAAACAGGCTTGCATCATTCTTGCATCATTTTTGCATCAAATATGCTACATTTCATTTCAAGAAACACACCAAAAAAGGAACTGTTGCGCTGGTAGATTATCTATCTACTAGCACAACAGTTCCTTGTAAATGCAAACTATTTAAAAAAATAATTAAATATATCTTTTACCAATTCATTTATTGTTTTACTTGCATATTGCTCATCAACAGCTTTTTTCGCCATCTTCATTTTCATGTAAATGTCCATTGCTTCATCCTTCTGTTCCGCCGCAANCCTTGGNTGATTTTCCAATTGACGCTGTGTATTTAAAATGGCTCTTTCTGCATCCTCACCGGCCTTTANTCCATAATTNACATAACCATCTAANACATAACTATAAAANTCAAATGCCTTATCTAATGCTGCCAGTTCCTCTTCTTCCGTCACTTTACGCCAATNGTCCTTGGTCGAACCATCATCAGCTAATACCCAATACTCTCTGGTTCCCTGCTCATATCCTTTCTTTATCTCATCATACATTGTGGCNTAAACAGTTAAGCAATTCTTTGNCCAATCTTCTAACGACTCNCCTGNCTCTGAATTTAANTTNAGCAGCCTCTTATGAAAATCTGCTTCCATTCCATGAGCCGGATCCATTACAATCTTATCACCATATTCTCTCATTTTGTCTAAAGCATCTAAATCAACTGTCTCATCCTGCTGNCCCATNTCCTGNACACNTTTTCTGTANGCTTCTNTTCCTTCATCAGAAAAAGTAACTTTCACGGAAATATCTCCTTCCGTTTTACTAAAAAAGGAGCCTGCGTATCTTTACTTGATTGCGCATCTTTACTTTGAACATTACTGAATGCATTAGTATTAATCAAATTATTTTGCATTACTATTTTCATTCTGTTCCCCCAAATTATCCTCCGAACAATATGTTAGTATATTTATTTTAACATTAGCAGGAATTACACGTCAATAACAGGAGCCGTTGCACCGGAACTAAAAAAGCAGCTATACGGTCTTAACACCAAATCTGCAAATANNTNGACAGGTTTCTTTGAAGATAACTGTACAGCAACTGTCTATATAAACAAAAAAACTAATGCGACTTTTCACTGACATATATTGCTGCTCTTCTTTGTATAATCTCTGTAACTTCTTCCAGTGCTTTAAATCCCATCTTCCTCAAGTTGCCATGACCTTTCATAACACCGCACTTCAATCTGATAATCCTCATGGATCTGGTTAAACAAAGCAACCTGTTCCTTAAGTTCCGAAATTTCCTACCGGAATATAATAAAAAACAATTTTTTCTCCTTCGTATACCATAAGGCNCAAGCGCCCATCTCCTAAAAATCCACTATTTATAGCCGCTTCTCCCGACACCGGCAATTCACTTATTGGCACTCTCAATTTCACAGTATCTGCATCCGATTCATNAGTATATATGCCGCCATCTATGTTATAGATAAACACCTCTGTATCCGTCCCCGCAGTAAGAAGGCTATATTGTGTTCCAACATCAGGTAATTCTATCTGGATGTCTGTAGTACTGTCTTCCTGAAGCATGCCAAGCATATCTATTCCGCCTTCATTACGATAAATATAATATATTTCTCCCGATCTGCCACCTCCAATTGCTTCTATCTCTCCACCACAGGATAGGCGCATGTCCGCACTGCCATCCGGACATAACTTAATTATCTCTTCATAACTTTCAAAGTAATAGTTTCCTTCATAATCAATCGCAAAACAGAAAGGTCTTCTTTGCTCCGTGGCAAATACTTCTGAGACATCTATTTTCTTTTTATAAAGCATTTCTGCTCTTATTGTAAATGATAACAATATGAAGAACAATCAAAATCTTCAAGCTGATATAAATAAGAGACAAATCAAAAACTCATACTATCACCATGAAATTTATAATAGCTATGATCCATAAGTGAACTGGATAAAATATGTAAAAGAAGTATTTGCTTAAATTCGTTTTTGGACCACGTTCTCCGTTGTATAATAAAATGAATGGGAACACAAGAAAATAAAATGGTTCACCAAATGGCAAAAGAATTGCAAATACTTCTATTAGTGCATATCCCAAAAATCGAATTACCTTTTTATCACGAAAGAAATACTCTATAAATATAAAAGGTAATATGACAGTGCCCCATTCACCATAGAGGAAGCCTATTATAAAGCATAGCATTGAAAGCGCATATAAGCTGATACGCTCAATCGTTTGTTTATCCTTCCCCCACTGTATGAGAGCTATAACAATCACCCCTAGTGCAAGTGTAAAAATAACGTTATTATTTCTAAATAAAAGTATTTGTTCATGCTTCAGCATCGATTCCAAAATTGNATTTAATATTTTATTCCCGGCAAAAGTAATGCCCGCAAATATAACTAAACGCAGGCAATATTTCTTTAAATTATGCGTATTCCGAATTCCTTCTACTGCAAAATATGCAAACATAGGAGCTACACATCTAGAAATAAAAGTAAAAAAGGATGCTATATCAGATGGTATGAAGTTATTAATATAACGCAGATGATCGAGAAGCATTAACAATACCATTAGTAATTTTATTTGAAATGCGTTCATTATTTTAAATTTACTCAATCAATTATCCCTTCATTCTAAATAGGTTTTCCTATATATCTTTTACTGTCCCATTTTTGAATCAATACTAGGTATATTAAGCTATGGTCATCAATGGAACATTTAATATCCAAACACTTCCACAGCCTTCTTCATCTTCTCTATAATCCCCACCCCAAAAGGACAATTNCCTTCGCATCTGCCGCATGCAACGCATTCTGATGCATGGTGCTCAAGGAGCTTATAGTGGTCTGCTACCGTCTCGGGCACCTGTCCTTGTGCCAGACACAGATTCAGATACTTATTGACTTCCGCCACACTGATCCCCACACTGCATGGTGCACAGTGTCCGCAGTACATACAGTTGCCATGGAACTTGAATTTGTCCATCTGTGACAAGACCAGTGAATAATCTTTTTCCTCCTTCGAAGCATCATAATAAGATACCACTTTTTCGATTTCACTGATGCTGTGGCAGCCTGCCATAATGGATACCACNCCCGGTCTGGTCAGNCAGTANTCGATACACTGGNATTCATTGAATGCCACNCCNAAAGGAGAAAGTTNCGCGTTTAGCATATCTCCTCCGCCGAAGACCTTCATAACGTCAATTGCCACATCCTCTCTCGCGCACAANTCATATAATGCTTTTCTGTCAGNNTTNATTCCCNCGAAACCGTTCTGATAATTNGCCGGGTCAAANAAATCATTGCANTCCTCGCTTGCCGGNTGCATGTCATAGGCAGCATTCACCGAAAACATCAGCACNTCAATCAGNCCCGTTTCCACTGCNTTCCNTGCAATCACCGGATTGTGGGAACTTAATCCGATGGCATGGATTTTTCCTTCCGCNTTCANTTCCTTACAGTANTCTATGATTTNTCCCTGAAANACNTCCTCAAAATCNCTTTCACCATCCACATAATGAATCATTCCAATATCNAGGTAGTCNGTTCCNAGTCGCTGCAGNTGATCNTCAAATCCGGCTTTCGCCTTTTCTATGTTTCTGGTNCGNAGNTATTGNCCATCNTCCCATACAGANCANATATGCCCCTGCAGAACAAATTTATCTCTCTTGCCCTTCATNGCAGCGCCCAAATTATCNCGGAATACNGGATTGGGCGTGTACATATCAATAAAATTAATGCCCAGTTCAAGNGCCCGCTCCAGCATCTCCTNAAATTCTTCCGGTGTNTTGTCTATAAAGCCCTCACANCCTANTGCAATTTCGCTCACCTTCAAATTACTGCATCTTTTNAATTCTCTGTACTTCATCACTATAACCNTCCTTTCTATCGTTAACTATCTNNATGAAACCTCATTTATACCNACATCCATGCTTCCNGANCGAAANCCNTCCAAGTCTAATGTTATGTAAACNNATCCCANGNTTTTCANNTANTCGGNAATTTCTTTCTTATGNGNNAAAAATTCNNCAAANGNACTCTCATCTANTTCTATCCTTGCAAGNNTATCATGNNCTCTGACNCTNACATTATGTAAACCNNTTTCTTTNANNAAAGTCTCNCCNTTCTCCACCTGTNCCATTTTTTCATAGGTAAGCTCTNTNCCATAAGGAAACCTTGTAGCAAGGCAGGGCGTTGCCGGCTTAGAAGATACGGAAATGCCGTACTCGCATGCCATTTTCCTCACNTCNGCNTTNGTNAGNCCNGCNTNNGCCAANGGGCTGATNATCTGNAATTCTNTNAGGGCNTTTATNCCGGGACGNTAGACATGNAGATCNTCCTCATTCGTCCCCTCTANAATCACNNTTATTCCAAGTTCAGAAGCCCTTTCTTTCATNTTGAGNAACAGATGCTTTTTACATAGNTAACAGCGTTCCACCGGATTATTCATAATCCCNGCTTCNTCAAGTTCATCCACTGCTATCACNATATGGACTGCTCCGATTTCTTCACATACTNTTTTTGCTTCTTCTATTTCCCTGANNGGATGCAGGCGGGTCNGCATCGTCACNGCATAAACTTCTTTTCCNGTCTTTTGGGCTGCTTCATGNGNTAATTTCAAAAGCAGACTGCTGTCAACGCCCCCTGAAAAAGCCACCATTACATCCTGCCNGGCATACTGCGCCATTNTCCGNATCAATTGCTCNCTTTTTTCCAAGTACTCCCCCATACTTCCTCCATCACCTGCTGAAAAGNTACATCGTTTTTCCTTGCCAACTCTNCCACGCTTTCATATTCNGGGTAAAGTCTCACCTGACCATCCGGCAAGGTACACTTTTTTGCCNTCACCTCTCCCCTTTCCAATNCGATTANNGTTTCCTCTCTCTCTAAAACCGTGCGCTCCATCCGCATCCTNCGNATNCCTATGGTGGTAGTCTCCTCAAAAATNATCTGCTCCATTTTCTTTATATNNGCTTCGTCACAAATNACCGTAAGCANATAAGCCGGGCGATTTTTNTTCATATATACNGGNGTAAAGTGNACGTCCCTGGCGCCTGCACTCATNAGATTNTCCATCGTATATCCAAGNAGTTCTCCCGTACAGTCGTCAATATTTGTTTCCAGTTTATAAATCTCGTCCTGCCTGGAGGATTCTTCTGGTCGGTTCTCCCCTTTTTCTTCAATCAACATTGCCCGAAGCAGGCTGGGTCTTTCATAACTCCGCTTTCCTGCTCCAATNCCCGTTTGNNTNATTGTGAACTGNTNNGGCAGTCTGGAAGCCGTTTTTACGGCTGCAAGGATTGCTGCCCCCGTNGGNGTCACCAGNTCTCCCTCCACGTCCGTAATCCTGACNGGAAGCTNAAATGCCTCNATGATATTGATTACNGCCGGAACCGGCACCGGAAGAATGCCATGCTGGCACCTCACCGTTCCTCTGCCTTCACATACAAAGGGTACCACCACATCTGTGATATCCAGATTATCCAGACATACCGCCGCCGCAACAATATCCACAATAGAGTCCACAGCCCCCACTTCATGAAAATGCACCTGCTCTATAGGCACGCCATGGGCTTTTGCCTCCGCCNAAGCNAATATCNTGAAAATTTCTATAGCCGTCCCTCTGGCACGTGCACTGATTTTGGCATTTTCAATAATCTTCAGCACCTCCGGCAATCCCCTATGCTCATGGACATGCTGCCTTTCCTCCATACATTTTTCTTCATCATGGTGATACCCGCATTCTTCCTCATGGTGATGCGCATGACTGTGTCCATGCAGGTATTCCATATCATGGTCATGATTTTCATGCTTTCTATCCAGCTTCACAAGGAAATCACAGGCATCAAGTCCAGCCTTCTTTACTCTGCTTATTTCGATTTCAAATCCTTTTACCGGAAGGCTCTCTAATGCCGCTTTAAGCACTTTTTCATCTGCTCCAAGATCCAGTAACGCTGCCACCGTCATATCTCCGCTGATTCCGGAATAACATTCCAGATATAAAGTCTTTCCCATCTTCTACTCCCCCTTATCGTCCTTCTGACATCCCAGTCGGTTGATCTGGGTTGCAATATAGCCGGCGCCATAGCCATTGTCAATATTGACGACAGCTATCCCATTTGCGCAGGAGTTGATCATGGTAAGTAACGCCGAAAGACCATGCATGCTTGCCCCATAACCTACAGAAGTGGGGACTGCAATCACCGGTCTGCTGACCAGACCGCCCAGAACACTTGCAAGCGCTCCCTCCATTCCTGCCACTGCTACCACGCAGTTTGCCTCCTGTATCACATCAAGACGGGAAATCAGCCTGTGCAGCCCGCTCACCCCCACATCATAAATCCGTTCCACATAAGAGCCAAAAAATTCTGCGGTCTGAGCTGCCTCCTCCGCTACCGGAATGTCCGCTGTGCCTGCCGTACAGACTGCAATCTTTCCGCATCTTATTTTATCTTCTTTTTCAATTTTTAAAATGCGGGATACTTCATCATAAGTCACCTGCGAAAGTACTTCCTTCACCAGTTCATACTGGTGCTTTTCCGCTCTGGTTCCAAAAACCTCCCCGTTCTCCTCAAACAATCTCTGATAAATGGAAAGCAGATACTGATCCGGTTTTTTGCTGCAATAAACCACTTCCGGAAATCCTGAACGCATCTCCCTATGAGTATCCAGCTTTGCATAGCCCAGTTCCTCAAAAGGCTGCTTCCTGAAATATTTCTCCGCTTCCTCTATCGACATACTTCCTTCTTTTACCTGTTCTAAAATCTTCCTTGCTTCCACCAGAAATCCTCTCCATTCTTTAATCTCATAGGGCATTAGTTAAATCCCCTATGAGACAAAATAAGGCATTCAAACTCACAAGCTTGAATACCCTATTATCTCACATTAAATGCTGCTTTACAAAAATCACTTTACTTCCACGATCCATCCTTCAGGCGCTTCAATGGTGCCCATCTGGATACCGGTAAGTGTCTCATACAGCTTCTTCGTGACAGGTCCCATTTCCGTCATTCCGCTGGGGAAACAGATTTCTTTTCCATGGTCTACCACCTTGCCAACGGGTGAGATGACTGCTGCCGTACCGCATAAACCGCATTCCGCAAAATCTTTCAGTTCATCCAGATAAACTTCCCTCTCTTCTGCTTCCAGTCCCAGATAATCTCTGGCAACCTGCATCAGGGAACGTCTGGTGATGGAAGGAAGGATACTGTTTGATTTAGGTGTCACAACCTTGCCGTCTTTCGTCACGAACAGGAAGTTCGCACCGCCAGTTTCTTCTACCTTTGTTCTCGTTCCTGCATCAAGATACATATTCTCATCGTACCCCTGCTCATGTGCATCCACAATAGCGTGAAGACTCATTGCATAATTAAGTCCTGCCTTGATATGACCTGTTCCATTCGGCGCTGCACGGTCAAAATCACTGACACGGATTGTAAGCGGCTTAACGCCTCCCTTAAAATAAGGTCCAACCGGGGTGGTAAACACCCTGAATTGATATTCATCCGCCGGCTTTACACCAATGACGGCATTACTTCCAAACATATAAGGACGCACATATAAAGTTGCGCCGCTGCCATACGGAGGCACATAAGCCTCATTTGCCTTGATGGTCTTAAGCACCGCCTCAACAAATTGCTCTTTAGGAAAAACCGGCATCTCAAGACGCTTTGCGCTCTGTTCCATTCTTTCTGCGTTTAGATCAGGGCGAAAAGTAACGATGCGTCCGTCTGCTGTCGTATAAGCCTTCATGCCTTCAAATATTGTCTGCGCATATTGCAGAACACCCGCACATTCACTGATGACCACATTCGCATCCTCTGTTATGACGCCATCGTCCCATGCGCCATTTTTATAATTTGATACGAACCTATAATCTGTCTGGATATAGCCAAATCCAAGATTTGCCCAATCAATATTTTTCTTTTCCATAATATTGTGCTCCCTCTTAAGTTTCTTTTTTATTATTATACTTTTTATGGTAAAAGTCAACTGTGTTTACCGCGCAATCCTCTCATACTTTAGGAAATGATAGGTAATATCAAAATAGGTCTGTTCATCGCTGTCCGCCGTAATCTGCCACTGCGGCATTTCGTCCAGATTGGGGAAATAAGCGTCTGCATCATAAACATGATCGATCTTTGTGATATGCGCCACATCACAGTATGGAAGAAGCTGCCTGTAAATGCTTTCTCCTCCTACGATATACACATCCTGTGTATCATATTTTTCAAGTTCTGAAAGCAGTTCCTCCAGACTATGCACTACCGTCGCATCTTTAACCTTATATTCCGGATTGGCAGATAAAATGATATTCGTACGGTTTTTAAGAGGCAGTCCCTGGGGAAAGGTCTCTAAAGTCTTTCTCCCCAGCACCACCACTTTCCCTGTGGTTTCCTGACGGAAATTCTTGTGGTCTGCCGGAATTCTGATCAAAAGATCACCGCCATTTCCAATTGCCCAATTTTCATCCACTGCCGCTATCAGATTCATATCTTACATTTCCTTTCTTTATCCATTTGATGTATGTCCATCTTTTATATTGCAATGGGAATATTCTTAATCTGTTCTCCCGTCACATAATTTTCTACCTTTACATCATCTCTTGTAAACTGATAAAAATCCTTTATCTCCGGATTCAGCCAGAAAGACGGCGCCGGGTACGATTCTCTGGTAATCAGTTCCTCTATGATCGGAACATGCCTGTCATAAATATGCGCATCCGCAATCACATGAACCAGTTCTCCCACCTTCATACCGCAAACCTGTGCCAGCATATGAACCAGCACCGCATACTGCACCACATTCCAGTTGTTTGCAGCCAGTACATCCTGGGAACGCTGATTTAAAACAGCATTCAAAGTGAGTTTTTCCTCTCCCTTTTTCTGCGTCACATTAAATGTCATGCTGTAAGCGCAAGGATACAGATTCATCTCGTGAAGATCCTGATGCACATAAATATTGGTCATGATCCTGCGGCTGAAAGGATTATTCTTAAGATCATAAATCACCCTGTCCACCTGATCCATCATGCCCTCTTTGTACTGATGCTTCACTCCCATCTGATATCCATATGCCTTGCCAATGGAACCATCTGCATCAGCCCATTCATCCCAGATATGGCTGTGAAGATCATGGATGTTATTGGATTTGCGCTGCCAGATCCACAGCATTTCATCTGTAGCGCTTTTTAAGGCTGTCTTTCTGAGCGTCAGTATCGGAAACTCTTTCGACAGATCATACCTGTTCACCACTCCAAATTTCTTAATCGTATACGCAGATGTGCCGTCCTCCCACTTAGGGCGCACCTTTTCTCCCTCTGTGCTGGTTCCGTTTTCCAAAATTTCCCTGCACATATTGATGAATATTTCATCTGCAAGACTCATTTCAGCCTTCCTCCATCATCTTTATACATCCCACTTGTCACAGAGGGAATTGATCTGATCGGCAAACTTCGCCAATTCTTTATTAGGACCGCCTTCGTTTTTACGAATCACAGCAAGCAATCTCTGACCTGCTGCCAGAAGACGTGTAAATACATCAGATACAGTCTTGACTTTCTTCTGAATCGGAATAGGCGCTGCCTCATATTCAATCTTATCCGTAAGCAGATTAAATTCTGTTCCGCTGTATGGCGCATACGCCTTGATTCCATGTTCCACCCAAAGGCACTCCGAAAAGCTCTTACATACCGAGTCCTCGCCGTGTACTACGAAGACCCTTCTTGGTTTGTCTTTAAATCCCTTCACCCAGTCAATCAGCCCATTTTTATCTGCATGTCCTGAAAGTCCCACAAGAGTGCGTATAGATGCACGCACGTCAATAGGTTCGCCAAACAGCTTCACTTCGTCAATACCCTCTATCAGCATTCTTCCCAAAGTCCCCACTGCCTGATAACCAACGAACAGGATCGTACATTCCTCTCTCCAGAGATTATGCTTCAAATGGTGGCGGATTCTCCCCGCTTCACACATACCGGATGCCGATATGATGACCTTCGGCGTGGCTTCAAAGTTGATTTCTTTTGATTCTTCACTGGTAATCGTAAGTTTCAGCCCCGGGAATGAAAGCGGATTGATTCCTGCATGTACCAGTTTCATCGCCTCTTCGTCAAAACATCTGTCTTCATTCTTATGGAAGATATTGGTTGCCTCCACCGCTAGGGGGCTGTCCACATACACAGGGAAATTCCCATGCCCTGTCACCATCTGATCCTCTTTTATTTTGCGCAGGAAGTATAATATTTCCTGTGTTCTTCCCACAGCAAAAGAAGGAATGACGACATTTCCGCCCTTGTCAAAGGTCTCCTGCAAAATTCCGGCAAGTTCCTTCACATAATCAGGATGCTCTCCGGGATGAAGCCTGTCTCCATAGGTGGACTCCATGACAACGTAATCCGCTTCTTCTGTCCTTGTAGGGCTTTTGATCAACGGAAGATTTTCATTTCCAATATCTCCTGAAAAGACGATCTTCTTGGTAGCGTCCCCTTCCGTCGCCCATACTTCGATGCTCGCAGACCCCAGCAGATGCCCTACATCTGTAAACCGGATCTTTATTCCTTCGCAAAGCTCTATTTCCTGTCCATAATCGCAGGGCACAATTCTTTTGATGGCGGCATCTGCATCTTCCATCGTATAAACAGGCTCCTGATAAGCTACATTTGCATTTCTCTTTGCCTTACGATTCTTCCATTCTGCTTCCTGCATCTGGATATGTGCACAGTCCCGTAACATAATACTGCACAGATCTGCAGTCGGCTTTGTAGCAAAAATCTGTCCCCTGAACCCTCTGGCTGTCAGCCTTGGTATCATACCGGAATGATCGATATGAGCATGGGTAAGCAGTACATAATCTATGTAAGATTCCTGTACCGGCAAATCGCAGTTTTCAAATACATTGACTCCCTGTTCCATACCGTAGTCCACAAGTATATGCTTCCCACAGGCATTCAGATAGTGACAGCTTCCCGTCACCTCATGTGCAGCTCCTACAAAGATTAGTTTCATAGCTTACCTCCTTTGTTTAATCATTATGGCATATGATATGGTCTGCCCGGCCATACATCTCTTCCACAGCCGCGAAAAAAATATCCTTGTCCTCTTCGTTTTCTACGTCTCCGTGGAAAACGAAAACTCCGACATGGTAGATTTTTTCCAATTCCTCCTTAATCTTTCTTCCGAGTTCTTTGTTCTTGTTCATAAGGGCAATGACACAGCCCTGGCTTGCATACTTCTCCAAAAGAGAGTATTCTTTCGCTCCTGTATTTCCTGCAAGTATACATACTTTTTTATCCATCATGACATTTTCTGCACCTTTCTTCGCTTATGCCGACAAAATCCTTCAAATATTGTAGTCATATTATACCATATATGAATATAATATAGCAAACTTAAAAGGTTAAATGACATGACCATATCTATTTATTTTTTTATTCTTCTGGTAATCGTCCTTTCTATGGACGCTTTTGCCGCAGGATTATCTTATGGAATGGAAAAAGTAGAGGTCTCTTTTTTGTCTGTTTTCATCATAGCGCTGCTGTCAGGCAGCATGCTGACCGTCTCTTTGCTCGCCGGAAATGTTTTTCTCGACCTGATTCCCGATAAACTCACAAAAGGAATTTCTTTTTCCATACTTTTTCTGCTTTCTTTGTACAAATTTTATGACGCCCTGCCCCGCCTTCACAAAAAAGATCCGGGATTGACCACAAGAACAATTTCACAAAAAATAAATAAGGAAGATAAAGCAGTGCTTTCCTGCCGTGAAGCTGCTCTTCTGGCATTTGCCCTGTCTGTAGACAATGTCTCCGCCGGATTGTGTACCGGAACCGTATCTCTACCTCCTATTATACTATTGTTTCTGACAACCGCAATCCATTTTCTCGCAATACGGCTGGGTCTTTTTACCGGGGGTCTGCTATCCCGCAAAGGCTCACACAATTTCGCCTGGCTGGGAGCTGCCATTCTCATGCTTTTGTCCTTTATCCGCATTTTCTAACACCCTCTCATCGGCTTTCTTCAGCAGAGTGTCCGAAAATACTAAAAGTTCGTGAACCACTAAAGGCATGCTCGCAAGCACTCCAAGAACTCCCCATTCAGAAAGACTGAGCCTGCTGGTTCCAAACAGATTTACAAAATATGGAATCTCTGTCACAAGCGCCTGCAGTGCAATTCCCGCTCCCCATGCCACGATCATGTAAATATTATCCAGATGATTCATCTTAAAGACAGACTTATTTACATCTCTCATTCCTACCGCATGCATCAGCTGACTCATACCAAGCACGGTAAACGCATGGGTCTGCGCTTTATTCAAAATCGGCTGGAGACGGAGGATCTTTTCCAGATTCCGTATGGTCACTGGCAGTCCCTTCCCTACAAGTTCCTGATAAGGGACTGCCGCAAAGGCCAGCAGACTGATTACACCAATTACCGCCCCATAACACAAAGTACAGGCAAGTCCGCCATGAGAGAACAAACTGTCGGTGCTTTTTCTTGGCGGTTCCTTCATTAGTGCATCCCCGTCATTTTTGTCCACTCCCAAGGCCAGCGCCGGAAGTGAGTCCGTGATCAGATTGATCCATAGTATATGACTTGCTTTCAGCGGTGTAGGAAAACCTGCCAGAATCGCCACCAGCATGGTAATGATTTCCCCAAAGTTAGAGGAGAGCAAAAACAAAATTGTTTTGCGGATGTTCTCGTAAATCCCTCTGCCTTCCTTCATTGCCTTTTCGATTGTGGCAAAATTATCATCTGTTAAAACCAGATCCGCCGCATTCCGGGCAACGTCTGTCCCTTCCTTTCCCATGGCAATTCCCACATCTGCTGCCTTTAAAGAAGGCGCGTCATTTACACCGTCTCCCGTCATCGCCACAGTCTTTCCTCTGGACCTTAGCGCTTCCACGATCCGTACTTTATGCTCCGGAGAGACCCTGGCAAAAACACGGATATTTTCAACCCGATTTACAAAATCCCTGCTGTCTGATTCTTCAATCTCTGCTCCTGTCATGCACTCTCTTTTATCCTTTGCAATCCCTAGTTCCTTTGCTATGGCGAAAGCCGTGTCAACATGGTCTCCTGTAATCATTACAGTATCTACATGCGCGCCTTTAAAACTTTCCACTGCCCCCTTTGCTTCTTCGCGGGGAGGGTCTATCATTCCCACAAGCCCCACAAAAACCATGTTCTTTTCGTCTTTCAAATCCCCCTTGCGTTTTATTGCAATGGCAAGCACACGATAGGCTTTGCTTGCCATTTCCCCCACTGCTGCCTTTGCTTCCCTTTTTGCTTTTGCCGAAAAAGTTATTTCTTTTCCATGCATGCAAATACTCTGGCAACGGTCTATCATTTCATCCGCAGCGCCCTTAATATACGCAATCTTCTCGGTTCCATTCCTGTGGACGGTCGTCATTCTTTTCCTCTCTGAATCAAAAGAGCGCTCGTCCACACGGGGAAACTTTTTCTCCAGCCTGCTCTTCTCCATTCCGTGTTTATAGGAAAGGTCAAGAAGCGCCAGTTCTGTGGGATCTCCCAGCCGATTCTCACCAAACACCGCATCATTGCAAAGTGTACATGCCTCAAAGAGGAAATGGTTCGCCTCGGAATCCAGTTCTTCCTCTTTTATCAGGCGGCCATCTACATAGCACTCTTTTACTGTCATTCTGTTTTGGGTAAGAGTCCCTGTTTTGTCAGAGCATACTATATCGACCGCTCCCAGTGTTTCCACAGAAGGAAGTCTCCTGACAATTGTGCCCACCTTTACCATACGTGATACACTAAGCGCCAGCACAATGGTGACGACTGCCGCCAGCCCTTCCGGCACTGCCGCTACTGCAAGAGAAATCGCAGTGAGTAGCATGTCCCCTACGTCACGCTTTTGCAGCACTGCCACCAGGAACAAAAATGCACATATGCCAACTGCCAGAATACTGAGAAGTTTCCCCAGATCCGCAAGTCTCTTCTGAAGCGGTGTCATTTCGCCTCCATCCGCCCCAATCAGCCCCGCAATCTTTCCAATTTCCGTATCCATCCCTGTGGCGGTTACAATTCCTTCTCCTCTGCCGTAAGTTACCGTTGTGGACATATACGCCAGGTTGATTCGATCACCAATTCCCTTTTCTCCTGCGGTCAGTTCCTTTGTGACCTTTTCCACTGGGACAGACTCTCCAGTAAGCGCCGATTCTTCAATTTTCAGATTCACCGCCTCAATCAGCCGAAGATCCGCAGGCACCTGCCTGCCCGCTTCCAAAAATACAATATCTCCCGGCACAAGCTGCGGACTTGGTATCTCATATTCTTTTCCATCACGCTTCACCAATGCCTTGGGACTTGCCAGCTGCTTCAAGGCCTCAATGGCTCTTCGGGCCTTGTCCTCCTGAATGACTCCAACCACCGAATTCAGAATGATAACCGCCGCAATAATCGCCGCATCTCCCACTTCCTTCAAAAAGAAAGAAATCACTATCGCCACCATCAGAATATAAATAAGTGGATCATTGAGTTGCTCCAAAAACAGCATAAATATCCCTTTTTTCTTCTGTTCCTTAAGCTGATTAGGACCATATTTCCGAAGTCTTGCATCAGCCTCCATGGTGGTAAGTCCCTTTTCCTTGCTGCTATCAAGCCGTCTTATTACCTCTGCCGTGTTCTGGTCTGCATACATAGTTAATCCCTCCTGCCCTTATGATTTTATATGCCTGGACAGGAGGGATTATTCACAACAATTTTCAATTGTTTATATTTCTAATTGCATAAATTTTATTCTACTTTCCGATAGACGGTGTGTAATTGTCAAAATAACTGTAGTTACATCTCACACAGGTATAAGCCGTATATCCCTGTGTCGTTGCTGTGGCCGGAATGACCACCGACCGGAAAGTATGGTTATTAAGGTTCAGTTCTATGCTCTCAGCGTAATTGCTGCCGCAGCTGCATGTATAAGAACGTATTCCCCGTTCTGTACAATTCGCCTCTTTGAGCACATAAGATTGATAATTGTGTGCATGGGGCGAAGCTGACGGCGCTGCCGACGGTGTAGCTGCACTGGCAGGCGCTGAGGATGCCGAACTCTGACCTGCGCTTGCTGCCGGAGCAGGTGTTGCGCTTGCACCCGGGCTGGGCGAAAGCATGTTTACCGGTCTGGAGTCCAGAAGAACGCCGCATACGACACATGTTCTTTCCTCTGTTCCCATCTTAGTAGTTGTAGCTTCTGCTGCCACCGTCCAGTCTGTCGCCACATGACCTGGCGCCGGTATCATTTCCGTATAGAAGTTTCCGCAACTGCATGTATATTTCCGCAACCCTGCCAAAGTACAGCTGGGTTCTCTTTCTGTGGACGCCGTGTATTGATGCACATGGGGCAATTGTGTTTCTTCTTCTGCTCCATCTCCTCCCGAACCGCTGGTACTTTCATATCGGATATTTTCCTGTGCTATGATTTCATCACAGTAAATACATTTTCTTACCCGCAGACCTTCCTGATCCGCTGTTGGTTTTCTGGAAGTTTCCCAGTCACCTGCCACATGACCGGTTGACATAATATCCACGTAATAGGTATCCCCACATTCACAACTATACTTAATCCTTCCTGCACTGTAGCAGTTTGCTTTCTTCTCCACGGATTCCTCGTAATCATGAACATGGTTAAGAACATCACGCAGTTTATCCAAAGGCTGCGCAGCCGTCTCGGTATCCGAGTCAGCGCTCACCTCAGGGATCTGCGTCGGCACCGCCGAAGCCTCGGCAGGCTCTGCTTCCTCCCTCTGCACAGTTTCAATATCATTCTTGTCATTTCCTCCGCCAATCAGAGAATAACCGACAATTCCTACCGTAGCAAGACAGGCTATCACCGCTAATACAGCCAGAATGCCTGTCAGTACTTTTACAATTCCATTCATTTTGGATTCTCCATTGTCAAATTTTTAAATTCTGTCTACCTTTAAGTATATAATTTTTCTCGTTTTTTGTAAAGACAATTGCCGTCATTCTTCAACCGCCCTGAAAAACCCGAATTTCACTCCGTTATACTCAAATTCTTCATGCAGATAGAATTGATCTGATAAGCCCGGATACTCCTCCTGCATATACCAGAGACTGGTAAGATTACAGAAAAAGTATGGCTGGCTTTCCATCTCATATCGGATTCTTTCCATGGTATCCAGGGGCAAATTCAAATACGACCACTCTGTCGAATGCACATGCGTATCTCTGTCTATCATCGACATAAGTTCCGGAACACCCTCTCCGAAAGCCGCGGTATCCGGCGGAATCTGAACATAAACGTATTGGGCAAACTCCATCAGTTCATCCCTCTTCCAAATCGTTTCCGAAGATGTTTTCCATGCCTTCGGCATAGAGTAAATGCCGTCAAATGCCATAACAAATAAAATCAATGTCGTCACTACCCGAAGCGAAAGGAACAGGAATCGATTGGGCTTTGCAAATACACCGTCCCCTTCCTTTTTCCATTCCAGATAAACATCCTGACTCTTCTGCAGAATAATAACCTGAAGGATCAGCATAAGAAACAGGATAATGAACATACTTCCCTCTACCGGACGATTAATGTAATAAAGCATCATCGTAAGGCTCAGCATTCCAAGAAAAAAACAGAACGGTTTCATCCCTTTTTCTTTTTTGTCCGGAAAGAGCACCCGAAACACTGCCGGACTGACAGCCCCCATAAATAATACTGCTGCCCCGATCCATGCATGCGTAGCATCTGGAAGCGCCAGTTCGATTTTATCAATATAATCTCTATCAGAAATAAGAGGAAACATAAATTCCCTAAAGTCTAAAACAGAGCCTCCAGCCAAAAGATTATAACCGCTTATCACGATATACGATAACGCAAACGGAAGCAGTGCATAAATCACCAACTCGCGTATCAGCCGCAAAACTTTTCTGACGGAAAAAGAAGCGCCATCCAGGACAATCCAGATCCACCTGTAAAGTGCAAAGGAAAGCATAGAGGCAATTCCCACCTCTGTCGACCATACAAAAGACAACATAAGAAAAATGAGTGCCAGAAGATTATACTTCTTCCCTGTTTTATACTCCTGCAAAGCAAGTACAACCAGAATAACAGGAAAAATCATGCGGTGGGGATGCACCTGCAGATAAACGCCTCCTTGCATCAACATAAAATAATATTCCCCTATAGCAAACATGCCAAGATAAAAAATCAAATCATTTTTGGCAAAATAATCAATTACATATAAGAAAAGAAGAATCGAAATACCGGCAAGAACTGCAGATACCGCAAAAATTCCCGTCAGATAATCCACATGAAAACACTTGTGCAGGAACTTGAGCACCGGCATATAAAGAATCCCATAATGTCCATAAAGAGACTCCAAGTCTTCACTATAAGGAATCAGCCAGCAGGCATTTATGATACTGTTTGTATAAGCATGACTGTGATAAGTACCGCCCTGAATATCCTGAAATATATTGGGGGCGTAAAACTGAATAGACGTTCCACAGGTAAACAGCAACGCTGTAATAAGGCGGATCTTCTTCCTTATTTTCAGAGTTTTCTCTTTCGGTTCTGCACGCAGAATGAAAAGTGAGACCGCCACTCCGATAATCATCAGGGTAATCCACAGCGGGAATGGGAAATATCTCCGTATTAATTCAGACCGCTGCAGCGAATGTTCTGTATTCGTCTCATTGATATAAAACAGTACAATCCACACTGTCAGCAATGCAATCGCAAAAACACTCCAGACTTTTTCAATTGACGGATTTACACTCCCCTGTCTTCTGTCCATAATAAAATACGCCAATACAGCCACACATACAAAAATGGCGCATGCTACTACGAAAAACTCCATATTATGCAGGGGTATTACGCTACGCAACATTGCAAAAAGAACGAACGCAATGCCTCCTGTTAAAAAACTTTTTGCCTCCTTAGACATAAAAATAATCCTTCCTTTTTGATGATTTTCCCTTCTTAACTATGATGTAAAATTATAACATATGCAGCAAACATGCACAATAAACATATGCTTGAAAAATGCATCAAAATCCTGCTGATTCCGTCTTCCGCTTTCTTTAAAATATCCCGGTGATAAATATTTCCAATCCAATTACAATCAGAATGCTTCCTCCAAATATGGCCGCTTTATCAGACAGCTTTGTCCCGAATCTTTTACCGGCAAGCACCCCTGCCAGACAGATCAAAAAGGTCACTGCCGCAATAATCAACGCGCATACAAGTGCCATCGTAAAATTATATCCCGCAATTGTGAATCCGACGGATAATGCATCGATAGAGGTAGCAATTCCCTGCCCCAAAAGCGCTGCCAGACCTATTTCCGTATTCCGAACCTCTTCCTTATTTTTCCTGCCTTCTATCACCATCTTTCCCCCAATAAAAGAAAGCAATAACAGTGCAATCCATGGAATCATCTTCTCAAAAGCCTGAAAATATTGAACCATGGTATGCACACAGATCCACCCAATCATTGGCATCAATGCCTGAAAAAAGGCAAATACCCCTGCAATGGCACTTATCTTTTTTCTATTCATCTCCGGCTCGCTAAGCCCATTCGCTAAGGACACTGAAAATGCATCCATAGAAAGCCCCACTCCCAGCAGAATGCTGTTGAAGAAAAATAATACGCTCCATTCCATCTTTCGTTCCTCCTGTTTTGACTATAAAAAATCCCGGTACAGCTTCAAAACTATACCGGGTTCCTATTGACAAATACACAGACTCCATGCATAGTTCTAAAGCTATACATGAGTCTCGCAATTTAAAGCAAACCAGACCTAATCGGTCAGCATGTTGACTTGCTGCGCTGCGCGCTTGCTACTCCCTCATGGGCATCTTAATGATAATAATTTATCATTCCTCACTTCACTTGTCAACTTCTTATCTGCCGCCCTTCATGATTGAGATGATAATTGTCCCTATAAATAAGTTCCGAAAGCGGCACGATTTCATATCCTTCTTTCTCCAAAGTATCAATCAATGTATCAAGGGCTGCGGCTGTATATTCTGCTCCATTATGGCACAGCACAATGCTGCCGCTTCCAAGATTCTTATGCTCTGTCACTGTTTCAATAATAGAATCTATGCCCTTATTCTGCCAGTCCAGGCTGTCCACGTCCCATTGAATCGCATAATAGCCGCAATCTAAAGACACATCCACAACCGCATTGTCATAATCCCCGTAAGGAGGCCTGAACAGAAACATATCGTAGCCGGTAATTTCTTTTACCTTCTCATGAACCTTCATAATTTCTTCTTTTTTCTCTTCATCAGACAATTGGCTCATATATTTGTGGTTCTCACTGTGATTTCCTAGGTCGTGACCTGCTGCCAGAATCGCCTTCACATCATCCGGGTAGCTTTCTACCCATCCTCCCGTCATAAAGAAGGTCACATGAAGATTGTGCTTTTCCAGTATTTCCAGAATTTCTTCCGTATCTTCGTTGCCCCATGCGGCGTCAAAAGTAAGGGCAATCTTCTTGTCCTCCGTATCCACGCAATAAATAGGCAGTTTCCGTCCATTCACGTCATGATCTGCTGTTGTCATATCCACTGGATTTTCATTCTCTTCATCAACAGCATCATCTTCATTCTCCCTTATCTCTTGCACTTCCTCCGTTTTAATGGGGCCTTTCATCTCAGCCTCCTCATGGGGAATAGCAACTTCCAGCGCACCAGCATCAGATTCTCCCGCGTCACCGGGCTCCTCCAAAGTTTCCTTACATCCTGTCAGCACCGCAAGAACCAGCACCGCCATTAAAAACCATTTCTTTTTCATAATATTCATTCTCCTTCGTATCTATCCTCTTCTTCCAATTTGTATTGCCCTATTTCACCCTACCAAAACTAAAGACTGTGACGCAAGAACAATGGATACGCCAATCATTAGTCCCCACAAAAGGATTCCCCCTATTGTCCGTAAACGTCCTTTTTCTTTGCTGTTTTCTACATCAATATACATTTCTCTGTGCATCATATCATCATCCTCCAAATCTCTACTTTCCAATTCTCCATTTTGCCGGATCATCTATCAGATTTCCGTTGTAATCAAATCTTGACCCATGACAGGGACAATCCCAGCTTCTCTCATCCCGGTTCCATTCAAGTTCACATCCCATATGGGGACAGCGGAGAGACACTCTGTGTATGGTTCCGTCTTCTTCTTTATAGCAGCCATATCTTTTTAACCCTTTCCGCACGACTCCGCCCTGGCCATTCTTAAGATCTGCTTCTTTTCGTGTCAAAAGCAGATTCCGCAGCCACAATAATCCTACACTGCTTTCTCCTAAGTCCACCATGAACTTTCTAATTGCCGGAGCAAAATTCCACCTCTGAGGAGAAAAAAGATGTGCATAGGGATTTTCCTTTCCCATAATTTCATCTGTTATGATGGATGCCGCAATCATGGAAAAAGTCATGCCCCATTTTCCAAATCCCGTTGCCACATACCAGTAAGGACGTAGGAAAGAATACTTTCCGATAAAAGGGAGATCATCATGTGTGATACAATCCTGCGCAGACCAGCAGGCCGTCTCCTGCGCTTTAGGAAAATACTTTTTTACTTCCTGTCTGATAGATTCATAACATCCTCCCAGTTCATTTCTACCGGTGCGATGTGCACTTCCGCCTGCAAGAAGAATGTTCTGATAACTTCTATAAGACAACCCCTTCTCATCGGCACTATAGTACATTCCATCTAGCGCTTCCACCCCTGAGTACGCCACCACATAGCTTCTCTCCTGATGCTGCCGCAGAAAATAGCACCCAGGGATGTTGACAATTGGATAATGCGTTGCAAAAACGATCCTCTGCGCCGTTACCTTTCCATGATTGGTTAAGATTACATGCCCTTTTACAGACAAAACTCTGGTTCCCTCATAAACCTCCAGTTCCTCCGCCAGCTGTCTTATGAATTTTAACGGATGAAACTGCGCCTGGTCTTCAAAACATACCGCTCCTTTCACTGCAAAGGGCAATGCGAAATGCAGGGAATTTTTTTCACAAAAACGGGCAGTTATTCCAAGACTCATAGCGGCTTCTGCTTCTTTTTTCAATTTTTCTCCATCTTCCACAGAATATAAATAAGAGGGAAGTCTTTCAAAATCACATGCAATTTCATGCTTTTCTATAATCTCCTGATATAGGTCGATGGCTTCCCTGTTTGCCGCCGCATACAAACTGGCTTTTTCATGCCCATATTTCCGAATCAGTTCCTCATACCGCATTCCATGCTGGCTAGTAATCTTGGCTGTGGTATTTTTCGTCTGCCCGCCGGCAATCCGGTCAGCTTCTATGACAGTTACCTCCACACCCCGTTCTTTTAACAGATATGCGGTCAATATTCCTGCCATTCCGGCCCCGATAACTGCAACGTCCACCTTTTTGTCCGAAGGACACACCTGCTTTTCCGGTATCTTTACACTTTTACTCCATATGGATTCCACTTTTATCCCATCTCACCTTCAATTAATATTGTTGTAAGATAGTGTTTGCTTTTTTTGGCATTCTAGTCATCTGGTCGATTCTTTAAGGTATAAGTATCTGTGCTTTCATCATAATAAATCCAACGATTTGCCCTCCAGTATTCTCCTCCCTCGTCCGGTGTGCGAAGCACGATTTCATGGGCAAATCCATCACCCTTCTGTATACAGCCATTATAATATAGGAGCACAGGCTCTTCTTCCATAAGCCCTATGTAAAACACCTCCGGCGGTTCCACGCCTATCATTTTTCCATAAGATTCCCTGATCTCTTCTGAAGTGTAATAGACTGCCGGAAGCGGAAGGGCTTTCTCAAGCAATTCCTCTGCCATCTGCTTCAATACCCAAGCAGGTTCTTTGGTAACCGGATAACTGCATATATGATAATCATACCAGCCGTCAAGATCAGGTGCTCCATCACCTGCGCGAACCTCGGGAAAAGATTTCTCTGTATCTTCCTCAAACCGTTTCAGCAGCGCATCAAGTTCTTCCTTCCGCGCATCGGGTTCCCCATTGTTCTCAGCTATGAGCAAAATATCTTTATGCTCTTCTATCTCTCCTACAACGAGATAGTGCTTAAAGAGATCGCTTTCTTTATCATATATGGTAAAGTCCATTCCCGAGGTCATCACAAAGTGTTCTAGTGACACTTCCCACTTTTCTTTCATCTTTCCCCCTTCATATTGATAAATTTCAGTGCTTCCCCAGCGCCAGTTACTTCCTCCGTAAACCTGAATAACCAGCATATGATCCGTAATGATGATTCCTTGATAAGGATCTCCATAAACACCGCCCATGCCCGGTCCCAATGATTCCAAAGGTGTAAGCGGAATAAATCCTCCATCCCCCCTGCCGATAAGAGGATACACATACCTCTCCCCCGACCAAAATTCCGACTCTTCCCCGACACCCACAAGTCCGGTAATTGCCACATCCTCTATACCATCTCCGTTTATATCTCCTTTCGCAAAATCCTCTGCCAGAATTTCCTCTTCTGGATAATACAAGTTCAAACAAGCCTGCATTCTCTCAATTTCTTCTTTCTCAACTTCATATCCGCTGCCTAACCCAAGCCATGGAGTAAATACCAGCTTTCCGATATCCTGTCCGGGATTCCCCTCCACAGAAAGGGAATAAAGATTTTCCATATCCATAATCGGTGTATAATCTTCTATCAGATTCCTGCTAAGCCCAAGATACTCCATTTCCTTCATATTGCTCAAAGCATCAATATTACTGATTTCATTTGCATCCAGAGAGAGATTATATATTTTGGTCAATCCTTTAAGTGGTGTAATGTCTTTAATCTGATTATCCGCAGCCCCTAAAGCGGTAAGCCCCTTTAGTCCCTCAAGCGGCGACAAATCTACAATTTGATTAGAGTTCAGATTCAGCATTTCCAACCCTTCAAAGCTCTCTAATACGCTAATATCCGTAATCTGATTCCCTTGGAGCCCTGCCTCCTTAAGCTTCGGCAACTGGGACAACGCACTGATATCTGCCACATTATTATATGCCAGCGAAATAACCTCCAAATCTTTACAATTTGTCAGCGGTGAAATATCACTTATCTCATTTCCATAAAATGACACTTCTGTAAGATGAGGATATCTTTCCAGAAAGGAGATGTCTGTAAGGTTACAGCAGATCATCCCAAGCACTTTAAGATCCGGCAGTTCCTCCAGAAAGTCTGCTGAATCAAGAGGAATGTTTCTAAAAAACAGTTCTTCAAGTCCGGGAACCATATCCCAAGTAATATCAACATTGATTTCTTCTGAACCTGACAGCGTCAAGCTTGTAAGAGCCGGAAGCTTTCTCAAATCACCAAAAGTCCTCACCTGCTCTGCGTTTGATACCTGCAAACCAGAAAGACTCATAACCTCTTCCCGCGAAGGTACCATACTGGAATAGCCAATCTCATTGTAAACAGCTTTCTTAATTTTTTCGTCCTCCCAATGAAGACCATCATCCGGCAGCCTGCCCTCCCAGACTTTCCAAAGCATCGCCTCCCATTGGCTATTGTCTGTTTTTTCTTCCCCGTCAAAGTATTCTATCTGCTCCTTGAGTGTATTCATATCAATTTTTTCAACACCCGTGTCCGCCTTTACACGATATAAGATTTTTCCCTTTATATAAAAAAATCCCTGCTCACCCTCTTTCGTCTGATAAAGAACCATACCCTCTTCCGTTTTTTTACCGGTGTCGCCATCCAACATATACCATGTATCATGCTCCCATGCATCCACATCCTTTTCACCTAAAATCCCGCTGCAAATCTGCCAAATCTGCTCGCAGTCGTTTTCTACCCCTTTCTCCAATGGATATGTTGCCAATGGTGCTCTGTTTTTCCCTTCCATAAATAAATCAAACAAAGCCTTCTGGCCGTTTAGCCAAAGAGCCTCCCCGCTGTGCTCATTCTGCTCATCTTCGGTATCCTCTTCCATCATGCTCTGCAGTTGCAAATAATACAATCTATTGATCCATCCATACTTTTCCATCAGATCGGCACTCGTCCCGTTCCCCCAGAAAAGATAGTCTTCCTCTTTGGCATTCAGCTCTTCCGGAGACCACCAGAGCCGCGGATCCGATACTGCTTTCCAACTCTCCCGGCTCTCTTGCCAGATACCTGCGAGATGCTTTCCCTCCTCATCAAGATTCTCATAAAATTCCAAAGTAAGTTCTCCAAGTTCATTGCACCAGTCCAGATCAAATGTCTCCTGCCTGTCCCTTATCTCCGCCTCACAGCCCTCATACATAGATGCTGCATACTGCCTGTCAATGTCATTGATAAATTCTCCGCAAACTTCGTAATCAAGTTTTGCAGGAATCTCCATCTCCTTTGAACTAACAGGCATTGTTCCATGACCCATACCTTCAACTGCAAACTCCCCCCGTATATCTTTGATAAAAGCACAGCGGTAAATCTGCGCACTATACCAAATCTGCCTTTCCTCTTCCACTCCCATATAATCCATCAATTCCTTCTGTGCATCTACCGCTCTTTGAATTGCCGCCGAATATTCCTCCACCATCTCTTTATCCCTTGCATGCCTGCATCTTGATCTATAGTTTTTCAGATACTCCTCAAGCTGCCCTCTCCATGCTCTCTCATAACTTACAAGCACTTCCGTCCTATCTTCCGCACTGCTTCCGAAAATTACCGGAAGATATAGATCATCTATAGGATTGTCAAAGCCCCCAGCCTGCCTGAATATGCTCTCCTCTTCCTTCTCGTCAAATCCTCCGATTATTTCTTTTCCGCTTTCCTTTTTATCAGATGCCTCTATCAAATCTGCCCGATCTTCTTTTCCTTCAATTACCTTTCCAAGCATACATGTAAAAAGCATCACTATTCCTGACAATAAAACAAGACAGGAAATCGATATGAATAATCTCTTCCCTGTCTTTTTCTTTTCTCTGTAATCCTTTTCCCTGCACATACCGTGATGCTCCTCTCATTCGTATAATCCGCTTCGTAACCTCTTCACTCCACACCTATAGATTACACGCCCGGTGCATCAAATTAGCATCATTTTTGCATCAAAGTTGCATCATTTTATCTCAATTATCATTTTAACCTGAAAAGTATCGTGCCATCGCTCTGCACTACCTTCAGTTCTTGTTCCGCATTCATATACTCTTCATACAGGCTGCGCGTCTGGCTATCACACAGCCAAAATACAACACCATCATAGCCTACAGGAACACTGATAAAGAATCTGAGGTTTATAATAAGCTCATCTCCTACCCAATCATCCTGTAATACCTCAACCTCATATGTTGCCTCTGTATAATCCTTACCATTGTAATTTACTGTAAAAACATTATTATTCCATGATTCGTTTGCACCCTGTATATCATAATAATCACTTATGGAATAGCTGTAACGGCCAACACCATATTCATTTGCATTCTCATCATCGAAAATCATTGTCGCGGTAGCTGTTCTCCATTCATATCCGTCTCTCTCTTCGTGCACATCATCAGATAAGAATACATCATAATCTGAAAAAATCACTTTGCCTGTGGTCAATTCATCATTGTCGTAGCATTTGTTTACAAAAGGATATTCCGTATCCACCTTTGTTTCACAAATAATTCCATATTTTTCATAATCGGCCTGTAATACATCTCCCTCCGTCAAACCGCACTCTGTGCAGGTTGCAGGCTGCTGGTAATTGGCTTCTTCAAGTTCATGTCCCTTCACTTCTCCGCTAGTTTCACCGCATTTGCTGCATACCCTAGGGCTTGTACAGGTTGCCTCATACCACTCATGACTCATACAGCATCCTGAAAGCATACACCCCATTATAAGTATTCCAGCTCCACATAACCATTTCTTGTAATTCATAATTTTCTCCTTAAATATATACCCTTCATTAGGGAATACAATTATAATACATTTGTATTCTTGCGTCAACCGTTCATGTCATGAAAGATTATATTGAGTCGTTTTTTTGGTTTTTTGTTTAACTCTCAGGTAAACGGCTGTTTTTTAAGGACAAAAATAGTGGAAACACTGTATTTATCAGCATTTCCACCCTTTGCACAAGAGTGAGAGATAGGAATATCGTCGCTCTGAAACCAGCAAAAATTGCCTTTCTCAAATTTACGTTAAACCTAACTCTTTCATTGCATCCTTTTCTTCTACAAATTCATGGCACTCGGGATTTGACCTAATTTCGCTAAGCATCTGCAAATCCCAATCATCTGGCTCAATTTCTTCTATATTCTCCCAGTTTACTCCAAATGTTTGTGTAATCATATTCCAAAGTATTTGAGCATCATTTTCATTCATTACAGTAACAGCACCCAAAATCCTCTCTTTGACAGCACTCATGACACACCTCCTCACTTATACACCTGTCCGCGATTATCAATTTTCTCAATATGTAAAACATCACCATTTTTGTCAAAAATAATCCTGTAATTTCCCACTCGAAGTCTATAACTTTCCTGTCCCTGTAGCTTCTTTACATCACCTTGCGGCAAATTTTTTATTGCATCAACAATACGAATTCGCGTAGGTTTATCTTGTTTGCTTAAAAACTTAATTGCCTGCTTTGAGTAATTTATGGTCATTTTATTATATGCATTCCTCCGCAAATTCTTCTATAATCAATAACAACTTCTGATGTATAAAGTTTATCATAAAATTAAATTACCCACAATAGACATATTTTCCTTGTAGTGTAATTCAAAGTAATTCCAAAATCACATGATACAAAAAATGGAAACACTGTATTTATCAGCATTTCCACCTTTGCACAAGAGCGCGAGACGGGACTCGAACCCGCGGCCTCGACCTTGGCAAGGTCGCGCTCCACCAACTGAGCCACTCGCGCATTTCCTATATGTTCATCCGTACCCGACGGACAAGTATTAATATACAATATGTTTTTCACTTTGTCAACTTATTTTTTTAAATTTTTTTATTTATTTTTGCAGCTTTTCTTTTTGGGCAAATTTCTGCCGCGATTCCCTGCATTGCCGCTTCATTTGAAACATCAAATAAAGAGCAGGCAGGGAGAACAAGCATCCATTACATCTGAATTCAATCCAGAATATCAAGCTGCTACCATTGGTCATACCTTGTTTTATTCTACTGCATTCTTTTCTTTCACCCTGAAAATCCTCCTCAGGGATTCATTGATTCTCTCTTCCGAAAGTGTCCCATTATTTACAGCTTCAAGTACGCCATTATAAGCAGTTTCGTAATCTTCCGGCATCAAAATCATATCTGCTCCCGCCTGCAATGCCTTAACCGCTGCCTCATCAGCTGTGTAATAATCGGTAATTGCCGTCATACCCATGGCATCCGTAATCACGATTCCTTGATACCCTAATTGTCCTCTTAAGATCTCTGTAATCATCTTTTCAGACAAAGATGCCGGCGTATTATCTCCCGTTACATTTGGTGCTGAAAGATGACTTACCATCACCATGTCTGCTCCTGCATTTATGCCTGCCTGATAGACAGGAAAATCAATCGCATTAAAGTCCTCCAGACTTTTCTCCGTAGTCGCCATTCCATCATGGGTATCTTCTACAGTATCTCCCAGTCCCGGGAAATGCTTAAGGCAGGCGCTCACTCCGGAACTCTGCATTCCTTCCACAGCTGCAGCCACCATAGGTGCCACCAGATTAGGATCCGAACCAAACGAACGGCTTCCTATGGTCTCATTTCCCTCTGCAACAACATCTGCTACCGGTGCAAAATTCAGATTAAATCCATATCCTGAAAGGTAACCGCCAATTATTGCACCAGCTTCCTGTGCTGCGGCAGCATCTCCTGTAGCGCCGATATCTGCCATACTTCCCACATCATCAGCAAGTCCGTTTCCTGCGACACGGCTCACCGTGCCTCCTTCCTCATCCACTCCCAGAAAAATGTCATTCTTACTCCAGCTTCTGGTATTTTGAAGCATTTCCGTAAGCTGTGCCGAATCTTTTATATTTTTAGAAAAATAGATAAGCCCTCCTACCGGGCGCTCTGCCAGACTTTGCTCAGTAACACTGCCTGCTTTGATTACAGTGTCTGTACCGGTCAATGCCTCCGGTGTAATGATAAAAAGCCCTGCCACCTTATCTTCCAACGTCATTCCTGCAATAATCGACTCCACTGCTTCTCCAAGATAATCACTTTCTCCTACCGGCTCTGCAGATTCAGACGGGGCTTCCACTACCGGCGGCTCCGTCTCCGTTTCTGATAATTCCTCCAGCTGCTTCTGCAGCTCTTCCGCCTGCTTCTCGTCCTTGACAGCAGATATAATTTTATTTGCTAAAATAGTTCCCCCTACAACGACTCCTGTCAGAATGACTACAAGGACCACATAGGCTATGATCTGGTTTTTCACCCTACGCTTACGCCGGAACTCTCTTCTTTCTGTTTCTTCATCAAATGCTTCGCTGTTTGCCATTTCTTATTCTCCTCCGTACATCTACTATCATAACTTATTTATCTCTTAATTTCCACCAGAAATTACATCGCTTTTGCATTTTGTACTTCGTGTTTTCTTGCATGACCACAGCGAAGTGGGTATCAATCCTTTTGATTAATACCCACTTCTAAACTACGCTATCCAATGGCCCTTACCTCTCTTTTCTTTTTTGGATAATGTTCCTTATTCAGTTTTACTTTTTCTCTTTCGTACTTTTCCTTCTTCTCTTTTGTACGCGTGTACTGTAACGTCTTCTCCTCTTCTTTTGTTCTTCGTTACTTTTTCTTCTGTACTTGATACGAATTCGAAATCCGCTTTCTTTAGTACTTCATTCTTTTGTACTTTAAAAGCTTAACTCTTTCACATTTCTGTTATCTGATAAAAATCAAATAACGCATCTTATGTTTTTGGTGGTCCGTACCTTCCTTTCTTTAAGATTATCTATGTGAATTTGTTTTATGAGTTTATTATATCCAACGCTCCTTCATTTGTCAACACATTTTTTCTTTTTTTTATTTATTTTTTTATTTTTCTTGTTTTATCTCTTTTTTATCTGGTTTTTTATCTTTTTCTTTTAAATTTTCTCATAATTTTCCATTTTTTCTATATTTATCTATATTATTTTTCAAAGACTTCCATTCAAACTAATGCGCCGGCATTCTATGCAAACGTATTGTGCATTTTATTTTTTACAAGCCTCCCTTCCACTCTTTCGCCAATTGATTTATAATAAAAATACCTTTTAAAATCTTACAAATCATATAGGAGGAATCAATATGACACCTAAGCAGCTTGCTTTTCAAACCGCTGCAAGCGGTATTATCCAAAAACTTGCTTCACGAAACATGGAAGGCTACTTTTTTGAAGACAGCGCTTCCTGCGTAAGCGCAATCACCAATCTGATGGAAGATGGCTCAGTCTTAAGCTGGGGAGGAAGCGAATCCCTAAAGGAATGCGGGCTTATGGACGCCATCAAATCCGGCAATTATGTTCTGATTGACCGTCTGGCTGCCAAAACGCCTGAAGAGGGCAGAGAGCTATATGCAAAAGCAGTTCTGTCCGACTACTATCTGATGAGCAGCAATGCAATTACATATGATGGCGAATTAATCAATATTGATGGAAACGGCAACCGCGTTGCCTGCCTCATACACGGACCTAAAAATGTCATTCTTGTAGTAGGGATGAATAAATTGGTTCCTGATGTGGAATCAGGCTATAAAAGAGTCCGCAATCTGGCTTCTCCCGCCAATGCCAAACGCTTAGGAAGGAATACCCCCTGTTTTCATACAGGTAAATGCGGCGACTGTCTTTCTGATGATTGTATGTGCAATCATGTGGTCGCGACAAGAAGATGCGGCATTCCCGGAAGAATCAAGGTCTTTCTTGTTGCTGAAGAACTTGGATACTAAGCTTCGCAAGTCAGCTTATAATAAAAACAGGTATTGCTTCTTTCTATTCTATTCAAGAAGCAATACCTGTTCTTTACTTATATAAAAGTCAGATTAATGGATATTTATCTGTCAGTTTCTGCACGATTGCTCTTGCCTCGGGAATCTTCTCTTCTCCGCCCTTGACAATCATCGCAATTGCTTCCGCAATTTGATCCATGTCCTCTGTGTTCATACCTCTGGAGGTAACAGCAGGCGTGCCAAGGCGGACACCGCTGGTGACAAAGGGTGATTTGGGATCGTTGGGAATCGTGTTCTTGTTTGCTGTGATGTGAGCCTCATCAAGCATCTTCTCCACAGCCTTTCCCGTAAGATCATAGGATGTAAGATCCATCAGCATCAAATGATTGTCTGTACCTCCTGATACGATTTTGACGTCTCTGCTTATAAGTCCATTGCAGAGTGCCTGCGCATTGTCTATGATATTTTTCTGGTAAGTCTTAAATTCATCTGAAAGCGCTTCTTTAAAGCAGACAGCCTTTGCCGCAATCACATGCATCAAAGGTCCTCCCTGTATACCGGGGAATACTGCCTTATTGAAGTTATACTTCTCTGCTGCTTCTTTATTTGCCAGAATCAGACCGCCTCTGGGTCCTCTTAAAGTCTTATGTGTTGTTGTAGTAACCACATCAGCATACGGAATCGGACTGGGATGAAGACCTGCTGCCACAAGTCCTGCGATATGAGCCATATCTACCATAAGTACTGCGCCGACTTCATCAGCTACTTCCCTAAACTTCTTGAAGTCAATGGTTCTTGCATAAGCTGAAGCACCCGCAATGATCATTTTAGGCTTACATTCTAATGCTATTTCCCTAAGTTTATCATAGTCAATAAATCCCTCGTCATTTACTCCATAAGGTACAATATTAAAATATTTACCGGAAATATTAACCGGACTTCCGTGGGTCAGGTGACCGCCATGATCCAGGTTCATTCCCATGATTGTATCTCCAGGATTGCAGATTGCAAACTGTACCGCCAGATTCGCCTGAGCGCCTGAATGGGGCTGTACATTTGCATAATCACATCCAAAAAGCTCCTTTGCCCTTTCAATTGCAAGATTTTCTACCACATCGACGCACTGGCATCCTCCATAATAACGCTTTCCAGGATAACCTTCTGCATATTTATTTGTAAGCGGGCTTCCCATAGCTGCCATGACTGCTTTGCTCACCCAGTTTTCTGATGCAATCAGCTCAATATGGCTATTCTGTCTTTCCTGCTCATCCACAATCGCCTGCGCAATTTCCGGATCAACATTTTTTACCTCGTCAAGTGAATACATAATTCTTCCTCCTTCTTATTTATAACTTAATATAACATAAACCTTTTTGAAAAAAAACTAAATTCTGAAAAAACTCCTAAGCAAACCTTAAATACATGGCAGGAAGCATTACCGTATTTCCTGCCTTTCACAATTTACCTGTCACTAGCCTGTCACTAGTGAAGTGTGTGTCCTGTTATATCCTCATATATTTTAAGGGCTGCAAGTTCCGTTGAACTTGTCCATGTACGCTCAAATTCTCCGATACCATTATGACGGTATGCCGTGCTTCCCATTGCTTCCGGCATGAACACGATCAGCCTATCCCTTCTGCTGGGTTTTCTCAATTCCCTTATGGCATGATTTTCTATTGTCCTTACGCGCTCCTTTGAGATACCGCCTATTTCTTCACCCGTGACTTTCAGCGTCTTTCCTTCCTGATATCTGGAACGGATTACCTGTGGCTGATTTCCCTGAAGAGTGTCCACCACAGACCAGATTACCTGTTTCAATTTTTCCCTTTCTATCTTATCCAGTACGGAACCTTCAACATCTGCATCACCCGGTACCATGTCACCTATCGTAGTGTCTCCCTCTTCACCTATATAGTTGTCAAGGCTCCCTATCTGCCCCATTCCGGCATTGTTCCGCATCTCTTCAAGTACTCTATAGCTTATCTGCATACAATGGCATATCTCCCAGTCTGTAGGCTTCCTGCCCACCTGTGCTTCAAATTCATGGAGCAGTTTCTTATATTTCCTCTGTCTCTGCCTCTCATGTATGGGGATTCTCACAACACTACCACAGTTTTCTATATATCGCGTCATGCTCTGTCTGATCCAGAACGCAGCATAACTGATAAATGATACATCTTCTTCTGGCCGGTAACCTTCCACCGCATGGCATAATCCAATGTATCCTTGTTGCTGTAAATCCTCTATATCCTCATACCCTCGGTAAGTAAAAGCGATCTTGTTTATAAAGCCCCTGTTCTGCTGCCATAGCTGAAGCATATTGTCAGATACATCTATGTTATTCTTTACCAGTGTAACAAGCTGTTCGTTCGTCATATTCACGCATCCATTTCAAGTTTTTCTATTAATTTTTCCAGTTCTTCAATCTTTTTCTGCTGTTCGTCCGCCCTTATGGAAGACAGAACCGCATTACACCCAAGTATGACGGTATTCGCTGTCTTTACGTCCATTTTCCTGTTTGCGGTCATGTTTATCACCCTTGAGAGTGTTCTTTTTATCTCTGTCGGTGTCCCTGTCTTTAGTCTTATCTCTGTCATGCCTTATCACATCCTTTTCAATATCGCCCGGACCCACATCATTAATGATGACGAGGACGTCATGTTCATCTCTGACGATACCATCAACAGCCCTTTCAGCTGACTCCAGATTAGGGAATTCTCTGTCCTCAATCATCCATTTGCCGGTTTTATTGCTGATGATAATCACATCATCATAACTCTTCCTAAGTTTCATTGCCCTGCCAAACAGCCTGTCTATCTGCTTCATTGTAACCTCCACATAAAAGGGGGCATATGAACTGCCCCCGTCTTACTACTGCCCTAACTGCTGTTCTGACTGCTGCCCTAACTGCTGATAATAGATTGCCTCTTTCTTATTGTCCAGGACAAACGCGTCATATACGATACGCCCTTCAATCAGTGCCCCGTTAATACCGGGGGGATTTTCATGTATTTTATAGCTTTCCAACTTTGTGGGGGCTACTGTCGCACATGGATGCGCAATCATGAAGCCAAAATCAGCAGGAAGCCTTGACGCCGGCACCTTCATGACTGCCATGCCGTCCAGATTCGCTATAACGCCACGAATGCGCATGTCTTCCCCTATATCCGTTTCCATCACGATATCTTTACACTGTTTCATCAGCAGGTACACATCAGGAGTAACTACCAGTTTTCTATCCGTTTCCGGGACCTCTGCATCATCCAGCACTTTATTTGCCGTAATGATCTCCACATAGATATTTTCTTTTGTCAGCGCCTTGGCAGCAGGCTTGTTTCCTGCCAGCTTGCACATTGCGCCAAGCACGTATGTATCTACCTCTGGTACGACCACTTCCCTGGTCTGACGGGCAAGTGCGCTGGCTGCTTCCAGAGCGTCACCGGTTTCATCCGTATCAAGCGCATCTATCGCAAATGTGAATGACCTGTCTTTAGTAAGCGTCATGCTCTGGGTGGTAGCGTCAAGGCTCTGCACTGCCCCATAGCGTGACCAGTTGTTATCTTTTGCTCCTTTCCGTCCGTAGTCGTTCATTGTCCCCGTAGTGACCTTATAGATTTTTACGGCATGTCCTCCCATGAATGAGAAGTTATCGTTTGTAAGAATCTCCTTTTTACTTTCTGTAGAGAACTGTTCATCCACATAAGGGAGATATTTTTCTACTAATTCAATCGCCATATATTATACCTTTCCTTTCAAACCCATGGCTGCGCGGATGGCTTCCGGATCATTTGAATCTTTTATTGGACTGCCGCAGTTAGAACTGCTGCATGACACACGCCCATTAGACAAAGAAACTTGAGACGGGTCAACTACGGCCCTGTATACACCTCGTTTAGGCTTATTCGCCTCTCCCATCAGCCCTTGGATTATTTCTATACTTTTTTCCATCTCTTCTTTTGAATTGCAGTTAAGAGCACTTAGCAGTTCCTTGGGTAGTCCTGCATCCAGGAGTCTTTCCCTCGCATCTAGTTTCAATTCCCTCTGGCTGATGCTCGCTTCTCTCTCCTGCAATCCGGGTGGGTTATCATTCTTTACCCTTGCAAGTCTCTCCTGCACAATACGGTTTACTTCTTCCTGAGTGAAAGTCTTTTCCGGCTCTCCTGCTCCAGTCGCTCCCTGTCCATTGTTTTCAGGTTCATTATTCATATCCTTTTCCCTTTCCCCGTTTTACGCCCGGTAGGCTTTTACTGCAAATAGAAAAGGCACGGAAACAACCAGCAGGTTTTTCACCTGTAATCATTTCCGCGCCGTTTATAGGCTTTCATTAACCCACAGATAGGAAGGTAAGAGAAGTTAATGAGGTCATTTATTCTATTTGCTCTAAAACAATTATATCAGCAGGACAGGGGGTATGCAAGCAGTTTTTTCAGTATTCATGACCCTTTCTGTGATTTCTAGATGTCATTTTCATGCACGAAAACAGGGGCTTACATACTAAAAATGTATGCATAACAGCCCCTACTTAAAAATCACTTTTTCTTGTTATCCAGTGTTATATATGCCCGGAAGAACCTACCGCTTTTCTTTGCTGCCCTTGTCCATGTTTTTATTACCGGATCAAGCAGCATCAAAACCCGTTTTAGTTCTTCCTCGGTCTCATATGATACTTTTATTTTGACTGACACATAATGCCCCCTTTTCGTTTGCGACGTCGCAATTATTTTCCGTTTCCTCTGATCTGCTTTTCTGCCGCCGGGTTCCGGTGTTGGCAGCCCATTCCCCGGAAGGCATGAGACGTTTATTCCGTAAGTAATGCTTCTAACAGCATTTTAGCCGCTCTGTCTGCCTGTTCTTCATACTCCTTATTTTTATTGGACTCGATAATATCGCCTTTGTCATAATGGAGAAAATAATGTGCTAGTTCATGGGCTAAATTGTAGTTAAAATCCTCAATAGTACCAAGGTTCTGATTTAGGGCTATGCGGTTACCCTTAATTCGTGCATAACTGACTTTTAATGGTGCAAATCTAACTATGATGCCCTTTGAAACTGCCAGATGAACTAACTTTTCAAATACATGCCCTTTATCTACCATACCGCACCGCCTTTCCTTATTTCATCTCGATAAGCAATGGTCTGCTCTTATCCGTCAAGCCGAACAGTACATTGATAAAATTATTTAATTTAGGATTATCTTTGCTCACTGCAAGCAGTGTATATTTGCATTCCAGATATGTATTTGTACTCATTGACAACAATACCTGAACCAATTCAGTAATTTCTTTCATTTTCCTCTTTCCTTTCCCCGGAAAGCCATGTTATCATTTTTATGTATGGTGTATGGCTCCGGTCATACTTTGCCCTGTAGATATTGCAGTATCTATGGGGCGTTTTCAATTTCATTAAATATCCTTTCCTTTTCTTTCTCCTGTTTCATATGCCTTACTGGAACCTCAGGTAATTCTACAAGATATGTAGTGCTTTCTATCCGGTCAATAATCCGTTCATCCATTTTCAGGGCATCCGTTGCAATGTTGCTTGTGTATATTGTTACCAGTCGTTCAGTGTAGCGAACATTGATAAGCCGGTAAAAAATTGTATTGATCCAATCTTTAGCCATCTGCACGCCTATATCATCAATAACCAGTACCGAAGATGTGTATAACGGTCTTAACTCTTCAGGTTCATCACCTTTATATCCCTGTTTCGTCATTTCCAGAAGATCCAAGGCGTTAATAAATTTAACAGATATAGGATAACGATCAGAAATCTCATTCAATATACAGCATGACAGCATTGTTTTTCCGCTTCCCTTGGTGGATGAGTAGATGTAAAGCCCTATACCCCTTTCCAGGAACTGCTCAAATTTAAGTATGAAGTTGTTCACATAGTTTTTTGCTTTCTTAATGTCTTTGCCGTAAATATCCCAGTTAAAGTCTTTTCCCTTCAACCCTATAAAATTGAATGGCATCATACTTCTTACCTTCCTAAATTCAGTTTCTTCCTGCGTCAATGTGCCAGAACGAATATAAAACTCACGCCCCTCTGAATCCTCAAATATATACCCCTTATTTTCCATCTCTGTTAAACGGATTTTGTCAAGGATATCATTAGGAAGATTATTCTTAGGTGTGTTTCTAAGCGCCTGTCTTATATATGCCCGGCGTTCTGCAATTTCATCTTCTGTCATACCCATAGATCTGTAAGACAGGCTCCCTTCTTTCCTCACCCGGAAAGCTGCAAGCTGCTTTGCTTTTATTTCTTCCTTCAATCATCCACCCCCTATTGAAATGGTCCATCTGGGCATTCAGGCGGATCAATGTTTGACCGGTGCTTTGCAAGGGCAGCCTCTACATCAGCTTTCTGATTGTATTCCCTATTCTTGTATGTACCGCCTTCATCCTGCTCTCTTGCAAGCCATCTATTGATAAAACGTTCAATGCCCCGTCTGGTCTTGCGTCTGGTGGGATTGCTGTCCAACCATGCGATTATACGCTTAAGCTCCTGATCTACGTCTACTACCGGATAAGCTTCCTTCCACAAAGCTATCTTGTCTAAAGGTACATCATAGAATGATTTGTCATTCAAAGGCAGCAGGATTCCGCTTGGGTTCAGAGCGGAATCTTTTGGCTCTGGACATATAGTACTTATATTATCCATGTCGTTATCCTTGTTGTTTCCCTTATCGTTTCCCTTATCCATATCCTTATCAGTATAATTCGTATTCGATTGCTTACTGGCGTATACGTTCGTATTCGATTGCTTACCAGTTTTAACCCACCTTTTTTCAATGTTTTCCCGGTTAGTTTCACAACGCCTTATGTATTTTTCCTTGTCTCTATCTATTGCCATGCTTAAAATATCAAAAGCCATAGCAAGTGCAGGACTATCATCAAAGTCGGGCTTGATTTCTTCCCTTCCGTAAGGAAATAATGACTTAAATAGTCTTCCTGCTTCATCATCTGAAAGTCTTAATACAATAACCTCATTGTCATAATAAACAAGAAAACTAGGCTTTCTTATTTCGTCACTCACTATTTTTACAGTCTCCTTCCTTGTCCTCAATCAGATCAGCAACAGGAACCTTCAACGCCCTTGCTACCTTGCCTATGTACTTAGGCTTTGTATAAAATCCGCGCCGTATCGTATAAACAATGTTTACTGGTACACCAGATTCTGCAGAAACCTCTTTAGGCTCCATTTCTGCCGCCGCCATGGCAATTAAGACCTTGCGTGAATCCGGCTTAAGCATGGTCGTGTCCTTAGGTATGGACATTTTCTTCATCTCCCTTCATAATGTACTTTTTGTAGATGTCCATAACAGAATCAGATACACCGCTTTTATACAGCTTTCTAATATCGGTTATGGTTTCATCCTTGAGTAGCTTAATCCACTCAATTAAATCCTTACTGCCGTTAGCATAATTGCAGCGCTGTCCATTTGCATATTCTATGCGGTATTCCATGCTTCCTCCTTTCCGTTGCACTGGTGCAACTACTCTAAAATGTCTGTTACGTCAATTCCCAATGTCTTAGCAATACGCCCCGCAGTTGCAGGCTTACATGTTCCTCGTGTAAGTACATTGCAGATTGTAGGAATTGGCATGTTTGCTTTTTCTGCCAATGTATTCCTGTTCAGCTCTGCACGCGCCATTGCGATTTCTAATTTTATTTTGCTGATTTTCATTTTTTCACCTGCCTTTTAAAATTTGTTATTGACTGGTTCGTTTGAACCTGTTATTATATTATCGTAGTCATTTGAACATGTCAAGTAAAATATAGTTTCATTTGAAAACTTTTTATGATATAGTAATTTTGAGGTGATAAAATGACTATTGGTAAAAAAATTAGAGAAATGAGAAAGAAAGCCGGACTGACCCAAAAAGAACTTGGCAAACTATCTAATACATCTGAAACAACTATAAAACAATATGAGTTAGATAAAAGGCAGCCACGGATTGAGCAGTTAAAGAAAATAGCGAATGTTCTAAATGTTAAAATTACAGATTTCTTAGAAAAAGATGAAGACAACGAACATGACATATCATCTTTCCAATTCACTAATTATGAAGATTTAAGAAATACTTTATCCGAAATACCTGAATGGAAAGAAGTTGTTCGCCAAAAAGACCGTGATGATAAATTATTAAGTAATTTTAGACAGTTGAATGAAACAGGACAGGCAAAGGCCATTGATCGTGTAGCAGAACTAACCGAAATACCACGCTACACCAAGAAGGAAGCCCCAGCCAGATATGTCAACGCTGCTCACTCGATCGATGGTGCATCTGAGGAAGATAAGCAGCATGATGAAAATATTATGAATGATGATGATTTCTGATCAGGCTAATTTACCCCTTTTTGCCTCATTATGGTAATTCCTTCGCTCACAATATTAAAACCGCAGGAAGGGGCACAGAACAAGCCTACAGGGGCATCACAGGACATTGACAATATAATATGCTTAACCGGGGAGCCGGTAGGGTGTGAATACCTCCATTCCGAGCCTTGAAAGGAAGGAGGCGTTTTTATGAGTACATATGAGGAATTACAGATAATACTTACTGTTGGACTGCTGATCGTAGCCATTCTGAACATGAAAAATAAAAAATAGCACCCCCGCTCTAGCAAAGTAAAGGTGCTATTTTTTAACCTATATCGCGCCGGAAACGGATAGGTGTACACTATCGTATCGGCTCCCTTGTTAAGCATATTATAACTAATATACAAATTTCTGTCAAACAGAAAAACCGCCCCAGTGCTACCAACACCAGAGCGGCCAGATACTATTAACAGGGTGTACCTGCTATAGAATCAACTCGACACTGATACTATAGCACATTTTGGTACATCCATGCAATAGGGTGTATTTTTTATACCCATTTTTAGGAGGATGACACACTATGCCGCGTGGAAAACCATTAAGGAATGCGAACGGTTACGGGTCCGTCGTGAAGCTGTCCGGGAACCGCAGGAAGCCTTTTGAAGTACGGGTCAATACAAGGATGGATGAACGCTATTACCCTGTCTATGACGTCCTGGGACGCTTCCCTACCCGTGAGGAGGGCATGATTGCCCTTGCAGAGTACAATAAGAACCCTTACAGCATTGCAGACCGGGAAATGACCTTTTCACAGCTTTATGAGAAGTTCTACAGGAATAAATACGAATACAGCGGCAAGACCTATTCCCGTAGTTCCATGGACTGTACAAAGTCAGCATATGGATATTGCAGTGCGCTGTACGATCAGACCTACAGCAGATTAAGGGCTGATGATTTCCGCTGCATCCTTTCCCAGATGAACAAAAAAGGGAAGCCTTTGTCACATGCTCTGCAGGAGCATATCAAGAACCTTTTCACGCAGATGGATAAATATGCCTTGCAAAATGACATCATAGAAAAGGGGTATGCTTCCTTTGCCGCTATCACCGTAGCGGAAGACGACACCCCCGGCGTTCCCTTCACAGCAGATGAACTGGAAGTCTTATGGAGCAATAAGGATGTTCCATGGGTGGACAGCATATTGATATACATCTATTCCGGNTGGAGGATGTCGGAACTTATCCGTATGCCACCAGANAATATAGATCTGGANGCAGGAACCTTTAANGGCGGTCTCAAGACTGCNGCCAGTAAGAACCGTATTGTGCCTATCCATTCAAAAATACGNGGATTCGTGGAGCACCGGCTTATGATCAATCACGGAATACTGTTTGCTCTGAATGGGCGCCCCATATCCACGAGCACATACACGAAGCTGTTCAAGCAGNNCCTTAAAGATGTCGGCATCAGCACATACCATACTACCCATGATTGCCGGCATACCTTTACTTCACTTTTGGACAGTGCAGGCGTGAATCAGGTATGCATTGANCGGCTGATAGGGCATGCATCCGCTTCCATCACGACACGCACTTACACACACAAGACTTTAGANGAATTAAGGCAGGCTGTTGAAATGATATAACCCCCCTACGTTGCCATTCGTAGAGGGTTATATTTTTGTCACTAGCTTGTCACTAGTAGGGTACAAAANNCCATATAATTTGAGTACACGNAAAATNAAGAATNCTGTAAAACAGGGCATTNCCACATATGAGCAATTTNATAAATAATTATTTTCTTAAGCAAACCTTAAGATTTACGGAATGCTATAAAAAAACTTTACTCTTACAAAAAATACTGCTAAAATAGGAAAAGATTTCAGGGGGACAAAAGAAAAGTATGTATCACATAATCGTAAATCCAGCCTCAAAGTCGGGAAGAGGCGCTAAAATCTGGGATAAAATCAGACCGATTTTAGAGCACAGAAAAATTTCATATAAAGTTTTCTTTTCCCANGAAGCCGGACATGTTATAAGANTAACAGCTGATTTATCCGCTTCTTTATTAGATGCGGACTCTGATTTCATATTAAAGTTGATTGTACTTGGCGGCGATGGCACCCTGAACGAGGCTCTTCAGGGGATCTCCGATTTTACCCGCGTGCAGATTGGGTATATCCCTACAGGCTCAAGCAACGATATGGCAAGAGATTTAAGGCTTTCCAAAAATCCCTCTGAGGTGTTGGAGAACATTTTATCTTGTAAAGAACCTCTTTTAATGGATTTGGGATGCCTTACATACGAACATGCTTCAGATCAATTATCCAGACAGCACAGCAAAGACTTAATTTCAACGCGTTTCTTTTCTGTCAGCAGCGGTATTGGATTTGATGCTGCTGTCTGCGAAGAAGCTCTTGCTTCTAAATTTAAGAATGTCTTGAATAAAATAGGTCTTGGGAAGCTTACTTATCTTAGTATTGCACTGAAACAGCTTATAAAAGCAAAGAAGGTAACCTGTACTATGACNCTTGATGAANATCAGCAGATTTANNTGCCTAAATTTTTGTTTGTCGCCTGTATGATTCATCAGTACGAAGGCGGCGGATTCAAATTCTGCCCCGGNGCTGATTCCGGTGANGGACTGATTGATATCTGTGCCGTAGGCAACATACCAAAGTGGCTGATTCTTTTAGCACTTCCCNCGGCATTTCAAGGAAAGCACTACCGTTTTAACGGCATCGACCACTATACGGCACANAAGATCCATCTGGAAACTTCCTTACCTCTNTGGGTGCACACTGANGGTGAGGTCACCATGAAATGTAACTCTATCACCNTAANCTGTGAACAGCAAAAGCTNCAGTTTCTGCTATAAATAGTAAAACTGTATNNGCAATAAATTTTTATGAGGAGAGAAATTATGAAAAAGTATTATGAAAGGTATAAGCATGCTATACCGCTTATGATTTATGCAGTGATTTACTGCACCTGGTTTGTCTATCTGGAAAAAAAGGTAGTCCACCCTGAAACAATTATTCATGTAGGTGTCGATGACATGATTCCTTTTTGTGAAATATTTGTAATTCCTTATTTCTTATGGTTTGCTTATGTTTCCATCGTCGTTCTATATTGCTTTTTTAAGAACAAACAGGAATATTATAAAACCTGCGTATTCCTTTTTACCGGAATGACAATTTTTCTGATTATTTCCACTCTGTGGCCAAATGGACATCATCTCCGCCCTAATGTGATGCCNAGAGATAATATCTTTACGGTTATGATCGCACACTTGTATAAGACAGATACGCCCACTAATTTGTGGCCCAGTATACATGTTTACAACTCTATCGGCGCGCATCTCGCCCTTATACATAACAGACAGCTTGCAGAGAATAAGAAAATCCGCATAGGCTCTCTCGTCCTATGTATCTCGATTATTCTTTCAACTGTATTGATCAAACAGCATTCCATGTTTGATGTGATCACTGCTTTTGTAATGGCAGCTGTTATGTACGCAGTGGTGTATCAGGCAGATATCGTTGCATCCTGCCAGACTTATCGCTCCAACTGGAAGCGCCAGAGAGTACGTCANGTTTAATCCGCAAATCGTCTCATTTGCTTAANTTAAAAAGGCANCCTGCCTGAAGCGGGCTGCCTTTTCATTACACTATTAATTGAAGTTAAAGAACCTCTGGCAAATCTTATATCCCTCCACGGAAATTTTTCTTCCTCCTCTGCCAGGCAGATTCATACAATGNCCCAGAAGACCATATCTCAGCTTCCGGTATAAAATCCAGTCTTTCTTTNTCAAATAATCCCACAACTCTTTCTTCTTTTGCAGATTCTCCTTCGTATCAGAGCGGATCAACAAAATAGACGANACTGTGGTGATAATGTCCAGATAACTCAGCATATACTGATACATCTTTTTNCTTGAAACTATTTTATTCTTATTGTCTACCATATAATCGATCATCAGCTTATTNACTTTAATCTGCTGATCGATCCTNCCGATCATNACCTCTTCATTGACCGACTGATCTGCCCTTCCAATGTAATAACGGTAAAAATTNACATCCAGATAATACATATTTCTTACATATGGGAGCGGCTCGAAAACATAAAGNTTATCCACATAAAAAGTNTGCTCAGGAAGTTTCAGCCCGCATTCTCTAAGCAGTTTTGTTCTGAATATGACAGAATGCATTAAGATATACTGCCCTTTGTGGAAATGTTTTATGTCCTCCCAAGTAAACATCTGATCCATCGGCATTGCGTGCTTGTAACGCATTACCTTATGCCTGTCCTGTCCAACCTTCTCATATACAAAGTTGCTGATNAACATATCCAGCACCTTTTCTCCGCCCGCCAGACTCCGTAAGGTATCCAGAATCTGCATGTATGCCTCCTGCTTTACCCANTCGTCACTNTCCACCACTTTNAAATACAGTCCCGAAGCACTTTCAATTCCTGCATTGACCGCTGAACCATGTCCTCCGTTTTCCTTGTGTATAACNCTTATAACGGAAGGGTGTTCTGCTGCATATCTGTCGGCAATTGCCGCCGTTTCATCCGTAGACCCATCATTNACTATAATGATTTCCACATCCTCGCCGCCNTTTAAAAGCGAGTCCACACACTTTTCCATATATGCCGCTGAATTGTAGCAGGGCACCGCAAATGATAAAAGCTTCATTTCTTATTTACTCCTGTTTATGATTCGTATTGACTTCATTTTGACNTGCCTAATTTAGTCACATTCTTATCATACCCATTTTGTCAAAAAGAATCAACTTAAGAAATTCTGAACATAAACACGATAAGCAGACGGAATCGGATATTTATCCTTTATTTCATCCGGTTCTGCAAATATCATACTGCCCTGGCTGTTCTTTTTNGCCAGTTCATCCACTTTAACTGCATATCCGATCATATGCCATTCCTTATGCGTAAAAATATGGCGGCTCTCTTCAAGCGGTTCAATNCTAAGCACTGACANCCCTTCTTTTTTCAGATAGGNAATCACCTGCCTCCTTGTAAGATGCCCNTCNAGACACGGAAACTCATACATTCCTGCGAGCANACCTTTTTTTGGTCTTTGATTNAGAGCNGCTTTCGTTTCATCCCGTATGATGAGAACAGTCTTTTCTTCAATCGTTCTTGGTTTCTTAGGGGTTTTATNGGGAAACTCCAACTCTCTTCCCTTTAAATGNGCNGTGCAAANCTTTTCCCACGGGCATTTTGTACAATGGGGCATCCCTGTNGGAACACAAACCATTGCGCCTAATTCCATCANTGCCTGATTAAAATCACCNGGTCTGTCTTTGGGCATAGTAAGCTGCAATTCTTCTTCAATCTCNGACCGCACCTGTGACTTGGAAATATCNCTGTCGTCTCCTCTTAATCTGGACANCACACGCAGNACATTTCCGTCCACNGCCGGAACCCGCCTGCCATAGGCAATCGAACTGACAGCTCCCGCTGTATAGCTGCCGACTCCCGGAAGTTCAATCNGCTTCTCATATTCCNCGGGCATCCTGCCGTCNNACTTCTCCATTACAATCTGCGCTGCTTTTTTNAAATTTCTNACTCGGTTATAATATCCAAGTCCTTCCCAGAGTTTTAACAATTCCTCTTCTTCTGCCNCGGCAAGGGNNGCAATATCNGGCAATGCTTTCATAAANCGGTCATANTAGGGTTTAACAGCCTCCACCCGGGTCTGCTGCAGCATGATTTCCGACACCCATACATGATACGGGGTGGCATCCTCNCGCCATGGAAGAATCCTTCTGCCTTCATCATACCATCTGATCAAAGGCTCTGCTGCCAGNTCCATCTCTGANAGTCTTACCNGCACCGGATGACGAATCGTCATGGAATCCGGCATAACTCTGCANTCGTAAGCCANNACNTTGACCCCNGCCTGCCTTGCCCTCAAAAGTGCATCNGCAAACGCAGGATGGGTAATCCGGTTCGGTGTNAAATAATTCACATTTTCCATTTGGANCACAAATANGATGTACGCCTTATAACCTTCCTTAACTGCNTCCACAAGTTCATTCATATGTTTGACCGCTCGTTCAGAAGGNGCATCCGGAAACAGCACGACACTCTCTTGTTCTAACGTAACTCCNTTCACTTCTATGAAGATCTTATCCTCCGGNGTTTCCACATAAAAGTCAAAGCGNGAATTTCCATATGTTGTTTCCGGTCTCACAAGCAGGACATCNTTGAACAGNCCTCCTTTANGNAGCCACTCNTCCACTGCCTTATTNGGAGCCTGGGAATCCATATTGATNATCCGTTCCCCTTTCCTGACTGCCACCAGGTCATAAGCAGTGCTCCTTTGGGGATTGTCACTCTTATTCAGGAAAACGGTCGCATGATCCGTCAAAAGTTCACGGCATCTGCCTGTGTTCTTGACATGAACCTTTTCACTCTTTCCATCCATATTCACATATGCAATAAATCTGTTAGGACGGCTTTCAAACTGTCCTTCCCATATATTATTATATTTCATTNTTCACGGGTCTCTCTTATGTTCTANTTTATCATGCTGTTTATAAGGNACTCTCGCTGACGGAACTACTTCCGATGCCGGGGTCGTATGTACTGCCTGATCATCAAAAAAGATATGCGCACCAAAAGCTTTNAGNACATCNCGCTTCGTAATGCCTCCCAAAAAGAANGCCTCGTCAATCCGCACATTCCATGCCCNAAGCGTTCTGATGACACGTTCNTGNGCAGGNGCACTTCTCGCCGTAACAAGCGCAGTACGTATAGGCGCCTGTTCAGGCGGAAATTCGCTTTGNATATCAGAAAGGGTCTTTANGAATTTTGCAAAGGGNCCCTGATTCAGCGGATGCTCCGCNTTTAATCTCTCNTTTTCCTCAAAAGCNTCCAGACCTTTTTCACGGTAAATCTGCTCTGATTCATCGGAAAATAATACGGCATCNCCGTCAAATGCAATCCTTATCTGGGAAATTTCTTTTTGATTAGCATAGGTCTTGATTTCGTCACAACAGATGATTCCTGCTGCAATCCCGCAATCAATGGCNGCCTGCACGTCTTCCTCATCCGCAGACAGATATAAATCTGTATGAAACGCTTCCAGATAAGGTGNAAGCGAGGCNCCGCTGGCAAGCACTGCTCTCGAAATATTCANCCCATAATGAGCAATGGAGTTAAAAACACGCAACGAAGTATCCGGGCTGTTATGAGACATGATGATGACCTCCACCCTTCCTTCCTGCCCCGGNATCTTATTGATATTAAGCAGTGCTTCTATCAGGCGGAATCCATTTCCCGGCGCCAGAAGATCCTTCTCATGTTCCACCTGATACCGGCAATAAGCTTCTACACCCTGTGAACAAAAAATCTCGTTTTCTGCGGTCAGATCAAACAGTGCCCTGGATGACACTCCTATGACCAACCTATTTTCCAAATCATATGCCATAATCTGCTCCTTCCTCTCCGCGGCACAGATCCAGACTTTCTCCGGAAATCATCAATGGTCATAGAATGCGCATTATTCTACCTTAATCGATTGCACTCATACTTTTCAAAGGTTAAAAGGCAGGTGCGCAGTTCTTCAAACCGATCCTGCGTATCGCCATCCTCAATTTCCACATCAACAGCCATCGCCATCGTATTGATCATATCGTCTGTAATACGATGCCGCAGTGCTGAAAGTATATTGAGGCGCTCTTCATAAGTTCCGGCATCCAGAAACTCCAGTACCAGCGGGTCGATATTCAATTCTTCCTGTTGCTCATCCGCCTCCGCCGGAGTACTTCCGGCATAATCGGCTGCTGTTTGTTCTTCTTTTGCTGTATTTCCTTTAAACTCTGCCCCCGAAGCCGGTTCCGTAATCAGTTCCTTCTGAAGCTCGAACCGGTATTCCTGCACAGCATCCGGGTATTGGTCTCTGTCTATCTTTTCCATGAACATGGAAAGGGGTCTTGCATAGACCTCATATGCTCCATAGAGAGCCTGATAAATGACCAGTTCTTCTCCTGTCTCGCTGTGTTTTGCAAGTGTTACTATCCTGTATAGGTTTCCTTTAAAATGCCTGTAAAGCTGTCCAGGCGATGGGATATTTGACATAGCTTCCTCCTTCTGCCGCATAAGTATACAAATGCTCCCATAAGATTACACGGCTATATCAATTATAATCCCTTCCCCGGTCCTTGTCATTCTTCTTTTATAAATCTGTTTCAAGAAATTCATGGCAAAAAGTACAATCTTCTACAGGAAAATCTATCATCCTGCATTCATCAAGCAGTTCTTTTTGCTGTTCCTCATCAAGCCGCGTGATTCTTCTGTGATGTATCGTTACTGTGTACTGCCTGCTGCCGTCCTCCTGTACCACTCTGTTCATTGTCACACCGCTGTTACAGTATCCTCTTTCCGTTAGCAGTTTGCGGATTTCCTTTACATATTCCTGTTCCAGCGCACGATAATACCGTTCCTGCGCCTGGTTTCTTCCTCCATTCTGACCAAATACTGTACCGCAGATACAAAAGGCTATGATGAGTATCAATAACATTGTAACAACTGTCGTTATGGTAATTTCCTTTAAGTTTTTCATAATCATTCCTCCTGAAGTGTTTTGGTTTATCTATAGTATAAGGAATGATATGTCCAATAAAACTCCCTCAGATACATCTTTTTCTCATAATTTAAAAAAAGTCCGGTCAGATCTTTTTGAAACTCATTCATTGATCTTCCGGACTTCTTCTTATTTTTAATTGTATACCTCGCTTATCTGTTTCAACCTTCGGCAATTTCCGGGTAATTTTTGAGGCTCTTCCCCTGATTGTGCCGTGAACACATACATACTGTCAATTCCAAAGCGTTCGGCTCCATAAATATCCGCACGGTATTCATTGCCAATCATAACAGATTCTTCCTTATTCAAATTATACTTTTTAAACAGGGCATCATAAAAATGGAAAGAGGGCTTCTTTACCCCTGCATCCGAGGAATATATGATGCCGTCAAAACTGTCATAAATATCAAGCATCTTCATTTCCGGCTCTGTAAACATGCGCTGTGCATTGGATAGGAGATATATTTTTTTCCCATTCTTTTTAAGACGCATCAGAAGCTCAGGTACTCCCTCAAACAACCTGATATATTCTAAAGACAGACTTCTGAACACCACACCTATCTGTTCTATCTGTGCATGATCCACTACCACGCCCTTTTGTTCAAACAGCTTTTTGAATACATTTTCCAGAAGGACCTCCATATCTTCCTCTGTCAGCGACTCATCAGCATATTTTTGGATTATCCCAGCCTTCATTTGAGAAGCCTCACCACAAACCAGCTTTTTGTACTGTTTTTTCAATTCACCCGAAGTATAGGGCGCACCCATCATAGAATAAATTACTGCCATATTTTTCCACAAAGACGCTTTATTCTCATTCGTATGTATATCAACCAGCGTCCCATACAAATCAAAAATGTAATTCTTATACTCTTTCATGTCTTTTCCCGTTCCTTTCCTCTGCTCTTTGAAGATACACATTCATGCTCTCCCGTATCTGCCTAAACTGCTCCTGCGTCTCCTTATTTTCTGATTGGAAATCCATCAGTTTTTTTACATATCCCTGTTTTTTGACTAATGCAAGGCTCTTTGGATAGACCAGTTCGTACACCAGTGAAATATGTCCCACTACATTATCCACAGGCGTCTTCTTAAGGCTGCGGAGTACCGCATGCCCTTCCTTAAATGCCTCCATGACCTCTTTACTCACCTTTGAGGTGCGAAGTTCCCTTGTGGACACATTATAAATCTCCTCAAGCGAAAATTCCACATTTACCTTTAAGATGTCTATTTTATCTCCATCCCGCAAAATTTGACAGAACATCCTTGTTCTATCGTCCAGTTCTTCCGGCAGACGGTAAGCGCTGTGATATGCCACCGCCATCCTTAACAGAGCATCCTCTCCGTCATCCTCAATGTAATCCCTGATTTTGCCCTGCTCAAACAGAATTTCCGCACCGTACATCGCATGATCGATGGACTGAGCATCTATAAAAGTTCCATAGTTCTTTAACTGCTCAAATCTTCCGACATCATGCAGTATCCCGAGAAACCATGCAAGAGAAACATCTTCCTCATAAAGCCCCAGTGAACGAGCAATGTTTTCACAAAGTTCGCTGACTCGGTAGGTATGCTCAATCTTCAACCTCACTTTTTCATCTGTGCTGTCATAGTTGTCCACATAATCTCCAAATGCTTTTAAAACTTTCTGCCTGTCAATCTTCATACCTAAACATGCCTTTCTGCAATTTTTTCTATTATACCTCTGTACCAACATACGAGCAACCGCGGCATGTACATCTCAACCAGTTTTTAATACCTTGGAGCGGCTTATTCATCCGCGCCATTCAACAATATCGCTTAACTTTTTTCTTGGTCTTGGCAAGGGCGCTTCATCGGCATAACCTATCGTCATTGCCGCAATAAGTTCTCCGTCAACGTCCAACCAATGGTTCAGTTCATCATATGCAAAATAAGTATCACAAATCCAAAGGCTTCCTAATCCGTGTTCTGTTGCAGTAAGTGTCATGTTTTCCATAGCAGCGCCTATTGATTGAGCATTACAAATTTCATAAATACGTTCTTCCGGATTTAGCTGACGGTGAATATCAATTCCTAACGAATTAACGACAAAGATAACGACAGGCGCCTGCTCCATAATCTGTATTGTATATTCGGCTCCCCCGTGATAACGAAAGCTTTCCGGCAAAAGCGGATTTTCTTTTTCCCGCTCCAATCCCCTCTTCATAGCTCTAAGCATATCTGTTTTTGCGTCTCCCGTCACTACTATAAAACGCCATGGCTGACGGTTTTTGGAAGATGGCGCAAGACTTCCGGCATGCAAAACTTCCTCAATTATCCGTTTATCAACGCAAGTGTCCCTGTACTTCCGTATGCTTCGTCTGTCTAATATAGCAGATAACATTTGATTCCTCCCTTGCCATTTTCAATGCCGCTATTATACCACTAATCCGGCACACTCACAATTCTATATCCTACTGTTTAACAAACTACAAATACCAAAGAACGCAAGAAAACCATCCTCCCCTTCACAGACAGTACTTAATAGTTGAAATTTCTTTCCAAACATTCATCACCGTGCTAAAATATACATAATGCTGATATCTATGAAAAGATAAGAAAGGAATTTATATGATCCAGACATTATATCATGTACCCGAATATAAAGAAGAACTTATTTACTGCGCCATCTGCAAAGCGATGGAAGCCCTTGGTATTGCCCAGGATATGCGCCCTGACTTAAAGGTAGTGATAAAGCCTAATCTTATAATGGCAAAAAGCCCGTCCTTTCCTGTCACCACGCATCCACTTGTGATAAAAGCAGTGGTCCGCTGGCTAAAAGAACAGGGAGTATGCCATATCACACTGGCTGAAAGTTCAGGCGGATTATACAATGCAGAATATATGAAAAATGTATACCAGGTCTGCGGCATGAAACAATTAGAGCCGGATGTCACACTCAATATGGATTTTTCGGCACAGACCGTAAACTGTCAAAAAGGATTTTCCAATCATTCCTTTCATATTATTACACCCATTTTAGATGCCGACTATGTAATCAATATCTGTAAATTGAAGACCCATGCCATGACCGGATATTCTGGGGGAATCAAAAATCTGTTTGGCACCATCCCCGGACTGGAAAAACCTCAGATGCATTATCGCTGGCCGGATATTCGCGACTTTTCACGTATGCTCCTTGAACTTGCCCAGACGGTAAATCCTCAGCTTACAATCATAGACGCAATCGATGCCATGGAGGGAAACGGTCCCACTGGAGGCACTTCCCACCCTCTTCATCTGCTTTTTGCTGCCAGGGATTTCTACACCCAGGATTATTTTGCCGCCGGACTTATGAAACTTGACCCTATGGAAATTGAAATGATAAAACAGGCTGTAGAGTGCGGTCTGGCAAATCCTGATGAAATGGAACTTACAGGAGATCCGATACCGGATGACCTTACTCCTTTTTTGGTGCCAGACGCCAAAAAGCTGGACTTTACCGGCGCTCTTCCCGGATTTCTGCAAAAGCCCTTTGCATTTTTTGCCAGAAAACTATTTAAATCTTATCCCCAGCTGAATGAAGAACTGTGCGTAGGATGCGGGAAATGCGCTGAAAGCTGTCCTGCCCATATTATTAAAATTGAAAATAAAAAAGCAAAATTCAAAAAAAAGGGCTGCATCTCCTGCTTTTGCTGTCAGGAAATGTGCCCTATGAAAGCCATTTCGGTAAAAAAGGCCTTATAAATCAATATCCTGCCTTTCTCTGGTCTCTGCCAGATGCGCTTGCTGACTGAGATCAGAAAAACACTTGCTCATCTTACTTGATTTCAATTACTTCGTACCCCGCTTCTGTCACAGCTGCTTTGAGCATTTCATCTGTTACCTGCTCATTAAGAACCACCTCAGCACTTTTGTTTTCAAGGCTCATCGTGACACTTTCCACACCGGATATTTCTTCCAGTGCCTTCTGTACCCTTCCAGTACAGTGACCACACATCATTCCTTCAATCATTACCACTTTGTTCATTTTTCTTTCCTCCTTTAATTCTTTATTTTCTGCTTTATATAACTCTCCCCCAATTAGGGTTTCCTCTTTGACCGCTGCCTTATCATGTATAGATTGCTCTATCTGTTCATCTTCTCCTCTCTCATAAACATGAGATTTGAAATTTCTAAGGCGCAATGCATTTCCCACTACGAACAGACTACTCAGACTCATAGCTGCTGCTCCGAACATGGGATTCAATCTGATTCCAAAAGCAGGGTACCATATTCCCGCCGCCAGCGGAATTCCAATGACATTATAAAAAAATGCCCAGAACAAGTTCTCTTTGATGTTTCTTATGACTGCACGGCTTAAACGGATTGCCGTAATGGCATCGGTCAGTCTGCTCTTCATCAATATAATATCTGCGCTGTCTATAGCTACATCCGTGCCTGCACCAATGGCAATTCCAACATCTGCCGCTGCCAGTGCCGGCGCATCATTGATACCGTCACCAATCATGGCTACCTTTCTTCCTTCTCCCTGAAGCCTTCGGATTTCTTTTTCCTTGTCCTCCGGAAGTACCTCCGCGACCACTTGATTGATATTCAGCCTCTTTTGCACCGCCTGTGCCGTCCGGCTGTTATCCCCGGTCAACATAACTACCTCTATCTTCATGTCATGAAGTTCCTCTATTGCTTTTACGGAGGAAGTCTTTACCGTGTCTGCAACTGCTATGATAGCCGATAACTTCTGATCTACAGCAAACAGCAGCGGGGTCTTGCCATCCTCTGATAATTTTTCCATGGCATCCTTTTGCTCCTTGGACAGCGCAACTCCATTTTCCTCCATAAACCCACTATTTCCGGCAAAGCATTTCTTTCCGCTGCAAATGCCCATAACCCCCTTTCCAAAGACGGCCCGGAACTCTTCGACCTTAGGAATAGAAATATTTTTTGCTTTCGCTTCACCAACAATCGCCTCTGCAAGCGGATGCTCGCTGGGCTTTTCCATTGCCGCTGCAAGTGCAATCACCTGATCCGCAACAGCATTTTCAAAAACAATTACATCCGTAACCCTGGGTTTTCCCTCTGTAATGGTGCCGGTCTTATCTAGCACCACCGTATCAATATCCCTTGCAGACTGCAGAGCATCGCCGGATTTAATCAAGATACCATTCTTGGCTCCAACGCCGGTTCCTACCATGATTGCCACCGGCGTTGCAAGTCCCAGTGCACAGGGACAGGAAATCACCAATACCGCAATGGCACTGGATATGGCAGCTTCAAAACCGCCTCCCACAAGCAGCCAGACAAGTAAAGTAAGAGCTGCTATTCCCATCACTGCCGGCACAAAAATACCCGCTATCTTATCTGCCAGTCTGGCAATCGGCGCTTTGGAAGCTGAGGCTTCCTCCACCAGCCGGATAATCTGTGACAGTGTTGTATCCTCTCCTACCTTCACCGCTCTGCAGACCAGCCGCCCTGCCTTATTCATTGTGGCAGAGACTACCGTATCGCCGGGCTGTTTCTCTACAGGAATACTTTCTCCTGTAATTGCCGCTTCGTTAATGCTGGAAGTCCCTTCCACTACAATACCGTCCACCGGAATAAGACTCCCCGGCTTAACTACAAACAAATCGTCTTTCATCAGCTGCTGTGTAGGGATTTCCTTTTCCTCGCTGTCTTCCGTAAGAAGGATTGCCGTTTTGGGCGACAAATCCATCAACTTCTCTATTGCTTCGCTGGTCTTTCCTTTAGACCTGGTCTCTAGATATTTTCCCACCGTAATAAGTGCCAGAATCATTCCTGCCGATTCAAAATACAGGTCAGAAGCATATCGGCTCACCAGTGCTGCATCACCATGCCCCATCCCGTAACCAATCCGATAGATTGCAAAAACGCCATATACCAGCGCAGCCCCTGAGCCGATGGCAATCAGGCTGTCCATATTGGGGCTTAAGTGAAAAAGCGTCTTGAACCCGGTCTGATAATATTTCCGGTTTACATAAATAATCGGCAATGTAAGCAGGAACTGAGTGAATGCAAAAGTAAGTGCATTCTCATTTCCGTGAAACAGCTTCATGAACAGTTCAGGCACAGGCAGATGCAGCCACATGAAGAACATGTGATGCATGGATACAATCATCAGCAGAATCATAAAAATAATGGAGATAATAAGCCGGCTTTCCATCTCCTTATTTTCTTTCTTCCCTTTTAGTGATTCACGCGATACCTGACTTTTTTCAGCCAATGTCCCTTCTCTGCTATCTTCCTTTCCAATCTGTCCATCTGTCTGGTTCAGGCTGGCACCATAACCTGCCTTTTCTACTGCCTCTATGATTTGTGCCCCTTTGCAGAGTGCATCATCATAAGTCACCTGCATGCTGTTGGTAAGCAGATTAACTGTAACTTCTTCCATGCCCGGCAGCTTCCGCACACTTTTTTCCACATGGGAAGAACAGGCAGAACAGGTCATCCCCGTCACCGCATATTTTTCTTTTCTCATGGTTTCCGCTCCCTTTTCCTTTTTGTCTATTTATTTAGTCTTAATATTCCCTTCGGGATTTATCCCTGTTTATTTCAATTTTTTGACCAGTTCGATCGTCTCTTCCATGATCTGATCATTTCCCTTTAGGACTTCTTCCACCACACAGGTCTCCATATGCTCTTTCAAAACGATATATCCAAATCCCTGCAGGGCACTTTCTACCGCCGCAACCTGTGTAAGAATATCCCCACAATAACGGTTCTCCTCCAGCATCCTGCCAATTCCATTCAACTGCCCGATCATACGGTTCAACCGGTTTTGAAGGTTTTTATGCTGCGTTTCACTTCTTGGCGTATGTTTCGTGTGGCAGCAGTTATCTGCGTTATCTTCCTGACAATTGTCCGTCTCAAACATATTCCTCACCTCGTGCAATTTCCAGATACCCCCTATGGGTATTTTTTCATTTTTATATTATACCCCATAGGGGTATATGTCAAGTGCTTTCCACGATAATCACCCTATTAAAAATGCTATCAACCTTTTCAAGCTGATAGCATTTACTCTTCTCTCATTTTCATACTGAACCTTTCATCTGTTTTAATTAGGAAATCGGTAATGGAACTATTTTTCCATTATACAACAGCAACCGATTTATCTTTCTGGAGTTTTCCTGCGCAAGATCATAAGTCTTGGATATCTCCGTCTGCAGCGCAAATTCCATGGTGTTCATCTTGTCACGCACATCCATCACCGACAACCGCACTGCCTCAATCTTACCGCCCAACTCTGTACGCATATCATCCATTTCCGTATGAATGCCGCTTATCTCTGCGTGAATGCCGCTTATTTCTGCGTGCATGTCATTCATCTCTGCATGGATGCCGCTTATCTCTGCGTGCATGTCATTCATCTCTGCATGGATGCCGCTTATCTCT